>CAZIZR010000001.1:0-205161 GCA_964543865.1 uncultured Chloracidobacterium sp.
TGTTGCCAAGATCGCCTCCGAACTTGGCGTAGATGCAGTGATGACCGGACGCCTGACCAAGCGGGGCTACAATCTGAACACTACGGTCGAGCTCGTGGATGCCCGGACCAACAAGTCGCTGTGGGGCGAGCAGTATGAACGCAAGATGTCAGATCTGCTCGCAACCCAGCGCGAGATAGCAATGACGATCACGCAAAAACTTCAACTCAAACTAAAAAGCGATGAGACCGGTATTTCTAAAAAATACACCGACAACAACGAAGCGTATCAGCTCTATCTGAAGGGTCGCTACCACTTCGCCAAACGTACCCAGGAAGATGTAGCTAAGGCTGTCGATTATTTCCGCCAAGCGACAAACCTCGATCCCAAATTCGCCCTCGCCTACGCGCGGATCGCGGATGCATATAATCAGATGCCGTCGTATCCGTACATGACACCGAAAGAGTCTTATCCGCAGGCAAAGGCGGCTGCAATGAGAGCTATCGACATTGATCCGACACTCGCCGAGGCTCACGTGGCGTTGGCAAATACACTGGTGGCCTACGAATTCAATTGGAGTGAAGCGGAGCGAGAGTTCAAACGAGCCATCGATCTCAACCCGAACAGCCCTGACGCGCATCTCCGCTACGGTCAGCTTTTCCTTACCCCCCAGGGGCGCTTTGACGAAGCCATCACCGAACTAAATCGCGCGCTTGAGATCGATCCACTCGACCTTGTTTCTGGTGCCGTTCTGGCCCGAGTCTACCTGTATCAGCGTCAGTACGACAAGTCGCTGGAGCAGGCAAAAAAGATGTACGAACTCGACGCGGCCTTTCCCATCACCCGTTGGGTAGCCAGTCAGGCGTACAACGCTAACGGGATGTATTCAGAGACGATAAGACTCTGCGAGGAAACGCTGCAAAAAAGCCCGAATCATCAACCCGCCCTACGCGATGCCGGATATGCGTACGCAAAATCGGGGAGCCACGACAAGGCCATGGAACTGCTCGCGCGGTTCAACGCGATAAAGAAAACGGGTTACGCAATGTCTTACCGCATCGGTATGATCTACGTCGCGCTTGGCGACAAAGAAAACGCCTTCGCCGAGCTTGAAACAGCGTTCGAGGCGCGAGACTGGGACATGCACCAGCTAAAGGTCGACCCATTTTGGGATCCTCTCAGAGACGACCCGCGGTTTAAGGATCTGCTGAAACGGATGAATCTGTCGGAATAGGCTAAATCTAGGGCAAAGACAAAGATAAGACGATCGAATATATGAACAAAGCGTATGACGAGCGTGAACGGGATTTGACCGAACTAAAGATAAATAAAACTTGGGACTTCGTGCGAGACGACCCGCGATTTAAGGAATTGGTCAAACGAGTCGGGATCCCGGAATAGAAATTTATGAAACGATGCCCTTAATTTCAGGGCAACAAAATAAACAGCCCGGCGATCTCTCGTCGGGCTGTTTGCTTGTTATGATGCCCCGGTCGGCAACTATTGCGGCAACCGCCCCGGCGTGAGCGGGGCACCGGCGGCTTCGAGCGTTTTTTCAAACGCTGGCAAACTGACATCGATGAGCGTCCTCAATCTCGACAACACAGGACCAAACTCCGCCATCGACAGGTCATATTGAGTAAGCTGCGTCTGCGTCGGACGGATGGTCGAAAGCCGTATCGTACCGGCGATATTGCCGACGCGTTGGGCAATAGACGGCGGTGGAATGTCTGAGTCTTCGCGTCCGCCGCGGATCGCATTTATCAGAGCATCGATCTCGTTATCAAACGCCTCGGCTTGCTCGATCAGCTTTTTGTTATCGACCGGAGCCTCATTTGCCGCGCGTTTTAGCAGACCGATACGGGTTTTGGCTTCGGTTGCGGCTGAGTTCGCACCGATCACCGACCGCTGGAGTGTCGAGACTTTGCGTTGAAATTCGGCGAGGAACGCAGCATCTCCCGGCGTCATATTTTCCTTGCCCTCGACCGTCACGTCAAAGCTCTGCGAACCCGGCAGCGATGTGACCACGCCGTTCACACGCATCGCCATCGAAACACTATATTTACCAGGCATAACGAGCGAACCCTGCGGGCCAAATCCGCCGCCAAAACCGCCATCGGGCGGCGGGCCCTGCGGCGCGGGTGAGATCGACGGCGGCAGATAACGCATATCCCAAACCGTTCGCTGGATACCGGCACCGGCGGGGGCTGTCAAGCGGCGGACGATCTTGCCTTCGGAATCCGTGACCGTAAAGATAACCGCCGGAGCTTCTTCTTCACTCTCAGCACGCAGCTCAGCGATCGACGGATACTTTGCAGTCGTCTTATTTCGCTCGGCCGCACGTTCGGCATCCTGGCGTTTTTGCCGCAAGGTTTTTGGCGATTCTTTTAGAAAATAGGTAAACGTCGCGCCGTATGCAGGGTTTGGTGCCGTGTAAAATGATGCTCCCTGCGAACCGGCGAGCGAGACGTTTGACCGCACATACATCAGAGCGTCTTTGACCGGGAAAAGAGCCGATTGCCTTTCCATAGCTTCTTTGCTGACCTGACGCAGAGCCGAATAATCATCCAGCACGTAGATCCCGCGGCCGAATGTACCAAGAACCAGATCGTTTTCGGTCTTTTGAATTGCGATGTCGCGGACCGCTATCGTCGGCAGGCCGCTCTTGAGCTGAACCCACTTGCTGCCGCCGTCAACCGTGAAGAAAAAGCCGAATTCGGAACCCGTGAACAGCAGATTTGGGTTTACATGATCTTCGGCGATCGCATAGAGCGAGCCGCGCTCCGGCAGCTTGCCGGTGATCAAAGTCCACGTCCGTCCGGCATCCGTACTCTTAACGAGATACGGTTTGAAATCGCCGTTCTGGTGGTTGTTATAAACGGCATAGACGGTGTTTGCGTCGTGCTGCGACGCAAGGACGCGATGAACGTAGGAATTCTCAGGCACGCCCGGTATCTTATCGACTTTACGCCAACTTTGGCCGTCGTTTTCGGTAATCTGGATGAGCCCGTCGTCAGTTCCGACATAGATCAGGCCTTGCTTTTTAGGCGATTCTGAGACCGCTGAAGCATTGCCGTAAAGTGCCGTCGATTGATTTTTACCAACCGCGTCGGGACCCCAGATCTTGCCCATCACGGGCAAAGCGTTGCGGTCGAGCCCGCGTGAGAGATCACCGCTGATCACTTTCCAGTCGTCGCCTCGATTGTCCGATTTAAAGAGTTTGTGGCCAGCAAAATAGAGCCGCGTATTTGAGTGCGGGCTGATCATGATCGGCGAATCCCAGTTGTAACGCTGCGACTCGACGCCTGTACCCTCGATCGGGGCGATGCCGACCCGTTCGCCCGTTCGTTTATCAAACCGCACGAGTCCGCCGTTTTGGCTTTCGGCGTATATGATGTTCGGATCGGTTGGATCGACCACTGAGCGAAAACCGTCGCCGCCGTTGGTGGCGATCCAGTCGGAATTGACGATCCCCGCCGTACTGCGTGTACGAGCCGGGCCGCCGAGCGAGTTGTTATCCTGCGTGCCGCCATAGACGTTATAAAACGGCACTGCGGTATCGACGGTGACATCATAAAACTGCGCGACCGGCAGATTTGCCTTGAAATGCCAGTTTGAGCCTCGGTCAAAGCTCTCATAAACGCCGCCGTCACAACCAACGAGGATGTAATCGGTATTCTTCGGATCGACCCAGATGCCGTGGTTATCAACGTGTTTTAGGCGTTCACCGAGATTTCGCTGTGTGCGTCCGCCGTCATCAGAAACCTGAAACTGCACGTTAGGGATATAGACACGATCGACATTTTGCGGATCAGCCACGATCTGGCCGTAGTACATGCCCTGCGCGATCTGCGAGCTCATCCGTTCCCATGTGGCGCCGCGGTCGTTAGAGCGAAATATCCCGCTCAGCACGCCGCTTGCCTCGACCGTCGCATATACAACGTCCGTTTTTGCCGGCGAGATCGACAGACCGATACGACCAAGATCGCCCGGAGGCAAGCCCGAACGCAGACGTGTCCAAGTATTTCCGCCATCGACCGATCGGTGGATCGCACTCTCAGGCCCGCCGTTGATCAGCGTGTAAAAATGCCGACGACGCTGCCATGTCGCGGCGTACATAATGTCGGGATTTGACGGGTCGATAACGACATCGGTCACGCCCGTGTGTTCGGTGCCGGGGATGACGGCTTTCCAAGTTTTACCGCCGTCGGTCGTTTTATACAGGCCGCGTTCGCCGCCCGAAGACCACAGCGGGCCTTGTGCGGCAACGAAAACTACGTTGCTATCGCGCGGGTCAATTGCGATCCGGCCGATGTGCTCGGACGTTTTGAGGCCCATATTACGCCAGCTGCGTCCGCCATCATCCGAACGATAGACTCCGTCTCCATAACCGACGCTGCGTTGGCTGTTGCGCTCGCCCGTGCCGACCCAGACGGTCGAGGGGTTTTTAGGGTCGAGGGCGATCGCACCGATCGAGAAAGCACCTTCGTTTTCAAAGACAGGTGTCCACGTCGTGCCCGCGTTGACCGTCTTCCAAACGCCACCGGAGGCTACCGCGACGTAGTATTTCGCGCGGTCATTTGGATCGACAGCAAATGCCAACACGCGTCCCGACGTGGTTGCCGGGCCGATCGAACGAAACCGCATGCCGGCAAACGCTTGCGTCCCCATCGGATCGGGCGGCGGAGGCGGTGTCGGAGCAACGGTCGGCGTCGGACTGGCCGGTACAGCGGTCGTGCTTGTCGCATTACCCGCAGGTGTCGGCGAAGCCGCCGGCGGGCTTGATGGACGCTGGCCAAATAGGGTCGCTGCCACTGAAAACGACAGACAAACGAGGACGAACGACAAACGCAGTTTATGCACGGCAAAGCTCCTAAAAATAGACTGTTTTGAAAAGAAGGTCGAGAAAATTATGAATTTATTCCGGGCCAATATCAAGCCAAATTACGAGATTCGATAGTTTTACTCAGTGCGATAGTATCGATCAATAGACTTGGTAATACGAGAGTTTGCCGGATGCGGTTTCGCAAGTAGCCGGTATCGCAATCTTTCGTCGTAAATTCAGCATTCACAATGCTATAATTCCCCGAACAAACACGATGCCAAACGCGGGCGAAACTATTTCGCACTACAAGATCATTTCCCGTATCGGTGCAGGCGGGATGGGCGAGGTTTTTCTGGCCGAGGACACCAAGCTCGAGCGGCAGGTCGCGCTCAAAATACTGCTCGCCGAGGTCGCGGACGATGACGAGCGGGTCCGGCGGTTTGTGCAGGAGGCTAAGGCCGCGTCGGCTCTAAATCACCCAAATATATTGACCGTATTTGAGATCGGCAGTTTTGACGACTCGCAATACATCGCGACCGAGTATATCAAGGGCAAGACGCTGCGGAACCGTATGCGTGAGGCGTCGATGAGCATCGATGAGGCACTGGGCATCGCTTTACAGGTCGCGACCGCTCTCGCCGCAGCCCACGAAGCAGGCATCATCCACCGCGACATCAAGCCCGACAACATAATGATCCGCGACGATGGCGTCGTTAAGGTGCTCGATTTTGGGTTGGCAAAACTTACAGAGAAAAACGTCGAGACCGCTGAGGCTGAGGCCGAAACACGGGCACAATTTAACACCGAACCTGGAATGATAATGGGCACAGCGGCGTATATGTCGCCCGAACAGGCTCGCGGACATACTCTCGACCCGCGTAGCGATATTTTTAGCCTAGGGATAGTGCTGTATGAGCTTTTTACGTCAAAGCGTCCGTTTGACGGCGAATCTCACCTCGATGTCATCAGTTCGATATTAAAAGACGAGCCGACGGCCCTGCGACTGGCCGCTCCCGTTCTACCACGCCAACTGGAACGCATCGTCGATAAAACGCTGAGAAAAGACCGCGATCACCGTTATCAGCACGTCAAAGACCTACAGATCGACCTGCAGGACCTGAGGGATGAACTAAAATTTGAGGCAAAGCTCAATCAAACCGCCGACCAATCGATACCCGCTCAGGTGACCGGAGCAGAAGGGCCGCGCTCGACATTTACAGAAAGGATCTCGGCGACACGCAGATTTACATTGCTGCATGCGATCGTTTTTATCGCGATCGTTGGTTTATTGGTCGGCGGCATTTGGTATTTTCGGCCACGATCGGCGAGTAATGCGATCGCGGGCAATCTGAAAACGACTGAGATCGCCAATTGGTCGAGCGCGCCGGGCGAGCTGTTTAGCAACGCCAGCTTTTCACCCGACGGCAAGATGATCGCATTTTCTTCGACAAAATCGTCAGCAAAAAATATCTGGGTCACACAGACCACTTCGACCGAGGCGATACAGGTAACGAATGACGCTTTTTCAAACCAGGATCCGATATGGTCGCCAAAGGGCGATGAGCTTGCGTTCTTTTCGCAAAAAGGCACTATCGCGGACGGCAAGGGAAATTCGACCGGCATCTGGCGTGTCTCGGCTCTCGGCGGCACGCCAAGATCGGTAGGTGCGGTCGCCGACGGTAGTTTTCAGCTTCGCCGGTGGGCGACAAGCGGCAAGATCTATTACCAGTCACAAGGCGACCTTTACGCAATGGATGTTACATCGGGCCAGTCACAAAAGACGACATCATTTGACCCGCAGAAGGGCAAACTTATCTGGGCGAGTATCTCGCCTGACGAAAAGACGCTTGCCTTTATCACGCAAAAAGACAGTTCTTGGGAGCTTTTTACCAGCGACCTGTCCGCCGCAAAACCAACCTCCATAACCTCGGGCACCGGTGAGATCAGCGGAGTCGCTTGGCTGCCGGAAAAAGAGCGTTTTTATTACAGCGCGTCGGTTGATGGTGTGTTTCAGGTTTTTGTCGCCGGATCTGGCACGCCAACGCGCCTCACGTCGTCCGAAACGGACAGCATCGTTGTCGATGCCGCGCCCGATGGCAACTCGGTCATTGTCAGCTCCGCCAAAGAAGAATCGACTATCTGGCGTGTAAACCTCAACGACAAGGTCGAATCGCCCGTCTCACGAAACGTAAACTCCGAATTGTGGCCCGACATCTCGCCGGACGGTCAAAGGATGGTCTTTCAATCGGCAAAAAATCTCAGCCGCGGCAACAAGCTGCTCGAGAGCACAATACTCGTCAAAGGTTTGAGATCGCGTGACGATCCGGCAACTACTATTAGCGAGGCGGGTTTTTTACCGGCGTGGTCGCCGGACGGAGCGTTGATCGCGTTTATGCGAAAGGCGGGCGATGTGCCTGAGCTGATGGTCGCGAACCCCAACGGCGGCGGCGAGCGAAAGTTGGCTGCGGGCGGAATACCGACGCCGGGATACTCGGTCTCGCCGTACAATCATATCCAGACAAACGCATTTGCATGGTCGCCGGACAGCTCGCGTATTGCATATATCTCGAACAAAAATGGAGCCCAGAATATCTGGGCCGTAAATGTCCGCGACGGGTCGGAATCCGCGTTGACCGCAAACACCGATGGCGGCACGAGTTACGCTTGTCCGATCTGGTCATCGGACGGAAAGCGTCTGGCATTTTCGACCAAAAAAGACAGCTCCTCCGAGAGCGGAAAAAAGGTACTCGGCCTCGCCATTATCGACACCGCGACCGGTCAAACCGCTAATTTCTATGAGACCGGCGTCACAATGCGGTTAATCGGATGGACGGCAGATGAGAATGGACTTATTATTGCCGAGTCAGAAAAGACAAGCGGTTTGCCGCCGGAGACTGTATTAAAAAAGGTCGCGGCGGGTGCGGCGACGGGTTCAGAAATATCTAGGTTAAAGAACGCCTATTATTATAATATTTTCGTATCAAACGATAGAAAGTATGCGGGGTTTGTCGCCCGCAACGATGATAGAGACGATGTGTGGGTAATTGCCACAACGGGCGGCGACGCCAAACGATTAACGAATAACAACGATTCCGGGCAGTATTTTTCCCGCCTTGCCTGGCTGCACGATGGCAGCACCATCATGTTTGGAAAGCAAACGCGGTTTAGTCTGCTTTCGATGCTGACAACCAGCAATTGAAAAAATGGAGAAAAATATGACCACGAAAATTACCTCAGTGCTTTTTACATTTGTTTTTTTATTGACCATCAACGCTGTCGCTTTTGGACAGTGCGAAAAGAACGCCGACAGCCAGATCGTGGCCGCGATCTACGGTGAGATCAAAGCAGACAAGGGACTCGCCGCACAGATCTCTCATATCAACGTTATCTCTACCAGCGGTGCCGTAAAGCTGCAGGGTTGGACAGACAATCAGTCCTCGTATGACAGAGTTAACGAAATAGCCCTAAATACAACTTGTGTAAGGCTCGTCAACGTTAGAGACTTTCGGCAAACACCGCCTCCGGCGGGTGACTCTTTGCGTTCAGGCGGCGTTGCAGGCTGTGCCGCTGGCACAAAACCCTGCGGCGATATCTGCATTCCTGAAGGTGATGCATGCAACCTCGGCGGATTTTTAAATAAAGCGAGCTTGGTATTTCGATTTGACAATAATTTCTTTCTTAGCATGACCGCACCTGACGATTCGTGCGGATGATCACCTGATCGCTAAAGCATGGTTCTATTTTATGAAACGATGCCCTGAATGCAGACGAGATTATTACGACGATACGCTGCTGTATTGTCTCGAAGACGGAAATGCGCTTGTGCAAGGCTCAGTGCCGCCGCCTGATGAGCCCGCAACGGCGATCTTGTCAGAACCGCCTGTGTTAGCGGGCGGCCAGTTCGACAGCGAAGGGGCAACACGCGCTCAGATACATACGACCGATCAAACGGCTATTCTTCAACCACCCGCTACCGCAGGTGGTTCCGACACAAGACGAGGGAAGAAGCCGCTTATTGCGTTAGTGGTTGCGGTTGTTGTGCTCGTTGGTGCGTTCTTTGGCTATCGATACTTTGGCATCGGTGGATCGGCGGCGATAAATTCTATTGCGGTGATGCCGTTTGAGAATCGGAATTCGGATGCTGACACGGATTATTTGTCCGATGGTTTGGCGGAATCGTTGATCTACCGTCTTTCGCAATTGCCTGATCTGAAAGTCAGCCCAACGAGTTCGGTCTTTCGTTACAAAGGTAAAGAAACCGATCCGCAGGTGGTTGCGAAAGAATTGGGCGTTGATTCGGTGATGACAGGACGCATCACGCAAAGGGGCGATAGCTTAACCATCAGCGTCAATCTGGTGGATGCCCGCACCAACAAGTCTTTGTGGGGCGAGCAGTATGAACGGAAACTGTCGGAATTATTGACCACCCAACGCGAGATCGTCGCCGAGATCGTGGGCAAACTCCAGCTAAAACTGTCGGGCGAAAGTGAGCAAAAACTGGCGAAGAAATACACCGACAACAACGAAGCCTATCAACTTTATCTGCAAGGTCGTTTTCATTGGAACAAACGGCAAATACCTGAATTTGAAAAAGCGATCGTGTTTTTCAAACAAGCCATCGAAAAAGACCCGAAATACGCTCTGGCGTACAGCGGACTAGCCGATACTTTTGCTTTGATTCCTGCATACGGCGATTTCAGAACAAAAGAATATTTGCCGCAAGCCAAGCAAGCCGCACAAAAAGCTCTCGAACTCGACCCGAATCTGGCGGAAGCCCACGCTTCGCTCGGTCAAATCCTGCTTTATGGCGATTACGATGTTGCCGGAGCAGAGCGAGCATACAAAAGGGCGATTGAACTCAATCCTAATTACGCCACGGCTCGAATGTGGCATGGCGAGGTATTATCTCTCAGCCGCAGACACGATGAAGCGATCAAGGAATTATCAAATGCTCTTGAACTCGAACCGTTTTCAATGATTATCAATCGGGAAATGACAAAATATTTGATTTTCGCCAAACGATTTGACGAAGCACTTTTGCAGAACAAGAAGGTCAATGAACTATTTCCCGATCAACAGGCTTTCCACGGTATAAACGGTGATATTTATATGGCTCAAGGTAAGTATGACAAAGCCTTTGAAGAATATACGCTTAGTGCAAAAGCAAATAAAGGGGTCAAACCTGAAGAACTCAAAGCAAGTAAAGACGCTTACGAAAAGGGCAGTTGGGATGGTTTCAACAAACTGTATTGGGAAGAAAACCTAGAATTCCTCAATGAAAAACATGCAAAAGACAAGAACGTATATGTGCGGGCAATGGCATATGCTTTTGCTTACGCAAACCTAAAAGACAAAGATAAAACCATTGAATATTTGAACAAAGCGTTTGAGGAACATGACCTGGGGATGCTTTACCTCAACGTTGAATATACTTGGGATTTCGTGCGAGACGACCCGCGATTTAAGGAATTGGTCAAACGAGTCGGGATCCCGGAATAGTTATGAAAACAATTAGAAATGAATCAGATCGCTCAAGTCTGATAAATCGGTTGAGCAAGTTAAATGGCAATGAAGCTCCGCTGTGGGGCAAGATGACGGCGGATCAGATGATGTCGCACCTCGTGCAAGCCGGCGAACTGCCTTTTGAGGCCAGCGTTCCGGATCGCAGCACATTTATGTCGCGCACCATTATGAAACCGTTGGTGCTGTACGTGCTGCCGATGCCAAAGGAAGTTAAGGTGTCAGCCGAGATGGATCAGCAACAGGCTGGACGGCCACCTCGGGGTTTTGATAGCGACAGGGCACTTCTACTCGAATCGATACAAAAGCTCGGAACGTTGCCCGTTGAACATGAGTGTCTCGGACATCCGTTCTTCGGCCCGATGACCCCAAAAGAATGGGCAGTGATCGCCCACAAACACATCGACCATCACCTAAAACAATTCGGCGTATAAAATAAAAACGCGGCCCGTTTGATCGCAAACGAGCCGCAAGTCTTTCGACTATATTGGAGAAGAGTGGTTAACTCTCGGTGGGATATTGCATTGGCCTGGGCAAAGCCAAAACTTTATTGATTAACTAGCCTCATACGTCCGTCGGCTAGACGGATCGCGACCGGATTTGGTTCATACACCGCCAGCGGACGCGAAACTTTCTGTTCCATCTTGGCGGCCTGTGTGTTGTTCACGCGTTTGTAGTTGCGTGCAAATGATCCGTCCGAGATCTGGGCGTAACGTGCCGTAATGCGGCGGACGTATTCGCGGGTCTCGTTGTACGGCGGTATCGAGTTGCCGTATTTCATCACCGCACCCTCGCCGGCATTGTAGCCCGCCAGAGCGAGTCGTATGTCCTGGCCAAACATATCCAGCAGCATACGCATATATTTGATGCCGCCCTCGATGTTCTGTTTGGGGTCGTAGATGTTGGTCACACCCAGCCGGCGAGCGGTCCCGGGCATTAGCTGCATCAAGCCGCTAGCACCTTTGTTGGACAAGGCTTTGAGCTTGAACGAAGATTCCTGGTGCATCTGTGCGTAGATCAGCAGCGGGTCGATATCGTATCGGCGGCTCGAATCCACGATGTACGAATCGATCGTCGCGTCGCCCGTCGTAAAGCCTTTCATGCCCGACGACGAACCCATAGAGATCCTCGCACCGCCTTTGCTAGCCGCGTTTGCGATCTCACGCTCGGCATAGCCGTCAGAGACGTTCATGCGGGCAGAGCGGGTCTGTTTAACAGGCGTGACCATTGCGGTCGGCTGTACGAACTGTTTGCCGTTCGGGTTGTACTTGGCATTAACAACCGTCACTTTGTTGTTGTTCTTCGGAGCGGTGGTAGTTTTAGACTTAGCACCGACGGGGACAAAGTCCGGGCGAATGACCGTCACACCGCGCGAGGTGTCAAAATTGTCAAAGAAACGCTGACGTTCCTGCGAAAATGCGGGGAGCACTGTGAGCAGGCTGAGGATGATCGTAAGGTAGGCTTTTTTCATATTGGTTGGATCTTGACAGACGGGTATCTACACGTTGGAACCGGCATCTGCCGGCGTTCCATCGCCTAAGTAATAGAAATGTATAAGTGGAAAGGGTTTCCACAAAATACAAAATTATTTAACAATGTTGTCCTCTTAATGATGAATGGTGAATGGTGAGCGGTGAATGGTAGAATCGAATGGTTAAGAATTAGCGAGTTACAATTCACCGTTCACCTTTGAACATTCACCATTAACGAACCATGCTTTACGTCTCGCAGATACTCAATCGCCCCGTCTTTGACGCCCGCAACGAAAAGATCGCGGTCATCAAAGACGTGCTCGTGCGCTATGGCGACGAAGAGTATCCGCCGGTCATCGGGCTGGTCGCGCGTTATCGCCGGCGAAACTTTTTTATGCCGAGCCGTGATTTCACTGACCTCGGGCTGGCAGGTGCGCGGATGACTTCGGCGGTGCTGGACCTGACGCCGTTTGTCCGACGCGACGGCGAGGTGATGCTGGCTAAGGATGTGCTCGATAATCAGCTCATCGATGTCGATGGCAAGCGGGTCGTGCGGGTGAACGACGTGCAGCTGATCGACACGGGCGATGATTGGCGTGTGACGGGTGCGGATGTGAGTTTGCAGGGATTTGTACGGCGGCTGATGCCGCAGGGATTTTTCGGCAGCGACCGGGTCGTCGAGGTGATCGACTGGGCGGACGTTGGTTATCTAGCGACCGATACGGCGACCGTTACGGTGCAGCTCAAATCGTCTAAAGACAAACTTTCGCGGCTTCACCCCGTCGAGATCGCACAGCTTGCCGAGTCGCTCTCGCCGATCCACCGTACCGAAGTCGTCGAATCGCTGGATGACGAGATCGCAGCCGACACGCTTGAGGAAATGTCCACTGAGGCGCAGGCCCGCATTCTCGAAGACATGGACGAAGAACGCGCCGCCGACATTCTCGAAGAAATGTCGCCCGACGATGCTGTAGATGTGCTGGACGAAATGGACGACGAAAAGAGCGAGCAGCTCTTTGCCCTGATGGAAGACGACGAAAAAGCCGATGTCGCCGAGCTGATGCATTTTGACAACGACACGGCGGGCGGCCTGATGACGACGGAGTTTGTTGTGTTCCCAAAAGATCTGACTGTTGGCGAGACCATCCGCAGCCTTCGCGAAATGGCGGAGACGCCAAATATGATCTATTACCTTTACGTCGTGGAGGAAAAAGATTCGTGGCGGCTGTGCGGGCTGATCAGCCTGAGATCGTTGATACTGGCTGACCCGACGAAGAAGCTGGACGAGGTGATGCGAAGCGAATTTCGCTTTGCCCACCCGTCCGAATCCGCCGAGGACGTTGCCCAGACCATTGCCGAATACAATCTGCTCGCACTGCCCGTCATCGACGACGAAGGCGACATCGCCGGCATCGTCACCGTTGACGACGCGATGGAGATCCTTCTGCCGAAAAACCTGCAACGCCGATTGCCACGTTTGTTTGGCTAAACCCCTACACAGGTCATTTTTTATACAATGCCTCTAGTTCGTTGAGTCTAACGTCGAGGATACTGACGGCGTTTGAGACCAACTTTGGGTCGCGAAGGTCAAAGGCCAGATATTTTTTCAGCAAGGCGGACGGAGGGGCGTTAAAACCGTTTCGCATCAGGTCGAGATATTTTGGGACGAATGTTTTCGGATCTTTTTTATAGAATTCGTAATATTTGAGGGCCAGCAGTTGGGCATAGACGTAGTTGGGATAATACATCGGGGCATCATAAAAATGGTGGATGTCCATCCATCGCATTTTTAGTTCGTCCTGTTTGTCATACCAGATCGAAAACCGCGATCCGACGCGTTTTGTCACCGCATCGAGATCGTCAGCCGTCGTGTTGTCTGATTCGCCAACCTTGTCATAGATCGCCTGCTCCGTAGCGGCGGTCATCGTATTGGAATAGAGAAAATTGGCATAGGTCATGAACTGTTCGAGGTAGTATATCTTGCGTGCAGGATCTTTTTCCGCAGTGTAGAGATGATCGATTATGACCAGTTCGTTAAACATTGCAAAGGACTCGGTAAAGTACGCTTGGCCGTCGCCGTATGCCGGCCGGACCTTATTATTGCCCATCAACTGAAAATGGACAGCGTGTCCGGCCTCATGGGCAAAAGCATCGAGGTCGTCAAAATAGCCTTCGTAATTAAAACTGAAAAAGATGCTTTTTGGATCGCCTAGAGATCCGTTTGCAAACGCGCCGGGTACGCGGTTTTCGCCACCAACAATATCAAGGCGTCCGTTTGCGGGATCGAGCAAAGCCACAAGTTCCCGTGAATATTCGGGGCCGAGAACAGCGAGTGAATCTTTTAGAATTTGTGTTGTATCGCCTATTGAAAATCGTGGCAAAGGCGAATCCGCCGGTGTGAAATTTCGATCCCAAAACTCTACTTTGTCATACCCCGATTGCTTTTTGACCCGATCGACACGCATCTGCTGAAAGCGCTTGTAAGTTTCGGCGGTGAGGGCGATCTTTTCGTACATGTTCCGCACTTCGTCAGTGGTCAAAAACATCTCGAAATGAACTTCGTCCGCCCTATCTTTATAATGCCGTACTCGTGCGAGCTGGTTTGCCGCTTTGATAAGCCGGGTGAGTGAAAAGGCGTAGATGTCACGTTGCGAGGCTATGGCAGCGTATGTCTTACGAAAACCGGCTTCGCGTACAGCTCGGTCTTGGCTGTTTGATATCTCTTGTCCCTGTTGATAGACATCGAGCATATCGCTGCCAGCTTTTACCTTTCCCCATAGCGTGCGATCAACGGCTCGCTGAAAAAGCTCTGCGGTCCAGTCGCTCGTCAGAGGCTCGACCTCGCTCAACAATTCTTCTTCTTTGAGCGATAGCGTGTGCGGCGCATAGCGGCGTGCCGATTCGATCACAAAAGCATATTCCTTAAGGGCGGGCTTTTGTGCCATAAAACGCGCCAATGTCCGCTCATCGATCCGCATTAATTCCTGCTGCAAAAAGCTGGTTCGTTTGCTCAGTTCCGATTCCAGACGCGACGATTCGCTATTGCTCGTCTCGTCTCTTGTATTCACCGCATAGAGTAGTGAAAAGTAGATAATATGACGGTAAAACCCGATAGACACACGGTCTGAAAGCTCAAGAGCCTGCAATAAATTGTCAGCCGACGCCGCAACCCTGCCCTTGCGTTTTTCCATTTCTCCCAACAATGCAACTGCCTTCTTGAGATCGGCTTTCTGCGCTTCCGTTGACGAAAAAAAGTTGCGGGTGAAATCAAATTTGTACTTTGGTTCAAGATTTTTCGGTATCGCCTCAAACTTAACCTGTGCCGGAACGCTCATTACGACAACTTGGAGCGTCAGGATCAAAACCGTCACCTTTTTCGAAAAATTATTCACAATCTATTTTCCTTTGAGACAAGATAAACTCTATCGAAAGTCTGTGATCATTATGGCGTTGCCGATCCCCTCGGCACGGACAATGGCTATGCGTTTGCCGTCGCGCGAATAGTCGCGTCGGGCGACCCCGTTGGTTTCGAAGTTGGTCATCGCTTTTGCGGGCCCGCCATCCACAGGTTGGAGTAATAGATTTTGCTGTTCGCCGGGCGCGATGATCAACGTGATGCCTTTGTCGTCGGGCGTCCAAACCGGCCCGCGGCTTGAGCTGGTCGTGATCGGCACCTCAATGACAGAGGTGGGTGCGCCGCCCCCAAAGGGGATGATCGCGAGACGGGTCCATTCTCCGGACTTCTCGTCCGCCAAAAAGCACGCAAATCTCGAGCCGTCATTCGCGTAACGGGGCCCTTTGGCGGGATAAGGAGCAGCGGTCGAGTGTAGTATCGCGGTTTGCGGCTCATCGCCGATACTCGATCCGCTCGCCGGGCCAAAGAGCAGCTCCGACCCGTCATCGAGGCAAAAGCTCATCGAATCGTCGTTATAATCTCTACCGCATTCCGGGCATCGTTTCATAGGTGATGTGCAAAGTTTTTCGCACATCATTCTAACCTATTTTCCCGCGTTTTGTGCCTGCGATCTTTACTTTGCGTCTAGCCCTTTGACCCAGTCTAAAAACGAATCTTCAAAGACGAGCCAGCTTTGGCCGGGCGACATGCGCCTTGCGGTCTCAAACGTGCCGTCTTCGCACATTGCGATGAGTGTGCGGCGTGACGGCGGTGGAATGATGATGCGATGTTTGCGGATAAGGCGTTCGATCTCGGAAAGGCGGATCTTTGTACGCGGTGATAAATCCAATAAATGTTGCATGGTGTTCATAATAATTGAGTGTTAAATTGGTTGAATTTAAAGCCGCGTGACGCGGTTTCGTTGCAAAAGAAAAAAAGACGCCCCGCAGAACCCGTAAAACCGGCGGAATCCGTCAATACGAGAAAGATGCATCAGTTTATTCATAATACGTTGATCCCAGCAAAATAACATTTCCTTTTTTACAAAGCTCGGTTAGTCTCAGTTCATAGCCGGACGATATGTAAGCGGCGAGATAAATCTCATTAAAACCGGCTTGCCCTTTATCGTCCGACTATTGTATTTTATGTAATATTTGTTATAGATGCAAATCTGTTTTATGAACGATACGAAAAACATATTCCTCGCATGGGCCAGCTCGTTCACTTCGATAATGGCCGCTCTCGAAACCCGCGACGTGATCACGATCGTCTCTGCCATCGTGCTGCCGGTCATCTTTTTTACCGTCGGCAAGTCCATTGACGTTCTGCTACAGATCCATCTACGCAAAAGGGAAATGCGAAATCGAACGGACGGCGAATGACGCAATGCTCACAACATGCTTTTCAAAACTGGCTCGACAAAAACGCGAAACCGCTCAAATGGGATTGGCCGCACCAGTTGTTTCTATACAAGGCCCTGCACCGCGTAACGACCGGCGAGTGCAAACGGCTGATCATCACCATGCCGCCGCGGCACGGCAAGAGCGAGACGGTCACCGTCCGGTACGCGGCGTGGCGGCTTGAGAGGGACCCAAAGTTGAACATCATAATCGGCAGCTACAACCAAAAGCTCGCGAACCGCTTTTCGCGGCGGATCAGGGCGATCATTGAGGAACGATTACCGCTAGCAAAAGACAAACGGTCGGCAGACGAATGGGAAACTGAGGCTCGCGGCGGGGTAAAAGCCGTCGGCGTCGGCGCGGGTATCACCGGATTTGGCGGCAGTCTGGTCATCATCGACGACCCGGTAAAGAATCGTGCCCAAGCCGAAAGTCGGACAATCCGTGACAACGCGTGGGATTGGTTTAACGACGACATTTACACCCGGCTCGAACCGGGTGCGGCGATCATCCTCATTCAGACACGCTGGCACGAAGACGATCTCGCCGGACGGCTTCTCAAACGATCAGCCGACGGAGGCGAGGTCTGGGAAAAGGTAGATCTGCCGGCTCTAGCCGAAGATGGAGATCCGCTCGGCCGCGAGATCGGCACAGCTCTGTGGCCCGAGCGTTATTCCGCTGAGGATCTTGCAGCGATCCGCCGGCAACAGGGGACGTATTCGTTCTCGGCACTTTATCAGCAGCAGCCTGTGCCATCGGACGGCGGACTGTTCAAACGCGAGTGGTTTCGGCATATCGTACCCGCCGCACCCAAAGGACTCGTCTGGGCACGCGGTTACGATCTGGCAGTTTCGACCAAAACCACATCCGACCGCACCGCTTCGCTTCGATGTGCGTTTGACCGCAACGGCAACCTGTATATCGCCGACGGCTTTTGCCGCAGGATCGAATATCCCGAGCAGCGGAGATATGTAATTGATCGAGTACGGGCCGAAAGGAACACGAGCCACGGCATCGAAAAGGCTCTGCACGGTCAGGCACTCGTGCAAGACCTGCGACAGGATGTCAAAGTTCGCGGCCGCCCGATCGAAGCGATCCGTGTCGATACGGACAAGATCACACGGGCACTTTCGTGGGCAGGGCTGGCCGAGGACGGCAAGGTGATCCTCGTCCAAGGCGCTTGGATCGACGATTTTGTTGACGAAGTTTGCAGCTTTCCCTACGGCAGCCATGACGACCAAATTGACGCGGTAAGCCTCGCGGTGCGAATGTTAGCCCGCCGCAAGCGGTCGATGCACAGATTTGATTAAACACATACGGCAAAACATATATGAATAAAGATATTGAGAAAGTATTAGCGGATATCAGGCTCGCGGGCGGGCGTTATGCCAAGACCGAGCGGTATTACGACGGCGATCACGATCTGGCCTTTGCGACGCAGAAATTTGAGAACGCATTTGGCACGCTGTTTCGCGAGTTTGCACTAAACCTGTGTCCGGTTATCTGCGATGCGGTGCGTGACAAGCTGAGGGTAACAGGCTTTGGGATTGACGCAGAGAATATCGCGGGCAATGCCCACGATGTGTCGGTTGGCAGCCGACACTCCGACGCTCGCCGCATCTGGCACAACAACCGCATGGACACTCGTGCAGGCGAGGTTCACAAAGAGACGCTTAAGAATGGCGACGCATATATTATTGTCTGGCCAAACGAGCGGGGCGAGGCGGTGTTTTACCCAAACCGTGCCGCCGCGATCAGCGTCGTCTATGACGAAGATTCGCCCGGGCTCATTCGCCGTGCCGCAAAGCATTGGCTCGACGCTGACAAACACATGCGGCTCAATCTGTTTTACCCCGACCGCATCGAGAAATACATTTCGCGAAAACCGACCGAGGGTGGATTGCCCGAAGCGAAAGACTTCGTGCCGCTAATAAGTCCAAGATCTCAAGTCAAAAGCCCCAAGTCGTCGGATGGGAAACCTGGGACTTTGGACATGGGACCTGGGACTGTTCCTAACCCATACGGCATCGTGCCGGTGTTTCATTTTGCCAACAACGCGGACATCGGGCGGCTTGGACGGTCGGAGCTTGAGGCGGCGATCCCGGTGCAGGACGGGCTGAACAAATCGGTGCTCGATATGCTCGTCGCGATGGAATTTGCCGCGTACCGCCAACGCTGGGCCGCCGGGATCGAGGTCGAGTACGACAAGGACGGCAAGACGGTCGCTCCGTTCAAAGCGGGCATCGATCACCTGTGGATCGCGAACGATCCGGGTGCGAGGTTTGGCGATTTTGAGGCCGCTCATCTCGAACAGTTCCTCCGCGTCAAGGACGGTTTTCGCGTCGATATCGCTTCGGTCACCGGCACGCCGCTGCATTACTTGCTGCAAAACACTGGCGGTTTTCCAAGCGGCGAATCGCTCAAGAAAGCCGAGACACGTTTTCTCGCCAAGGTGCGCGACCGGCAAACCTCGTTTGGCCGCGTGTGGGCCGACGTGATGGAGTTTGCACTCCGTGTAGAGGGCCGCGAAACCACCCGTCTCATTACCGAATGGGAAGACCCCGCACCGATGTCCGAACGCGAAGTGCTCGAAAATATCCTGCTCAAAAAACAGATCGGCCTGCCCGTCGAACAAGCCCTGCTCGAAGCAGGTTACGGCGAAGCGGATGTGAAAGAGATGGTAGAAACCGGGACGCTCAAGTAGATCTGCAACAGTATGCGAGCACCCGCTTTGAGAAAAGGAACGTGAGGAGAAGGACAATCGCTGCAGCGGCAGTGCCGCGAAACCAAGGGAAATAGGCTGCGGGAATATTACCCCCGCTGTTAAAAACATACATACAGGTCTCGGTGCTAGCGATCGTAAATGCCAAAATTCCAAGCCGTCGTCCGATCTTCATACCGTTAATGATGGTCACAAGCGCGGCTATATCTCATATACGGGCAAACGAATGTGTGTAACCGCGATTACGAAGGCGAGATACGCGAAGCCGGAAATACGGTCAAGATCGCGTCGATCGGCGATGTTTCGATAGGCGATTATGAAAAAGACACTGACATCGCGGACCCCGAGGTCTTGTCTGATGCCGATCAGAGTTTAGAGATCAACCAGCAAAAGTATTTTAACTTTTACGTCGATAGCGTTGACCGTGCCCAGCAAAACGTCAACGTGCTGGACGAAGCGATGCAGCGTTCGGCTTGGGGCCTGCGTGCCGCGGCCGATACTTATCTTGCTGGCGTGATGGAGGCAGCCGTTGCGGGCGATAACAAGATCGGTTCACTCGGCACGCCAAAGGTGCCGACGAAGGACGACGCTTACGAGTATCTCGTCGATCTCGGCGTTCTGCTCGACGAGGCGAACGTGCCGATCGACGGACGCTTTGTCGTTGTGCCGGCGTGGTATCACGGGCTGCTGTTAAAGGACGACCGTTTTATCAAAGCGGGCACACGGCGTTCGGACACGGCTCTGGCAAACGGCCAGGTCGGCGAGGCCGCCGGTTTTTCGATACTCAAATCGAACAACGTCCCCAACACGAGCGGTGCCAAATACCGCATCATGGCCGGACACGCAATGGCGACTGCCTATGTCGAGCAGGTCGTCGATCTGCAGACGTACAAACCCGAAAAGCGGTTTGGCGACGCGGTCAAAGGCCTGCACGTCTATGGTGCCAAGGTCGTCCGTCCGACGGCTCTGGCGATGCTGATCGCCAGCAAGGCTTAGACAGTTGTCGGGGGCCAGTTGTCAGTTAATGGTCACCGACAATCTCCCTTCCGGCTACTGGCTACTGACTACTAACTACTTACTACTTTATGGAACCGATCGACAAACTAAAACAACTAACCGCGTGGGACATCGAGCCCGCACTAACCGAAGATGATCTCAATGAACTGCTCGTGATCGCCGCTCTCACGGACGCCGACGGCCTAACGCCTATCAACGAAGAGTGGACACCGACCTATGACCTAAACACAGCCGCCGCAACAGGCTGGCTGATCAAAGCCGGACGTGCCGCCGCGACGGTCGAAACGCCGGAGGCCGGTATGGTCACGTCAAAGGTGTTTGACAATTGCCGCGCGATGGCACGGATCTATGCAGGAAAACGCACGGCGAGCGTTTCCGTTGACTAAACATATTCGTTCTGACATATGTGTATTTCCACGGACGGTCAAATGGCCGTCCTTTTTTGCTTTTTGCATTTAACCTATAATCGAAGGCAATGGATGTAATTAATGTAATAGGCGGCGGGCTCGCGGGTGTCGAGGCAGCTTGGCAAGCGGCGGAGAGTGGAGCGAAAGTTCGGCTCTATGAAATGCGGCCTGTACAGCAGACGCCCGCGCACCGCACCGATAAGCTTGCTGAGATCGTATGCTCAAATTCGCTAAAGACGGACGAGCCGGGTTCGGCACCTTACTTGTTAAAAGAAGAGCTGCGTCGCGGCGGTTCGATGGTGCTTGAGGTGGCACACGCGACACGCGTTCCGGCGGGTGCGGCTTTGTCGGTGGACAGGATCAAGTTTGCCGAGATGATAACCGAGCGGGTCGCGGCTCATCCGAACATTGAGATCGTTCGGGAAGAGGTGACTAGCCTGTCGGAGTGTCGGCTGCCAGCCGACACGTGTGGGCAAGCTGCCCACACTCCGACCATTATCGCGACCGGCCCGCTGACGTCGGACGCTCTGACGGCGGACATAATGAAATTTACCGGTGACGATCAGCTTTATTTTTATGACGCGATCGCACCGATCATTGCGGCGGATTCGATCGATATGTCGGTCGCTTTTAAGGCTGCACGCTATGACAAGGGCGGCGACGATTACATCAATTGCCCGATGGACCGCGATCAATACGAGATATTTATTGACGCAGTTCTGCACGCAAAGTCGGTCCCGCTCAAGCGGTTTGAGGACACGCATTGGTTCGAAAGCTGTCTGCCGATCGAAGAGATCGCCCGACGCGGGCCTGAGACTTTGCGGTTTGGTCCGATGAAGCCTAAGGGTTTGCGGCATCCGAAAACCGGCGAGGAGCCGTGGGCGTGTGTGCAGCTACGGCAGGAAAATATGATGGCTGACGCGTATGGCATGGTCGGGTTTCAAAACCACCTGCGTTACGGCGAGCAGGAGCGGGTTCTAAAGCTGATACCCGGCCTAGAGAACGCGGAGTTTTTACAGTTTGGCCAGATCCACCGCAATACATTTATTAATAGCCCAAAGATATTAAATGAATCGCTCGAAACACGCACTAACCCGCGACTCTTTTTCGCCGGACAGATCACCGGCGTCGAAGGCTATGTCGAATCAGTCGCGACCGGCTGGCTCGCCGGGCTAAATGCGGTGCGAGCGTTACGCGGCGAATCGATGCTCACCGCTCCGCAGACGTCCGCGATCGGCGCGCTGTGCCGATATGTGTCGAACGTCGAGAGCAAAAATTTTCAGCCGGTCAACATCACCTTCGGACTGCTCGAACCGCTGCCCGTCGAGCTTCGTAAAAAGCACCGCAACAAACGCGAGCGTCACGGTGTGCAGGTCGAGTTGGCGTTGAAAGATTGGGATGAGTGGTTAGAAAATCTGTCCAGATGAAGAGTACGGATCTTTATCTTCTTAATGCCGAGTGAACAAAAGAAAACTCTGATGTATGCAGTAATAACCGGACTTGCTTCCGTTGTGCTGACTGTTGTTGTCGAACAAACTCAGATTTTCGGTTTGTGGTTTGGGCTCCATATACACATTTGGTACTTCCTTATGCTAATTGGCGTACCTGACCCTACGTTCAGGTATTTATTTTACGTCTTGGTTTTCGGACAATGGTTTTTTATTGGGGCGGGCGTTTGGTGGATAATCCGAACGAGATCTTCTCGAAAGCGTTTGAATGAATGAGATCGGCATCATAATAATCTTCGCAATCTTCATCGTCGCAGTGATGTATTCGTCGGTGGGGCATGGCGGTGCGTCGGGCTATTTGGCGGTGATGGCGTTTTTTGCGGTCGCGCCGGAGGTGACGCGGCCGACGGCGTTAGTGCTAAATCTGTTTGTCGCGTCGATCGGTACGGTGCAGTTTTACCGGTCGGGTTATTTTTCTTGGCGGCTTTTTTGGCCGTTTGCGGCCGCATCGATACCATTTGCGTATATCGGCGGGATGATACATCTGCCTACGCATATATATAAGGTGGTGCTTGGTGCCGTGCTGATGATCGCGGCCGTGCGGCTTGCTGTCAGGCTAAAAAATGACGACGAGGTCAAAGATCCGCCGATACTTGTATGTCTCGCGATAGGGGCCGTGATCGGGCTGCTGTCGGGAATGGTCGGCGTAGGCGGCGGCATCTTTCTGACACCGATACTGCTGCTGATGCACTGGGCCGAGACGCGTGTCGCCGCGGGTGTTTCAGTTTTGTTTATCCTGGTCAATTCGATAGCTGGTCTCGCGGGCAATCACAAACAGGTTTCGGTGCTGCCGCCGGATGTATGGATCTGGATAGCGGCGGCGGTTGTCGGCGGGCTGATCGGCTCGACGCTCGGCAGTAAAAAGTTTGACTCGATCACGCTGCGGCGTGTGCTTGCGGTTGTGCTACTGTTTGCGGGTGTTAAGTTAATTTTTGTCTAGGCATATTATTACGTAATTCTATAATCCAACAGACGGATGAAATCTGGCAGGGCAATCTTAGTTTTAGTATGTTTCGTGTTTTTCGCGGTTGGAGCTAACGCGCAGTCGGGGCGGGTCAAAGAATCGCCGACGCCGTCATCGACGCCGCGCAGTCTTGGCGGGCCGCTTGTGCTGACCATTCCTGATGCAGGCCGCCCAAAACCGACGCCTTCGCCCACGCCAAAGGGCGACGACGATATCATCAAAGTCGAGTCGGCTCTCGTTCCTATTCCCGTCTCGGTACTCGACAATAATGGACGAGCAGTGGCGATGCTAAAGCTAGCGGATTTTGAGTTGCGAATAGACGGCAAACCGGCTGAGATCGCGGACGTTTCACGTTCGGATACGCCGATACGACTGGCGATGTTGTTTGATAATTCGTCGAGCGTATTGCTTGCACGCGAGTTTGAAAAAAATGCTGCCGTGCGGTTTTTCCGCCGCGTAATACGGCCCGACCGCGACATGGCCGCTTTGTTTTCGGTGGCGGATTACACGCGGCTCGAACAGCCGCTGACCCGCGACGTCTCGCAGCTAACCCAGTCCATCGAATACTTTCCCGAACCAAAAGGCGCGACTGCCTTGCTCGACGGCATTATAGAGGTCGCGGAATATTTGCGAGCTGCCGAGGGCCGCCGCGTCGTCGTGATCGTCTCTGACGGCGAAGACACATACAGCGACGAGAAAACGACGCTTGAGAGCGTGGTCAAGGCCCTGCAGCTCGCCGATTGCCAGGTGTATGTCGTAAAGACCAAAGATTTTGAAAATTTCAAACGCACCGGCGTGCGGGGCGGCAACGCCAATATTCGTGCACTAACCGCTGAACGCCGCATGATCGAGATTGCCCAGCAAACCGGCGGTGCCGTCTATTCGCCTATCGACGAGACCGAGCTAAACCGCGCGTTTGACCAGATCTCAGCCGAGCTCGCCCAGCAATACATCCTCAGCTATTACCCCGACAGCGAGACCGACAAACGCGGCGAATTTCGCACGATCACCCTCACCATCAAGGGCAAACCAAACGCTAGTATCCGCACAAGAAAAGGGTATTATGTTGGGAAGAAGTAGCGTCGGAGTGTGAGGCTGCCAGCCCACACTGCTTCGCGAAGCGGAGCATAAAAAATGGTTGATAACGAGATAAGCCTGTCTGACGGGAAACTGTTATTTGGTTCGGCTAGAATGAAAGTGAAGTTGTAGTTCCGCCTTCGGCGGGTGTTGGCTGGCAGCCTAACACTCCGACGCTAGAATGAAAGTTAAGTTGTAATACCGCCTTCGGCGGGTGTTGGCTAGCAGCCGAACACTCCGACAAATATGCTCGACGACCACCTCGCACAATTTTTGCAGCATCTGAAATACGAGCGTAATCTGAGTCCGCATACGCTGAGGAATTATGCGAGCGATCTGGAGCAGTTCAAAGCGCATTTGTTTAGCGTCGAAAAGCGTGCAGATATTCCCGTTGCGGATATCGACCGGCTGACGATCCGTGAATGGATGGCGGGGCTGCACGCAGATCATAAGAAAACGTCGGTTGCTCGAAAGCTGGCGAGTCTTCGCACCTTTTTCCAATTTCTCGTGCGCGAAGGCAAGCTCGAATCAAACCCCGCCAAACAAGTCGCGACGCCAAAGATCGAACGAAAGCTGCCAAATCATCTGACGATGGAGGACGCGGTCCGCTTTATCGAGACGCCCGATATCAACACTGATCTCGGCCGCCGCGACCGTGCGATACTTGAGTTTTTATACGCGACGGGCATCCGCGTCGGCGAACTGGTCGGGATCAATATTGCGGATGTGGATTTTCGCGAGCGAATGGTGCGTGTCACCGGCAAGCGTAAAAAACAGCGCATCGTGCCATTTGGCGAACCTGCGGCTCAGGCTGTAATGCTCTATCTCGAAACGACCCGCGGCGTGTTTCTAAACGAATGCCCCGAAGCGGAACGTGACCCCAACGCACTGTTTCTACACCGTCGCGGCGGACGCCTGACCACCCGCAGCGTCGGCCGTATGATCGATAAATACATCCGCCAATGCGCCGATATCCACGATATCTCGCCGCACAGCCTGCGGCACACATTCGCCACGCACCTGCTCGACAGCGGTGCCGACCTCCGCGACATCCAAGAGCTGCTCGGCCACGCCCGTCTCTCAACGACGCAGATATACACACAGGTCTCGATGGAAAAAATGATCGAGGTTTATGACAAGGCACATCCGAAGGCCTAACTGGATATCGGCAAATTCGGTTATACTCTTCTCGATAAACTTCGCTCTTTTGAACCTGAAATATATGAAAAAGATCCAATTTGCCGCCATCGCTTTATTCGTGTTTTCTTCGCTGACGTTTGCGCAGGACAGGCTGCTGACGCTGGATGATATTTACAGTCCGGACCCGGCAAAGCGTGTGCGATTTAGCGGTTCGCCAACTTTTGTGCAGTGGGCAAAGGACGGGCGGTCGTTCAAGCAGGTGATCAACGGACGGCTGATGCGGGTCGATGCTGTGAGCGGCACGGCGACACCTTACTTAGACAGCGGGCGGCTCGCGGCGGCACTTTCGCGCGCCGGGGTTAAGCTCGATGATGCGACCACGATGGCAAATTCGCCGGATCTGCAATTTAACGCGGACGAGAGCGGGATACTGATCGATAACGCAAACGACCTGTGGTATTACGACGTGGCGAGCGGCAGCGTTAAACGTTTGACGAATACCCGCGACGCCGAGCTTGAGGCGGATTTTAGCCCGGACGGGCGAACGGTTAGTTTTGTTCGCGGCAATAATCTGTATGTTGTTGACGTCGCAAAGGGCGGTGAAAAACAGCTGACGCGTGACGGCCGCGAGGGTGACAAACCCATCTACAACGGCTATCTAGATTGGGTTTACGAAGAGGAGCTATACGGCCGCGGGCAAAAACGCGGCTATTGGTGGTCGCCAGATTCGCGTTATATTGCGTTTTTGCGGCTCGACGAAACGCCGGTGCCAAAATTTATCTTGGCTAATGACATACCCAACGATCAGTTGATCGAAACAACCAGCTATCCGCAAGCGGGCGACCCAAATCCTATTGTGAAACTCGGTATTGCCGAGGTCGGCAAGTCGTCATTTTTGCCAAATCCGGGCCGCATACCAAAGATCGGCGACAAGATACCGCCGACGCTGTTGCGGTTTGGCGATGCTGTAAAATTTGCCGATACATCAAATTATCAGCCGGACGATCTGCTGATCGCACGTGTTACTTGGGCACCGGACAGCCGCAATGTGTTGTTTCAATCACTCAACCGCGAACAGACGCGGCTCGAACTAAACGCCGCCGGTTTAGACGGCAAGGTCCGTCACGTGCTGGATGAGACGACGCCCGCGTGGGTCGAGGTTTATGATAATCCGGCGTTTGTCGCGACCGGTGCGGGCAACGGCACGTTTGTCTGGCAATCGGCCCGCAACGGCTGGCGGCACCTGTATCTGTACGACAACGACGGGCGGCTCGTCCGCCAATTGACCAATGGTAAATGGGAAATTCGTAATTTGTACGGCGTCGATGCCAAAAACGGCTGGGCGTATTTTTCGGCGACCAAAGACAGCCACATTGCCGAAAACACCTATCGCGTCCGTCTGACCGGCGGCGAACCTGAGCGTCTGACGCAGGAAAACGGCTGGCACATGGCGTCGTTTGACCCGACGTTCACGCACTTTGTCGATGTCTGGAGCGATGCGGCCACGCCGCCGCGCACACGGCTCAATCGTGCCGATGGTTTTGCTGTCCGCATGTTGAACGAAAACCGTGTTGACGTACTGTCGCAATACCGGCTCTCAAGCCCTGAGTTTTTGAATGTATCTACCCGCGACGGTTTTGCGATGGAGGCGATGATGATCAAGCCGCCAAACTTTGACCCGTCGAAAAAATATCCGGTGTTTCAGTTCACCTACTCGGGCCCGCACGCACCGTCGGTCGCGAACCGCTGGCTCGGCAGCCGCGGTATGTGGTTTCAGATGCTCGCCCAAAAAGGCTACATCGTCTGGGTATGCGACAACCGCTCAGCGAGCGGCAAGGGCGAGGAATCGGTCTGGCCGATCTACAAACGTATGTACGAGCTAGAGCTGCGCGATCTCGAGGACGGGTTGAATTATCTCAAGGGCTTGCCATACGTTGACGGCAGCCGCATCGGTCTGCACGGTTGGAGCTATGGCGGTTCGATGACGAGCTATGCGATGACGCACAGCAAGTCCTGGAAGATCGGCATCGCCGGCGGCACCGGCACGGATTGGCGGCTGTACGACAGCATCTACACCGAGCGATACATGATGACGCCGGACAACAACCGCGACGGCTATGACCGCACCTCGATCGTCAAATCCGCTAGGAATCTGTCGGGCAAACTGATGCTCATCCACGGCCAGATGGATGACAATGTCCATATGCAAAACACAACGCAATTTGTCTACGAACTGCAAAAAAACGACAAGCAGTTTGAGTTCATGTATTACCCGACGGCCCGCCACGGCGTCACAAACCCGCAACAGGTCAAGCATATGTACACAATGATGACGGAGTTTATTTTGAAGAATTTGTAAACGAGATCACCGCGAAATAAGGCGGTCAGCGTCATCGACAGTGTCGATGTCAAAGGCCGCGTTATCCATTTTCACCGTCTCAACATCCGTTACGTGGTCCTGAATGATCTTGCGGGCACCCTTGTCACCGGTCAATATAAGCAATTCGTTAAAGATATCTTTGCAAAAGAGAGCCGGAACGCCAATCGCATCCCCATATTGCGAGGCTACGATCAGCCGGGCTGTTGAATTGAATACTCCAATAAGTTGATCGATATCTGCTGACCTAATGTTCGGCTGATCGCAAAGTGCGATCACGACAGCGTCGAGGCCGGGCTCGGTTTCGAGCAGCGATCTGAGGCCTGTCTTTATTGACGAACTAATTCCCGATCCCCAGTCTTTGTTAACTTGAACATTTGCGTTAAGGCCGCTGATCTCAGCCGCCGACCGTTCGATCTCGGCGCCGAGGATGACGACAATCGGCTCACAGGCGGAATTTACAAGCGTTTCGGCTGCACGGCGGATGAGGGTTTTGCCTTCGAATAGGAGCAGTTGTTTGGGCTGGCCGAGGCGGGACGAGCCGCCGGCGGCGAGTAAAAGGCCGCCGATCTTGAGATCGCTATTTTCGGTCATAGATGGAGCCTTGGCGGTTGCGCAGATGGCCGCCATTTCGAGTCTTTAACACGCTTTGGATCTCGCCAATGATCGATAACGCAATGCTTTCAGGGGTGTCGGCCCCGATGTCGAGCCCAACTGGTGCATAGAGTCGGGCGAGTTGTTCAGGAGTAAGATCGTCGGCCAATTCGCCGAGGATCTGCTCCGTCCGTCGTTTTGGCCCGAGGGCTCCAACATAAAAAACGTTGGACTTTAGCAATGCCGGCAGGACTATTTTGTCGCGAGTATAGTTATGCGTCATTATAACGCCTGCGGTCCGATCATCGGATGAGACCATCAGCGGTTGATCAATGATCTGTGAAACTAATGCAAATGCGTCAGGGAACCGAGCTTTTGTCAGAAATGCCGGGCGGTGGTCGTGGACGGTGACTTGCCAGCCGAGCTCCGATGCGATCCTGACGAAAGGTACCGCGTCGGCTCCGGCGCCGTAGAGCATGACCGCGACCGGGATCTCTACATTTTCCGAAGCTTCGCGGCGTTCATAAGCGGCACGCATTTCGCGGATCAGAGGGCTCTCCTTGCCGACCGGTTCGAGCAGGATATCTATTACGCCGCGGCAGCCCATATTGAGGCTGAAAACCGAATCTTCGTTGCCGGTCGTGTCGTAAGTAAAAACCTCCGATTTTCCGCTCTCGCGTACCTTTTTTGCTCGTTCAAGCACGTCGGCTTCAAGACATCCGCCTGAGACGGTGCCCACGGTTTGTCCGTCGGCGAGCATCAGCATCCTCGCTCCCGGCAGACGGTACCCCGAGCCATTGACGTTAATGACAGTTGCAAGTATCCCTTTCTCGTCGTCGGCGAACGACGAAACAGATCTTAGTATTTCGATGATCTCTTTCAAATGGATTGGTAGGATCGGACGGGGTTATATCATTCTGGACAGGCTGCTCCGTTTTCGACCCACTCGTTCATCTTTTTTAGAAATTCGGCTTGGCCTAGCGGCGGTGTCGTACGCCCATTGCCGGGGTTCCATGCCCAGAGCACTTTTGGATCGGTTGAGACGT
Source organism: uncultured Chloracidobacterium sp. (assembly GCA_964543865.1). Classification (GTDB taxonomy): domain Bacteria; phylum Acidobacteriota; class Blastocatellia; order Pyrinomonadales; family Pyrinomonadaceae; genus OLB17. Next base: position 29,443 of record CAZIZR010000001.1, read on the forward strand.
GCTGAACCGCTTCCTTAGCAGTTTTGCGCCCGCCGTTTTTAAGCGGGTCTTTTAGATCTCGACAAAGCTGGCCGGCAGTAATGCCTTGAAACGGCATCTTTTGATCGGCTCCGGGCATGTGCCAGTCAGGTGCTCCAGGCGGCATACTGTCGCCATCCAGATTAATATCTTGATGGCAGGTCGCACATTTTAGTTCACCGACGCCACGGCCATCTGGGCCGCGTTTAACCTCCATCGTGTGCGGCGTCATTGTGTCGCCCTGGGTCGGAGCATCGCCGCCCGGATGGCAATTGGCGCAACGAGGCGAAAGGAAAACCTTTGCCGCATCATTAAATGCAGCTTTGGCCTTGACCGGATCCGTTTCGTTTACGTAAGATCCGCTCGTTAAGGTCGAGGCCTCGACCCGAACGAGTCTGTCCGAACGATTCGAATACGCGAAGACAGCAAACATTACACATGCCACCGCAATGAACGGTAATTTGAAATTTAACTCCCTTTTCGACATACAACTATGCTTTGCGCGCCAGATCTGCGGCCTTTACCGGAAGGCTGCGAACCCGTTTTCCCGTCGCTGCAAAAATTGCGTTAACAACTGCCGGAGCGATCGGCGGAGTGCCTGGTTCACCGACGCCGCCATGTTTTTCGGTACTCGGCAGGATATGCATTTCGAATTTGGGCATTTCGTTCATCCGAAGCATTTTATAGTCGGTAAAATTTTTCTGAACAACCCGGCCATCCTTGATCGTTATCTCGCCGTAAAGTGCGGCGGTGAGTCCATAGACCACCGAGCTTTCCATTTGAGCCGTGACCGTGTCGGGATTAACGATCTGGCCGCAGTCGGCGGCACAAACCACGCGATCGACCTTGACCTTACCGTCGGCCCCGACCGTTACTTCGGCGACGTGAGCAACATAACTGCCAAAACTTTCAGCAACGGCGATACCACGGCCCGATCCCGCCGGCAATTTTGTGCCCCAGCCGGCTTTTTCGGCAGCAAGTTTGAGCACGCCGGCAAAGCGGGAACCCGGTTCAAGCAGTGAAAGGCGGTAGGCGAGGGGGTCTTTGCCGGCCGCCGCCGCCAGTTCGTCTAAAAAGCACTCGGTCGAAAATCCGGTGTGTGAGCTGCCCACCGAACGCCAAAATCCGACCGGAACTCCGGTATCGACGCGGACCCAATCACATTGATAATTAGTAAAATTGTAAGGCAGATTATGCGCACCCTCGTACGACGAATCGTCGAGTTGATCGTCTTTCAGAATAAAGCCAAACGCCTTGCCCGCTCGTGCCATGATCGCATCATTGACCACGCGATGGTGCCAGAAAACCGGCTTGCCAGCCGCGTCGATGCCGGCGGACATTTTGTTGTACGTTCCGGGGCGATAGACGTCGTTCTGCATGTCGTCTTCGCGGGTCCAAACGACCTTTACCGGCTTGCCTGCGGCCTTTGACAACAGCGCAGCATCAACCACATAGTCCATTTCGAACCGACGGCCAAACCCGCCGCCGAGCAGAGTGGTATTGACCTTGACCTTATCGACCGGAACGCCTGCCACTTTGGCAACAGTTCCCTGAACCAGCATCTGAGCCTGGACGCCGCCCCAGACCTCGGCGCCGTCGGCACGTACATCAGCTGTAAAGTTCATCGGCTCCATCGTCGCGTGGGCGAGGAAAGGTGCCCAATAGACAGCATCGATCGACTTTGCCGCCGCGGCCTTTCCTGCCGCGATGTCGCCGACCTTTTTGGCCTGCAGACCTTTCTTGTTATCCGCTGCGTCCGAAAATGATCGCATGATCGTCTCGCTCGAAACAGCGACCATCGGCCCATCATCCCAGGTGACCTTCAGTGCTGTGCGGCCTTTTCGCGCGTTGACGAAATTATCCGCAATCACGCCGACACCATATCCGAGCGGCACGACATGCGTCACGCCTTTGACCGCTTTTGCTGCGGTGTCGTCAACCGTTTTGACCGTTCCGCCGATGACCGGCGAACGAAGGATCGTCGCGTAGAGCATGCCGGGAACTCTAACGTCGATGCCATAAACGGCGCTGCCGTTGACCTTTGCCGGGCTGTCGAGACGTTTGATCGGTTTGCCGATGTATTTGAAATCTTTCGGGTCCTTGAGCTTTGGCTTATCGGACGGCTTGATCTTGGCTGCGGCTTCGAGCAGCTCGCCGTAAACAATACTCTTGCCCGAAACTGTATTGATCACCTTTCCGTTCTCAGCTCGACATAGGTCGGCCGAAACATTCCACGATGCTGCGGCGGCGGCGATGAGCATCTCGCGGACCTGTGCCGAAGCCTTTCGGAGCGGGTCGAAAAATCCCTTAACGCTCGAACTGCCGCCTGTGCCCTGCATTCCCATTGCCGGGTTAAAAAACGCCTTGTCCGCCGGACCTGACTCGTACGATACATTGGCCCATTCAACTTCGAGTTCGTCCGCAACGATCATTGGCAAACTGGTAAGCACCCCTTGGCCCATCTCGGCCTGGCCTACGACGACCGTGACCCTACCGTCTTTCGCGATTTTGATGAAAGCATTCGGCTGAAAATCGATGGCTGGTTTGACTGGTAGGTTAAACCTCTCCGCCGCCTTTGAACGCATCGGCAGACCAATGCCAAATACAAGTGTGCCGCCGGCCACGATCGATGCTTTTAGAAATGAACGTCTGTCGGTATCCGTCTGTTTGGTCATTTCATTTACCCCCGTTTTTCGCGGCCAGTTTGATAGCGGATCTGATGCGGTTATAGGTGCCGCAACGGCAAATGATGCCGGTCATTGCTTGATCGATGTCGGCGTCTGTAGGTTGTGGTTTGTTCTTAAGCAAAACCGCGGCGGCCATGATCTGTCCGGACTGACAATAGCCGCATTGCGGAGCGTCGGTCTCGATCCACGCTTTTTGTAGCGGATGGCTCGAATCAGGAGAAAGCCCCTCGATGGTGGTGACCTCCTTGCCAACCACGGCGCTGATCGGCGTCACGCACGACCGCCGGGCCTCGCCATCAACATGGACTGTGCACGATCCGCATTGGGCGATGCCACAGCCAAATTTGGTTCCCGTCAGCCCGATTTCATCGCGGAGCACCCAAAGCAGCAATGTGCTTGGGTCCGCGCTCGTCTCGTATTGTTTTCGGTTTACGCTGAGCTTTGTCATTTTAAGTAACCTCTCGAGTCGAATAAAACAGTAAGTTCAAATGGAAACAAAAACGTTTTTTAGAAGATACGAAATTATAGCACCAACCAAAGTTGAACCGTAGCGAATTACGTAGCACCGATTGATACCGGCCAAAACTAATGTGCTGCCCGCGACGGAACTAGTCCGAGGCCTCGTTATTGACCAAAACATCAGGAAACTCAGCGGTCAACTGCTCACGGGTTTTGGTGTCGATCTCGCCGCGGAGCGGTTTTGTGCCGACGTTTGAACGGAAATTGCCGTTGTCGTCGTAGAGACGGCGGTACTGGGCGGAGTTGCGAATAATGCCCTGTACGTAGGCTTTGGTCTCTTTGAAAGGGATCTCTTCGACAAATTCGTCGATCTCCGGCGGCAAAGTCGCACGCCAAGGGGCGACACGGCCGGGGCCGGCGTTATATGCGATTGCGACATATTCGACGCGGCCAAATTTTGTAAATTGATCCTTCAAAAAGGCCGTCCCAAGCTCAATATTTAGAGCGGCGTTGTATAGGTCCTCAGCGGACGCGGGCGAATCGAGACCATATTTTTTTGCGACTGAGCGGGCGGTTGGCAGCAGCAATTGCATGAGGCCGTAGGCGTTTGCCGGCGATTTTGCTCGAGCGGAAAATACCGTTTCCGTGCGTATAAAACCTGCGACCTGATAGCTATCCAGTCCGCGTGCGGAGGACCATTTTTTGATGTCGGCCCAGTTTGTCAGCGGGTAGAAAAAGGCCCACGCTTCGCGGTCCATTTCCTCGGGAAACATCTGTGCATAATCCGGATAGCTCTTTTGCATCGCAATAAGAGCAGCAGTATTGTCGGCTTTCCAGCGGTAGTGACGGGCGAGGGCGAGGTTTATCTTGGGACTGTTACCGGCGGTCTTTTTGGCTTCGTTTAGCTCATCTATCGACCAGTCAAAAAGCCCGATCGTGGACAGCTCGTCCGATTTTTCGACACGCTCAAGCTCCTTTTGTCCCGCAGTTTCAGCGACGACCGACACGGTGCGAAGATTTGCCACCGCCTTTGCTATCGTCTGATCTGGCGGTGTTGTCGTACGGCAGTTGCCCGCTGCCTTCATCGCGGTCAAACGGTTGAGGGCGAGATAGCCGTACCAATTCGCACCGTAGCGATAATTGACGCCCTCGTACAAAGCACAAGCCTCGGCGGTTTTTCCTGCACGCTCCGAGTCGCGGGCGGCCCAGTATCCGGCCTTGCCGCGATTGGTCGTATCTTTGCCCGCGTAACGCACGAGATGCTCGATCAACATCCGGCTCGACTCGGCAAAATTACCGCTCTCGTGCTGAAACCACGCCGCTTCGAACTGTGCGGTCGCGACCTCGACGGCATTTGGAAAGGTCGCAACAGCGGTGTTTAGAAAATAGCCTTCGTCAGCGCGATTCTTTGCATCGCGGGCAGCTAGGCCGGCGTCGATCAGCGTTTTTGCGACGAGCGTTCCGTTTGGAAATTTGGCACGCATTTCATCCGCGGCGGTGCGGGCTTGGGGCCACATTTTTGCTTTTGCATAACCGAGGACGAGCTGACGATAGCCTTCTTCGCGTTCTTTGCCGGACGAAGGCAGCGAGTTAAACGCGGACTGTGCATCGAGCATCTTACCGGTATTTGCCATCGCCGTCAGACGCCTGAGCTGCAACAGCGGCGTGACCGACGCGGGAAAATTTGTCACCAAAACGCCGTACGCGGTAAGAGCATCGGCAAAATTTTTCGTGTTAAAAAGCCGCTCGGCACGGCCGATCTGCTCCTCAGAGTTTTGCGGCGTCAACGGTTGCCCGAGTGATGTGAGCTTTGACTCAGCTTCTTTTGCAGGGCCGGAACCTGCTGTGTAAAAGTATGTCCGGCGATAATAACGCATTGCCTCGGCCTGCGAACCCTGAGCTTCGTAAGCCTTTGCCGTCGATAACAGTGCGTCCGCGTCATCATTTTCGCTCAACTCGACTAAAAACGGCGGCACCTCGACGGCCTTACCGATCGCGATAGCGGATTGTGCCCACAGCAATTTCGCATCACGAACTCGGATCGAATCGGGATGGTCTTTGACGATCTCGTCAAAAACATTTAACGCCTCGCCGTGATTCCCGGCGGCTTGCAGTGCCTTGCCGCGTAAAAACAGAGCGTGATCCTCGAGCTTTGTTCGTTTCTTAAAAACATCCGAATTTAATATTGATGCGGCTCCGGCGTAATCTTTATTTTCAAACCGTATACGCGCCCGTAGCAGCTTGGCTAACGCACCTGTTTTCTTATTGGCAAAGCGTGTTTCGATATCCGCAACAACATTCTCGGGCGGAAGTTTGCCGCCGCTCGTCATTTCGCGGAGTTGTGCGAGGGCCTGTTGCTCGGTCTGCTGAGCTGAACAACCGACGGAAAATATTACGAGAGTCAGGACGGTCGAAATTCCAAATTTAACTATGTAATGCATCATATTTCCGGGCGGTATTACGGGGCGTTGTTGGGTAAAATACTTTCTATAAAAAGCGAACCGTTATATCATAGCAAATAAATATCGGCGTTTTGGAGTAGTTTTTATGACCAAATTTTGGGTAAATGTCGCGTTGCTGATTATATTTGCCGCGCCAATTGTCGCTCAAAATACCGCTCCTACGCCAAAACCCACGCCGCCGGACGACGATGTTGTCAAGATATCGACCAATCTCATCCAGATCGATGTCACCGTCACTGACGCCAAGGGCAAGCCGATCACCGATCTTAAACCTAATGAGATAGAGATCTATGAGAACGGCGAAAAACAAAAAGTATCAAATTTTTCATTCGTCTCGTCTGTCAAAACAATTGAGCAGGGCAAACAAACCGGCAACAGTACCGTTCCAGTACCGACCCAGCGGCTGCGTCCCGAGCAAATACGCCGGACGATCGCGCTAGTCGTCGATGATCTGTCGCTTTCGTTTGAGAGCGCCTATCACACCCGCGCGGCGTTAAAGAAATTTGTCGATGAGCAGATGCAGGACGGCGATCTCGTCGCGATAGTTCGCACAGGTGCGGGCATCGGAGCTTTGCAGCAATTTACCGGCGACAAGCGGGTGCTCTATGCCGCGATCGAGCGAGTAAAGTGGAACCCGAACGGTACCGGCGGCGTCAGCGCATTTGCCCCGATCGAGGCGACACCCGAAACGGATACTACTGAGGAGGAATCGACGGAGGAAACCGTCACAACAGGTACGGGCCAGAGCCTCGACGATTTTCGGAGTGCAGTTTTCGCGACCGGCACGCTCGGTGCTCTGCGGTACATCGTCACCGGTATGAGCGAGCTGCCCGGACGCAAATCGGTCATATTGTTTTCAGACGGATTCAAGATGTTTGAGACGAGCAGCGACGGATTTCAGGAACAGGGCCGCGTGATGGATTTTCTCAAACAGCTTGTCGAAACGGCCAATCGGGCGTCCATTGTCTTTTACACGCTCGACGCTCGGGGGCTGCAAACCGCCGGTATTAACGCCGCCGATAACATCTCGAACACAAGCCCCGAGGCAATGAACGCGCAGACACAGGCTCGCCGCGATCAATTGATCGATACGCAAGAGGGGCTTTCGTTCCTTGCGGAGGAAACCGGCGGGATAGCTATCAAAAATAACAACGACCTCAGCGGCGGCGTCCGCCGTGTGCTTGACGATCAGAGCTATTATCTCGTCGGCTATGAACCTGATTCGGACACGTTCGACCCGGTCAGACGAAAGTTTAACGCCTTGGTCGTCAAGGTGCTGCGGCCCGGTGCGACCGTTCGCTACCGCAGCGGTTTCTTTAACGTTGCGGATAGCGAAAAGCCGGCAGGATCAACGACCACGCAGACGACCGGCCAGCAGTTAAATGCCGCTTTGCTATCGCCGTTTTCCGTCGGAGGTGTCGGGTTGCGGCTAAATGCTCTATTCGGCGATGACACGAAGACAGGACCGTTTGTCCGCTCGCTGCTGCACATAAATGCCGCCGACCTCAAGTTCACTGACGAAGCAAACGGCAATAAAAAAGCGTCGTTCGACGTGCTTGCCGTCAGTTTTGGCGACAACGGCCAACCGATAGATCAGCTTGGTAAATCGTATGTAATTTCGCTTAAACCTGCCGATTACGCCAAGACGGCCGCGAGCGGTATTGTCTATCATTTTGCCTTCCCGATAAAAAAAGCCGGTGCGTTTCAATACCGCGTAGCGATCAAAGATTCGTCCGGCAAGATAGGTTCGGCAAGCCAATTTATCGAGGTTCCCGACCTCAAGAAAAAGCATCTCACGCTGTCGAGCATCATCCTCGAAAATCTCTCAAATGACGACTGGCTGCGTATGCGCGACACTGCCGGGACGCGGGTCGCCAGCTCCCCGTTGTCCGACACGGCGCTTCGCCGGATCAAGGTCAACTCGGTCATGCGTTACGGCATTGAGATCTACAACGCAAAACTCGGTTCCGCTAAGCAGCCGCAATTGCAGACAAAGATCCGCGTTTTTCGCGACGGCAAGCTTATTCTGGACGGTACCCAAAAACCGTTTGAGCTTGGATCGCAAACCGATATGACACACCTAAAACTCGCAGGAGCCGTCGCCATCGGCGAAAAAATGGTGCCCGGCGATTACGTCTTGCAGTTGATCGTTACCGATACGCTCGCCAAAACAAAACAGCAGATCGCGACCCAATTTGTTGAGTTTGAGGTCGTAAATTAACCCGCCAATTCATCTTTTTCCGCGCATAATGACAAAAATGTGACGCGCGTCACATTTTTGGTTGACAAGCATTATCCGAAAATGCGAATCTAGGCATTCGTGGTAAGTAAGCACTTACTTAATAGGAGCTATATTTGATCCAGGACCTTTTTAAATGCGGCCAACACGGCAAAATGACGGGCGACGCCCGCCGTCAGCAGATATTGCAGACGGCTGTCGCACTGTTTTCGCAACGTGGTTTTAAGGGCACGACGACCAAAGAGATCGCCAAAGCGGCGGGTGTTTCTGAGGCGATGGTGTTTCGCCATTTTGAGAATAAAGACGCGCTTTACGGTGCGATCCTCGATACAAAAGGCTGTCAGGACGGCGTTCATCGTTTCCCTTGGGAAGAGAACGAGGTGTTGCAGGCGGCGATCGAACAAAAGGACGATCTCGCCGTATTTTATAACATCGCGTTTGACGCTCTGAAAAAACACCAGGCCGACGAGGGGTTTATGCGGTTGCTGCTTTACTCGGCACTAGAGGAGCACGAGCTGGCGGAGCGGTTCTTTCACGAATTTATCGAGCGTATTTACGAGTTTATCGGCGGCTATATCGAGGTGCGGCAGCGTGACGGGGCGTTTCGCGAGATGAACCCGCGGATCGCCGTGAGGGCTTGGCTGGGGATGCTGATACACCATTCGCTAAACAATATTTTGTGGGATAAAAAGCGGGTCATTCTCGATATTTCGAACGAAGAAGCCGCACAGAATTTTGCAGAGATCCTGCTCGGCGGGATCAGGTCGTAACTATAAAAACACGGCAATTATCATGACAGACAAGAAAGTACTCATCTTTTTGGCAATATTGGTGCTGACGGCGACCATCGCAGGCGTTGGCTGCGGCCGCGGATCGGCAAACGCCAACGCAAATGCCAACACTCAGCCAACCATCGTCGATGTCACGACAGCACAGGCGACGGTCAAACCGATACCGACATATTTTGAAGCGACCGGTAACCTTGCAGGCGACGGCCAGAGCGACGTCGCCCCGACCGTGGCGGGTAAGATCGTCGAGGTCAATTTTGATGTCGGCAGCTTTGTGGAACGCGGCAGCGTACTGGTCCGCCTCGATGACCGGGACGCCCGCATCCGCATCGAACAGGCTCAGGCACAGGTCGAACAGCAAAAAAAGGCGATCGATCAAGCTGTTGCTACTCTGCGCCAGGCACAGATCCGGCTTGGGCTCAGAGACGGCCAATCTTTCGACATCGCGACATTTTCACAGGTCAAATCTGTCACGGCGCAGCTTGTGCTTGCTGAAAAGGAGTTGGCGCGTGCTCAAAAGCTTTATGATACGGGCGATGTTTCGAAATCGATCCTTGATACGCGGCGTTCGCAGCGTGACGCTCTGATCGGCCAGTTGGACGAAGCTAGATCTAACGCCGCAGTCGCCGTTCGCCAAATAAATTCCGCTGAGGCGGCAGTCGCTACCGCAAAGAGCGGCATAAGAACGGCTCAAGCCCAAGTCGAGCTGGCACAAAAATCGCTCAGCGATACGGTCATCTATGCACCGATCAGCGGCTACGTTTCAGAGCGGACCGCCGATCCGGGCGAGTATCTTTCACCACAGGCTCCGAATACAAAGATCGGCACTATCGTCCGCACCTCACCGCTCCGGCTCAAGATCGATGTGCCTGAAGCATCGATCGGAAAGGTCGCCGTTGGCCAGGGTATTTCGCTTCAGACCAGTGCGTATCCGGACCGCAATTTTGCCGGCACAGTCGCAAGAATATTGCCAAATCTCAACGTTGCGGCACGTACATTGACGGTCGAGGCCGAGGTCGCCAATCCCGATGGGCTGCTCAAACCGGGACAGTTTGCGACGGTTCGCATTACGCAATCAAAGCCGGAAAATGCAGTGATGATACCCGCTACGGCGGTTAGGGCTGAGGGTGATACCAATAAGGTCTATGTGGTCAAAGACGGTGCCGTTCGCGAGATCCTCGTTCAGACCGGCCTGCTCGAAAACGGGTTGATACAGATCAAACAAGGACTGAAGGAAAACGACGTCATCGCAACAAGCAATATCAACACGCTATATGACGGAGTGTTAGTTCGCGTTGCTAACTAGGGGTTAAAAGAATATGCAATGGCTTGCTGAAGTTTGTGTAAAGCGTCCGGTTTTCGCCACGATGTTGATCCTGTCACTCGTGGTGGTCGGTGCATTTTCGTTTTTGAGCCTCGGCGTCGATCTGTTTCCAAAGATCGATTTTCCGACCATCACGATCACGGTCGTCAATCCGGGCGCGAGCCCACAAGAAATTGAGACGGAAATTACCGACAAGGTTGAGGAAGCGGTCAATACGATCAGTGGTATCGACGAACTTCGTTCGACTTCGATCGAGGGCATCTCGCAGGTTTTCGTTGCTTTTGTGCTGGAAAAGGATGTTAACGTCGCGGCCCAGGAGGTCGAAAATCGCGTCCAGACGGTCATTCCAAACCTGCCTGAAACGGCAAGACAGCCGACGGTGCAAAAGCTCGACACCGATGCCGCACCAGTCCTGCGTATCTCGGTTTCCGCCCCCACATCTCTTCGCGAAGTTACCGAAGTCGCTAAAAACAAGATCAAGGAACGTATCGAATCGGTCAACGGCGTGGGCCAGATCTCGATCATCGGCGGCCAGGAACGGCAGATCAACGTCTGGATCGATCCCGACAAGATGCGTTCGTACAACGTTACTCCGGCAGAGGTTTCCGGTGCATTGCGTATCCAGAATATGGAGTTTCCGTCCGGCCGGATCGATGCCGGACAAACCGAAACCGCCGTCCGCACCGTCGGTAAGATACAAAAACCCGAGCAGTTTAACGATGTCGTCGTTGCGACGCGCGGCGGATATCAGGTCAAGGTCAAAGATCTTGGCTACACCGAGGACGGCGGTGCCGAACTGCGATCTGAGGCCCGGCTAAATGGCCAACCGGCTGTCACGCTTATTGTTTCAAAACAGTCCGGACAAAACACGGTCGCGGTTGCCCGTGAGATCAAAGCCCGTCTTAAGGAGATCGAGACTACGCTGCCAAAAGGCTTTCAGATGCGTGTCATCGGCGATAACTCGATCTTTATCGAAAACTCTTTGCACGCTATCGAGGAGCATTTGATCGTCGGATCGATACTCGCGGCTATCGTAGTGTTCCTGTTCCTGTGGAGTTTCCGCTCGACGTTTATTGCCGCCCTCGCCATCCCGACATCGATCATCTCGACCTTTGCACTTGTGTATGCGATGGGCTACACGCTTAATTCGATCACGATGCTCAGCTTAACGCTAATGGTAGGTATCGTCATCGATGACGCGATCGTCGTGCTCGAAAACATTTACCGGTTTGTCGAGGAGAAGGGTATGAACCCGTTCCAGGCGGCTATCGAAGGAACGCGTGAGATCGGCCTAGCTGTGCTTGCGACCACGCTGTCGCTGATGGCGGTGTTTATCCCGATCGGATTTATGCAGGGCATTGTCGGCAAATTTATGTCGTCGTTTGGCCTAACGGCTTCGTTCGCCGTTGCGGTTTCGCTGATCGTTTCGTTCACGCTGACACCCATGCTCGCGGCCCGTTTGATCAAGAGGCACAAGGCCGCAGAGCCTGCGTCAGCGGGTGGCCAGGAAGGTGAGATCAAAGGCGACCTCGAGCACGAACTTCAAAAAGACGACAGCAAACACACCGGGTGGTTTCGCATCGTCGATCTGTGGTATGCGTGGATGCTGCGGTTTTCGATGGCTCACCGTTGGGTGATCGTCACATTGGTCGTACTGGTTTTTGTGAGCATTGTTCCGCTATTTATGTTTGTCGGCAAAAACTTTTTGCCGGTCGATGACCAATCGCAATTTGAGATATCCGTCCGAACACCCGAGGGCACGAGCCTGTCGGCTTCGTCGCAGTGGTTCGAACGGATAGCCGCCGAGATACGCAAAATGCCGGGCGTGACCGACACGCTCGCAACAGTCGGCGGTGGACAGCAGCAGGTCGTAAACGCCGGCACGATTTACGTAAAACTGAGCAACGTCGGCACCCGTGCCAAATCTCAGGAAATGATGATGGCCGACGCCCGCGAAGTTTTGGCAAGATTTCCGCCCGAGCTGCGAACCAGCGTCCAGATCGTACAGGCGTTCTCTGGCGGCGGCTTTCGTAACGCCAACGTCCAGTTTCTTATCTCCGGCCCTGATATCAAGGTGCTTGAAGAAGCGTCGGCAAAGGTTCTCGCAAAAATGAAGACCATCCCCGATGCGGTTGACGTCGATTCGACGCTCATCTCCGGCAAGCCCGAGCTGCAGCTCGAAGTCGACCGTGACACCGCAGCGGACCTCGGCGTACGAGTCGGCGATGTTTCACAGGCGCTCAACACGCTCGTCGCGGGACAAGAGGCGACAACATTTAACGCGGGTTCGGACCAATATGATGTCTATGTTCGTGCGATCAATCAATTTCGGACAAGCGAAGAGGGTCTAAAACGAATGATCGTGCCGTCGGCAAAGCTTGGCTGGGTGACGCTCGACCGCGTTGTAAAGACAAAGCCCGGCACAGGCCCGTCTGCTATTGACCGTACCAACCGTCAAAAACAGGTGACGCTGCTAGCGAACACAAAGCCGGGTGGTTCGGCGGCCAGCATCACCTCGGCGATCGACAGCTACGTCAAGGAACTAAATCTTCCGGCGGGTTATCACACTGGATATGTCGGCCAGTCAAAGGAAATGGGCAAAGCGGGTTTCTACTTTCTACTGGCGTTCGCCCTGTCCTTTATCTTTATGTACATCGTTCTGGCCGCACAGTTCGAATCGTTTATCCATCCGGTGACGATCCTGCTTACGCTGCCGCTGTCGATACCATTTGGTATTTTTAGCCTGTTGGTGATGGGCCAAACGGTAAATATTTTTTCAGGCCTCGGGCTGCTGCTGCTCTTTGGCGTGGTCAAAAAGAACGCAATTTTGCAGATCGACCATACAAATCATCTGCGTTCGCAAGGCATGTCGCGTTACGACGCGATCATCCAGGCAAACCGCGACCGTCTGCGTCCGATCTTGATGACCACGATCGCACTCGTCGCCGGTATGATCCCGCTCGTCGTTTCGACCGGTGCGGGTTCGGGAACGAACCGCTCGATCGGCGTGCTCGTGGTCGGCGGCCAGTCGCTTTGTTTGCTGCTGACGCTGCTGGCGGTGCCGGTATTTTATTCGTTATTTGACGACCTGGCCGAGCTGCGGCTTTTCAAATACGTCAATCGTTTTGCCGAGTGGCTGTTTGGCGGCGTAAAGCGGCGTTTTGTCGGGGCGACAAGCTCAGTTTTCAAGTCGATCAGTAAATGATGCAAGGTTACGATCCGGGGATCGGTTTTATGAAGCGACGTTTTTATCTAATTTTAATAGCGGCATTATTTGTGCTCAGCGGACATGCGCTGGGCCAAAGCCCGACGCCGACGCCCGACGCTCAAAACGTTAAGCCCGAGGAGATCAAGGGCGTGCCAAATGTTGCGCCCGATTACCGCTCTGACGACCGCAGCTTTCCTGATCTCGGCCGTGTTGGCGTCGATATGACGCAGCAAAAAACGCTTTCCCTACGTGATGCGATCGAGCTTGCCCTCACAAACAACCGCGACATCGAGATCACCCGTAAAAACGAGCGCATCGCCGAATTTGACCTCGCTGCGGCCCGCGGAGTCTATCAGCCGCGACTCTCCGGCCAGACATATTACGATCACACGACCGTGCCAAACGTCAGTATCTTTAGCAGCAATCAAAAATCGACGCAGGGCACGCTGGTCGGCAACGCGTCTCTGCAGGCGTTCGCTCCGCAATTTGGCACGGTCTTTACCGGCTCATTTAACAACCAACGGGTGACGACCGACAACCCGATCTCTATTCTGAGCCCGCAGTTAAACTCAAGCCTCGGTTTTAGTGTTTTGCAGCCGCTGTTTCGCGGACGCAAGTTTGACCAGACACGCCGCACGATCGAGATCGCCAAGCGGAACATCAGCCTGACGGACACTCAGTTTCGCCAGCGGTCGATAGAAACCGTCGCGACCGTACAAAAAGCATATTGGGACCTGACCTACGCCTTGCGCAATTTACAGGTACAGCGTGACGCAGTCCGCGACGCTAAGGCACAACTCGAACACAACCGCCGTCTTGTTAACGAAGGCCAGCTTGCACCTATAGACATCGTCGCCGCCGAAACACAGGTCGCCAATTTTGAGCAGGCCGTCTATGACGCTCTGAACACGGTCAACCTGGCTGAAAACGTGCTAAAAAATCTCATCTCGCCCAACCGCAGCGATGTTTTATGGGGACAAGCCATCGTGCCGGTCGAACCGGTCGAAGTCACGCCGCCGGTCACGACGCTTGGCGAAGCGATGAGCGTCGCCATCGAAAATCGTCCTGAACTTGAGATCAACCGTGCGCAAAAAGACATCAATCTCCTCGACCAACGGCTGTATCGCGAGCTTAAAAAACCGCAGATCGACTTTGTCGCAAGCTACACCTCGGCAGGCATCGGCGGTGCGAGCAATCCGGCATTTAGCCCGACGTTTCCGACACCGTGCGTAGTTAACCCGGCCTCGCCGGCCTGCATACAGCAACAGGCAAACCTTGCTCTGCTGACTGGCAGCCCGTTTCGCGGCATTTTCACGAACCGCTATCCGGTGTTTCGTTTTGGCATCAATTTCAACTTGCCGCTCTGGGGCGACAAAACTGCTGAGGCACAGCTTGGCCATGCCAAGGTCGAGGCCGAAAAGCTCGACATCCAGCGTGAGCAGATCGAGCAAGGCGTACAGGTCGAGGTGCGAAACGCTCTGCAATCGATCCGCACCGCCGAGGCGCGGCTTCGCGCGGCGTCTGTCGCCCGCGAAAATACCGCAAAGCAGTACGAATCAGAACAGCGAAAACTTGACGAAGGCCAGTCCGATGTCTATAAAGTGCTCGAACGCCAAACCGCTCTGACTGCCGCTCGCAGTATGGAGCTGCGCGCCCGCACCGAGCTAAACAAGGCCATCGCCGAGCTGCAACGTGCGACCGGAAATTCGCTCAAGGCAAACGACATCGAAACCAAGCTAAAGAAATGAAGGCCGTCTATATTGCCGAATTTGGCAGTGAAGAACACCTCACAATTCAAGAGGTGGATGAACCGCGCGAGTTGGGAACGAGCGATGTATTGATTCGCGTTCGTGCCGCCGGATTGAACCGTGCTGATCTGTTGCAGGTTCGCGGGCTGTATCCGCCGCCGGCGGGTTATTCGCCAGACATTCCGGGGCTTGAATTCGCGGGTGAAGTTGCAGCGATTGGTAAAAACGTTTCAACCTGGCAGATAGGCGACCGCGTTTTTGGCATCACCGCCGGCGAGGCTCAGGCTGAATATCTGACCATCGACAGCTCACTGCTTGTCCGCATTCCCGATAATCTAAGTTTTACCGAAGCCGCTGCCGTTCCCGAAGCATTTATCACCGCACACGATGCTATTTTTACTCGCGGCGGTTTGAAACTAGGCGAAACGCTGCTCGTTCACGCGGTCGGTTCGGGCGTCGGGCTTGCGGGATTGCAGCTTGGAAAAGCCAATGGCTCCGCCGTCATCGGCACATCGCGAACCGCCGACAAACTCGACCGCTGTCAGGAATACGGTCTCGACCACGGCATTTCGACGGCTGACGATATTGCTTTCGCAGAGCAGATCGGCGAGATAACGGGTGGAAAAGGCGTCGATGTAATTCTCGATCTCGTCGGCGGTGCGTATTTTCCGCAGAATCTCAAAAGCCTCGCGGTAAAGGGCCGTCTGATCCTTGTCGGCCTGACCGCCGGGCGGACCGCTGAGTTTGATATGGGTATGGCTCTGCAGAAACGCCTGACCATTACCGGCACGGTTCTGCGCGGACGCTCAACTAATGAAAAAGCTGAGGCAACGAAAGCGTTTGCCGACGAGGTCGTACCATTACTTGCTAGCGGTAAGATCCGTCCAAATCTCGACCGTATCTTCACCGCGGAAGACGTAATTTCAGCGTATAAATATCTCGGCTCAAATGAGAGCTTTGGTAAGGTCGTGTTGGAATTTTAACGTTTCAAACGCATCGCTGCATCATCTGTAATGATGCACAGGCCGCTGACTCCGCGGGCATCGAGTTCGGATAGCAGCGCGGCGGCTTGGGTGTAAGTCAGGCTGTGGGCCTCACATCTTTCAAAAGAGACGACGGACCAGATCGCTTCGTCGAGTTCACACACGGCGGCAACCTTTTCGGCCTCGGTCATTTTATTGACCAGAGCGAGCTTTTCGAAATAATTTACCGGACGTTCGATCTCCATCTTTTTCTTTAGATGCGTGATCCCCGACCTCATTTCCTGGATTCTCATACAAAACGCGCTGCGCCAGACAAGATAACACGCGCCACGAGCGCAAGTAAATATATTTTTTTCGCACGGTTTGGTAAAAATATGCGCGCCAAAAATATCAGCGACTTGGTAAAATAGGATTTTATGCTGTATCGCGAATCGATCTTTCTCACAGGTTTTCCCGGCTTTATCGCCGGACGACTCGTCGAGAGGCTGGCAAAGCCCGAAACTCAGTTTTTTCTACTCGTCCAGCCGCAATTCATCGACAAAGCGATGGGCGAGATCGAGGAGATCGCCGAGCTGACAAATACGCCTCTCGAAAGCTATTCAATCGTCGAGGGCGACATCACCAGCCCAAATCTCGGTATCTCAAACGACGACCTGCAAACGATCCTGTTCGAGACGACCGACGTCTTTCATCTGGCCGCCGCGTACGATCTAGCCGTCGCAAAAGACACGGCCTTTAACGTAAATCTCGAGGGTACAAAAAACGTCAATGACCTCGTCCGCTCGGTGCGAAACCTGCGGCGTTACAACTACATTTCGACTTGTTACGTCGCAGGAAAACGCGAGGGCGAGATCTTTGAAAACGAGCTGGAGCACAATGCCGGTTTTCGCAACAACTATGAGGAAACCAAGTATCTCGCCGAGATTGAGGTCGAGCGGCTAAAGCCCGCGTTTCCCGTAACGATCTATCGGCCGTCGGTCGTTGTCGGCGATTCGCAGACCGGCGAGACTGCCAAATACGACGGTATCTACTATCTCATCAACTATTTACGCAAAGCCCCGTGGCTCTTTCGCGTGATGAATGTCGGCAACGATGCCGTCAAGCTAAACCTCGTCCCGGTCGATTTTGTCGTCGATGCTATTGCTGCGCTTGCCCGTGATAAAGCCGCCGTCGGCAAGACCATCGCTCTCGCCGATGCCGAACCGCTGACGACCGCCGCTCTTTTTGACGTCATCGCGAAAGAGTTAACCGGACGCAGATCCGAATTTGGCCCGCCGGTGAAACTTACCGAGTGGTTTTTGCACACACGCATCTCGCCCGCGATCACCGGGCTGCCGCATCACGGCGTACCGTATTTCTTTATCTCGCAGAGCTACGACACGAGCATCGCCGCCGGGCTATTAAGTCCGCACGGCATCGAATGTCCGCGATTTGAAAGCTACGTCGGCAATCTGCTCGATTTTGTCGAGGAATTTCCGAGACTCTGATCTGCTTGCAAAAGCAAAGGAATCCGCGTTTCGAGCATCGAATAAAGTAATGCTAGAAAGGTCAAAAAGCTTTTACTTCGTCATTTTCATTCTGTTATTCGCGGCGACCGTCTCGGCGCAAAGCGGCCGCGTGCAATCGACGCCGACACCGACGCCCGAGGACGACACCCTTCGTATCACGACCGAGGAGATCAAGCTCAATGTCCTCGCTTTTGACGAAAAAGGCGATTTTTACCGCGACGTTAACGAACGCGATCTCGTCATCAGCGAAAACAACATCCTCCATCAGCCCGTCAGTGTCCGGCGTTTACCCGCAAATGTTTTGGTGATAATGGATACCGGCGGCGAACTGCGGGTGGTCAAGAGTCTCGACCAAACGCGAAAGGTTGCGTCCACTCTCGTCCAGTCTCTCCGCCCCGGCGACTCTGTCGCGATAATGCAGTATGCCGACAAAGCCGAGATCGTTACCGAATGGACATCTGACAAAACTCAAGCTCTGGCGGCAATAAAGCGGTCCAATTTTGGCCGCCGCTCAATGTTTGTTGATGCTCTAAAGCTTGCGACCGATTTTATGCTCCGCAGCGGCGTCGATAACAAGCACATCGTTCTGATCACCGACGGCACTGATACGCTGGGGCGTTCGTCGGCAAAATTTGACGCGTTTCAGCGACTGATGGCGACCGACATCAGCGTCCACGTCATCAGTTATACCTCGATGGAATCCGCCGATATCGAGCCGCGCACAAAAGGTATTTCTAACACACCGCCGCCAAAAGCGATGCCCGACGAGATCGCCGCGACGCTGCCAAACGGCGTCAAGGACAAGGGCGTAAAGATCGGCCCGACCATTAGTCTCGACCGTACGCTCATCAAAAAGATGAAGGCCCGTCAACTCGAACTCGAAACCAGCCAGGAGCAACTCGAAAAGCTCGCCGAGAGCACGAACGGGGAATACATCCTGCCGACCTCGCTCGAAGAAATGGTCGAAAAAGCATCGCTCGTCGCTAAAATGGTCGATGCCAGCTACGTCGTCACATATATGCCAAAGATCTCGGTCGTCGAGACACGCGGTATTGCCGAGCGTAATATTGACGTCACCTCGCGGCGTGCCGGCCTGATCGTCGTCGCCCGCCGAAAGCTGCTCATCGACACCAAAAACCTGCCCAGATCAGTTTCGTCCAAACCTTAGCCAGCGTTTCAACGTAAATTTAACTGTTACTACCGGCTCGAAATATCTTGTAACCGGCACGCGCCCGTTCTCGTCTTAGCTTTCGACGGTCAAAACAGTAACGTTATCTGGAATGAGCAGTTATCCGACGGCTTTGAATAATGAAACTCTAGCCACGCGCACAGAAATTGACGCCGTGAATATGCCCGTGCGCGCCGAGATGACCGACCGTCAGCTCGTCGATCTGACGCTCTCAGGTGACCAATTTGCGTTCGAGCAGATCTTTGACCGCCATAAGCGGCTCGTAGCCGTCATCGCCGCCCGCTATTTTCGCAAACCCGACGAGATCGAGGATATTGTTCAGGTGAGTTTTGCCCGCGCGTTCACGCAGCTCGACAAATTTCGTGGCGAACACGACCGTTCGCTGGCAAGCTGGCTGATCCGCATTACGGCAAATATCTGTTTTGACACGCTGCGCACGCAAATGCGAAAGCCCGAAACGCTGACCTGCGACCTGTCGGATGCCGAGGTTGATTCGCTTGTTGAGCTGACCGCAGATACGTCGCGTTTACAGGAACGCTCACTTGTGGCAACCGACCTTTCGGAAAAGCTGCTGGCACAGCTTCCGGCTGAGGAACGTGCTCTCTTGCAGATGCTCTATGCCGAAGAACTGAGCGTTGCTGAGATCGCCGGTGTGCTCGATTGCTCGGCCGCAAATGTCAAGATCCGTGCGTGGCGTGCACGCAAAACACTGAGAAAGTTATTGCAAAAGTTTTTGTAACCGGCAAACGGTAAAATTCGTCATTTTTTATAAGCGATGGACAATACGCGTTTTAATAAAAAAGATCTGGATGCGATCGGCAAGCGACTGTTCGAAGATACCGCCGTTCCTGAAACTAAGATCGACGAGATCGTGGCAAAACCAGACTTGTTTGCGGGCGTTTTGCAGCGGATCGCTGATGATAAAGCTCTGACCGCAGCCACCCAACCAAAACGAACTTTTATTCCGCAATATTCGGCCGCATTTGCGTCCGTTTTGATAATGATCGCCGCCGCTTTTGGAACTTATAGATACATACAAATTAACAGCAGCAATAATAATACTGAGTTCCGTGCGGCCAAAAAAGAAGTAGTACAAGATCCGGCAGCGATGCCGGTAGCCGCACGGCCCGACTTTCCTCCTAAGGAAGAGAACATCGGTAAACATTCTCCGGGCCGTGCGACAAATCCTGATACTTTAGCCGAGAGAACAGCTTTTAGAACGCCCGCGAGATCGGCGGGTAAGACGCGTCAGGCCGGAAGCGACGATGATTCGGATGGCCATTTTTATCCAGTTTCATACAACGGCGATCTGGAAGAATCGGCCTCCGGCGGACGTGTTATCCGCGTCAATATGACGCGTTCGGCGTTATTCGCCATGGGCGTTAACGTACCACTTGAGAACGGTTCTGAGACCGTCAAAGCCGATCTGCTCGTTGGAGCAGATGGCGTGACACGCGCCGTGCGCGTTGTCGAATAAATTGTATATTTGCATCATAGGAGTAGATCATGAAGGTATTTTCACTAATTTTGATGAGCGCCGTGTTGGGCGTTTCGGCATTTGCACAGCAAGAGGCAAAGATCATCGCCGAGACTCTCGCAGCCGGCGATAAGGTCGTAAAAGGCCAACCGTTTTCGGCCGAGGCGGTCAGCGAGAGCGTTCAGACGCTGTTTGACGGCAACCGTATCGTCCATAACTCGACGAGCAAACTCTACCGCAACAGCGAGGGGCGTGTTCGCCGTGAGATGAAAAGCGGTTCGGGCGGTGTGATGGGTATGTATTTCGGATTGGAACCGGGCATCACCATTAGCGATCAAATGGGCGGGCGGTTTTTGCTCGATTCGACATTGCGGACCGTGCGTCCGCTCAAAACCATTGAGCCGATCAATGTCACTATCCCGTCTCTTACGGCTGAGCAAAAAGCGGCACTGGAAAAACTGCGTGTCGAGCTGAAACTTACCGACACGTCAAAGCTGACAGACGAACAGCGTGAGGTCATCAAAAAGCTCAAAAAAGAGATGAATATCACGATCCCGTTGATCGTCACACCTGAGGGATTTAAGCCCGCACACACCATTTCGACGACCGTCAATGGCTCTGTCGGCGGCATTGCCAAGGTAGTTACTCCAATTGCTCCGCTGACGG
Source organism: uncultured Chloracidobacterium sp. (assembly GCA_964543865.1). Classification (GTDB taxonomy): domain Bacteria; phylum Acidobacteriota; class Blastocatellia; order Pyrinomonadales; family Pyrinomonadaceae; genus OLB17. The sequence goes on from CAZIZR010000001.1 coordinate 50,199, forward strand.
GTGGTTTGACGTTTGCGACTGCGGCTGGCGGACAGTCTAATTACGAGACAAAGACCGAGCAGCTTGGCAGCAAAACGATCGAAGGCGTCGAGGCCGAAGGCACACGCTCTGTCACGACCATCCCCGCCGGGGCGATAGGCAACGAACGTCCGATCGAGATCGTCTACGAAAAATGGTACTCAAAGGAATTGCAGCTCGTCGTTATGTCAAAACGCAGCGACCCGCGTTATGGTGAGCAGACATACCGTCTGACCAATATCATCCGCAGCGAGCCCGATTCGTCGCTTTTCAGCGTACCGACCGGCTATACGATGTATTCCGCACCCTCGGGTTTCAAATCTTACAGCGACGCATCGACCGTCTATCGCATCGCAACGACCGAGGCGAAAAAGGCTGAGGCCGTAGCGGCTCCTAAACCGGCGACCTCGCCTAAACCAAAACCATAATTCTTTCTGTCAGTATCCCCTCGAAACTTGGCGGGCACACGAGTGTCCGCCCTTTTTTTGGTCCACCTTGGTCCATTTTGGTCCACCTTGGTCCGGACCGGACCAAAACAAACCAAATTTCCCGGTTACGGTGGGTTTGGGTTAGAATTAACTATCAATTTATCTAAGGGAGATATTATTTTTCATGTCAACAGCAACAGGAACCGCAACCGAAAACACAACCGTGATGGCAAAGGTCGGCACGCCGGCACCGGATTTTAACATGGCCTCGACCAAAAATATCGAGACGCTTGGCGAAAACGTCAAGCTGTCTGATTACAAGGGTAAATGGCTGATCTTGCTATTTTACCCGCTCGATTTTACCGGCGTTTGTTCGACCGACCTGACGCATTTTTCTGCGCGATTTGAGGAATTTAGCAGCATCAACACCGACATTGTCGGAGTCTCGACGGACTCGGCGCACTCGCATCGTGCATGGCTGCGTATGCCAAAGGAACAAAACGGCATCGGCGAGATCAAGTTTCCCATCGCGTCCGACGCGGGTGGCAAACTGGCGCGTCAGTACAACATCCTGATCGAGGAGCCAAATATCTCGATGCGCGGCCTGTTTATCATCGACCCCGAAGGAGTGCTACAACACGCTTCGGTAAACACACCGGCGATCGGCCGATCGGTGGATGAGACCCTGCGTGTGCTGCAAGCACTACAATCGGGCGGATTTTGCCCCGCAGACTGGAAACCGGGTGATAAAAATTTGTAAATTGATTCCTGCTAAAATAAATTAGCCGCAGATCAAACGGATGACGCAGATAGGAAACGGATTAATAGATCTTATTTTATCTGCGTTATTTACGTTAATCTGCGGCAAAAAAGCCTAAAACGTCGCCCTTGTGATCGTCCACAACAGCCAACTGAAAACATACACGCTCGCAAGTATCGAACCGAGCAGTATCAATACCAACAGCCCGATCAACCCGAATACAAACACATAATCGCTCGTCGTACCTTTACCATGCCCGGCGGCACGCGTGCGGATCAGATTCATGTTCTGATTATTTGCACGCCAGACAAAATCAAACGCGTCACCGATAAACGGCACCATCCCGACAACGTAGTCTAGGCCAATGTTAAATGCCATGCGCAGCAGGGTGATCTTTGGCACACCGTAGCGAACGCCTGCAACAAGGATGTACATCGACGGCAGAAACGTCAGCGTGTCACCGACATTTGGTATCAGCCCGATGAGCGAATCGAGCCCAAACCGCCAGCCCGTGCCCGGAACCTTGAACAATCCGTCGAGATAAAACGACAGATCGTCAAGATTCTTATCGATCTCTATCTGTTTTCGCTCAAGTTTATCCATATAGATTTTTGCCACGAATTACACGAATGACACTAACAAGAATTTTCTGATTCGTGCTATTCGTGTAATTCGTGGCTAAAAGTTCTTACTTTCCGACGATGTTAACTTTCAGTATCTTATCGCCGCGAACAATGCTATCCACGACCTTCATATCCGCTTCGCTGACGCGGCCGAAAACGGTGTAGCCGCCGTCGAGGTGCGGTTGGGGTGAGTGCGTAACGAACCATTGCGAGCCGCCCGTGTCTTTGCCTGACAGAGCCATGCCGACGGCTCCACGACCGTAGCCGAGCATATTGACCTCACAGCGGATCGACCAGCCCGGGCCGCCGTTGCCGTCGCCGCGAGGGTCGCCATCCTGCATTACAAAATTAGGCACGACACGATGAACCTCAAGCCCGTTAAAGTAACCTCCGCGGGCAAGTTTGACCCAATTATCGACGGTCAGCGGTGCTTCTTCGGGGTTGAAAATAATCGTGAGTGTTCCTTTCTCAGTCATCAGAACGGCTTTGACCGAGCCGTTCTTTCGCGACAAAGCACGGCGATAATCTACATCTGAATTGAGTATCTGCCCCAGTTTTGTGCCAAAAACAGCTTTATACGGCAGCACTTGGTCTTTGTGATTTTTTCGTTCGGTCTCGACAGTGGCGGTCATTTCGGGAGACGCCGCTTGCACATCTTTGTCGGCAAGTATTTCAAAAGCCTTTTTCCTCACCAGATAATCCGGCGAGCCGAGTGCGATGCTGTACGATCCAACGCCGGCTTTTTTGTCGAGCTTAAATAGAGCGTCGAGTATCGCAAGTTGAGCGTCGTTCTCACTTTTATCCGAGGCCGTCGCGCTTGTAAAGGCATCATTTAACGCTGCAACACTTTCTTTGTTCACCGGCTGATCTGCAATAATGCCCGCCGCCGCGGCACGCACGATGACGTCTTTGTGACGCAAATGCTGACGGGCAACCTCACCGAGATCCGCTGTCTTAAATGTCGCATATGCACCTAACACATCCGGCAGTGCGATCACGGGCAACAACCCGTTTGTTGAGCCATCCTTAAGAAATTTTCTCAATTCGTCGGCAGTGGCGGCCTTTAGTGCTTTGTTTGCTTCAGTTGCCTCAAGTCCGCCGATCACACTCAGAGCGTCTGCGGCAGCCGAGACCGCCTTGGCGGCATTTTTCCACTGCGTCGATTTTTCCTTTGCCCAGGCTTCATATTCGTAAGGAGCTACACGTGCGATGGCTGATTCGGTCTCGGTCGATGAATATTTATCAGCAGTCGATAGGCGTTTGAGAAATTTGAGGGCATCAGCATTTGCCGTTCCCGCAAGCAATCGGCCTACGGTTGTCGCGATCTCGAGCAGTTCGCTTTTTGGCAGCGGAACCTCGACAGGCTTCAACTCACGCTTTTCCCCGGGCTTGAGAGGCGCGGGGTCGCCGTGGATCGGTGTGAGCAGATAATTACCGCGTTCGATAAGTTTGTCGGCGGCCTTGGCATCTTTGAGACTGGCTAATGCACGGATGCATGCGACGCGAACCCGCAGATCATCGCCGCTTACGGCGTGGTCCAACAGCAGAGGCAATGCTTCTTTGTCCTCAGCCGCACCCAGCAGACGAGCGGCATTTGCACGAACAACCGCATCGGGATCTCGTCGCAGCAGGCCCCGGATCACATCGAGGCTCTGTTTCGAACGCAGTCGGGTCAACGTGTTCAACGCATCGGCCCGAACACGAGCATCCGGGCTGCTCAAAAACTTCGCCGTTACAGTCTCGCCGTCGTCCGGCCGCGCCCGCAAGATCGCAGTGATACCGCTGAGAACCACTTCGCGGATCGGGGCTCCGGATGCGATCTCGTCATTCAAAACTCGGACGATCGCAGACTTTAACTCAGCGAGGTTCGCGTCCTTTGGATTTGCGGCGATGATCTTGCCGGCGGCCTCGACTGCCCTCGACAATAGATCTTTATCCCGCTTTGGATAGCCGGACTCTGCTTTGAGCACGAATAGGATATGTTCGCCGCCCTCTGGCGCTTCGATCTCGCCCAGCGCAAAAGCAGCAGCCGTTACCACCGATCCCAAATTCTTGCGATCTTCAAACATAGCCGCCAGCGCGGGGATGGCTCGTTTGTCGCCGATACGCCCGGCGGCGAGTGCCGCTCGTGCGCGTACAGCCGCATTTGGCGATCTTAATAATCCCTCAAGCACAGCGTCATAGCGACGCGCGTCCTCGGTCTTAAGGATCTGGATGCCGGTAGCGACGGGCACCTGCGCCGTTGCAAACAGATTAAGTGACAGCACCGCGACGGTGATAAAAATTAGCTTTTTCATAATTTGCAAATGTATTTACATCGGGGTCGGCTTAGGCTACCTCGACGATCTCGTAGCTAGTGGTGATCTCGGCGGTCGGTCTAACGGTAGCGGCTACCGAGCAATATGTCTCGTCCGACAGCTTGATAGCGTCGGCGACGGCTTTGTCGGAAACGCCGCGTCCGTGCACGATATGGTGGACGTGGAACTTGATGAATTTACGCGGATGATCGTCCGCACGCATCCCTTCGATCTCGACATTATACCCGGTCACATCCTGTCGTTTTTTGGCGAGTATCGACTGCACATCCATCGCCGTACACGCCGCTACCGATACCAGCAGCATCTCGACCGGTGTCGGTGCCGCACGTCTATCTCCTTTAGAATCCATTACTTGGGCGTGGCCGCTCGGCGGTGTGCCAATAAAAAAATCGTCACCTGCGTAGGCAACTGTCGCCTTGTATGTATTACCTGACATAGTATTTATTTCCTTTATAGTCGCGATTTTAGCATAGTCGCGTGGCGGTTAATTGCTTTGGAAACAACCACTGGCACGAAAAATGCTTCTAAAGGCGCGTGTAGGGGCGAGTGTGCCCAAAACCTGACGACTTTTTAGGACGGCAATTATGAACAGATATCGAAATTCGTTTGCATCGATCGCTTTTGTTGCGGCAATTGTTTTTGGAACGGCAGGGCTCGTTTCGGCACAGCGTACCGTAGCCATTTCCGGCACTTACGACATAGACCGCGATGTCAGCGACCGCGTTGATGAGGTTGTCGCTGACGCTAATGTCGCCGATAACCAGCGGCAGGATCTGATCGACAAGCTCGATGCACCTGACCAGATCGCCATTGACCTGCGTGGAAACCAAGTGACGCTTGCGACGAGCAAAGCTTCGCCTGTAACGTTCACAGCCGACGGCCGTGATAAGACCGAAACGGATAGCAATGGGCGTACCGTCAGGCTGCGGGCGACGCTTTCGGGCGACAGGCTGATCGTTTCGTCGATCGGCGGTGATACGGATTTCACCATCACATTTACATCGACGGATAACGGTCAGGTCCTAAAAGTTTCACGCCGCATCACGACCGATTATCTCAACCAGACCGTTTTTGCTGAGAGCACATACAACAAGACCGACTCGGTAGCGCGGCTCGGTATCCCCGCAAATGGCAGCGGCAATAATACAGCTACCACAGGCGGTAACATGGGTAGCGGCAACAATACCGGTTCGACCACTTACGACCCGAACGGTGGATATTCGGACAATGACCAGAACGGCACCGTTTCAAATGGCGGTTCGAATAACAGCTCGAACGGCAACACAAACACCGGCAACAATCAGGGACGTCCGTCCGCTGTGTATGTAAAACCGGGCAATTATGTCGTCACCGACGGCACGATGATGACGGGCGTGCTCGAAAATGAGATCAATACCAAGGTGTCGCAAAACAACGACCGCTTTCGTATGAAGGTCCAGTCGCCCGATCAGTATCGCGGTGCGGTGATCGAGGGCTATGTTTCAGGTATCAACCGCTCGGGCAAGGTCACCGGAGCGTCGGCGATCACGCTAAATTTTGAAAAGATCACGCTCAATAACGGCCAGTCATATGACTTTGCGGCAACGCTTCGTGGTGTGACAGATGCCACCGGCAAGATCGTCAAGGTCGATAACGAAGGAACGATCAAGGGCGACAGCCAGACGACCAACACCGCAAAACGCGGCGGCATCGGTGCCGGAGCCGGTGCGATACTTGGTGCGATCCTCGGCGGCGGCAAAGGTGCCGCGATCGGTGCCATCATCGGTGCCGGAGCAGGTGCAGGTTCAGTCGCGATACAGGATCGCAAAGACGTGCAGATCAACAAAGGCTCGACCATCTCGATCGAGGCAGCTGCACCTCGGAGCTAAGTTAGACGCGAGGCTCTCGCGATAAATAAGACTCTCAATGAGCGATCATAACGGTCGCTCATTTTTTATTTTGGCGGCTTTTTATCCGCGTCTATCTGCGTTAATCTGCGGTAATTATTTATGCGTGAACTTCCCGAAGAAATCGAACTGTACCGCGACCGCAAATGGCGGCGTGAAGACAGCCTAAAGATCGACACCGCTGAGGAGGCAGAGGCGATGATCGAGGAGCTTGGGTTTTCGCTCGGCCTGACCGATGCCCGCAAGGATCTCCCGTCGATCTATATCGCCGTGTGCGGCCGCCGCGACGCGCATATGCCGCGAAACGTGCAAAAAGACCACGAGGCAAGCCGTGCGTGGGTGCTAAAAGATGAGATCATGGCCCGCGGAAACGTCTATTACGCAAAGCTCGTCAAGGGAAAATCGTGGTTTCTCGCACCGCGAATGATCCCGGTTTTCAACGCGATATGGGGCTGCTCAAAAGCCGGTGAGAGCGGCGTGCTATCAAAAAATGCCCAAATTGTGCTGAAAGTGCTCCGCAAAGAATGGGAAATGGCAACCAGCGATCTGCGCGAGGAGTGTGGCTTCAAAGACAAAAAAGACCTGACAAATGCCATAGACGAACTGCAAAAACGCATGAAAGTCGTCCCGCAAGAAGCCCTCTACGTGCCAAAATTTACCTACATCTGGACGCTCGCCGAAGCCCGCTTTCCCGACGAGATGAAGATCAAGATGAAACGCGAAGACGCAGTCCGCGAACTCGCCCGCACATATCTACAGGCATGCGGCATGACGCTGCTCGGCGACCTGTCGGGAAAATTTGGCTTTTACAGATGGGAATCCGGCAAGGCAAATCACGAACTGGTGGATGAGGGTTTTGCTGAAAGATTGGCTACCGGCGTGTATAAATTATCCAGTCTCTAGAACAAGATTCGTGCGCCCCATCATGCTTTTAACAGTGATCTCATTTGTTCCGCGAGTTCCTGCAAGGTCATCAACGATTCGAAGGGTTCAAAACCTTCTTGGATCGAACCAGCAACAAAAAGAGCAAATAATTTCCCTTCGGATACTCCGACTGCATAACGTCCACTAAGCGGGTTTCCGGACCCAACAGCGTCTACAAGGTATTCGCAATCATTCGAAGACGGCATTTCGATCACCCATACGACGAACATCTGATTAAAGCTTTCACCATAAGCTTTACGCAAAGTGCCGTTAATGCTCGCTGCACCTAGACAGTCGGTAAGCCTTTGACGGACGTTGCGCTGTTGTTTTCGATCAAACCAGATCACTGGAATTTCTGTTGCGATCTCGACTTGTCCGATGTAACGGCCTTTGGTTAGCTGTTCACTTATTTGAATGGCAATACCCGTGACGTCAAGTGTGGGGTTGTAATTTGAATAGCTAGTTTGAACCAGTCCGACTGAATTACCCCGCTTGATCTCAGCGTAGCCCCACTCCCGAAGGTGTGACATTTTCGGCAGTTGCGAAATAAAGGCGACCGTTGAACTCGGAATACGTCCGATATCTTTGAGCAAGCTATTTGTGACTCCGGGCACTGTTACAAGTGTGTGTTCAAGCAATCCAGCCGACCACTTGACATCGCGCCAGTCGACTCGAGCCTCGTCTATCATAGACAGAGCAACGAGACCCGCTCGGCACCATTCCAATGGGTCTTGATTTAGAGCCAGAATACTAGCCCGTTTCACAAAGTGAATAAGAGTGTACAAATCGTCGTATGGGATGACCCGCATCGCTTCACTACGGCGATCGGGTTCCCAAGCCATAAAGTCGTCGGTGAAAGTACGGAGATCCAGGTCGAGTTTTGTCAGGGAAACGGCGAGCAGATCATAGTCGCCGCGCTCCTGATCGTAGCAGGTTGCAGGCAGGGGTGACTCACCAACCACTCCGGAAGCTATTCGCGCCTCCTCGCGTCGTTGAGCGGAGGCCATCTCACTTCCAAGAATGACGGTTTTCCGCTTCCATGGCCAATTCATCTTGAATCAGGCGTCCTAATACTTCATCAACTCCTTAACCGCCGATTCAACATCCTCACTCTGCGGCAGGATGTAATCCTCGACCTGTGGGGCGTAGGCGACGAATGTATCTGTCGCACCGACGCGGCGGACGGGGGCGTCGAGGTATTCGAAAAGCTCGTTAGAGATACGGGCGGCGATCTCGGCGCCGTAGCCGTATGAGACAGGGTCCTCGTGAGCGACGATCACGCGTGAGGTTTTCTTGACCGATTCGGCTATGGCTTCCCAATCGTATGGGACGAGCGTCCGAAGGTCGATCAGGTCAACTGTGATGCCTTGGGCTTCGAGCCGTTTGGCAGCCTGATTTGACCGTTCGACAAGCGCACCGTAGGTGACGATCGTGACGTGATTGCCATCACGCACCTTTTTCGCCTTGCCAAACGGGATGAGGAAATCGCTCGACGGATATTGAGATTTGTTATAGACCTGCCGATAGAGGTGTTTGTGTTCGAGAAACATCACCGGGTCGTCGCAGCGGATCGCCGTTCGCAGCAAACCGTTTGCGTCGAGCGCGTTAGACGGATAAACGATCATCAGCCCCGGTGTGTGCGAAAAGAGCGTCGTGCCCGATTGCGAGTGATAAACGGCACCGCCTTTGAGATAGCCGCCGACCGGCACGCGCATCACCATCGGGCATTTTGTATCGCCGTCAGAGCGCCAACGCGTCACCGCAACCTCGTTGCGGATCTGCTGCATCGCCGGGAAAATGTAGTCAAAAAACTGTATCTCGACGACAGGCTTTAGGTTACGGATAGCCATACCGACGGCACGGCCGATAATATTTGCCTCAGCAAGCGGCGAATTGAAAACACGTGCCGAACCAAAGCTTCGCTGCAGATTTGCCGTGACCTTAAAGACACCGCCTTTACCTTTGACCGTCTCAAGATACTCTTCGCGTGAGCAATCCGCCACATCCTCGCCAAAGACGACGATGCGTTCGTCACGCTCCATCTCCTCGTGCATGCAGCGGTTGATGAGATCGACCATCGTTCCGGCGTTTCCAGATAGTTCCGCACCGTCCTCGGTGTCAAAAAGCTGGCGGTCGGTCGGATCGATGTCCGGCGAGAACACATTGCGATGCGCCGTCTCGGGTGCGGGCTGCGGTGTTTCGATCGCGATATCGGCGGCCTTGTTGACCTCGTCATCGACCTCTTTGCGCAGGGCTTCGAGCGTTTCCGACGAAGCGATACCCTCGGTCATCAAAAACTCAGCGTACTTTTTGATGGGGTCGATCGCAGCGTCTGCCTCAAGCTCCTCGACAGGGCGATAAAGCTTTTCATCGTCCGACAACGAGTGCGAATACGGACGGACGACTTTGCCTCGGATAAACGCCGGTCCCTTGCGTGCGCGGCAATATTCGACGGCGTTTTGAAACACCTCGTACGAAGCAAGCACATCTGTGCCGTCAACGTTTTGTATGTAGAGATCTGGGAAACCAACCACGAGCTTCGACACGTCGCCGCCGGCGGTGCCGACCTCGACCGGCGTCGAGATCGCATAGCCATTATCCTCGACGACAAAGATCACCGGCAGCTTTAGATTGCTGGCGGTATTGAGCGATTCCCACCATTCGCCCTCGCTCGTGGTGCCGTCGCCGACCGACATATAGACGACCTCGTCGCCCTTAAAACCGGTGACCTTATCTTGTAGTCCTTTAATTAGAGAAGCGCGATATCCAGCCTCAGCCGCACCGACAGAGTGCAAGGCCTGCGTACCGGTGCAGGACGATTGCGAAGGAACATTTAGATCCTTATGCCCCCAGTGCGAAGGCATTTGACGCCCGTGGGAATTTGGATCAGATTCGGCACCGACCGCCGACCAGAGCATTTCCTGCGCCGTCATTCCGAGCCCGAGCATCAACGCGCGGTCGCGATAATACGGAAAGAACCAGTCGTACGCCGGTTTCATCGCAAGCGCGGCTGCCGCAAGCATCGCTTCGTGGCCCGCACCGGATATCTGAAAAAATATCTTGTTCTGTCCCTTGAGCTGGATCTCTTTGTCATCGATCCGCCGCGACATATACATCGTGCGATACAGCCCGACGAGCGTCTCGGTATCGAGACCGTGGTATTTTTCGGATGCGGTTGCTTTACCGTTCTTTTTTGTTCCGGTCGCCATTTATCTAGTTCCTGTTACTGCAAATTTTACCAATGCGGCAACTTTTTAAGATACCAAATCGCGGGAATGCGGGCAATTTGTAGCGGCCCGCGCTCTATTGCGCTTTTAACACCCAACCATCAGGATCAACCACAGGTACAGCTCCGGTGAATGTCACGCTGCCTTTGCCGTCTTTCATTTCGATGCGTTGGGTTTTGCCGTTTATCACAACATCGACCGGCATCGGGAAGGGCATGTTATTCGGGGTTTCCCATCTTAGTATCAACTGTCGCGGCAACGTGGTGGCACTTCCGTCAGCGGGTTCGGACACCATCGAAACGAGTTTGGGCAATTTTGGCTGGCGCAGGTACATCTCAAACAGCCAATCGAGTTTCATACCCGAATCGGCCTCGGCGATGGTGAGAAAATCGTCGGTGTTGACGAGCCGCTCTTGCCGTCCGTCGGTGAATTTTTCCATTTCTTTGGTCGGATATGCCATGTGGCGGAGTGCGTTAAAGAACGCTTTATCGTCGATTAGATAGCGGAGCGTATGCAGAAAATAGGCGCCTTTGCCGTAGATGTCGCCATCCGAATTTACATAGTCCGGCTCTGACATATAGACCTGATAGGCGATCTTTGGCTCGCGCGGGGCTACGGGCTGTTTGTTTTTGAAACCCTTTTGCCGGGCTACCATCGCTTTCATATACGTTGCCTTGTCGTGAATATGCTCCTGATAGAGCGTGTCCATATACGATTGAAAACCCTCATGTATCCAAAAATCACGCCAGTCGCTGGCTGTCACGAGATTTGCCCAGTATTCGTGGCCAAATTCATGCAGCAGCAGCCAATCGGTGCCGTCTTTGTCGTATTTATACTGATTGCCGTACGCGATATTGGTCGAGTGTTCCATCCCCAGATGCGGCGTCTCGACGATGCCGACCTTTACTCCGCGAAACGGAAATGGCCCCAAATATTTTTCGTAAAACGCGAGGTATTTTTTCTGTTCGGCGATGAGCCCCGCACCTTTGTTATAACTTTCGGGCAGGATGTAAAAATCGATGGGCATCGTCTCGCCGGTGATGGACTTATATTTATCGCTGATCAGCTTGTAGGGAGCGGCGTTGAATACGATCGAATAGGTCGAGATCGGATTGGTCATCTCCCAGTTATAGGTCGATGTGCCGTTTTTGTTTTTGGTCGTGCTGACGAGCTTGCCGGGGCCATTTGCGTTCAGAGGATCTGGAACGGTGATGTGCATCTTGACGTTAGCGGCTTTGTCTGACGGATGATCTTTGCATGGGAACAATAGGTCTGCACCGTCATTTTGCAGAGCGACCGAGATCCAGTCGGCTCCGGACGGGGTCTTTTTCCACATAAAACCACCGATCCATGGCGGACGCGGGGCCTCGCGGGGCACACCCGAATATGCAACCGTGATCGCAACCGTTTCGCCCACCTGTTTTGTCATTGGGAACCATATCCATATCTTTCCGTCCTTAAACTGATACTTTCGATCCACATTGCTTTCGCGGACCATCGCAACGCTGTAAGGCGTGTCGAGATCAAGTTGGATGACGTTGGTCGGTATCACGATCTTAGCTTTTATGGTCGTCGAGCCTTTGATCGACTTTTTCGCCGGATCGACGTCGAGCGAGATATCGTACGACTGGACATCATAAACGGCCTGTTCAAACCGTAGCGGCCCGCCGGTCTCGGTCGGCCTGACGCCGAGTTCACGTTGTGCAAAGACAGATGCGGTGAAAACTAAGATTGCGATCAATATGTAAATTTGTTTCATATGCTGAAATGGCTCCACGTAGCGTTTTTTCTACTTTACACTCTGTTCCGATTTGCCGAAAATGGTTTTGATGTTTGGACGAATAGTTTTTACGTTAATTTTGCTCGCGTTGTTTTCTGTGACGTTGGCGATCGGTCAGGAGAACTCGCAAAAAGCAAACGCCCGCCCCACGCCGACACCGTCAATAGTAATGGAACCGTTTGACCGAGCGGATGTAAAAACGATGGCGTCAAAATGCGTCACTCTCGACACCGAATCCGGCATCATCGAGATCGAACTTTTCCCCGAGAGCGCTCCGGAATCTGTCCGCAATTTTATTAATCTAGCAGCTATCGGAGCTTTTGATACGACACTTTTTAGCCGCGTAGTGCCAGGGTTTGTCGTGCAGGGCGGCAACATCTGGACACGTGCCGGCGGCGTTTCGCCCGAACTGGGAAAACGTGCCCGTCGCACCATACCTGACGAACCAAACAAGATACTCCACGAACGCGGCATCGTATCGATGGCCCGCCCGGACGAGCCAAATATGGCAACATCGCACTTTTTTATTCTCGTATCTGAGGCCTCGTATCTCGATGGTAAGTTTGCCGCATTCGGTAGGGTTACGCGCGGGATGGAAGTCGTGGATTCGATAAATAAAGCTGCTGTGACCGATGAAAAACCCGATAAACCCGTGCGGTTAAAAAAAGCAACCGTCTTAGCTTGTACCGCCATCTCCCGGTGAATCGTGGGCCGTAAGACACGCAAACGCGATCACATTCCCGTCTTTATCGATAGAGTACGCCGCCGTATGTCCCCAGTCGCGGGCTTGAAACGGACTGATCTCTCTAGCACCGGCAGATAAGGCTCGTTCATGATAAACCTCAGGCTCGTCCACCAATAAATAGACTTCCACTCGCGGTTCTCCGTTAATTGCCAGGTCTAGACCCAATAATCTCGATACACTCGCGAACGGCATAAGTCCCAGAACCGTTTCTTTGCCCAATGCAAATTCCGTCATTCCGGGAACAATGAGCTGCGGTTCTATCCTGAGCACCGATGAGTAAAACGCGGTGCTTGCTTTCTGGTCGGCCACATAGAGTATGAAATGGGTTTTCATCGCAAGCTTAGTCGCTGAGGTCCAGATCGAGAGTCATACGGTATTCATTTGCCATTGACGGGTGTCCGTGTGCCATCGATACGTCGATGCCTTGGCGGTACGTTTCAATAGCCTTCTCGCGGTTTCCGCTTTGCAAATATGCGTTAGCAAGCACACCGTACGCATTGCCCTCGTCCTCGTATTTAGAAAGATACGTTTCGAGCATTTCGATCACCTTGGCGTGATCGCCCGGCTTTTCGTACTCCTTGGCTAGGCCGAACATCACCATTGTGTTCTCGCTATCTTGGAGAAGCATTTGTTCGAAAACTTCGATGCGGTTTTGCATACAGAAATTTTAACAGGATGGGCGGGATAGACAAGATAAGTACTGCTCAGAATAGACGCTGCTGGATCGGTATGACTTCTGTAACCGTTTCAACCTTTGGCTGGTCTCGCATTCGCTCTGCATTGAATCCCAACCGCTTTGCATGAAAATCAAATAGTTTTTTTGTTACTTCCCACTGCTCGGTTTTGCCGGTGCTGCGGTCTTTGTAGGTTGCGTGGCGGAGCGTGCCGCCGCGTTCGCGTTTCATCGTGTTTATGACCTTTGCGGCAGCTGTTGGCGACAGACGCTCGTGCATTTTTTGGACAAAATAATCCTCTATCGAATCTGTATCAAGATGCAGCATCGACATAAAAGCCCGCCTCGCACCTGATTCTTTCGCACGTTCGAGCAAGCCGGGAATATCTGATTCGTTGTAACCGGGTATTACCGGTGCGATGCCGATACCGACCGGAATACCAGCATCGGCGATCTCTCGCATCGCCCTAAAACGTGCCTCTGGTACAGGTGTGTACGGTTCAAAAGGGTTCGACTTTTCCTTTGTGAGAAACGGCAGAGAAAAGAAAACGGTGACCTTTAGCTTCTTTAAAATGTCGATGTCGCGGGTCACGAGCGGCGATTTTGTAATTACGCCTACGGGAACGCGAAACTCGGCACAAACTTCGAGGCATTTCCGCGTCAGTTCGTAGCTTGCCTCTAGCGGGAGATACGGATCGGTCGCAAATGAAAAATCGAGATGCGGCATCTTATCGCGCGTTTTCTTTAGCTCCTGACGCAGTATTTGCGGCGCGTTTGGCTTGACGACGATCTTTGTCTCAAAATCAGTCCCGGCGCCATAACCAAGATATTCGTGATACTGTCGGGCAAAACAATAGGTGCAGCCATGGACGCACCCGCGATAGCAATTTACCGTGTAACGCCAACCGCCTTCCCAATCTGACGCGAACGCTTTCGTTATCATTTTCTTAGTCGCGAGTTCCTCATATATCTCAAGCTTGGTCGGCGGTGGCTCGCCAACATATTCGGCAGAGTATTTGTTGTAAGGATTAGGAGGGTTCTTGATGTATCTCACAAATGCAACAATATCGCATTATTGGGATTCAGCGCAAATCAATTTCTGATACGGCGAGCGATCAATGGCGAGAAAAGCATTATAACTAGGCCGAGCGGCATTAGTCCGCATTGTCGAGGGTCATAGTCCATTAAGACTCTGTCCCAACCACCAAAGGCGTAACCTAGACCAATCTCAAAAGCTAAAGTTAGAATCACCCAGATCGATCCGACCGTCAGTAACTCACTCGTCCGAACGGGGCCGATCCATTTGATCGCAATAAGCGTGACCGTCAAAATGAGAAACGAGCCGATCGCCACACCGATCTGATTTGCACGGATCTGACCTATAAGCGGGACGATAAAGAGGGCTCTCAAAATGCCGTGGAGTGTTTCAACCAGCATTAATAACAACCAAATAGCTAACGCCCGCGTGATCATTAGAGATTAAAGGGTTCGCTGCATCAATAGATCAGTCTGTGGGTCAGAGCCCAGTTGAAAGGTATGTTTGCCAATCTCGCGAAAGCCGTTCTTTTCATAAAACCGCTGTGCCCGCGGGTTGTATTCCCAGACGCCAAGCCACATTACGTCGTGATCGTGTAATTTTGCCAGTTCAAAACACGCGTCCATCAGGTTTTGCCCGACGCCTTTCCCGAGGTATTCCTGATGAGAGTAGAGACGTGAAAGCTCGATGGGATTTTTTGCGATAATGCCGTCCTCGCGGCTTTCGACGATCAGCTTCGCGTACCCCGCGGGCTTGTCATCAAGCTCGGCTATCAAAAATATAGTCTTGTCGTCAGCAAGTTCTGCGGTGATCTGCTCGATGGTAAATGCCTGACGCATATAGTGGGCGAGATCGTCGGGAGCGTTTTTGGGGTGATGTGCAAATGCATCCCAAAACGTCGTGTACGACAGATCAGTCAGCAGTTTTGCGTCGTCGGTTGTTGCTTGGCGAATTTCTATCTCGGCCATAATCGAAACAGGATACACAGGATCAGAAGACATTATCATCCTGCCCATCTTTTATATCCTGTAAAAAACCTATTTGCCGCTAGTGATGAGCTTGGCGATAGTCTGTAGCTGCATATTTGACGTGCCCTCGTAGATCGAGCCGATCTTGCTGTCGCGCCAGTATTTTTCGACCGGGTAATCTTTGACGTAGCCGTAGCCGCCATAAAGCTCGATCGCTTTCGAAGAGACGGCCTCGGCGCAACGTGACGAGTAAAGTTTCGCCATTGCTGCCTCTTTGAGAAACGGTCGTCCGGCGTCCTTGAGACGGGCAGCGTTATAGACGAGCAGACGTGTCGCCTCGATCTCGACTGCCATTTCGGCAAGCTGAAACTGCACACCCTGAAAGCTGTTGATCGCCGCGCCGAACTGCTCGCGTTCGGCAGTGTATTTAAGAGCACACTCGTATGCACCTTGAGCAATGCCAAGCATCTGAGCCGCAATGCCGATGCGTCCCTCGTTGAGCGTTTCGATCGAAACCTTGTAGCCTTTGCCAACCTCGCCGAGGACATTTTCCTTTGGCACTTTACAGTTATCGAAAATGAGCTCGGTCGTCGACGATGCCCGGATGCCAAGTTTGTCTTCTTTCTTGCCGACCGAAAACCCTTCGAAACCTTTTTCGACAATAAATGCGGTAATGCCTTTATAACCCGCATCCGGGTCGAGCGTCGCAAAAACGATAAAGATCTCTGCTTCATTGCCGTTTGTTATCCACAGCTTCTGGCCGTTGAGCACATAATGGTCGCCGGCATCAGCCGCACGAGTCTTTAGGGCAAAAGCGTCCGAACCCGAACCTGCTTCGCTCAGGGCGTACGCGCCGACCTTGCCGCTCGCCATCTGGGTCAAGTATTTCTTTTTAAGTTCGTCGCTGCCCCACCGCATAAAAGCGTTTGTCACGAGGGTATTGTGAACATCTACAAAGACCGAAACGCTTGCATCGACGCGGGCAAGTTCCTCGATAGCGAGGATCGCGTTAAAGATCGTCGAGCCCGCACCGCCGTATTCCTCGGGCGATTCGATCGCCATCAGGCCGAGTTCAAAGCACTGTTTGATCAGGTCGGCGTCGAGTTTTGACGCATGCTCCATCTGCTCGACCTTTGGCCTGACCTCGCCCTCGGCAAATTCGCGGACGGACGAGCGAAACAATTCTTCTTCTTCTGATAAAACGGTCAAACCGTCGTTTGATAGTGCGGTACCTGCGGCTGTAGTCATAATAATGTTCCCTAAAATATCTTGATTCTCAAGTTTTGCTAAAATACCATTTTAGACACCGCAGGGCACAAAGGCAAAGCATTGGACGAAACCACGGAAATAGAAAAACCCACATCAAAACGCATCAAACGCCTACATCTGCTGGGCATTGTGCTGACCATATTTGGCATCGGACTGTTTGCCTATTTTATCTATTCGATAGGATTTCGAGAGATATGGGACGGTATCAAGCGGTTTGGTTTTGATGGTTTTGCGATCATTGTTGTCCTGTTTTTTGTGAGGCTTCTGACACGTGCCTACGCGTGGACCCTGACCGTGCACCCGCCCTATACGCTGACGCTAAAAGACTCGGTTCCCGCGATGATGATCGGGGAAGCGATGAGCAGCACCATACCGCTCGGCTTTTTTGCCAGCGGCACAGCGAAAGCGATCGCCGTTCGCAACCGCGTCCCGCTGGTCGCGGGCCTGTCGTCTGTCGCGACCGAAAATCTTTTCTACAGTTTGACGACCGGGCTTTTTTTGATCGCCGGAGCGGCCGTATTGCTGAGTGGTTTTGCTGTGAATGCGAATGTTGCGGTTACCCTTAAGGTGGTAATTGGTGTTCTCGCAGTCGCGTTGGTATTGGGTGTGATAATGGTGATCCGCGAATGGCATTTTGCCAGTTGGATCTGCAACTGGGTCTATAAACGCGGTGTCCTGCACGATCATTTAGGTAAATGGCGTGTAGATGTGCGGCGATTCGAGGATCTGATCTATGGGTATTATCGACATTTCCCGCGTCGCTTTGTGCCGCTCTGTTTGCTCCAGATGTCCTACCACCTGCTCGGGATCGTCGAGGTCGCGTTTATTCTTTACCGACTGACCGGTGTCACCCCCAGCCTGTTGACAGCCTTTCTACTCGAATCGATCAGCCGTTTTATTACTGTCATATTCAAACTGGTACCGTTCACGATCGGCGTTGACGAAGCCGGTGCAGAGTTTATCGCCGAGACCGTTGCCCTCGTAGCTGGTGTCGGGGTGACATTGGCGATCATACGACGCGGCCGCATATTCTTTTGGACGGCCGTCGGTATGATAATGATAATCAAACGCGGCTTGTCGCTTAGCGAGATCACAAAAACGATCAGGCACTAGATCGGCCAAAATACCGGTACGAGGGTGATCGAAACAACGAATACGATGATCGTTAAGATCGTCCCGATCTTTACAAAGTCCATAAATCGATAACGCCCCGGCGTATAGACCAACACACAGGCCGGCTCAAGCGGCGTAATAAATGAAAATGACGCGGCGTATGTGACGCCGATAATAAACGTGCGTGGATTTAGCCCCAGAGCGACCGCTGTTTTGATAGCGACCGGCAGGACGACAAGAGCGGCCGCCTGATTGGACATCGGCTGGGTGAGCAAAACGGTAAATAGAAAGAATCCGGCAAGTACCGCAGTAGCACCATATTGGGCAAAATAATATTCGATAAGCCCGGCGAGATATACATCTGCTCCCGTGTTTTCCATCGCGACGCCAAAGCTCATCATGCACGCGATCAGCACCAGCAAGCGAAAATCGATCAGGTCATACATTTCCGAGTAACGCACGGTTTTGGTCGCAAGCAACACCATCACACCCAACAGCACACACACCGCGAGCGGTATCTCATAACCGACAACGACCTTTGTCAGCGACAGCGTCAGGAAAAGTGCAAATGCGCCCACCGCCCATTTTCTCTTTTCAACCCGGATACTGCTGGCAGAAACGTCCTCGAGCAGCATCAACTCGCGGTCGATCACGAGCGGATCGATCAGTGTACGCTTGCCCTGCACAAGCAGCACATCGCCAAAGATAAGTTCCAGGTCGCTGAGTTTTTCGATAAATGTCTGGCCGTGGCGGTTGATCGCCAACACGGTCAGGTCGTAGCTTTGGCGAAACTTCAATGTCTTGAGCGTGTGGCCAACCAATCTCGAATCACGCATCACCATCAGCTCAAACAGCTCGATCTCGTCATCCTCAAGCACAACATCATTGAGCATAAAATCAGCCTTGATCTCGAGACCGATCTCTTCTTTTACACGCAAGATGTCACTGATCTTGCCCTCGACGATCAGCGAATCACGGCGGCGAATACGCTCACCTGAACTCGGGGCAATGATCCGCTCACCATCACGGATGATGCCGAGAACATTGAGCTCAAGAATAGTGTTGATATTAGCCTCTTCGAGTGTTTTTCCAACCAGTTCAGAATCGGGCAAAACCAATAGCTCGGAGATGTAGTCGCGGATCTGATATTGCTCAGTGAGCGAGGCCTCGCCGCCGCGGCTCGGCAGCAACTTACGCCCGATGAAAAGCATATAGAGCAGCCCGACCGCAAATGTAATGATACCAACCGGAGCAAGCTCAAACATTGAAAATGGCTCTTGACCATAACGCGTGATCGCACCGCTGACCGCCAGGTTTGTCGAGGTTCCTATGAGCGTGCAACTGCCGCCAAGGATCGCACCAAACGCAAGCGGCATCAGCAATTTTGACGGTGGGACCTTTGACCTGGCGGCAAGCCCGATCACGACCGGTAAGAACATCGCCGCAGTTGTCGTATTTTTCAATACAGAAGCCGAAACAGCCGCCGTCACCATGATCAGCGCTGTCAGTACAAACTCATTATCACCCGATATCCGCCCGATCCGCCGCCCGATGACATCGACCATACCAGTTTTGGTCAGTCCGCCCACAAGGATAAAAAGGCCGCCGATAGTGATTATCACATCGTTGCCAAATCCTGCGACCGCCTCGCCAACCGTCAAAACCCTCGTCAGTATCAGCGCTATCACTAGAATAATGCCGATAACATCAACAGGCAGCTTTTCGCTGGCAAACAAGATGATCGCAACAAGTAGCAAAATTAACGTGATCGCAATTGGTGACATGTGCCAAAAAGAATATCCGAATTTGCCGTGTTTTGAAAGAAAAAACCAGATGTAGCGCGTGGTATTATTATGACAAATATCTGAGGACACGCTTAAACGGCCTGAAATCGAATTTAAGGAATTGGGCCAGCGGTCATTTACGGGTGTTGAGGGCAAATGGCGGCTGTTCACAGTTCAACGATAAATATGCAGGATAGACGTGAATTGATGCTCGTAATAGGAGCGGGACCGTCCGGATTGTCGCACGCCAAAGCGCTTGCCGACGCATCCATTGGCTATGAACAGATCGAGGCTGACGATGAAGTAGGCGGTAACTGGTATCACGGCACCTATCGCACAGCCCATATAATCTCATCGCGCAAGACAACCCAATTCACTGATTTTCCGATGCCCGACGGTTACCCCGATTTCCCGAGTCAGCAGCAGATGGGCGATTATTACAAGCTCTACGCGGACACTTTTGATCTACGGCCAAAGATCGAATTTAATACAAAAGTAACCGCAGTAACCCCAAGAACGGACGAATTTTGGGATGTCGAGCTTGCGAGCGGCGAGCGGCGGACCTACAAAGGCGTGTTGGTCTGCAACGGGCATCACTGGGACAAGCGTTTCCCGTCGCATAAGGGTGAATTTACAGGCGAATATATCCACTCAAAAGATTTTAAGGACCCGAAACAGCTTGAGGGTAAACGCGTGCTCGTCATCGGCGGCGGCAACTCTGCTTGCGATATAGTTTCTGAGGCGGCTCGAGTATCCGAAACAGCCCATTTGAGCCTTCGCCGTGGTTATTGGTTCATGCCAAAAACCTTGCTCGGCAAACCGTCTATCGAATCACCGGTGATGCATGCTCCGGTTTGGCTTCAGCGATATTTGTTGCGAGGTATATTGAAGATCGTCATTGGTAAATATAAGCATTATGGGCTGCCAAAACCGGATCACGAGATATTTGAAAAGCATCCGACCATTAGCACGGAGATTTTTCATTATCTTAAGCACGGGCGTATCAAACCGCGACCCGACATAGAGCGGTTTGAGGGAAAGATTGTCCATTTTAAGGACGGAACAAGTGACGAATACGACTTGATCGTAGCTGCGACGGGCTTTTACCTTAGCTTTCCGTTTTTACCGGATGGAATGGTTCAAATGATAAATGAACAGCTCGCGGCGCTCTACGCCGGGTGCGTTTTGCCCGACTATAAGCACCTTTACATCATCGGAACGCAACAAGTCAGATACGGCATCGGGCCGCTGCTAACGCCGGGCTCACAGCTGGTCGCGGGGATGATAAAACTGCAGGACGAGATGGAGTTACCGATCGGGCTCGTGTTCAAGGAGTCGGGCTACAAGCTTCCCGACACGCATCTAGTCGATCCAATACGCGAGCTCAGATGGATCAAGGTCGCAAAAAATGCCCTTCCCCGGCTCTTA
The DNA here is from genome assembly GCA_964543865.1 of uncultured Chloracidobacterium sp. Lineage (GTDB taxonomy): Bacteria > Acidobacteriota > Blastocatellia > Pyrinomonadales > Pyrinomonadaceae > OLB17. The sequence continues at coordinate 71,179 of CAZIZR010000001.1, forward strand.
AAAAAAGAACGACGTTTACGAAAGAAATTGACTCGGGCGGTCACGCCGCCATTACAAATTGGCTCCGACCCTGATATCCGGGTCTATTAATGTTATGAAGAAACTACACGCAATACTCTTTCTATTCTTGGCTTTCCCTCTGTTTGTCAGCGCACAAACGCTCGATGACAAGCTCAAAGAGATCGACGCGTATGCCAACACCGTCATGGAGACGTTTCGCGGCCCCGGGATGGCGATCGCAATCGTCAAAGATGACAAGACGGTCTTTGCCAAAGGCTACGGTGTGCGCGAACTCGGCAAACCGGAAAAGGTCGATGAGAATACGATATTTGAGATCGCTTCGAATTCTAAGGCTTTCACGACCGCGAGCCTCGCTATTCTAGTCGATGAAAAAAAACTCAATTGGAACGACAAGGTTTCAAAATATCTGCCTGAGTTTCAGATGTACGACCCGTGGGTGACGAGCGAATTGACCGTTCGCGATCTGGTAACGCATCGCGTCGGGCTCGACACATTTAGCGGAGATCTGCTGTGGTTCAACACGACATACACGGCGGACGATATGCTAAAACGCGTTAAGTATCTAAAGCCGGTGTCGAGCTTTCGCACGCGTTACGGTTATCAAAACCTGATGTTCGTCGCTGCGGGTAAGATCGTTGAGAAAGTGTCGGGCAAGCCCTGGCCGGTCTTTGTCAAAGAACGGATCATGGACCAGATCGGCATGACGCGGTCGGTAACAAGCATCAATGCCCTGCCGGACAATGTCGCACGTCCGCATAACGAATCGGGCGGCAAACTCCGCGTCTTGCCGCAGATAAAGGGTGCAAATTACGAGGGAGCTTATGGTGCGGTCGGTGTAAATGCCTCGGTTGCTGATCTTAGCCGCTGGATACGTTTACAGCTTGGCCGCGGCACATTTGAGGGTAAAAAGATATTTTCGAGCGAACAATCAAACGCGATGTGGCAGCCAAATATGATGATGCCGCTGTCCGAAGGGGCGATCAGATCTAACCCGACACGCCATTTTAACGCCGTCGGCATGGGCTGGTTTCTCTACGATTACTATGGCCGCAAGATCATCAACCACAGCGGCGGCCTCGACGGTATGCTCTCGTACACAGTGCTCATACCCGAAGAAAATGCCGGTTTTGTTGTCCTGACAAACAACGAATCACCGTCGTTTATCGTGATGATGTCAAAGATACGCGACATGCTGGTCGATGCGCCAAAACGCGATTACAACGCCGAGGCTGTCAAACAGCTCGCCGACGGAAAAGCCGCCGATGCCGAAGAGATCAAAAAGGTCGATGCCGCCCGCCTCCCAAACACCAAACCGTCGCTCGCTATCTCATCGTACGCCGGAACATTTACCAGCCAGATGTATGGCGACATAACCGTTGCCGAGGAAAACGGCAAACTGGTGATGCGTATGATCCCGACGCCCGGCTATGTCGCCGATCTCGAACACTGGCACCTCGACACTTTTCAGATCAAATGGCGGCCATCGGCCGGGTATAACTTTCCGCGTGGATTTGTGACCTTTGTTATCGATAAGAACGGCAAGGCAAATGAAATGAAGATTGACCAGCCGAACAACGATCTGTGGTTTTACGAGCTGGAGCTAAAGCGAACGAAATGACCGCAAGGCTCGACAAAATAAGGCGCTTTGTATAGAATTCTCTTTCTATTAACAGTTTGTAAATAGGAAATAGCCCGATAGGAGAAATTTGTTTTAATGTCAGAAGAAGCAGTACAGGCCGCCGAAGCTACGGAAGAAACCGCAGCCGCACCGGTCGCAGAAGCTCCGGTCAACACCGACGAAGTTTCGTATCAAGCAGTCGAAAAAGAAGGAACGGTAACGGCGATCTGGGAAATGCAGGGCCGCAAGCATCTGCGTACCATCGACCCCCGTTCGATCGAGGGCAAACAGATCCTCGCACTTTTCGAAACCGCAGGGTAATAAATTTAAGGCAGAAACGCGACAGTCATGGAGCGTGCATTCGGTTCGTTATCAGCGGATCGGCACGCTCCTTTACAGTCGCGTTTCTGCCTTTAAGCGATCCATCTCGGTTGCTGAATCAGGTAAATTTGTTCCGTTAAAACAATTTACCTTGCAAATACTCAGCCCCGCAGAGGTCATATATATGGCATCTGCTTTATTTAACTCTTCGATTCCGACTTCGATCTCGCGGCACTCTACATTTTCCAGTACAAATTCCCGCGTAGTTCCGGGCAAACATCCTGTCGGTAAGCCTGGCGTATAAAGCACCTCATCCTTCAGCCAGAAAACATTCGACATACATCCGCCGGTGATAAACCCAAGTTCGTTGACGCGAACAGCCTCGTGAAAGCCACGTTTTTTTGCCTCTTCGACTGCCAGCAGATTTTCGAGATAATTGCATGATTTCACACCCGCCAGCGGCGAACGCGAGTTAACAGTAAACGGCGAAAGCGTCAACCGAAACTCATCCGGCAAAGGACGCAGTTCGCCCGTTATTATATGGAGACTTGTTTTAGCAGATGATTCGGTCGTCCAGATGGGGCTTGGGCTCTCGTCAGAAAATGTCAGGCGTGCACGACCGTTTATGATGCCATTGTTTTTGATCGAAACGGTAAGTTGATCCGAAACATCTTGTTCGGAATGCTCTGAGAGGTTGATTCCGACTGTCTTGGCGTTATTATGCAGCCGCCTCCAATGTTTCTGCCAAAGAAACGGTTGCCCGTCACGGATCGCAACGGTCGTAAAGATTCCTTTACCGTATAGTGCCGACGCCGTGGGATTCATTAGGCTTCCAACCGCACGTCATCGCCGTCCTTGGCGGCAATACGGCCTTTGCGGTCGCGGCAAAATTCGGTGACGAGGTCGGTGAAAAGCTCACTTTTTTCCTCTTGTGGGACGTGGCCGCAGTCTTTGAGGACGACGAAACGCGAATTAAGTATCTCGCGGTGCAGCGTGTAGCCGTGTTTTATGGGGATGACCGTGTCCGAGTCGCCCCAGATGATGAGCGTTGGTTGGTTGATGAGATGAGCGTCGGCCTCGAGCCGGTCAGCGTGCCAGTTGCGTGATGTCGCAAGCACCGCGTGGTGTCCGTCAGCGGCAAACAGCGGACGGCGGATGTTGTCGATACGCTCCTCGGTGATCATGTGGTGATTGGTTTTGTGGAGCGTGCCGTTCATCCGCATCCGTAAAAACGCTTTGGAATCGAGAAGAAACGGTGTAAGAGCTTCGCCGACGCCGGGCAGGGCAGCAAGCCGCAGTATTGGATGATCCTTTGGTTCGTCGTTACAGACCGCATCGACGAGGACAAGCTTTTCGACCATTTCCGGATAATCGAGCGTTACGTTTAGGGCGACCGCACCGCCGTACGAGCTGCCGACGACTGTCGCCCGCCCGACGCCGATCCGCGCCATAAACCGCGATATCATTCGTGCCTGTGCCTGGATCGAGTAATCAAACCACGCAGGCTTTTCCGAGTATCCATAGCCGATCAGATCGACCGCAATAACGCGAAAACCGGCTTCGGCCAGCATCGGTGCGACCGTTTTCCAGACATAGACCGACGCCGTGTAGCCGTGGATCAGGACGAGCGGCGGTTTTGTCGGCAGGCCAAACTCCTGATAATGCACGCGGGCACCGTCAACATTTACAAAATGCGAGTTTTCGGCGTGTATGACACGCCCGGCAACGTCGTCCCATTTGACCGTATCGGCACGCGTTAACAGCTTGACAGCGACCGCCGCCCCGACTGCACCACCGACCGCCAATGCCAAATTTCGTTTTTTCATACGTTTTGCCCTGCCGTAATTTTATACCAAAACCACTTTTGGCCGCACACAATTTTCCGTTTCGTCGTAAACGCCGATTGCGATGAGTTTGTCGTTCTCGTCAATCATCCTGACGGATTGTCCATCAGCAAATTGTTCTTCATAAATGCGCGTTGATAGGCCGCTCCGCGTCTTGCCCGCACGATCCGCGTTTAGCGTCAACGCCGCAAGATGCGACACTGCCGTTTCCATTGGGATGAGCGAGCCGTGTATATTGTCAGTCTGCTCTAACGTTTCGAGCGTGATGCTTTGCTCGATGCCAAATTTCCCCGCACGTGTCCGCCTCAATTCGGCTAAGTGCGCACCGACGCCGACCTTGCGTCCAATGTCCTCGGCAAGTGTGCGGATGTAGGTGCCAGCGGAACACGCGACGCTAAGTTTGAGGTTCCAAGTGTCGAGTTCCGAGTCCTCAGTTATCGAATTGTCGATGATCTCTAATTGATGAACCGTAACTGCAACGGCATTTCGTTCGACGGTTTCGCCTTTGCGTGCAAGCTCATACAGCTTTTTACCGTCGATCTTCTTGGCTGAATACATCGGCGGTGTCTGTTCTATCTGCCCACGAAAATCCGCAAAAACTTCATTCCAATTCGTCGTCGCCAATACCTTTCCGATCTCTGCATTTTGCATTCTGCATTCTGCATTCTGCATCTGTCCAGTCAGGTCGCCGGTATCGGTCTCATAACCAAACCGGACAATCGCCTCGTATTCCTTTTCGTCTTTGTCCAAAAACTGCGCAAGCCGCGTTGCCTGGCCGACGAGAATTACCATCACGCCTGTCGCAAAAGGGTCGAGCGTGCCCGTATGGCCGACACGTTTTGTTTTTAGGATGCGACGCACTCTCGCGACCACATCGTGCGATGTCAGCCCTGCCGGTTTGTCAATGATAAGGATGCCGTCCACGACTTCGATTTTATTTCAATTGATGGTAATTACTAATTACCAATTAATAATTAATAATTGACTTGTTATGTGGGGACGGCGGCGACAACCAGTCGATGAAGAAAAACGTATGGTCAAAGATCCGGTCCGTTCGCGCGAGCGGACGATGAACCGCGCCGTCAAGCTACTCGCCGCCAAACCGCGTTCGGTCAGGGAGTTGCGCGAGCGTTTGCTCGAAAAGCTCTGGACCAATGACGAGATCGTTAATGCTGTCATTGAAAAACTAAAAGAATATAAATATCTCGACGACGAGCAATATGCCCGCGATCTAGCCGTCTCAAAACTCCGCCAAAAACCACAGGGCAAACGCCGTCTGCAGCAGACGATGTCGCAAAAAAAGCTGGATAAAGAAACTGTCGCCATTGCAATTACTGAGGCATTTGAAAAACTACCCGAGGCGGAACTGATCGATATTGCAATAGCAAAACGCCTCCGATTAAAAGGCAAGCCAGAGACCCGCGAAGAAACCAAGAAATTTTACGACCACCTGCTGCGTCAGGGCTTTGGTTTTGATCTGATCCGCGAAAGGATGTCAGCGGTTGGATCCCGCGAATTCGAACAAGATGGCCAAGATCTATAGGTTCGATCACCTACCCCATAAAAAATTTTCCGCATAGTTGAATCCAAACCCTCGGCACCCACGAAATCCACTCCAAAGGAAAGAAAGCCTTTTTTTTAGTAATCAAATTTTTATTAGGGGGAGATTTAACAATGAAATCATTTTTAGCATTAGTGGTATTGACGCTCGGCGTCACTTTTGGAGTTTCGGCACAGTCGATGGACGGTAACCCGATGGTCGGCGGAGCCGCGATGTACAAGACAAAGAACATCGTTGAGAACGCTGTCAACTCGGCAGATCATACAACACTCGTCGCGGCCGTTAGCGCAGCCGGTTTGGTTGACACACTTAAGAGTGCCGGACCTTTCACAGTTTTTGCACCGGTCAACAGTGCATTTGCTGCTTTGCCTGCGGGTACCGTCGAGACTCTGCTAAAGCCTGAAAACAAAGCAACGCTTACCAAGATCCTCACTTATCATGTCATCGCGGGCAACTTTAGCTCAAAAGACGTGGTGAAGGCGATCAAGAAGGGTAAGGGCAAGGCTGAGTTTACGACCGTTGCCGGCGGAAAGCTCTATGCAATGCTCGATGGCAAGAATGTAGTTTTGATGGACGAAAAGGGCGGCAAATCGACCGTGACGATCGCTGATGTCAAACAGTCGAATGGTGTCATTCACGTCATTAACTCGGTACTGTTGCCGAACTAACTTAACGTTCTACAATTTCGCTCGATGGTCTGAGGCATATCAAGGATCCCGATCAAAGCATTTCTGGAGGGGGATGTTTTAATCGAGATGGGAAAAGTCCTTAGACTATCGAGCGAATCTATTTTTAGAAATAATATACCGCTTAGATAGTATTATTTAGCTATGAGACACAAAGTTCTATTTTCAACGATCGCACTTATAACACTTGTTTCTACTACTGCTTTGGTTGGCTTATTTGGCTGTACACCAAAAGCATCGATGAACGAGCAAATCGCAGCAACCGAACCGACGCCGGCCAAAAAACCAGATGGAACGACCCGCAAGGTCGAGCTGACGGATGGCGAATTTGACGGCAAAGAGATCACCAAATCCGAAGAAGATTGGAAAAAAGAGCTGTCCGCCGAGGAATTTAACGTATTACGCGAAGAGGGCACCGAGAGGCCATACACCGGAGCCCTGACCAAAAATAAAAAGCAGGGTACATATTATTGTGCGGCTTGCGGGCTGGCTCTCTTCAAATCGACTGCAAAGTTTGAATCCGGGACCGGCTGGCCAAGCTTTTTCCAACCGATATTCAAAAAGAATGTCACCGAAAAGGTCGATAACTCGCTAGGCGAGGTCCGCACCGAGGTCGAATGTGCCCGCTGCCACTCACATCTCGGGCACGTTTTTGACGACGGCCCACAGCCGACCGGTCTGCGATATTGTATGAATTCAGTTTCATTGAAATTCAAGGCCGAAAAATAGTCTTCGTTCCTATTGTAATAGCCCGTATGTAAGCGAGGGGCGTAACTTCAACATACGAGTTACGCCCTTGCTTACACGCGGGCTTCCGCATAAGATTTTAACTTATGACCGGAGACGAGATCAGAGCAAAATTCCTCGATTATTTTGAGCGGAACGGGCACAAAGTTGTTCATTCATCGCCGCTACTACCCGCTAACGACCCGACGCTGCTATTTATCAACGCCGGGATGAATCAGTTCAAAGACGTGTTTCTTGGACTGGAGAAACGCGACTACACGCGTGCCGTCACTTCGCAAAAATGCATCCGTGCCGGCGGCAAGCACAACGACCTCGACGAAGTCGGCAAAACAGCCCGCCACCATACGTTTTTCGAAATGCTCGGCAATTTTTCGTTTGGCGATTATTTTAAGGAAGACGCTATACGTTTTGCATGGGATCTGCTTGTCAACGAATTTGGTCTAGATACCGAACGGCTGTGGTTTTCCGTATTTGAAGGCGACGATCAGGTCGGCCCTGACGATGAGGCTCGTGAGCTTTGGGTCAAGGCTGGAGCAAAACCGGAACGCGTTCTAGGGTTTGGCAAGAAAGACAATTTCTGGCAAATGGGAGACACCGGCCCGTGTGGCCCGTGCTCAGAGATACATTATTACATGGGCGGGGATCCCGAAAACCCGGAAAAAAATTCGCCACATTGGGTCAACGGCCCAGGCGATACCACCATGGAGATCTGGAATCTCGTTTTTATGCAATACAACCGCACGCAGGAGCCGGACGGATCGTTTAAGCTAACGCCTCTGCCAGCTCCATCGGTCGATACCGGCATGGGCCTTGAACGTATGACTGCCGTTATGCAGCACGTAAAGACAAATTACGACACTGACCTGATCCGCCCCATCGTCGAATTTGCTGCGGGACTGAGTAAGAATGCCTGATGCGATCAAAGTCCTCGTGGTCGAAAGCCAGCCGCTCACCCGCATCGGTATGCGAGCCGTGCTATCGTCCGAACCGGATATCGAGTTGGCGAGCGAGGCCGATAATGCTGCGGACGGATTTGCAGCATTTCTGCGCGTAAGACCGGATATCAACATCCTCGGATTAAGGTTCCCGAATTCCTGCACGATCGATGATCTGGATAATTACTTTAAAAACGAACCAAACGCCAAGATCATCGTTTTGGCAGACCACGCTGGTGACGCCGAGATCAGCCGGGCCTTAAAGAAAGGAGCTGCCGGATATATCTGCAAAGATATAGAGCCTGACGAACTGATAAAAGCCATTCGCACTGTTGCGGCCGGCCGTAAGTATATTCCTGACGCCATCGCTCAGGTTCTGAGTGAGCACCTTGGCGAGGAAGAACTCACTGCAACCGAAACAAATGTTCTCAGAATGATTGTCGGCGGTATGTCGAATAAGGAGATCGCGTTCGCCCTAGACAATTCGGAAAATACGATCAAGACGCATGTGCAGAATATCTTTGGCAAGATCGGTGTTTCGGACCGCACTTCGGCCGCGACGCTCGCTATAAAGCGGGGATTGGTAAGAGTAGATCTATGAAAGACGAAGTTATTAAATATGCTGAAAGCATGACATCGGATGAGAGTGCGGTGTTGCAAGAGCTGCGTGCCCACTGTTACGCCCATTACGAAGATTCGATGATGCTTTCGGGCTTTTTTCAGGGCCGCGTGCTGTCGATGCTGTCGCACATGATACGTCCAAAAGTGGTTTTGGAGATAGGAACGTATCTTGGGTATTCCGCACTTTGCCTTGCCGAAGGGCTTGCAGACGGCGGCAAGGTAATTACATTGGATGTACAAGAAGACACAAATCGAGTCGCCCGCCAATTTGTCGAAAAGAGTAAGTTCGCCGACAAGATCGAGTTTTACCTTGGTCTTGGCACAGAGATCATTCCTACACTCCCAGAGACATTTGATCTCGTATTTATCGACGCCGATAAACCTAATTATTCAAACTATTACGACCTTGTAATTGATATGGTACGTCACGGCGGATTTATTATCGCCGACAACGTGCTCTGGAGCGGCAAAGTTATCGAGAGCGATAAGGACGAGAACACCCAGGCCTTGTATGACTTTAGTCAAAAAGCGCTCGCCGATGACCGGGTTGAAAACGTCCTGCTCCCGATCCGCGACGGTCTGATGGTTGTGCGAAAGAAATAGTATCACCACAAAGTACCTCTAACGCCTCACCCAAATTGATGATTACATCCTCCTCAGTTCGTCATAGACTATTAGACATAGGAGACAACGAACTATGAGAGCGGAAACTAAGTTGGAACAAAACATTAAAAAAGTAGAGAGGGTCGTGGCTCCGCCGCCTAAGCATTGGGTCGGTGACGGGTTTGATGTGCACGGATTTTTCCCGCATGGGCCGCTGACAGGCGAGCGGATGAGCCCGTTCTTTTTACTGGATTACAACGCACTTACTAATTTTCCGCCACGCGAAGAACCTTTTGGCGTAGGCCCGCATCCGCATCGAGGATTTGAAACGGTGACCATCGGTTACAAGGGAAAGGTCGCTCATCATGATAGTCGCGGAGGTGGAGGCGTGATCGGAGAAGGCGATGTGCAATGGATGACCGCCGGTAGCGGATTGCTGCACAAGGAATATCACGAACAGGAATACAACCGTGAGGGCGGACCATTCCAGATGGTCCAGCTTTGGGTAAATCTGCCGGCTAAAGACAAAATGACCGAGCCAAAGTATCAGGCGATAACGAACGCCGAGATGGGCCGCGTCACGTTGTCGAGCGGCGGCGAGGTCGAGGTCATCGCGGGTGAATACAACGGCGTCAAAGGTCCAGCCAGCACGTTCTCGCCAGTGCACCTTTACAATCTAAAGCCAAAAGCTGGCGAAAAGATCGAGCTTTCGTTCCCGTCGGGATACACGACCGCATTACTAGCGGTCGAAGGTTCGGCAATCATTAACGGTACTGATAAATTGCCGCACAACAACCTCGCGTTGTTCGCTACAGACGGTGAAACCTTCACCGTCGAATCTACAGAAGGCGGAATCTTTTTGCTAATGAGCGGCGAGCCGCTAAATGAACCCATCGCTCAGTACGGTCCGTTCCTGATGAATACTCAGATCGAGATCGCACAGGCGCTTGAGGATTATCGAGCGGGTAAATTTGGCTATCTGGCAGACTGAAAGAAAATCGCCGCCGAGATATATTGACTCGGCGGCCTTTTATCATGTAATTACTAAAGACTTACGACCGGGCGGCTCTGATGATATCCGCAAAAACACCCGCGGCCGTTACATCTGCCCCTGCGCCGGCTCCTTTTATGACCAGCGGCTGGTCGGCATATCGGTTCGTGTAAAATAGCACCGCGTTGTCTTTTCCTGAGAGATTAGCAAAGTTGTGGTCAGAACCGATCGACTGCAAACCAACGGACGCTTTGCCATTATCAAACGAAGCGATGTATTTCAGCTTTAACCCTTGTGCAGCCGCATCTTCGAGCAGCGTTCGAAAATGCGGTTCATGCCGTTCCATCTCGACATAGAAATCATCAACGCTCCCCACAAGACACGACTCAGGCAGAAAAGCTGTGTTCGTTATGTCGTCCATCTCCATTCGCTCACCAGCCTCGCGGGCCAGGATCAGTATCTTTCGTGCGACATCAGTTCCATTAAGGTCGAGTCTTGGGTCCGGCTCTGTATAACCCTCGGTCTGAGCCTGACGGACCACATCTGCAAACGGCCGCGATCCGTCGTAGTTATTAAAAACAAAATTGAGCGTGCCCGACAACACGGCCTCGATTCGATTCACATGGTCGCCGCTGCTGAGCAGGTCCCCGAGCGTGTGTATCACCGGCAAACCAGCTCCAACGTTTGTCTCAAAGAAAAAGTTTGATCCGTACTCACGGGCGAGCGCTTTCAGACGACTGTAATTATCATGATCCGATGAAGCTGCGATCTTATTACACGCAATTACCGACACAGCTTTTGCGAGTAATTTAGGATACGTCCGCACAACGTCAGCATTGGCTGTGATATCAACAAAGATCGAGTTACGCAGATTTCGCTCGATAATTGCACCGGTGAATGTCTCAATGTCCATCTCGTCAGCTACAGACAACTTGTCGTTGTAGTCACTAAGATCAAGTCCCTCTTCTGCAAGCAAAGCCCGTGTGCTATTGGCAATGCCGACGACCCGCAGATTCAAACGCATGTCATCGAGCAGATGCTGGTGCTGCGACAATATTTGGCCGATCAGCTTTCCGCCGACTGTTCCGACACCCGCGATGTACAGATTGATCTGTTTGTTGCCGTCTGAGAAAAATTCTTCGTGCAACGTATTGACAGCCTTACGCACGTCATTTGAGGAAATTACCGCAGAGATATTTCTCTCGCTCGAACCCTGAGCGATGGCGTGGATGTTAATACCGTTATGCCCGAGCGTAGTGAACATCTTGCCCGAAACGCCCGTGTGCTCTTTCATGTTGTCGCCGACGAGAGCAAGGATCGAAAAACCGCTCTCGACCTTGAGCGGGTCGATACGGCCGAGATTGATCTCATTTTCAAACTCAAGATCGACGGCAAGCTTTGCCATTTCTGCGTGTTTTTCCTCAATTGCGACGCAGATCGAGTGTTCGGACGAGCTCTGTGTAATGAGGATAACGTTGATCGCCGCCCGCGAGAGTGCGTCAAACAGACGCTTTGAAAAACCCGGGATGCCTACCATTCCGCTACCCTCGAGATTGAGGATCGTGATCTTGTCGATGCTAGTGATGCCGCGGATCATCTCGGTTTTCGACGTAGATTCGGCTTCGATCAGCGTTCCGTGATGCCCGGGTTCAAAAGTATTTTTGATGAGGATCGGAATTCCTTTCGCCATCACGGGCTGGATCGTCGGTGGGTAAATGACCTTTGCCCCAAAGTGCGACAACTCCATCGCTTCGCGATATGTGATGTGCGAGATCTGCCGGACGTTGCGCACGAAACGCGGGTCCGCCGTCATCATGCCCGAGACATCAGTCCAAATTTCGAGCACATCGGCATCGACCGCCGCCGCAATTATCGCAGCCGTATAATCCGAACCGCCGCGTCCAAGCGTGGTCGTGTATCCAGCCGCATCAGACGCAACAAAGCCTGGGAAAATGTGAACCCGGGACGGGCTTTCCTCCAGATGAGATGATATCCGTTCATTCGTCTCGGCAAAATTCACGCTAGCCGATCCGTGATTTGAATCGGTTCGGATCAGCAGACGGCTATCGACCCATTCGTTTTCGAGTCCGTCCTCAGCTAGCAACGCCGACACGATTCTTGTCGAAACGATCTCACCAAAGCTGAGTATGCGGTCGAGGGTTTTGGGCGATAGTTCGCGAATAAGCCTGACGCCTTCGCACAGATCTCCGAGCTCTTTGATAGTAGATTCGACAAAATCAATTACCGGCGGATTCGCGTCTTCGCCAAACAAGTCCTTAATAGCCGCGAGGTGCCGTTCGCTGATGTCGCTGATCGTCTCAATATAGCCATCGTCACCCCGTTCGGCCGATCGGCCGGCAGCTATTAACGCGTCAGTCGTGCCTTGCATCGCCGACAGAACGACCGCACATTCGTCCGTCGCACTCGTCCGACGAATGATCTCGACAACTTGTCTTATTGCTTCGGGGCCGCCTACCGACGAGCCGCCAAATTTTAGGACCTTCATATCTTACTCAACAGCATTTCGCGCAATGCGTCGTAGTCATTTTCCATCTCTGTGGAGACCTTTGTTTTTGAGTATAGCTCAGCAACCGATGGCGGCGTTGTACCAGACGTCCCGATTATCTCACGGACCGAATCGAATTTCACGGGATGTGCCGTTTCAAGAAACATCCCGCGGGGGTTCGCGTCGTTCTCAAGATAATCGGCCAGAGCACGATAACCGACCGCACCATGCGGATCTAGAATATAGCCGGTCTCTCTATAAACATCTCGCATCGTCTGAGCAGTTACTTCGTCGGAAATACTGACCGATTCGAGTTTTTCTTTGAGATCAATAAACTTATTGCCAAATATCTCGAGGATTCGGACAAAGTTACTCGGAGATCCGACGTCCATTGCATTTGAAAGAGTTGCAACGGATTCGTGCGGATCGTAATTTTGTGTTTTTAGATACCGTGTGACGACATCGTTTGCATTACACGCCGCGATAAATTTCTTAACCGGCAAACCGGAAATGTGAGTGAGTATGCCCGAAGCAAGATTGCCAAAATTACCGCTCGGAACAGAAATGACCGGCGGCTCTCCTTGCCACTGTTTCAACGCAAAGAGATAATAAAACTGCTGCGGCAGCCAGCGGGCGACGTTGATCGAATTAGCAGATGTCAGATGTACTTTTGATTGCAGGTCGTCGTCCGCTAACGCCTGTTTTGCAAGGGCCTGGCAGTCATCAAAATTTCCATGTAATTCCAATGTAGTTACATTTCCGCCAAGCGTCGTCAACTGTAACTCCTGCACCTTGCTGACCTTTCCTTTGGGATACAAGATTACAACCTCAATACCATCGACGCCGTGAAAACCGGCTGCAACCGCACCACCTGTATCACCGGAAGTTGCAACGATCACGATCGTTTTCTCTTTATTGTCTTGTGAAAAGTGCCTCAGACACCGGCTCATAAACCGAGCTCCTACATCTTTGAAAGCGAGCGTCGGTCCGTGAAACAGCTCGAGCGTTGATATCTGATCCGTAACAGGAACGAGAGGAAAACCAAAATTTACTGTCTCGCGGCAGATCTCGAACAAGATGTCATCTGAAATTTCGCCAGCGATATACGGCTTTATTACATCGAAAGCGATCTGTTCATTCGACAGATCGGCAAGCTGATCTATAAGTCCGTCAGAAAGTCGGTGTATCTCAGACGGAAAATACAGCCCCTTATCGTCGGGCTGGCCATTGAGTACGGCGTCGCGAAATGAGACATGAGGCGACACTCGGTTTGTGCTAAAGTAATGCATCGTTAGATGAGTTGGTATCGAACAGGATGGTCAGGATAAGCAGGATTTCACGAGAACAACTTTAATTATCCTGTTGATCCTGTCCATCCTGTTAAAATTCAACCGTGGACAACTTAATAATATACGGCTTATCAGGATTTTAGAAATATGGACGAGGTCAGCGTCAGGTCACCGGCAACTGTTTCAAACGTCGTATGTGGATTCGACTGTCTCGGCTTTGCTTTAGAAGAGCCGTTTGACGAGATGACGGTGCGAAAGATCGACGCTGGCGAGGTACGGATAATCAACCGCGACGACTATGGCTTGCCGACCGACGCTGCAAAGAATGTTGCCGGAGTCGCTTTGCAAGCACTGATAGAAGCGGCACAGATCGATCACGGTTTTGAGGTCGAGATCACAAAACACATCAAACCCGGCAGCGGTATCGGGTCGAGTTCGGCAAGCTCTTGTGGCGCCGTGGTCGCGGCAAACCGTTTGCTCGGCGACAGGTTTTCAAAATTGGAGCTGGTTGCTTTTGCGATGAACGGTGAGATGCTGGCGTCAGGCTCGCGTCATGCCGATAATGCCGCACCGTGTATTTACGGAGGCTTTACGCTTGTTCGTTCCGCCGATCCGCTCGATATTGTCGAGATCGGTTTCCCGGATCTGTTTGCCACAGTCATCCATCCGCAGATCGAGATCAAAACAGCCGAAGCAAGAGCGATCCTACCGAAAGACGTGCCGCTAAAAGACGCAGTCAAAAATTGGAGCAATCTCGGAGCCCTCGTCGCAGCCCTTAGCTCCGGCGATCATGACCTGATGGCCCGCTCGATGATAGATCTGATCGTCGAACCCGCCCGCAAATCGCTGATCCCAAAATTTGACGAGGTTAGATCGGCTTGTCTCGCGGCCGGAGCGATCGGTGGCGGGATCTCGGGTTCCGGGCCGTCAATGTTCATGCTCAGCCAAACAACAGAAATTGCGGAGTCAGTTAAAGACGCGATGAACGCGGTCTATTCGAAGACCGGCATTGATTTCAATATTCATGTCTCGCGGATCCACCCTGAAGGCGTCCGTTTTTTCTGAGACGTGAACTATCTATTTTCATTCGACGTAAACTGGTAAGATATTCAAAAGATGTTAACGCGTGAGCTAGAAGAAACCCTGAGCTTTGCCGTCGATGAGGCGGTCAAGCACAAGCACGAATTTGTGACGCTGGAGCATTTGCTATTTGCATTGCTCGAGGACACGGCGGCGCGCGAGATATTGTTCAACTGCGGTGCGCAGATCGACGAGCTTGGGCGTGCGTTGCAGGAGTATTTCGACACCCAACTAGAAAAAATGCCGGCGGATGTTAAGACAATGCCGGAGCTAACATCGACGTTTCAATCGACGATAAATTACGCCGTGCTGCAGGCTGAGGGCAGCGGTCAAGGGGCGGTTGACGGCGGCAATATCCTCGCCGCTCTATTTCAAGCCGAGCAGTCGTATGCCGTTTATTTGCTCTTGCAACAGGGTGTATCCCGGCTCGATATTCTCAATTACATCTCACACGGCATTTCCAAGATCGATTCTGACAATCCGTTTGCGTTTCCGGACGGTTTTGATGACGACGAATTTGACCCCGAGGGCAGTCCGCAGCGAAAAAAACCGCTCGAGAGTTTTTGCGTCGAGCTTGTAGCAAAAGCAGCCGATGGCGGCATAGACCCGATCGTCGGACGTACGGCTGAGATCGAACGTACGATCCAAGTTCTCTGCCGTCGTAAGAAAAACAACCCGCTTTATGTCGGTGAACCCGGTGTCGGAAAAACCGCCTTGGCTGAGGGCCTCGCTCTAAAGATCAGCGAGGGCAAGGTGCCCGAGGTATTGCAGGGAGCCAAAGTTTTTGCTCTCGATATGGGTGCGGTGCTTGCCGGCACGCGTTACCGCGGCGATTTTGAGCAGCGGTTCAAATCTATCATCAGCGAGCTAAAAGAGCACGAAAACGCGATCCTCTTTATCGACGAGATCCACACGATCGTCGGAGCCGGAGCCGTATCAGGTGGCTCGATGGATGCGTCAAACATTCTCAAACCGGCGTTGGCCGAGGGACAATTGCGGTGCATTGGTTCGACAACGCACGCGGAATATAAGGCTGCGTTTGATCGCGACCGGGCACTCGCACGGCGCTTTCAGCGGATCGATATCAACGAACCGACTATCGATGAAACATTCGAGATACTCAAAGGCCTCAAGCGTTTTTACGAGCAGCATCACGGCGTCAGGTACGGCGATGAGGCCCTCAGGACCGCCGCTGAGCTTGCCGGCAAATACATCAACGACCGCTTCTTGCCGGACAAAGCGATCGATGTCATTGACGAAGTCGGAGCGTCGGTCAAGCTTTTGCCAAAACGTGGCCGACCCAAACGCGTGAGCGTCCAGATGGTCGAAAATACTATCGCCCGTATGGCGAAGGTGCCGCCAAAAACCGTTGTCGCTAACGAAAAAGAACGGCTCAAGACGCTGCGTGATGACATCAAGAAATTTATCTTTGGTCAGAATGAGGCGATCGATGCGATCGTTGACGCCATTCAGATCTCGCGTGCGGGTTTAGGACACGAAACCAAACCTGTGGGGTCGTTTCTATTTTCCGGGCCGACAGGCGTCGGTAAAACTGAGGTTTCAAAACAACTTGCCGAACAGCTCGGGATCGAATTTATCCGCTTTGATATGTCTGAGTACGCCGAGCCGCACACCGTTTCGCGGCTCATTGGCGCTCCGCCGGGTTATGTGGGTTTTGACCAGGGCGGATTGTTAACCGAGGCGATCATGCGTACGCCGCACGCCGTGCTGGTGCTCGACGAGATCGAAAAGGCTCACCCGAATCTGTTCAACCTGCTATTACAGGTGATGGACTCGGCAACGCTAACCGACAACAACGGCAAGAAAGCAGATTTTCGCAACGTCATCCTGATAATGACGACCAATGCCGGAGCTAGAGAATTATCTTCTGGTGGGGTCGGGTTCCGTAACAGCTCTGAGACAAAAGGACAGGCGAAAGGCGTTATCGAGAGGACGTTTACGCCAGAGTTTCGCAACCGGCTTGACGCCTGGGTTGCGTTCAAACCGCTCGACATCGACATTATCAAACTGATCGTCGATAAATTTCTCAACGAACTCAACGGCCAACTTGCCGAAAAACGTGTGCTAGTAAAACTTAATGAAGATGCTCGCGAGTGGCTCGCCAAAAATGGCTTTGATGCCCGATACGGTGCCCGTCCGATGGCTCGCCTCATACACGAGAAGATCAAACAACCACTGGCTAACGAGATCCTGTTTGGCAAGCTCACCGACGGTGGCAGCGTTGAGGTTGGTGAAACCGACGGCGAACTCAGCCTAAATTTCTAGACAACTTCGCTAATACAAACAAAGCCCGTCGATCGCTCGGCGGGCTTTTCAAGTTTCTAAGCAACAATCAGTTATTTCTTGGCAGCGATCTTTGCCGTAAAACTGCCTTTAACAGAGTTCTCGCCTTGCGAAACATCGATCGAACCGCTTACAGCCTCGGCCGTTACCGAGGTGATCTTTATCTCACCTTTCGCATCAGCCGCTCTGAGATCGAAATATGTTTCCTTGTCGTTACCCTCTGCAAACGTCATTACCGTAACAGTGCTGACCGACATAAATCTTGCCTCTTTATCGACCTTATAGGTTCCAGGCTTGATCTCATCCTTTAGAGCTGTGCCCGATTCGCCGTAGATCGAAAAAGAAACTCGTGCCTGATCGGCAGACGCCATTTTCTTTTTCATCGTGGCGCCGTTGGTTGGATCCATGTCGTAATTGGCAAATGTTGCTGAGAACGATGTCGCCGTTTGAGGCGGCTGGCCCGGCCCCGGAGTATAGGTAAATACACTCTTATCCGAACCATTAGTTTTTACGCTAAACGGCACATCTTTACCACCGGCTTTTACGCTCAGGCTCGATCCGCCACCGGCTCCACCGCACGCCATAGCAATGAGTGCGCACATTGTAACTACAATTAGTTTTTTCATATTGCTCCTATTTCGTCACCTCGCCAAAATCGAGGTCCTTTTGTTCGTCGCCTGTTTTACGTTTGACGGTTACCTTGCCGCTCTTTGCGTCGATCGCTATGACAGTTGCCGGATCAAACGATGAAAAGAACGCAGCCCTTACTTCGTCGCCGACTTTGAAAGCAGGCTTATATGCGATCGGTGTCAGATCCGCCTTTGATCTCAACCTCAGCTTGCGGGCAAAACCTGAAAGCAAAACTTTGTCGCCGTTTACACGGAGGACGTATGCAAACTCAGTCCCATTAGCATCTTTTGAAAGAACCGGAGCACCGGGCGCCCATTCACTATTGACCACAACGAACGAGTCCGGTTTGAGCTTATCGCTTTTGTCTTCACGCGGAGACATACCCAGATAACGCACCGTCGGCTCGGTTCCGTTTCCGGCGTCTGTCACATAGCCGCGCATCATGCCGCCGCCGGATTGCCACCAAGTCAGGACAACGTCGCCGTTCTTAGCTTTTTGACCTTTTGGAACGGGAATAATATAAGCGTTCGGCACTTTGTACTTTGTCTTAAAGCTATCCTCGACCTCCGATTCAAATTCGCCTGGCGTAACCATCACGCGATTTTGGAAAATAGCTGTCGGGTCTTTTGGCTCGGCGGCGATCTCGCCGATCTTTTTCTCATCGACCGTTAGGACGATCTCACCGGCCTTTGCAGTCGTGCCGACATTAGACATACCGTCAAACGGAACCTCGCCTGGTTTGAGTGCTGGTGCAGCCGGTTTGTCCTCTTTCTTCTCCGGTGCCTTTGCCGTCGCGGTGTTATTTGCCGTGCTTGTATTGGCAGCCCCACCGCATGCGACTGCGAAGATGCTGATCGCCGCGATCATTGTTATCAATAGGGTGTTCTTCATAGTTTGCTCCAGTTAGGTTTTATAAATGTTTTGAAAGTATCTTTGCCTCGAATGGGCCGCTCACCGACGAATCGTCCTTTTTAACGTCGATCGTGCCCTTAATTACTGTGTCGGTCACCTCGGTAATGACGAGCTTGCCCTCGACCTTTCCGCCTGAGCCAAACGACACTCGCTGTTTGTCGTCGCCGCTTGTGACCCACACACTCATGATGCGGTCCGAAACATCGCCGGCTTTGATCGAATTCTTAAAATCTTCTTGATTGTTCGTCTTAAAATATATTCCGACAAATGCCTCACCCGCTTTTTCACGGTCAGCAATACCCATCACCGATTTGTCCTTTATCTCGGGTTCAAAATTGGCGATAACGATCTGGCCTTGTTGCAGGTCGGGCCTAAAACTTGAATAGCCGGCGATCTTTTCAAACTTGATATCCTTGCCTTTGTACTTAACGGTCCACGCAGACGAACCGCCACCACAACCGATCAGGCTAGCTACTAACATCACCAAACCGGCGAACAATACTAATTTTTTCATGATATTTATCCTTATCTTGTCTAAAACCTATTCATAGCTCCCGGCGTTGCTGCGGTATCGCTTGAGTGCCCACAGACCTATGCAGAGAAATACGACCCCGAGCAGAAACAATCCGCCGATTGTGACCCAATAATTGACCGGGTTTGCCGTCGCCGTTAGATTACCGTAACGCCTGACTTTGCTCGAAGGCACAAAACCCGCGACCAGCCCGACGATCATTAGCACGAATGACACTCCGCTCAACCCAAAATTTAGTATCACGCCTTTGAGGCGGCGTTTATTCTGTAACCGCGATGCCATTATTTTACCTCATATTTGACCTTACACGTGCCCGGCTCACCGGTTGATACTGTTATCACAGGACGATGGTCACTTCATCATCGTTTGGATTGTCCGATGGGCCGATACTTTTCCATGGCATCGACTTTCCGTCGCGATAGAGCCTTGCCCGATATGGTTTTGCGATGCGGCGTTTCGTCGTGTAGTTGACTTGTTCGGTAAATGTAGCATAGACCGTAAACGAGACTGAATTGAGGTTATGCCATTCGAAACGGGGCTTGTCAGCCAGCTTTACACCCTCAATATTGACCGCTGAATAGAACTCACCCATCATGATCTTCTGCGGCCCAAATTGTTTGAGCAAAGCAGCAACCTCCGCCTCGGTCGGATTCGGAATGCCTTCGAAAAGATTCGATCCAACAAAGGAACGCCAGTAAACATAACGTCCGCCAACGATATCGTACGAAGCGGTCGCCTCGACGAGGATATTTACGCCCGGCTCATCGCTCTTGACCTTAGCGGTGTAAGGCACGTCCCACACGTATTTCGAATAACCTTTGCTCCACACACGAGTTCCTTTTCCCAGAACGGTGACAGAGATGGTCTTTGGCCCCGACACGTCTTTTTTGACTTGTGCCGCCGATGGCTGCGCCGTAGCTTCCGTGACGCCAAAAACTATCATTACTGCTGCTAAGGTCACTACTGCTTTAATGCTTTTCATGTAACTGACTCCCCTTTTTAGAATTACTTCCTTACTGCGGACACTGGACAAAATAGCCTGCTCCGCCAATATTTTCCGCAACGGACGCACCGTAACCGCCTTTGTACGCTTGTTTTACGACCCATTCTTGAGCCTGACAATATGGCCTGCCTGGGATCTGGAGCAATATCTCGCCACGAACATAGCGGTTGGTCGGTATGCCAAGCGAGTTTTTGAAAACGTTCCAGTCTTTGTAATTTGAACCGATCTTTAGGATCTTGACGCCGGGATATTTCGCGAGATATTTAGTCTTTACGATCGCCTGTTCGGTTGGCCGCTGAAATGGTCGGTCTTTCCAAACCTTGGTTTTTCCATCGTTATCGGCGATGGCTTTGAGCTCATTGTAGTTGTCGCGAATCCGATCCATCCAATTTGAAGGAAATGCCGACGGCGAGCAGTTCATCACCTTGGCCAGTTCGGCTTTCCAGACATCGGGCGTGAACAGTAGCTTTTGCATGTCGTCGCTAATGATATGCGAGCTATTTGCAAGAGAGCTGGCAAGGGCATTGTTCGCAAAGCCCATATTTACGTCCAATGCGTTGCACGAGCCCTGTGCTCTTGCAAAACTAGCGGCCGCGATCGTTATAGTTACTGCTAATAAAATGTTTTTCATGGCATTTCTCCTTTATTAAATAGTGTGTTTAGTAAAGGTGTCGAAAAGCAGAAAAACATTTCAGATTTTTTACAAAAAAAGAGAGGCGTGTCGCCCACGCCTCTCGAGTAGTTGTAAATATTGGCCTTAGAGATTTATTTTCGTATTATCCGAAACGGAAAATCAGCGACAGATTCGCTTGCATTTTGTTTGTTAACGCCCGATAACCGGACCGTATATTCGCCGCTCACAAGCCTCGCTGTGGGCACAAACATCTCGACGCGTTTTCCATTCGCCCGGAGGTTTGCGCTTCGTGCAACAACACGCCCATCCGGATCAACAACCTCTGCGGCGTAGCGTTCGTAGTCGCGGCTTTCGAGATTTAGCTGCAAACTCGCTCCATTTGCCGTTCTCGGCAGATCAAGATGTGGCAAGCTCCCCCAGCCCCGAACGCTGCCTGCAAATAGTGCAAGCATTGGAGCGGACACACGAGGATCGACAGGTTTGTTATCGTTTTGCGTTGACGGCGTTGGAGTGGGTTTATTAACGTCGGGGCCAGTTTGTCTGTTATCATTGCTCTCCGGCGTTTGCGGTGTCCGGGTTGGACCCATTGGTGACGGAGACGTTTCGACAGGCGGCACGGTCTGTGCAACCTCATTTGTCGAATTTTGGGAAACAATAAACCAACCCGCAGCAATAACCGCGAGGACAGCGAAAGCTGAGCCAAACGCTAATCTATTTCCCCCAAAAAGTGCTGCTACTGCCTGCCAGAAGGATGCTTTTTCATCCGTGGCCGGAACATACTTTTGAATTATAGAAAACTTTACGATCATAGATCGGGTAAACGCGACTCGCTCACGATTAGCCGAAACAGCTAGATAATGCTGCTGGAACAACCCCTTTTCATTAGTCGGCAACATCCCTCGGACGTATTGCTCGATCAACTCATCCTCAGCCGAACTCACGTGGTCAAACGCCGCTTCGTCGGCGACAAAGGCGGCCTCAAAAGTCGTCCGCTCATCACCGGTCATCGCGCCCAAAAAGAAATGCCGGGCGTCTGCGTTTAGTTGTTTTTCATTAAGGCTCACTATTAATACCTGTAACTAGTGCAAATATTGGCAAAAACATTTCAACCCTTATGCTTGGTCGCAGCATTTTTTGGTGCATCTCTCGAGCTTTGTCTTTAACCGGCAGACCTTTATCCGCAACGTATTTATTGAAACGTTTAGCGAATCCGCCAACCGTTTTCGCGCGGCAATCATCGTTTTTTCGTCCGTGTTGTAATAGGAAATGATGAGGTCGCGGTCGGCTACGTTAAATTCATTGAGGCACGATTCGAGGCAGTCCATACGGTCATCGTCGTTCGAAACCGTTTCTTCTGCCGCGATTCGCGGTGCGTCATCAGCATCGATGGAATCGGTCATGCGGCCCCTGCTGCGCAGATCTTCTTTGTACACATACTGTGCGACCGTGGCGGCAAAGGCTTGCACATTATTTATCTCTTCGCCTTCGCCGATCTTTCTTAGGACACGGTCGAGACAAATATCGGCGAGATCGTGGGCATCAGTGCAACCACGCCATTCGAAAAAGCGGATCAGACGCACGCGCAGTTCTTCGTACCTCGTTCCCGCGATCTCGCGATCAGCGTCAAACAAGGATAAGAGTCTGTCAAAATTTAATCGGTCGGAAACGTCGTTCAATCGACGTTAGTTTAGAGCAGTTTTGTCCGCGATAAAAGCGCTTACCGCCAATCTCCCTGGAGCGTAAATCCTGCCCAGTAGAATGGATAACGGAATCGCGGGATCATCTTTAGTTCGTTTTGTGCTTTTTTTAGTGAGGCCGCCGCTGGGAGCTTTTCTTTTATTAATGCCCGATAAAATCGTTTCATAAACTCAGCCGTTGCAGCATCATCAACTTTCCATAAACTTGCAACGACACGCGGAGCACCGGCAAACATAAATCCGCGAGTCATACCGATCAGGCCTTCGCCGCGAACGTCCCGGCCAAGCGCCGTCTGACACGCCGACAGCACGACCAGATCGCTCGATAATTTTAGGTCGTAGATGTCTTTGAGCCTTATAAAGCCATCACGGGGCTTTCCGTCTTTGCTGTACAGCGACAGCACGAGACTCGATGATTCCGGCCGCTGAGTATCAACCAGGCCGTGTGTTGCAAAATGAATAATGCTTGAGCCGCTAAGCCTGTCGCCAACAATGCCATCGACGTTTGCATCAAAATCGAGATTGATCTTTGCCTGACCCTGCGGAAACATTGAGGCGATCTCGCGTGCCTCGGTACGCGATGCGAGCAGACGCGGTAGCTCTGAACCAAAATTGAAATCACGCAGGACTCTGCCGACCGCTGCCGGTTTTTCTTTTGATAAATCCTTTGCAGCCGCAAGCCTCGAATCGTTTGGCTCAAAAACCGGATCCGCAAATATTGTCAGGTTTTGCGAACCAGCTTTTCGGTCAACTGCAGTTCGCCGCAGTTCTGCAAGAACACCTGCCGACGGCAAGCCGACGATCTCATTCGCTACAAGCGACGGCATCGCAGAAAACGGAATTAACTGGAGCATGCCATCGGCGACAACAGCAACGCGGTCTTTGCCGATTGCACTTTTTACCTGGCCGAGCAATACACGATCGAGATCTTTTTCGAGCTTTGCGACCTCCGCATTTCCGCCGCGACCGGTCGAAACCGCTTTGTAATAATCGGCGGCAATGGTTTCGATCTCTTTCCGCGACGGCAAGACAAATACGCGTACCAAGTCCTTGGTCACAAGCCATAACAGCGAACGGGTATCACCCAGCTTGTATTCGAGCAGGACGGTCTTGTCGTCCAACAGCCCACGGGTCTCTGCCGCCGAGAGAGCCGAACCATAGGTCAGATCCGCGTATGCCGGATTTTCGCGGCGTATTTTTATCTGGAGATCAACGACCTCGCTATCAAGTGCATTAATCTCAGCGGTTATCTTTGCGGTCTGCTCAGCGTTCGGCTTTCCTGCAAGCAGCGTCGTGCGGTCGCGGTATTTGGCATTTAATGTTTCCTGCAACTCATCCAGCTTCTTTTCATCGCTGCCTTTTTTTATATCGATACGAGCTTCTTGCAACAGCTCTACGAGCGTTCGTGCCCTCGCCCGTTCGCTTACCTGTAGGGCGAGTGAAATATCTTTTTCATCGTTATTCTTTTGCGCACGCGAAACGAGCAGGTCGGCGTAAAGCTCGTAATATTGCGGCACCGTCGATAGATAGCCGGTCCTGAGTTGCGGATTGATGATCTCGCCGCGTATCTGCTCGATCATGCCGAGGCCTTTTTCAATGTACTCGATCCCCTTAGAAACATCACCGGAGCGAGCCTCGATCGATGCCAGCCAAAAATACGTGTCGGCTTCGACGCGCCGGTCACCGAGTTCATTGCTTAGCTTTAACGCCTGTTTGAGATATGTATCGGCCTCTTTATCATTGCCGATCTTATAAAGGAGCTTGCCAAGATTTCGCAGCGTGACGGCTTCGCCCTGTTTGTCGGCAATTCGCTTTCTCAGCGTCAACGCCTGTTCGAGAAAATCACGTGCCGATGGATAATCGCCGGATTGAATGAAGACCTGACCGAGGTTATTAAGAGCAAATCCTTCGCCGCGTTCGTCTTTGACCTCGCGGCGGATCGCGAGAGCCTGACGATAGTATTCCTCTGACCGGACTGGGTTTCCGAGCAACAAATGAGCCGTCCCAAGATTGTTGTGAACGACACCCTGGCCACGACGATTGCCCGCCTCGGTTTGGATCGCAAGGGCCTGTGTAAGGTAGGAAACTGACGTGTCGTACTCGCCCAATGTCAGATATCCGACGGCGAGATTATTGATAGCCGAGCCCTCGTATTGTCGGTTGCCGGCTTCGCGGGCAAGTGCCAACCCTTTTAAGTAATAGTCCAGCGAAAGCTGCACCTCACCAAGCTGCTCGTATAGGAGCCCCGTCGTAATAAGCGCGACTACTTCCCAGATCTTATCTTTCTTGATCCGCGAAAGTTCAATCACTTCTTTGAATTTATCTATCGCTTTTCGGCGTCCGTCGCGGGTGCCATTTTGACGAAACACGGTCGCTTCATCCGCAACCTTTGTGATCTTGGCCGCGGCAGCATTTATCTCACGATCTTCATTCGTCGTAGCGCGGATCTCCGCCAATTTAATGGTGTATTTCCCCGCCGCCGCACGTGGATCAGATGGCGTGACATTGACACGGTAAGTACCTGTTTCCCTGGCAGTTACTAAAATAAGGTCACTACCGAGAACACCGCTTGGCGATTCGCTCGTCAGAAAAATCTCACCATTTGGCAGTGATGCCGTAAGGGCGACATCGACGCCTTTTTGTTCGATCTCGACGCGGGCCGTTTGTCCCGCAGCGATGGCGACAGTAAATGAATTAACCTCACCGCCCTTGATGGTGCGCTCCGTTGCCGCATTAAGTTGCAGCTTCGTTACTTGCGCGGCGGCACACAGTGATAAGAAGAGAATCACTACGACCGACAGACAAAAAATCTGGACACGCTGCATAGCAAAAAAGGGCATTCCATAGCTTGCGAAAAACCCGCAAGTTAGTCAACCCTTTTCTTTCGAGCACATTAGATCAGTTTCCAATAGGGTCGCCCGGCGGTGTCGCGAGCGGAGATGTCTGCTTACGCGGTGCGTCCGGCCGCGTCAAAAACCGCTCTATGTCATCGATTGTCGAACGGTAATGTGCTGCTGTATCACCCGTCACGATCAGGCTCTTGAGCGATGCTTCGAGGTTGCGTAAAGCCTCGGTCGCGACGGATCGAACTTGCGGTTGGGCACGTTCATTTGCGGCGAGATCCATCAGACGCGAAACGACGAGTGTTTGTATCGCACGTTGAATAACGGCGAGATTAGCGTCGGCAGAAACGGGAGCTTTCCACGTCGTTTTAACAAGAGATTCGACCACCTCACGAAAATGCGGATTCGATCTGTTTCGGGCATTTTGGTTGATCGTCCGGGCGGCACGGCTTGGTTCGAGCAGGGCCGAGATCGCCATGTCGGCTGCTATCTCGGCGGCTCCGACAGCGTCAAACATCGGACTCGTCCGTTTAGCAAAAAGTTCAGACCTGCCGGAACCGTATCCGTACGCCGTAGGCGGCATTATGGCGAGGACATTTTCGGGAATGGCCAATTCACGAGGATCGATCGTTTCGAGCACGGCTTTTAATGCTTCGCGTTGGTCGGCGGCGGCGATGATCCCGGCCACCGGCCCCGGCTCGGGTCCGTTAGGTGCACGTACGGCATGTGTGTAATACACACCTCCGATCGATTTAGCCGCAGCAGTCAGTTGGTAGCGATGATGCAGGTAGAGCGGCAGAAAAGCATTTTCGAGGTAAGACATAGGCGAACCGACCGGGATATTTTTTACACCAAATTGATCGAGCCCGATACGACGCACTTTCATCTCGTGACGTAGCGAGGCCGTCGGCTCGGGGCCGTTATCCCAAAGGTTTCCAAAAGGCTGAGCGGCATTCGCGGGCCGTGCGTCCTGATCGCCAAGAAAGAGCATCCCCGACGCGAGGCCTTGGCTGACGATCTTATTGAGTTCCGCGTTTTCATTAGCTCCAGACGCAAATTGGGCATATGAATACGTAGCCGCAAACTTGTCGAACGCGCCGATTCCGACCGCATAGGCATCGGAAAAATCCAGCTTTCCATTAACGATCTTTACGAGCGGTGCGGGGTAATCCATCACCGAACCGCGATTGTACGTGCTCGCCGCAAAATTGTGCGTAAAGCCCAGCGTGTGCCCGACCTCGTGGGCCGAAAGCTGACGTATACGCGCATACGACATCACCGTGATCTCGGCCGCTGAATCATCGGCCATGAGATAATCGACATCAGGCATCAGCCCAAATTCACACGCCATCGCCGACGATCTATACTGCGGCGACATTCCGGCTCCGAGCAAAAAATCCTGCCGTGCACGCTGCGAATCGAGCGTCACATCACCCTTCAAAACCTCACCAGTTCGCGGATCGACCACGCTGTCGCCGATCGACCAACCGCGCGTAGACCGATGTACCCAGTTGATGACGTTGTATCGAATATCCATCGGATCGGCATCTGCGGGCAGTACCTTGACCTGAAAAGCATTGCGAAAACCAGCCGCCTCATACGCCTGATTCCACCAGCTTGCGCCTTCGACCAGAGCGTCCTGGATAGCCTTTGGTGCTCCGTTATCGACATAAAAGATGATCGGTTTCACGGCTTCGCTCACGGCGGCGTTCGGGTCTTTTTTCTCCAGACGAAACCGCTGTATCCAACGCTTTTCGAGGTCCTCGTTGATGTCGGTTCCGTAATCGTAAAAGCTGATCGGGATCGCACCGGTTCGCGGATCGAACCTGCGCGGTTTGTAGTTATCGTCCGGCAGCTCAACAAATGAGTGACGTTCACGAACCGTCACATGTTTACCCGTCGGAGTTACTTGATTTATTAGATTGTTGGTATCGCCGCCAGCGGTGAGAGTTACGGTTGCCTCGACCTCGGTGTTTTTTGGAAACCCCTTTGTGTTTGGCAGATAGAGAGCGCTACGACTCTCGTCAAAACCATACGTGCCCTGTCGCTGTTGGTTTATCCGATCGCCGACGCCATGCGCGTCACGAACAATGAAGGATGTCGCATCGACAAGGACGCGGTCACCCTCGCTGGCCTCGATCTTAAAACCCCAAATGACCGACCTTGCAAATGATTCTTCGACCGATTTTTTTTGCAGCACATTACCCGTCGCCCGAAAATCGTAATTTGGCTGGACCATCAACACTTTGTTGCCCGCACGCTCAAATGTCACAACCTTGGTCGTGCCTAATTGCCCGCGATCGAGTCCAAGCGGGTTTGATCCGACGCCAGTTGGCAGGCTCACGAGATAAAGAAACTCTTGGTTAAATCGCCCAATCTCGATATAGATCTTGCCGTCGTCGCTGTTCACATATAGCGGCATAAACCCGTCGACCTTTTGCATTTTTTCGGTAAACGAAGAGATGGTCTTTTTGCCCGCCGGAGCAATCTGGGCCTGTAGATTGAATAGATTGATAGCGAAGAACGTGAGCGCCATCAGCGCAAAGAGGATGCGTTTCATATGTTTTGTAGTTCAGTCGATCTTAGCGAAAGTTATCACCAATACGCGACCATTGGCAATTTAGTTTTTTGATATGATCTATTTCTTTTTTCTCAGGGTTACCAATATCGCGTCCGAAACCTTTCGCTCGCCATCTTTGTCTGACGGCTTGTTGACGACCTTGCCGTCCAAAAACATCGTCGTCGAACCGCCGCCGTCGAGATTCATCGCGTCGGTCGCACCGAGCGAGAGCAGATATTCCGCCAAGTCCTGCAACCCGATTCCGCCGCTCGACTCACTCCGGCCATCGACCGTTATCATCAGGAATTTGCCGCTCTTTAGTTTTGCCACCGCCGTGCGCGGATGCCGCGTCTCGACAAACGATTTGGTGGTTTTTTCCTGTTCCCATGTGATGTCGATCTTGCTGTTTTTGATGAGCTGCGGAACGCCTGTTACTATGTCTTCTGCTTGTACTACCGACTTCCATTTCGACTTTCCGTCAAAACTCTCAACCGTCCTCATAGTTCGTAGATCCAATGTCAGTTTCTGTTTCAACTTAATCTCTTTGAGAAGTCTTTCGCGTTCCACCCCACTCGCGGAAACAATGTATCCATCCGATGGAATCTGTGAACTACCTGTCATGTCCATGATCGCCACAACCTTACCGCCTCGAACAGTGATTTCTAAGCCCGATGAATCTGTTAAGGTCGTCCGGCCAAATTCCGATGTGAACACTAGCAATTCATTTTCCTTTCTTTCACGATTTAAACCTGAGATAGCATAACTCTGCGTTTTGGTTATGATGCGATTTTCGGATTCAAGTTTCTCAAATGTAATTTCCGTCGCATCCAAGCTAATAAAATACGCCTGACCCTTTGTGCTACTGAGATTTACGCTTACCTCGACTGGAGCGAGCTCGTTTAAGATAACCATCGCTGTTCTTGGGACCGTCACTTCGCTAATCAAACTTCCATCGATTTGTAGAGCACCCGCAGGATCCCCCGCCCAAATACTATTATCTAACCTAAAAAACCCAGCATTTATTGCCGCAAATGCTCCGTGGCGAGTCGCGATTGACGATGTTTTTTCGGTGCCGCTGGCGGCGTCCATGGCGTGGTGGACGTCGAGGCGGACCTTGGACAGGTCTAGGCGGAGCAGGTTCATATTGACCTTGAGCCCGCTGATCTCTTTGGTTACCTCGGCGTACTCGACGCCGTCTTTGAGGGTTTTCCAATCCTGAGCGAAGGAATTGCCACAGAGAGTACAGAGAAAGGTGAGGCAAGAAACCAAAACATGGATCGACACGAATGCATATTTGGCGACAGTATTTTTCTTAGTCATAAACTCATTTTCCTCTGTGTTCTCTGTGGCTATTTCTTTCTTATAATACACTTGATGCGGATCAACGAAAGAGTCATCCAGCTGAACGACCGTCAGGTAAATACTAACGCGCGGTATGTGCTGTATTGGATGCAGATGTATAAGCGGGTGGATAACAACCATTCGCTGATCTACGCGATCCGGCGTGCCAATGAACTAAAACTGCCGCTAGTCGTGTACGAGGGGCTGAAATACTACTATCCGTGGGCTAACGACCGTATTCATACGTTTATTTTGGAGGGCGTCGAGGAAAAGCGGCGCGAATTTGAACGGCTCGGCATCCGCTATGTGTTTTATTTACAGAAAGATGCGGACTCACCGAAAAATACGGTTGCCGCTCTTGCTAAGGACGCCGCGTTGGTCGTCACCGACGATTACCCGTGCTTTATCATCCCGGAACACAATCGCCGCATCGCGGAACGGGCTGATATTCCCGTTTACGCTGTCGATTCGAACGGCATTATTCCGATGTCGAAATTTGATAAAGAGGAATACGCCGCCTACACGATCCGCCCAAAGATCAATAAGCTGCTCGACCGCTATCTCAAACCCTTGCAACAAGAGACGGTCGATATGCCGAGTGTGGGTATTGAGGTCGATTGCCCCGAAACTCTTGTCACCGCTGATAATATCGCGTCGCTTGTCGCCGGATGCGATATCGATCATAGCGTTTTGCCGTCAACACAATATCGCGGCGGCACGGCGAATGGACGGGAGAGACTGCGGCGATTTGTTACGGATATACTTTGTAATTACGATAAAGCTCGCAGCAAGCCCGACCGCGACGGTTCGTCGCGACTGTCGGCATACCTGCATTTTGGCTTTTTGTCGCCGCTTGAGGTCGCTCTTACCGTCCGTGACAGTGATGCTCCGCAAGAATCGATCGATGCATATCTTGAGGAATTAATAGTCCGACGCGAGCTGTCATTTAATATGACGCGGCACAACCCAAATTACGATTCCTTACTCGCTTTGCCCGCGTGGGTGCAAAAAACGATGCGTGAGCACGCGACGGACGACCGGCAATATATCTATTCGCTCGAGCAAATAGAGGCAGGTGAGACACACGATGAACTGTGGAACGCCGCCCAGCGTGAGATGGTCGCGACCGGCGAGATGCACAATTATGTGCGGATGCTGTGGGGCAAAAATGTCATTGCGTGGTCGCCATCATACGAGATCGCTTTCGAAACGCTCGTCCACCTCAACAACAAATACTGTCTCGACGGACGCGATCCAAATTCTTACGCCGGCATACTGTGGTGCTTTGGCAAGCACGACCGCGCTTGGTTTGAGCGTTCGGTTTTTGGGCTGATCCGCTATATGGCGAGTCATAGCACGGGCAAAAAGTTTGATTCTAAAAAATATATCGAGTGGACGAAACTGCTAATCGTCGGTCGTGAAGATCAGCCAGGCAACAAAGATTACGCCAAACATTAGGTCCGGCAGGCCGCTAACACCAGTGGCAATTGGGAGATCTCCTGTGGCCGAATATACTGCGAGTAATCCAAAGAACGACAATTTTCCTACAGCCGCCGTTGCAACAAAGAGTCGGTCGCGTCGTTGCGTGACGGTCATCCACAAATAGCAAACTCCAAAAGTTCCGATCCAGATAGCCAAAGTCCAGAGAAAAAACGGGTGTGGCTCGGGAAGTTTGAGTTGGGATCTAAGATTTGCAAAGGCCGGAACGAACATCACAGCACCAGCCATATTCATCAACCCTGTCGCAAACAAGGCGTAGCGCATCCAGCTCTCCAATGGTTTTGTATTTGTCATAGCTACCTGCCCGCTTCTCGCCACGTTCCGTTCCAATCGTACTCTTCGATCGCAAAAAAACGTTTTTTGTAATCGTAAAACGATTCGCCCTCGTACGCGTAGCCTTGATAATAAAACTCTTTCCCCGACTGACGCGAAAACTCTATCTCCTTGAGCATTGTAAAAACACCCAATCCGCGTGACGATTCATCGGGATCAAACGCCGCATAAATACCAGACGTTGTCGTCAAGCCAATATCAAAATAACTGACGGCGACGAGCCGGTCATCGTCATAAACCGCTATCTCGCGGGCCTCGCACGGAACGACGGCTGGCTCAAACGATAGAAAATCATAGATTGACGAGGGAACTCCGTGATCGAAACGCTGCTTGTGGCGGTGAAATAGATCATTTGATTCCGGTGTGATCTTTATAGGCCGGATCTCCACGCGGAGGTCATTGTTATTGCGTAAATTTCGGCGTTGGCTTTTGGAAAGTTGAAAATCTGCGAGCCGTATCCTGAGAGGAATAACGCGGCGGATCTCTTCGCGAAAGATGCCCAGACTGTAGCGGAAAAAATGCGTTCCAAAGTGCCGCCACGCATCCGCAAGCAGCAGATCGAGCTGCTCCGCCGTTACCGCGTCGGCATAAAACTCTTCGTTTATCAGTATAAGGTCAGAGCCCGGCGTACCAGTCATAACCATTTTCGGCCCAGTAATCTCGAGGCCGCACGTCTGTAAAAGCGATGCTGCCTATGCGTTTGATCTGTTTGATGCCGTATTTTGTCGGGCTGGCCAGCCGTAGTGGTGCACCGTGTTCCGGCTTGAGCGGCTCGCCGTTCATCTCATAGGCAAGCAGCGTCTGCGGGTGCATTATCGCCTCGATATCCCAGCCGACATAATATTTTTCGTCGGGCGTTTTCATTGAAACGTATTTTGGCAGCTTGTCGGGTGATCCGCCGCCACACGCCGCAGCAAGATCCGAAAAACGCACGCCGGTCCAATGCACGATCGTGCTCCAACCCTCGATACATTTGAATTCGGTGATCATCTCGGTCTTCGGCATCGCCCTGATCTGGTCGATCGTTAATTCCTTGCCATTACCAATTCCGGTTACGTTTAGGCGCCAAT
This sequence comes from uncultured Chloracidobacterium sp., assembly GCA_964543865.1. Lineage (GTDB taxonomy): Bacteria > Acidobacteriota > Blastocatellia > Pyrinomonadales > Pyrinomonadaceae > OLB17. The sequence goes on from CAZIZR010000001.1 coordinate 103,361, forward strand.
CAGATGCCTTGATCTCGCTCTCAATGCCCAACGCTCCGTTGTATCTTACGGGAGTGATCCTCGACGGCGGAAACTCCGGAGCGAGTCGTTTTGGACTATAAAAAACTTGGCTGACACGCTCGTTGAATTCTAACGTTCTCCGCAGCAAAGCATTCTTTGTCTCGTCCGGCATCCACCGCCAGCCAAAAACGCCGAGCAATCCGGCCACGCCGCCAACCAAAAAACCACGCCGCGACATTGCAGACATCTGTCGCTTAGCGTCTGCTTCGCTAATCGGTTCGCTCAGGTAACGAAATTCTTTTAACGTGGTCGCCGTGTTTTCAGGATCGTCAGGATAAGAAAGAGCCGTTCCCCTGCTTTCAAGTTCGCGGACGCCATCAACGATTATGTCTTTATCTTCGCTCATACTTCGACGGCCTCCTTTTTTTGCGTTTCGGATATCTCGGCATCGACCACATCATATCCCGTGACCATCGAGCGAAAGTTTGCCCAACCGGCCATTGCGACTTGGAATACGTGCACTGCAAAAAACAGCACAAACAATATCATCAGCCAGAAATGTTCCCACCGCGCCCATTCGTAACCGCCAAGCAGCGAGGTTAGCCAGCCGATCTGTGTTGGTTTATAAATTGAGAGTCCGGTGATGACCGAGCCCGCTCCCATCAATATTACACCCGTGTAAGCGATGCGTTGAGCGTCATTATATTTTCCCTGCGGCGGTTTGTTTTTTACGATGTGGGCGTCGTGCAGCGCGACGAACGGAGCACGCCGAAACGAAGCCGGAACAGGAAGTAGAGCCCGCCATTCGCCCGAAAAAAATGTGTAAATAACATATGCGACACCGTTTATGGTGAACAGCCACATGAAAAAGAAATGGAGCTGCAGGCCTTCGGCAAGGCGGTACGGAATACCGAGCGTCTCGTAAAACCACGGCGGGAAGAAATGAAAGACCTCGTAATAACCGATCCGCAGCGAATACACGGCGTTTGCCCAATAAATCAGCAATCCGCTCCAGATCATCATCGCCAGCAGCGGAAAATTGATCCAGTGCATCCAGCGCGTCGCAAGCAAGTGTTTTTTTTCGAGCTGCTTTTCCATCAAAAGTAACCTGATTATGCCCCCGCCGCTGCAATATGTCCACGCAAAGCCGGCAGGATCGAACGTGCTAAAAGCGTATTATCGGCGGCGTCCATTTCCGATACGACAAAAACCGCGTGATGCTCTAGCTGAAACCCCGACGCGTTAAGCAAGCCGTCAAACTGCTGATTGACAGGTCCGTCCACCGCAGGCGGCAGATCGGTATCAGCGACAAGCACTGAGATGATCTTGCCCTGTCGCCGCAAAACGATGTGTGCAAATCGACGGCCATTATAAATGCACGAGTGAGCCTCAAGAAATTCGATCCGCGACTTATCGTCAAAGACATCCTTTGCGGCGGAAAAGATTGTCTTGTCGATATTTTTATTTGCCGTACCAAATTTCTTTGCTGCGTCGTCGAGCGAGATCGGGTGTTCCGCAAGGTTAAATTTGACCGCGCAATCCTTATGATCGCCAACGGCGTGCTCCGTTAGGTCTTTCCACGCAACCTTGACCGCCTCGACGAGACGGGTTTTGTTTGCCTCAATTATTGTGTCGTTTTGGTTATTTGCGTTTGCAATGATTGGGCCACGGGTCGGACGCAATAATAAAAATGCTCCAACCACCACAAAAACCGCGACAGCAAGACCGATGGCGGGGATCATTGGCCGAGCGGTAAAACGTTCCCACACACTAGGTCGCAGAGCAGTCTGTCTGAGTTCGGCACTAAGACGCGCAACAAACGCGGGTTCCGCGTTTAGCTCAGGCAAATTCATAACTGCATTGCGAACGCGGTTGCGCAATTCGCGGGTATCGGTGAGAAAGACGCGGCAATCGGTGCAGCTTTCGAGATGCCGCATCACTTCGTGATTCGTCTCAACGAGCAGTTCGTCGCTGAGATACGAGTCGATCATTCTCTTAAATTCCTGACATTGCATGATCTTTATCCTTGGGCAGCGATGCCGTGATCTCTAGCCGATTTAGCCAATACTTGCCTCAAAAGACGTCGCCCGCGATGAAGCCGCGACATCACCGTGCCGATCGGTAGATCCATTAGGTCCGCCGCCTCTTTATAAGAAAACTCTTCGACATCGGTCAGCAGCACAACGTCGAGATACTTTCGCGGCAATCCTTTTAGTGCCCGCAATATGTCCTCATCGGTTATCTCTTGAGGGATCGGCGGTTCAAAAGCGACCGTTTCCGCGATCTGCTCGTCAGCGTCTTCGACGAGTTTAAGCTGGCCCAGTTTCATCCGCCGCTTACCATTGACGCGGTACAGTATAGTTATCAGCCAGGCACGGCAATTTGTATCAGGGGCGTAACGATGAAAACTTTTCAACGCCTGGACAAAAGTTTCCTGAGTCAGATCCTCGGCGATCGCCGTATCTCCGGCCATCCATCTGGCGACCCTAAATACATCCGGCATCAACGGCAAAGCTTCGGCCTCAAAGGCCGCCCAATTACTTTCTTGTTCTCCGCCGCTGCCAAACATAATAGACGGGCCGTCTTAAAACTAATGTCGGATACCACTCTGATTATTCCACGATGCGGCAAATATAGTGTGCCGGAATAAACCATCGCGACTCGGGCATTTTAGATTTGTCAGACTTGGTCAATTTGAAACCGTCTAAACCGTCATAGGAGAAAATATAAAATGAAAAGAACAACTATCGTATTTGCCCTTTATTTACTGTTACTTACCGTCGCCGCGATGTCAGCCTCTGCACAGGAAATGATGGCTAAGCCCGACAATATGATGATGTCGGATGACAAACGCCCTGTGGTTTTATTTGTCCGTGCGGACTGGTGTCCATACTGCAAAGATCTCGAACCAAAGATGTCCAAACTTGTCGAACAGTATGGCGATAAGCTCAAATTTGTAACTCTCGACATCACCAACAAAACAGCGACAGAAAAATCAACCGTGCTTGCAAAAGAAGCCGGCCTCAGCGAATTTTTTGAAATGAATAAGACCAAAGCATCAACGATGGCGATCTTTAAAGGCAAAGAGAAAGTCTTTACGCTCTATCACAGCTCCGATGAAAAAGAAGTCGCGGCTGCGTTTGAGAAAGCTCTGAAGGAGTAAATAAAGATGAAGCTATTTACAGTTTTCGCATTTGTTAGTGTTTGCTGTGGAATCCTGGCCGCTGTTGGTTGCGGTATTACACCGGCAGGACAAACTTTAGCTCTCAGCATTGATACAACTCCATCAAAGCAAGTATTTACGCCGTTACCGGCCGATCCCTTAGCAGGGGATTCGGCCGAGGACGCATTGATCGCGGCAGCAAAAGCACGCACTGCCCCCGAACTCGGCGACGGACAATGGATAAACTCAGAGCCGCAAAAAATCAAAAATCTGCGCGGCCAGGTCGTCTATATCGAATTTTGGACATTCAGTTGTTACAACTGTCTCAACACACTGCCGACGGTAAAACGCTTTGACGAGAAATACCGTGATAAGGGTCTGACCATTATTGGTGTCCAATCACCGGAATTTGAACGGGAAAAAGATATTGCGACTATCACGCGATCCGTCAATAAGCTCGGCGTCAAGTATCCGGTCGTTACCGACAACGAAATGAAAACGTGGGACGCTTACCGTGTAAATGCTTGGCCGACGATCGTTATTTTGGATAAAGAGGGTCGAATACGCTATCGCCATGTCGGCGAAGGCGCGTACGATACGCAGCAGAGAGTGATCGAAACTCTGCTTGTAGAATAACGGGTGTTGTTACCAGTTAACTTTGCCTTCTTGCGATGTATCGATCTGGGTCAGCTCAACGCCTTCGTTGTAGAAAAAGATCTTCATATTGTCAAAGAGGAACTGGTGCGAATCAGGATTTGAGACATCGAGTCCGAAATGGTTGATGAGCTGTTTTTGCTTTTCCTGCCACTCGGCCCAGCAACCTTGGCACATCTCTGCACCGATCTGCTGCCCAAGTTCGGTCGGGATCGGAGCGTAACCAAGAGGTTCGTTTTTCTGCCCGCAGCGGGCACATTTGAATTTGTCACCAAATAAAGCCATAAGATTATTTAGCCACAGATTAACACAGATGGACACAGATACTAATTGATTTCTTATCGGTGTTCATCTGCGTATATCTGCGGTTAATTATTTTATTAATATCCTTGTGCAAGTAAGATAGCGGCAAGCACGTCGTCGTCCGATGGTTTGAATAGGCTGACTGGCTGAGCTTTGTGATATGCCACTTTGCCGTTGCCGTCGATGACGACCACGCCGCGGGCAGAGCGGCCGGGCAGCCAGGATTTCATATCGTACATTTCCGAAACCTTACGGTCAGCGTCTGAGAGCAGCCGCAACGGTAGCTGATTTTTCTCAGCAAAATCCTGATGCGATTCGACCGTGTCGGTCGAAATACCGACCACCTCAGCACCCGTTGCCTGGTACTCAGACCAATGATCGCGCACCGAACAAAGCTGCGCCGTGCAAACAGGTGTATTATCGCCCGGGTAGAACAACAGCACGACCGTACGTCCTTTGTAATTACTTAGCGTCCAGTCGCTGCCTTCGCCGTCTTTTAATGTAAAGTCTGGTGCTGCGTTGCCAGTGTTCATATAGTTATTTCCTGTAAAGGTTTTTCACCAACCTTTCCGTAGTATATGCAGCCAGATATTTCGCCGTCCAAGTCTGCGAAGTAAAAAGGATGCGGTGTACAGTCATTGCAAAGTGCCTCATTAATTCTTTTCAGATGTATCTGTTCCCATTCTTGTTTGCCCTTCTCAAGAGGAAATACGATAAAGAGAACGAATTTATTCTTGTGCGCCGATTTTCCTTTCCTGTGGTTCTCTATATCTTTGATAACGCTGTTAACATTCATCGTGATCGGCCTCGTCTTACGCTCAGCGTAGGTATTACCGTAACTAGTGTTAACCGTCTTCAGCTCAATTGCTACATTCTCGAAAGAAACATCCGTAAGTCCTGCTTCTGGTAAAACATTATCAATCCCGCCCTTGAGGAGTATATCTATCAATTCGACTTTGAGCCAACCTTCGAATTTCGCTCTTTGTTTTGCGAAAACCGCTAGACCTCTTGAGCCCTCAATACGTTGGACAAGTTCCTTTGCAGTAAGGTCGATCAGTTCTGGAATTTCCATAATTATGTGAAATCCCTAATATCCTTGAACGGCTTTTCTGCATCCGTAAAATCAGGGCGGTAATAGTGTGACGCGGATTCGTATTCCTGCATAAAGCCTTCCTCAATACCTAGGTCGTCGAGCAAGGAAACTGCCTCAAACCACTCGCCCTCGGAAATGCGGCGTGACAGCAGGATATAACGGTCGTCGGTTGCGGCTTTGTTTGTTGCGTAATATTGGGCCATTAGCGATATCGCTGTTTTGGGTGAAAGCTCGTCGCGGATCCAACGTAGGTTCGATTCGATATCAGCAATGCCGTTTGGCAGCACAAGCAAGCGGATCATCAGGCCGCGTTTTAGCAGTCCGTCATCACCAAAAACAAGTTCGTCGCCCATCTGGCGATGCATTTCTTTGATCGCGGCACGTGCGTGCTGTTTATAATCGCGGACCTTTGAGTACTGAAAACCGGCGTCCGAATCGGCGTATTTGAGGTCCGGCAGATAGACATCGACGATGCCGTCGAGCAGCCGCAAAACCTCGACCGAATCATATGCGTTGGTGTTATAGACGATCGGCAGCGTCAGGCCTTGTCGTGCCGCGATCAATACCGCCCGAGCCATCTGTGGGGCAAAATGGGTCGGCGAGACAAAGCCAATATTGTGACAGCCGCGCGTCTCAAGTTCGAGCATCATCTCGGCTAGACGTTCGTGTGTGACCTCGTTCTTTTTCTGCTCTTTGTGGGTTTGCGAGATCTGATAATTTTGGCAATAGACACAGCGGAGATTGCAGTTGCCGAAAAAGATGTTTCCGGCACCTTTCGTGCCCGATAGGCATGGCTCTTCGCCAAAATGTGCTGTGTACGATGAGACGATCGGCAAACGGCCGGAGTAACAAGCGGCGATCTCGTCATTGAGACGGTTGTTGCCGCAGTCTTTTGGGCAGACCGTGCAGGACGCGAGTAGTGCTTCGAGAGCGATAACACGCCGCTCCAGCTTATTCTCCGCCAAGAGTGTCAGGTACTTTGCGTCCACTTTTTTTGATCTTTGCCGGCGACATGCCTTTGTTTTTACCCTTGCGCGTGTACTTCATCGCAACGTCTTTAGGTGCGACCTTGCGGGCGAGTTCCCATGTGAAATCCATTTCGGCGTTGACGGTCGCAGTCGCCATCCATGTTTCGCGGATCATGTGCATCGCTCCCGCAAAAATGAACATAATGCCCACAACACCGATCGGGATCGGCAGCCAGCGATAAACCTGTATGATCGCGATAACAGCGATGGAAACGCTGGTCAAGATAAACATCCCTAAGCCGTAATAAAACATCGCCATTGCGCGCTGCAGGATACGTGAACGGCTGGTCACCTTATCCAAAAGATCTACTATGACCTCGACTCTCTGGTCGTAAAGCGGAATTCCCTCTTTATCGTCGGCGTAGATGAGATCGCTCAAACGCTCCTCTAGCTGGCGAACGCGATCGACGACACGTCCGAGACGGGTAGATGTCGAAAGCACTAGCGAACCGGTAGCCGAGATCAACAACGCAGGTGTGACCATCGCCGTCAGAAACTCGATGGTCGAATTTAATACGTCTGTATTTACAATGTCGCTGCCCGCCATAGGATGATTTTGCCACAGATGGACACAGATAAACACGGATAAGAATTAAATAAATTAAATCTTTCTTATCTGTGTCTATCTGTGTTTATCTGTGGCTAATTTTCTTGTAAAACTCGGGCGACTTCGCGGCCCATGCGGCCGGTGATCATATACCACATCATTTTGAAATCGCTGATAAATGACCAGAACGGAAAGCGAAAACTGGCGGGTTTGTTTTTCTCGACGACAAAATGGGCGAACCACGCAAACGCATATCCAACGACAAAAAACGCCGGAAAGAAATACCAACGGCCTGTTGCAACAAAATATATCAGCAAGGCAATGCCCAGCGACGTTCCGACAAAATGCAGCAGCCGCGTCATCGGCTTTGCGTGCTCCTGCACATAAAAATCCCAGAATTCTTGATAGTTATTTATGTCGCTCATCTTTGTCTGATCGCCGCCAGGCGTGTTGCCGCCGCGCGCGAATTTCGAATAACGTGATCGGCCACCGCACCGCTATTTATCAAGGAATCGGTCAACTCAGCCGACTTAGCGTAAAGATCTGTCGCTTCTTTCAACCGCGAATTTGCCGATGCTCTGATGGTCTCGTCCTGCGGCGGACAATATCTGTCAAATCGCCCTACATCGAGATAGTCGCCCGGATTTTGCGTACACATTGTGACCCCGGCTAGCTGGTCACCGAGCGCCAGCAGCAGATCGCTCTTTGTCATTAGAACACTTTTGTTCGGCTTTGACATCTCGCTATAATGGTCCATTTCCGCAACGGCCTGCCGGTAAAGCTCCTCGGCTCGCTGCTCCATTCCAATGCGGCGAAAAACATTTGCAGCCTCGAGGAAAAAATACACATTTCCGGAGTGCGACGATGCCGAATCCAGCTGCGTCGGCAGCGAAGTAAACCGTCTGCGGGCTTCGATGGCTTCGTCGAGATACTTTGCGGCTCGGTTGCGATCCCCACGCATCCACTGATTGACCGCGAGGTCGACGAGGCTGTCGTATTCCTTTCGCACACTGTAGGATGAAACATTAGCCGCATTCGCGCTTCGTGCTGTTTCTACCACTGTCGTTAAAGCTCGATCCGATGAATCAAGATCGCCCAACGCCCGCGAGATCAGCCCGAGCGTGTAGTGCGATGACTCTTTGTTGATAACGGCACCGCCATCATCGGGAGCGTCGGCAAGCGCAGCATCCGCCGCAACGGCTGCACGGCGAGCGAAGACGACGCCGGTTTCAGGTCCGTTCAGATCCCGCGCATAACGCTCGGCCATAGTAGTCAGCGTAAAGACCAGCCTGAGGCGATCCTTTAGATCTGTCGAACCCTCATATTGCCCAACGATCTCTTGATTTACCGCGAGAGCTTTTCGCTGCTGCGTTGCGGCCTCTTCGCTTCGACCAAACGATCGCAAAACGCCGCCGTAATGCGCGATCTCAAAGGCCGCTGTGCGTTTTGCATCAATGTCGCCGGCCTTTGCCTGTGAGATCTGTTCGAGCAGCTCGGCTCGCTCGCGGGTGTTGTCGATCGCTTCGAGTTCAAACTCAAGTGTCGATTCGCTATACGCCGCTAGGCTGTCCTTTAGCAGTTGCTTGGCCTCAAGATCCTCGGGAAATTCAGCAACCAGACGCCGCGACAGTGTGATCGCGTCCTTCAGACGAGCCTGCGCCTTTTCCATCTGAAACGACGCATAGGCATAGTCATGACCGACCTTGATGTTAGCCCTTACGAGCTCTTTCAACAGCTCGGGATCGGTCGTCTCGTTTGCGAGGTTGTTGATGTACTCAGACGAAATGTCCGCGATGCGTCCCCGGACAACATCGGTTATCTGGGTCTCAGGAATGTCCCTATCCCAGCCCGAAACGAGGTTGTTGGCAAGCTGCCTGATCTCGCCGAAGCGGCGCTCGGCACGTGTACGTTCGATATTTGCACGATAAGCTTGCCACCCGGCGATGCCGATGCCGCCGATCAGCGACGCGAGGGCAAGACCGGCAAATGCGGCCGCAACACGATTTCGCTCGATAAATTTTGATGCCGTATAAACGAGCGTCGCCGGCCTCGCCAGCACCGGAATGCCGTCAAGATGCCGTAGCACATCCTCGCTAAATTGATCGACAGATCCGTATCGTCGATCTGGTTCTTTCCTCAGCGACATCAGGACAATGTTGTCGAGGTCGCCGGTCAGACGCCGCCGCAGCCGCTCAGGACGGTCATTTCTGAGGTCGGCGATCGTCTTCGGCGTCAGGCGGTCGTCGGTCGGCTCATCAGATGCCTCGCCCACTGTCACGGCCGCAGTCGATGGAGCCGTCGGCTCATGACGCGCAACGATATCGGCGACCTCGCTCGCCGGACGATGCTTTAGCGAAAAGGGTCGATGCCCGCTGAGCAACTCAAAGAGTAGCACGCCGAGGCTGTACACATCGCTTGCGGTCGTGACCCGTTGCCCAAGTATCTGCTCGGGAGCAGCATATTCGGGTGTCAGCATCTGCATACCGGTGATCGTGGTCTCGACGCCCGCATCGAACCTCTCGGGGCATAAAACCTTTGCAATGCCAAAATCGAGCAACTTTGGTTCGCCCGTCGCGTCGATGATGATATTTGACGGCTTGATGTCGCGATGAATGACCAAATTTGCGTGGGCGTAAGAGATGGCTGAGCAGACCTTTCTAAAAAGAGCGAGACGCGCGTCGATCGGCAGCTTATTTTGATCGCAATAAGCCGTGATCGAAACGCCATCGATATACTCCATCACAAAGTACGGCCGGCCATCGTCGGTCGTACCACCGTCGAGCAGCCTCGCGATATTTGGGTGTGTAAGCGATGCTAGTATCTCGCGTTCCTGACGAAAGCGGCGCAAGATCTCGTCAGTATCCATCCCGCGTTTTATCACCTTGAGGGCAACTTGCTGTTTGAATTCGGGACGCTCAGCAAGATAAACAGCACCCATGCCGCCGCGGCCGATCTCCTTGGTGATCGAATAGCCGCCAATAGATTTTGGCACCTCGAGTCCCTCTTTTGCGATTACCGACGCACCGATCTCAAAGGCACTTCGATCCAAAAACCCACGTGCGGCATCCGCCGAATCGAGCATCGCCTCGACCTCGGTAAGCAGCCACGCATCCGCCCCACAGCGAGAGAGAACAAACTCTCGCCTCTCGTCAGCGGGCACAGCAACGGCCTCGGCAAATATCTCTTCGAGCCGGCGAAATCTATCATTCCCGCCCGTTATTACGCTCTTTTTTGCACCGGTTCGCATCCGTTTATCTCAGCTCTTTATAGAGCCAGGTTCTGGCAAACGCCCAGTCGCGTTCGACCGACGCGGTTGACCTGCCGGTCGCCTCGGCGATCTCGTCGGTGGTCATTCCGCCAAAAAATTTCATCTCTACAAGCTCGGCTTTGTCCGCGTCATAGTCGCTGAGCCGAAATAATGCCTCATCCAGGGCTATAACGTCAAGACTCTGCTCCTCAAAAAACAGATTGACGTCGTCGAGCGCCACCTTTTGGCTGCCACTCCCACGCTTTTCTGCATTGCGGGACGCCGCGTGATTGATGAGTATCCGCCGCATCATATTCGCCGCCAGACCAAAGAACTGAGCACGGTTACGCCAATCGACACTCCGCTGGTCCATCAGGCGAAGATAAGCCTCATTAACGAGTGCCGTCGGCTGTAGCGTGTGATCGCCCCGCTCACGCGACATATAGCCCGCGGCAATGCGTTTTAGCTCGTCATAGACAAGCGGCAATAGCTCATCGAGCACAGTTCGATCACCCGAACCATACTTGACCAGCATTTGGGTTATGTCGCTACTGCCGTCTGCCATTACCGCGTATTTTACACGTATTTTCCGGCAAGCACAGAAATTTTTTCGCCTTCGATGATGGGGTTTGTCCCGATTTACGGCGTTATGACTGTAGAGCGAAAAATTTGCTTGACTCTGAGCCGAAGCGTGCGATGAGTTGTTTCCAACAGGTAGAGATGGGTTATAACCCGTTCTGCAAATTTGTTAGACCCAGTTGAGGAGTTGCTATGAAGATCCGGAGCCGCATCATTTTAGGAATCGCTGTTAGTTTTTGTATAACGGTCAATTTTTATGCGTCACAAACGACTATAAATGGGCCGACAGGAAGCGGTAAGTTCGGTTATTCAGTGACAATGCTTAGTAATGGCAATTTTGTTGTCGCTGATCCTAATTTTAGTATTCCCGGAGAGAATTTGGTTGGGGCAGCATATCTCTACAATGGCGTAACTTTTCAGTTGATCTCGACCTTAACGGGTTCGAAACAAAGTGACAAGGTTGGGCTGTTCATTCAGCCGCTGGCGAATGGCAACTTTCTCGTAAAGAGCCCTAATTGGTCCAACGGCGCGGCAACGAACGCCGGGGCCGTAACGTTTTGCTCCGGAACCACGGGGTGTTCGGGGGCGGTTTCACAGGCAAACTCGCTAGTTGGTTCAAATAGTGGCGACAGCGTTGGCGGTTTCACGTTTGGTTCGCCTTCAGACATCTACTCTTCATCGGTACTCGAACTGCCGAATGGTAATCTGGTTGTAATTAGTCCGGACTGGGATAATGGGGGTGTTGCTAATGCAGGTGCTATCACTTGGTGTAGCGGTTCGGTCGGATGCGTCGGCCCTGTGGGTGCCAGTAACTCCATAATTGGAGCTAATGCAGACGACCGGGTTGGAGGTGGCGGCGTCATGTCTCTTGCAAACAGTAACTACGTCGTTCTCAGCCCACAATTTGGCTTATCTGACGTTGGAGCCGTTACGCTCGGAGATGGATCAACCGGTGCTTCATTCACTGTCTCATCATCTAACTCCCTAGTCGGCGACACTTTGAACGATGGAGTGGGTTCGTCGGCGGTGCGACTACCTTCCGGAAATTTTCTGGTCCAGTCATATCAGTGGCACGGACGCGGTGCAGTTACATTCTCAAACAGTTCATCAATGGCCGTGGGGGCGCTCACGGCCACGAACTCGCTTGTCGGATCAACGCCCAATGATCTTGGTATAGGAAGCACTGTACAGATCCTAAGAACCGGTAACTATCTCGTCAGAGCGCCGGGATGGGACAACGGCGCCTCCATAGACGCAGGAGCCGTTGTCTGGGGCGATGGAAACGCGGGAGTTGCTGGGACGATATCAACTTCTAATGCACTAGTCGGAAGCTCTGCGAATGATCAGGTCGGTTTTCAACCGGCAGTCGAAGTCGGAAACTTTTTTCTAGGTTATGTGATTCCCGTGCCAGACTGGGACAGTGGGGCGATCGTCAACGCTGGTGCGGCACGCTGGTGCAACTCAACCGCAGGGTGCTCGGGAACGATCTCAAGCTCGAATTCAGTCGTTGGCACAACGGCAAATGATGCCGTCGGCAGAAGTATTACAGTCTTATCTGGCACAACCCACGCATATGTTATCGCTGCACCCGATCTGGATGAGGGTGCGGTCGTCGACATTGGAGCAGTTCGTTGGTGCAATGGCAATTTTGCCTCCGCCGGGGCAATGACAACTACAAACTCACTTTTTGGCCGAAGCGCAAATGATCGAGTCGGTTCTGTCACCGCTCTATCGAGTGGCGACTTTCTAGTTTCGACGCCTGACTGGGATTTTCCGGTGGGCCCGATAGCGAATGTAGGGGTAGTAACGTGGCGGAGCGGAACGGCATCAACACAAGATCGGATCTCCACATCAAATTCGATCTTTGGCCTTAATGCCAATGACCGGGTCAGCAGCGGCGGTATTGTAAAACTCACATCCGGAAACGCAGTGATCGTAAGCCCTAATTGGAATTCTGCCGGGGCGATAACCTGGATAAATGGATGGGCAAGTACCGGCACCTCGGTCGATACGGGTAACTCTCTGTACGGAGGTAGCGCGATACCCAACAGTGATCTCGTCGGAGTTTCTGTAACCGCGTTGGCCAATGGAAACTATGTGGTCATGCTTCCGTCACTTGACCAGTCACCTGCTTTAGACCTCGGAGGAGTTGCTGTAGGTGACGGTTTTGGCCCTTCGTTCGGTCCTTTTGCGTCTTCAAATACGGTCATCGGTTCTAATGTTAATGACCTACAGAACGCCCAGGTGACAGCTTTGTCCGGCGGAGGCTTCGTTCTGTCAGCCCCGAAATGGGGCCTGAATGATCTTGGCATTGTGCGTGTGTTTGAACCAGGTGAGGCTACCGGTGGGGTCTTTAATTCAACGAACTCAATGGTCGGCACTACGGCAAATGACAGGATCGGATCGAGTGTTGGCGTTTTCACAGATGGTAATTTTGCAGTTTACCACTATGACCTTGACAGCCCTCCAACTGGAAATACGGGCGCGGTAACTGTCGGCGGAAAGAACGGAAAGCTTATTGGTGCGGTAACCGCAAACAACTCAGTAGCCGGTCAGATCGCCAACCCGTTTCCAAATTTATCTCTATTTACTAACCCAGTTCACGAATACTATGTCTGCACTCGCATGGACGAAAACAAGATAACGATAATCGACCCGGTCAGAACTGCGGTAAAGAGCAATCTAGGTTGGGACGATGACAATACTTGGGATTTCGGCCAGTTTGCCAAAGCTCACGACATCTTAATACCTCAGGGAATAACCGTGATAGGAAATACGGACCCCGTCGCGAAGAGCTTGGTCGTTAACGGCTCGTTCAACCTCATCGGACCACATACGGCAACATCTGATATTGACATCAATGGCACAATGAACATCAACTCCGGATCATTAAGTATGAATGGGAACAAGGTCAAGGTCGCATGTGCGGGCACTTTGAACACTAGCGGTCCATCAGGATATCTCATCGGCAAACTCGAAAAGACTTTCTGCTCCCCATCAAGTTACTTTTTTGCGAACGGCACCGCCAGCGGGTACGCGCCGGTCTCAATGACAATTACGAATGGACTGTTTCCGGCAAGTGTCTCTGTAGAATCGCTATCGCCAAGCATTCCTGGTCTCGCTGATGTTGGAAAGGCCTTGAAGCGTTATTGGCGGATCAATGGCTCTAATGTTACTGCAAATGTGGAGTTCAACTATAACGACCCACCTGATGTTCCGATCGGAGCTAACGAATCGCTGTTCAAAATTTGGAAGAAAGATGGCGCCTTCTCACAGGTTGTTGGCAGTGTAGACACAAATCTGAACTCGGCAACAGTGAATGGCATAACGTCCTTTTCTGAATGGACCCTCGGCGAAGCTGCCGCATTATTTCCCCCCGTTGGTTCAACGGCTTCCCTAAGCGGCCGAGTGTCCAATGTGTCGGGACGAGGCATCAGAAATGCGACCCTAACACTTACTGATACAAATTCCGGGGCGGTACAAAGCATCCGCTCGGGCGTTAATGGAACATTCCGGTTTGATTCACTTGTATCGGGTCACACATTTACCGTCGCGGTTTCTGCCCGTCGTTTTGGATTTTCTAATCCTTCGCGAACGGTCAATGTGACCCATGACATTGGGAATGTGAACTTCACTTCGTTTAACTAGTTAGGACCGAAATGACGGTCGATTCGAAATATCGGTAAAAAAACATATTTCAGGGAGAAAAAGATCATGGCATTTTTAGGAAAACCAACATTCGAGCTCGGCGCCCCGGTTTCCGTCGGAAACGGTCCCGGCATTGTTGAGGTGCGTTTCTCGATACCATTATTTGTAGAGAGGCTGGAGCGATGCTTTTCGAAAGTATGCGACGAGGCGAAAGATGACACGATCTTCGCCGTAACCGCTGAGATCTGGTCGCATGATGACGACACCGAGCCGTTTGGGACATTTCCAATTTCAAATAGGAGCATCCTGACGTGGCGCTGGTTTGGCAACACGTCCGGAGGTGCCGTATCTCGAAATGTTCGCGTAAATGAATTGGGTTCCGGGACAACAGTGGTCGGTTCGCCGGGCCGGACCTTGTTGAATTTGTCGGACAGTGGAAAGGTACTAGAATCCCTATTGAACGAGGATTTTGGGCCACGTCCACCGCGGGACAAGCCGGCTCCATATGTGGGCCGCGACGAAGTCTATCTCAAGGCATCTCTCGCGTCGGTATTTAGCGGCTGGCAGGTGATCCAGACGATAAACAGCGAGGTAAAGACAGGCGATTTCTTTGGAAACTGATCGCTCGGAGTTTCCGGACCTTGTTTACCGGAGCTCGCCAATGTCGGCAACGGTCATTGCGCGTTAATACCGCCGCTGCCGGCGTTTTATGCGGCTTGATTCAATTCGGCGGGCTGTTTGCCGGCGTCAAATTGGCGGATATTTTTTGCCCAGCCAAGCTTTTCAAAGATGCGGATTGCGATCCAGTTCATGTCGAGTTGATACCACTCTGTGCCATGACGCGCCGAGGTAGGGAATGCGTGGTGGTTATTATGCCAGCCCTCGCCAAAGGTGAGGATCGCAACGAACCAATTGTTGGTCGAAAGATCGCCGGTGTCGTGTGGGCGTTTTCCGTAAATATGCGAGAGCGAATTAACAAACCATGTCGTGTGCCAACCAACAACGACGCGGGCGGCTACGCCCCAGACCACCATCGTCCAGCCACCGATAGCAAACAAAATAAACGCCGAAATAATGATCGGCACGTAGAAAAACCGTGAGATCAAAACGTGGCCCCGATCTTTCAACAGATCGGGCACGTATTTTTTCATTGTTGCCGTGTCATGATCCTGAGCTTTGCCCCAGATGACCCAGCCGATCTGCGGCCACCAAAATCCGGAGCGAGCTGAGTGCGGATCTTTATCGGTATCGACAAATTTGTGATGCATTCGGTGCGTCGCGATCCACTTATCAGGCGGGTCCTGCATCGACATAGTTGCAAATATCGAGAGCGTGTATTCCAGCCATTTAGGAGCCTTAAATCCACGATGCGTGAGTAGCCGATGCCAACCCAGGCCAACGCCGAGGCTACCGACGATCCAATTACCGATCAGCAACGCCACCAGATTTTGCCAGCTAAATGACCATAAGATCGGGATAGCAAGTAGGTGAAACGACACAACGATAGCGACATTTTTCCAGTTCACACCTCTCCGAGGCGTTTCAAACTCAAGGATGTTTTGCATTAAATATGAGGACGACTAAATTAAGACGTTAGTAGAGTAACAGGTCGAAAGCGATGCAGATGTAATAGATTTGTCAGGATGCTCTGAGTTAAAAATTAACCCGCACAAATTCTGCGATCGCAACGCCGATGCCGCCGGCAACGACCTCAAGCCCCGCACCAACGATCGAGAATACCAAAATTGGAATTATCGCCGCCCCAATTCCGCTGTATTGTTTTTTTGTAAGAAGACCAGCTAAAAGAAAAGCCCCAATTCCCAT
The DNA here is from genome assembly GCA_964543865.1 of uncultured Chloracidobacterium sp. Taxonomy (GTDB): domain Bacteria; phylum Acidobacteriota; class Blastocatellia; order Pyrinomonadales; family Pyrinomonadaceae; genus OLB17. Next base: position 119,447 of record CAZIZR010000001.1, read on the forward strand.
TATCAACGCAACAACAAACGCCAGTATGACAAAGGCCCCGAGTCCCCACGACGCATCGCTCTCGCTGTAGCCATTCATCGCGATCAGCATCGTCGCGAGCACGATAACACCGACGGCGATGTCGATAATAAACGTGATTATTGCGGCAATTATTTTCGGAGCCATGGTTAGGTGTTTATTTGCGAGGAGATGGCTGCCGGACTAACATTTTCTTTCGTCCTCGCGTACGAACTCGTGTATACGTCGTCTAGCTTGTGTGGCGGTGATTTCAATCATAACTATCAGTATCAATCCGCAAACGCTACGCTTAGTTGTTTGAGCTTCATTGAGTCGCTCTTATCGAGGTCGTCAACATCGCGGTCGATGTAGTTATAGAGAATATCGCGTTGCTGCGGGCGGTAGCCAGCCTCGCGGATCTGGTAGCGGAGGTCGCGCTCGTTGGCACACGTGTCGGCACCGGCGGCCGAGACGACATTTTCCTCGATCATTATCGAGCCCATATCGTCGGCGCCAAAGCCGAGGGCGGCCTGTCCGACCTTTAACCCTTGGGTCAGCCATGAGGCTTGTATGTGCTGGACGTTGTCGAGGAATAGACGCGACACCGCGACCATTTGCAGGTAATCAATGCCCGTTGGCTCCTCGGTGATCTTGCGGCCAAGCGCGGTGTTTTCGCGTTGGAATGTCCACGGAATGAACGCGGTGAATTTGCCGTAGGTTGAATCTTCGGCTCCGGCAGCAAGTGACTCGTCCTGAAGGTCCCGTATCCGCTCTAGATGACGTACGCGATGTTCAATACGATCGCCGATCCCAAACATCATCGTTCCGGTCGAGATCAGTCCGACCTTGTGCACAGCCCGCATCACATCCAGCCATTCCTGAGTATTGCATTTGGTCGAGACGCGTTTTCGCACTTCGTCATCAAGTATCTCGCCGCCGCCGCCGGGCAGAGAATTTAACCCCGCCGCCTTTAGCCGCCGCATTATCGTTTCGTAATCAAGCCCCGAGATCAGATGAATATTGTGTATCTCCGGCGGTGAGAAACAGTGAAGCTGAAATTTAGGATATTTTGTGTGAAGCGTCGAGAGCAGATCCTCGTACCACTCGATATTAAAATCAGGGTGCAGTCCGCCCTGCATCAGCACACCGCTGCCGCCGAGGGCAATGGTTTCGTCGATGCGTTTTTCGATCTCTTCGATCGAGTGGACGTACGTTTCGGGTTTGCCCGGCCTGCGGTAAAACGCGCAGAATGTGCACACGACGTTGCAGACGTTGGTGTAATTGATGTTTCGGTCGATGATATAGGTGACGACGTCCGGATCATTTTTACGCCGTCGTATCTCGTCCGCCGCCGCACCGATTCGGACAAAATCACGCGATTCGAGCAGAGCGGTACAGTCTTCGGCGGTCAGACGCTGGCCGTCCAGGGCTTTGTCGAGAATTGGTTGGATCATGGTTTCCACTTTAGTTTGATTCTATCAAAACGCTCTGAAAATTCACCCTTGGGGCAATCATAGGACACCGACAACATAATGTGGTGAAATATCTGTATGACGGTAAGCATGAGATTTAAGACGGAATTGACCCGGGCAATGCCCGAGTCGGGTTGGGTCTTTTTGGTTATCGAGCCAAAGATCGCGAAGAAATTTCCGACCGACGGCAAATCGCGTCGTGTCGTTTGCCAGATCAATGACGGTGAGCCGTTTCAATGCGCCATTTTGCCGTGGGGCGAGATCTTTTACATCATCGTCAATAAGAAACGACGTGACGCTATAGGTATCAATGTCGGTGATACTGTAAATGTTGTTTTGACCGAGGACGATAGCAAATACGGGCTGCCGATGCCTGATGAATTTCGCGAAGTGCTAAATCAAGACCCCGACGGCGACAAATTATTTCACTCGCTCACCGCCGGCAAACAGCGTTCGATCTTGTATTTACTGGGCAATATCAAGAACATCGACGATCGAATTTACCAGGCGTTGATCATAGTCGATCACATAAAGGAAAACGGCAAGGTCGACGACAAAAAATTGTATGAGGAGCTAAAGCGACCAATGTTTTAGGCCCAACATGACGACCGAACTCACATTGCTCCAGACGGAATATGATGCACTCTGTCAACGCATTGAACCGTCCGCCTCGCAATATACTTTCCTTACTGAGCGTCAGGACAACGGCAGTCCGCACGTTGAATTTTCTGACGGCAAATATCACTACATCGTCACCGAACGCGGCCTCGATTTAGAAAGCAGATCGACCAGCGAGAGATCAGAGATCCTCTATTGGATGGTCTATGATCTGACGTTTTGGATGGGCGTCGCGTATGAATTTGAACGCCGCATCGAGGGGCCGGATGTGCGCCGGGTGATATTTGCTCATTGGCTCGACCTAATGAAAAAAGCCGATGCGGCATTTGCCGACCGGCTCTCATCTGATATTGCGGCTATCCTCGCAAAAAATCCGTTCGTAGATCAGGAAACGCTCGTCTGAGCTGCGTCATCTTTTCTATTCACATAATAGGCTATCGCACCACCGATGGCAGCCATGCCGAGAAACACGAGGCCTATCATCGGATCGTCAGGCAGCGTTGATCCTTTGATGCCGATATTCAATCCAAAAAGGTAATTTAGAAATGTACCCAAAGCCGCGAGGCCAAATGCAACGACACTGAGATTTACGACAAGTACAAGAAAGTTTTTCATCAGTAAGCTCCAAAAAAATGTGATGTTTAGAACATTTTCTGAACGCCCGTAGCCACGTCGTCTTGCAGCGTTTTTACAAAAATATCAGCTCACGGTTATTAGCTATCAATCCGTGTTTGGCCGCAAGCTCAAAATACAACTCCATCCCGCGACGCATCGTATCGTCGACAGAATACGAGATGTTTTTGGTCAGGTAGCTTTTCATTTCGCCCCGGCTCAACCCGATCTCTGATGCGTAATTTGCGGCAATATCTTCGGCGTGAGCAAGCCCTTCGTCCCTTGCCGCTGCAAGATCGATCTCGCAAACATTCCGCCGCGTCATCCACATCGCAAAAACAAAGCCGAGTCCTGTGTGCTGATGCCATAATTCAGCCAGATCAAATTTCTTATATCGCGACTCATCGATCATCAACGCCGGATCGCCGATCAGCAGAGCGGCATCTGACGTGGAAAGCATAGCGTCGATATCGGGTTCGGCATCGATCCATGTTGGCTCAAAACCGAGGAATTCACGAAAGATTATTTTTGTCAGGACTACGGATGTTTTTGACGAAACGTCGAGCGAAACGCTTTTTACATCCGATAGATCCTCACCCTTTGTCACAAGACAAACACTGCGGACACGCTCTTTTGCTCCAACACAAACATCTGGTATCAGTCGAACATTGTCGATCATTTGATACGCAATGACAGGCACGAGGGCGGCGTCAACGCGGTCCTGAGCAAGCAATTCGGCTGATCTGGCGGGAGCGTTGTCGAGTATCAATTCGACGCTGCCGCGCTGCGAGCCGTAAAGAAATGACCACACGAGCGGGGCAGTGTTTGAATAGCTCGATGCAGATATGCGAGGTGTTTTCATACCGAAAATCAGATTTTTACGCAAAGCCGCAAATAACGCAAAGTATGCTCTCGGTAATCATTGGCGAAAGATGAGATCTGGATTATCCTAGCTTTGTGAAAATTTACGATATTACAGTTGCGATCAGCGCAGGTGTACCGATCTATAAGGGCGATCCGGGCGTTGAGGTGACGTCTTTCAAATCCATCACCGACGGTTCGACGGCAAACGTGTCGCACATCTCGCTCGGCGTACATACCGCGACGCACATCGACGCGCCAAATCATTTTATCGACGGAGCAAAACGGATTCACGAGATCGACCCCGAAAAACTCGTCGGCCCCTGCCGCGTGATCGAAGTGCCGGACGATGTGATAGCGATAGAACCCGAACACGTGGGTGATATCTCAGGGTTTGAGCGAATATTGTTCAAAACTCGCAACTCTGCATTTTGGGCGACGCCTGAGGACGGCTTTCGCACGGATTTTACTTACCTGACACCGGCAACGGCTAAATTGCTAGTTGATAGCGGTGTTGTACTGGTCGGTATTGATTATCTCTCTATAGAAAAAAGCGGCTCACCAGGCCATCCGGTGCATGTCACGCTGCTTGAAAACGAGGTCGTCATACTTGAGGGCGTCGATCTGCGTGAGGTTGCGGGCGGCGATTACGGCATTATCTGCATGCCGCTAAAATACATCGGCGGCGGCGGCGACGGTTCGCCTGCACGGACGATGCTCTGGGACAACGATGAACGTTAACGACCCGCTATATCGTGAACGCGTATTTGCCGTCGTCCGCCGGATCCCAAAGGGCCGCGTGATGACATACGGCCAGCTCGCCATTGTCCTTGGCGAAGGTTATACGGCCCGCACTGTTGGCTATGTAATGCACGCCTCAGACGACGATGTGCCGTGGCAGCGCGTGATAAATTCGCAAGGGAAATGCTCGACCGGAAAACTAACCATCCCGATCAATCTGCAGCAGGAACTCCTTGAAGCCGAAGGCGTCATATTCAACGCCGCCGGAAAGTGCGATCTCGCGGTTTTTCAGTGGTGGCCCGAAGGTTTTGAACCGAAGGAAGACGAGCAAATAAGTCTATTCGAAGAAATTAACCGCAGATGAACGCAAATAGACGCCGATTTAAGTGCATTTTCTTATCTGTGTCGATCCGCGTCCATCTCCGGTAAAAAATCTTTAGCTAACGTCCCCATTTTAGCTTGTCTCTCAACACATCAAAATAGTTTCGATTGCCCGGTTGGACGAGGTTAAATGTTGCTTCGCTTTTGCGGATGATCACCCGGTCATCGGCACGCATTTTGTGGCCTGTCTGGCCGTCGAAGGTTAGGATCACGCCTTCGTTTTCGTCTTTTAATTTAAGCTCGATCTCAGCGGCGTCAGGTATGACAATGGGGCGATTGGTAAGGGTAAATGGGCAGATCGGCGTCATCACGACGGCGTTCATCGACGGGTAAATGATAGGCCCGCCGGCTGATAGATTGTATGCGGTCGAACCTGTCGGGGTAGAAACGATCAGCCCGTCCGCACGAAACGAATTTACAAACAGCCCGTTGAGGTGCACATCGATCTCGATAATGCGCGCAAGTGCGGCTTTGTTTATGACGACATCATTGAGCACGCGGCCCGCGGCTTTTCGTTCACCGCCGCTCCACAGCTCGGCCTCTAGCATTACACGCCGGTCGATCTCGTATTCGCCCGAAATGATCGCCTCAAGCGCCGGAAACATTTCCTCGATGCGAAAATCGGTCAAATAACCAAGGCTACCGTAGTTGATACCAAGCACCAGGACATCACCCGCGCCGATAAGCCTGGCGGTCGAGATCATCGTACCGTCGCCGCCGAGCACTACTATGAGATCGGCATTTAGTGTCGCAAACTCAGCATCCGTAGTTCCGGCTTCGATAACCTCGCCAGCTTGATCGATGCCATTTGTTCGTAACCATGCGGATAGTTCGCCCGCCGTTGCCCTTGCTTCGGGGTGGTCGGGTTTCACGACTATGCCGATCGATGTGATCTCGTTACGTTTCATTTCACTCAATATCGAGGTTTATCATCGATGAATTATCGCTAAACTGCAAGTATTTTCGGCGCTTGCGCGGTAATTACGTTTGATTTAACGGCGCTTTTTGCTAAAATTGCGGTTTGTCTATTCAGTTCGTATTTTGAGTTAAGTTAGGTACTAATCGATGTTAAAGTTTTTCACCCGTCTAGAAAAAACGCGTAATTTCGTTCTTTTCCTTTTCGCCATCCTGATGGTTGGCAGCCTTGTGTTTTTCTACACTCCGGCTCGTAACACATACACGACTAATCTCTCGCAGAGCGAAGAGACCGCCGCCAGCGTTTCCGGTAACAAGATCACGGTCGGTGAGCTTGTCCGTCAAAAGGAAAATTACAGCCAGTTTAGCCGCGGCCAGAGTTTTCCGGCAAAGATGATCCTCGAGGGGATGATCGGTAGCCGCATCTCGCGCGTCGAGGCAGAGCGTTTAGGTTTGACCGCGAGCGATGCCGAGGTTGCGGCCCGCATCCGCGAGCAATTTAAGACCGACGACGGCAAGCCGTTTGACGAGGAAAAATACAAGCAAAATGTTACGGAACAGTTTGGCAATGTATCAACCTACGAACAGAGCGTTCGCGATGACATCAGCTACAAAAAACTCGATGCCTTTATCACGTCGGGCGTTACCGTTTCAGAAGAAGAAGTTCTAAACGATTTTCAGCGGAAAAACACCAAGTTTGACCTGTCGTACGTTGCTGTAAGCACGGCCGACCTTGCTAAAACGATTACGCCGACAGACGCTGAGCTGCGTGAGTATTTTGAAAAGAATAAGATCAACTACTACATCAATACGCCGCAGAAAAAGATCAAATACATTTTTATCAACACCGCAAAGATCGGCGAAAAGCTGCAGATCTCGGACGCAGATATCCGTGCCGAGTATGACGCTCTGCCTGCCGACAAAAAGATCGCCGGTGTCGCCGGACAGGAGATAGTACTCCGTGTTCCAAAACCTGATCAGGAAAGCGTCGTTCAGGCAAAAGCAGCGGATCTCGTCTCGCAGCTCCGTAAAAACGGTGCGACCGTTACCGAGGAAGCGTTTGCAACGATGGCAAAGGGACAGTCTGAAAACCCGGCGTCAGCATCGAGCGGCGGAAAGCTCGTTGGCCCTGTTCGCGAAAATCCAAACAAACCTGATGATCCATACCAGCAGCTTTTGAAATTAAAGCCCGGTGAGGTGACCGCACCGATCAGCTACCAGAGCCGCATTTTTATCCTTCGCCGTGGCGATGACATCCCTAAGAGTTACGAACAAGCCAAGAAAGAGATCGAGGTCAGTCTTCGCAATCGTAAAGCATATGCAGTAGCGGCAGAACTTGCACAAAAGATCGCTGATGCTTTTAAACAAAGTCGGGATATTCAGGCGGTCGCCAAACAGTTTGCCGGCGAAGCAAATATGAGCGTCGCCGACATGATCAAGGAAACGGGCTATATCAAACCGGGTGATGATGTGCCAAATATTGGTGTTTCACCTCAGTTTGAAGAAGGCATTGCGCCGCTCGAGGAGGTAAATGCCGTCGGCGACAAGACGCCTATTCAAAACGGATTTGCGGTGCCAATGCTGGCGGACAGAAAAGAGCCGCGTGATGCTGAGTTTGATGAGGTCAAGGCCCAGATAATTGAGACCGTCAAAACGGAAAAAGCCCGCTCGCAGGTCGAGGAGATCGCTAAAGCAATCGCTTCCGGTGCGCCTAATGCCGGTGCTCTGGCCGCCGCCGCGACTGCAAAAGGCATGTCGGCGAAAGATCAAAAGAGTTTTATTTTAGGCTCGCCGCTTGGCGAAGGCCCGACCGCCGGAACGAGCGAAGAGCTTGAGACTGCCGTTTACGCGCTCAAGGCCGGTGAAGTGGCAAAAACCCCGATCAAGGTGGGTGACAACTGGTACATCGTCGGTGCAACGACCCGCACGGACGCAAATACGGCTGATTTTGCCAAACAGCGAAGCGGGCTGATCGAGCAGATGCTCTCAAAGAAACGCTCTGACGTATTCTCTGATTATCTGGCAGCAACCCGCCAGCGATTGGAGTCAAGCGGTGCGATCAAGATCTATAAAGATGCTCTTGCTAAGATAGACGCTCCGATTGATGGCCTGACACCAAGCGACAACTAATAAGTTAAAAGTAGAAAGGTAAAAGGCAAAAATGGAGAGTTTTCTTCTTCACTTTTGCCTTTTTACTTTTTGCTTTTGCCTTTGAGATCACCACCAACCCAGCAGTTTCCACCAACCCAGCCCAAAAGTTGACCAGATCGCGATGTTTATTACCGATGCGATCAAACCGATGCGCCACCATACACCTTGCTTGACATACCCGAGCCCAAAATAGATCGGGCCAGGCGTCGTACCAAAATGCGTGAGGCTCGCATTAAGCGTGGAGAAATAGTTAAGACAAAGCACCGCGAGGCCCGCCGGAGCTCCTGCGGCAAGCGTGACCACAAGGAATGGAACGTACATCGCCAAAACATGGGCGGTGATCGACGCAAAGAAATAATGGGAATAAAAATATAAGAACAGCAATATCGTGAGAGCCGCCATCCATGTCATCCCGCTGGTAAATGCTGCCGAGTGCTGTGCAAAAAGCTTGGTCAAACCGGTCTCACCAAGAGCCGATGCCATATTGACCAGTCCTCCGTACCAGATAAATGTTGACCACGCGTTTGAGTCGCTCATCAACTCTTTCCACTCAAGCACACGTGTTATCAGCAGGGCGGCAATTCCGGCAAGAGCAATAAAAGAAATATCAATAGTGTGAATAACATCCTTGGTCGTCCACAAAAATATTACAGTCAGCAAAGTGCCGACAACTATCTTTTCGACGCGAGCCATCGGCCCCATCTTTCTTAGCTCATCGGATGCAAAATTTGCCGCATCTGGCGTCGAGCGGATCTCAGGCGGGTTCATCCGGTATATCATCGCCGGTATCACGGCAAGCGAAATAAGTGATGGAACTATGGCGGCGGCGAGCCATGTGAGATAACCGATCTCTATGCCCGCGGTCTCTTTGGCAAGCTTTGCCATCACAAAATTTCCGGCATGGCCTGTTATAAAGGTAGCCCCGATAACGACCTCACATTGATACAGCAAATTTACCAGATATGAACCTAGACGGTTCGCGGTGCCATCGTCGGGCCGCGAATCATAGCTTTCACTAACGGCCACGGCTAACGGTATCATTATGCCGCCGTTGCGGGCCCCATTTGATGGAACGACCGACGCCAACACAAAGTCCGTGCCCACGAGTGCATAACCTAATCCAAAGGTGCTCTTGCCTATCAACTTAATAAAGATAAGCGCAACTCGACGCCCGAGACCGGTCTTGACCACCGCCGTCGATAAGAAAAATGCCGACAACACGATCCACACGACAGGGTCAGCGTAGCCCTTGAGAGCGTCAAATGGTTTGAGTACGCCCAGCACGACTGTGGCCGTAACACCGAGCAGCACGATCGCGCTGCCGGTCAAAGGCTGTACGATCGAGCCGACGATCGTTGCAATAAAGATCGCGAGCAACGCCCACGACCCCCGCGTGACGCCCTCAGGCGGCGGTATGATGGCAATGCCAACACCGCACCCGATCACGATCAGCCATTTTACGATCTTGCTCTGCATAAAAAATTAGCCACAGAGTTCACAGCAATTTGCTCTGTGTTCTCTGTGGCTTTTTATCAACTGAGGGTTCAATTATTTAGCTGCGTGCAGCTCTGCATAATGAACAAAGAACCAGTAGGTGATCCCTATCCAGACTGCAAGGTTGAGCAGCGTAGCAATCAAGCCAATATTTCGAGTTGACGAGCTGCGGGCAGCGTTACGGTCGCCCTTTCCATACATCAGCACGATCACAAGCACACCAGTCACGCCCCACGCAAACAACCTGACGGCCATCTCGATCCACACCAGGTGCGAAACTTGCCAGACTGTCAATGCCATCGCCAAAATGATAGCGATTGCTGCTGCAATAGGTGGTGTATAACTCGATTCGCCCTCGTCACCTCCGCGGTTCTCTTCGATACCGATCTTGCTATGGTTGTAGCTATAGGCAAAATAGATAACGAGGCCGATCGACATCCATACGATGAGTCGGATCCATGTATCAAGCGGCAGACTGTTCATCAGATAAGCCGCCGACAATACGGTAGCGATCGGGATGAACGGCGAAAGAGGCACTTTGAACGGCCGGTTCAGGGCTGGATTTGACGAACGTAGAATAATAATTCCGACGCCGACGATCACGAACGCAAAGAGCGTTCCGATACTGACCAGCTCACCGAGCAAACTGATCGGCACAAATCCTGCCAGGATAGCCACGATCACACCGGTAATAGCCGTTGTGATATGCGGTGTCTGATACTTTGGATGGATCTTTGCTGCCCATGCCGGTAGCAAACCATCTTTTGACATCGAATAGAACACACGCGGCTGACCCATCGTCATAACGACCATTGTCGAGCTGAGACCGAGAACGGCTCCGACCTTGATGATCGTCGGGAAAACATACAGGATGGTTCCCATCGTCGTGCCTTGTGCCTTTTGCAGGGCCGCGTCGATCGCAACTGCGATAGGTGCGGCAGCGTTGGTCAACAGCTTGTAATCCACCAGGCCGACCATGATGCCGGCAACCAAAATGTAAAGCACCGTACATATAGCAAGCGATCCCATGATGCCGATAGGCATATCACGCTGCGGATTTTTTGCCTCTTGAGCAGCAGTCGAAACAGCGTCAAAACCAATGTAGGCAAAAAAGATAACAGCCGCACCGGTCACGACACCGCTAAAGCCAAACGGCATAAACTCAGCGCATCCGGGGCTGCCGACGGTACATCCAATGCCGATGTTGCTGGTGTTCACATAACCGATACCGGCTACAATAAACAGCACGACGACGACGACCTTTACGATAACGATCAGCGAGTTAAAACTAGCCGATTCCTTGATGCCGCGAATAAGCAATAGCGTTACGGCAACGGCAATGAGAGCCGCCGGCAGATTAAAAACACCGGTCGCGACTGCATTCCCGGCAGTGTCTTTTAACACAGTCCCGGGCGGGGCGCTTAGAGCAAGCGGGAAATTTATCCCCAGCGTATCTCTAAAGAGGCTGACCACATAGCCCGACCAACCAACGGCGACCGTAGCCGCACCAAAAGCATATTCGAGGATCAGATCCCAGCCGATGATCCAGGCGATAAATTCACCCAATGTGCCGTAGCCATAAGCATAGGCAGAACCTGAGATCGGCACCGATGCCGCAAATTCCGAGTAGCAAAGTGCCGCAAAAGCACTGACGATACCGGCAAGTATCATCGAGATGATAACGGCCGGGCCCGCATGCTTACCGGCAGCTTGTCCGGTCAGAACAAAGATACCCGTTCCGATGATCGCACCGACGCCGAGCATCGTTAGATCAAGAGAACTGAGCGTCTTCTTTAAAGTATGTTCGCCGGTTTCTTCAGCCTCGGCGATGATCTTAGAAATTGGTTTAGTCGCGAAAAGTGACATGAAAACCTCCTAGAGTTAAATTAACGAATACAGCGTTAACCAGCCGCCGGTTTGGCGGACAGGCTTTTCCAAATAAAATAGACCGGCACTCCCGTAAGGACGATGACTAGTCCGGGCCAGGTTGCCGTTGTTTGATAGACAAACAGGACCACAAGAATTATCGAGGCTCCTATAATATAAAGAGCCGGAATTATCGGATATCCAAATGCTTTATACGGACGCTCGGCATCAGGTTGTTTCACCCGGAGCACAAAAACCGCCACAATGGCCAAAATATAAAAGATCAGTGCGGCCGATATCACATAGGTGAGCAGGTCGCCGTACAGATTGCCATAGGTTATCTTGCCGTCGGCGGCTTGATTAACCGTTCGGGGTAAAACGTACAAAACCGACAAAATGCCCTGGATCACTATCGCCCAAGCCGGGACATGAAACTTATTTAATTCGCCTGCCGCCTTAAAGAACAACCCATCCTTTGCCATCGCGTAATAAGCTCGAGCTCCGGCGATGATCAGGCCGTTGTTGCAGCCAAAAGTCGAGATCATGATCGCAACTGCCATTATCACAGCACCCGCACCCGGGAAAATAACATCGGCGGTCGCCGAACCGACGCGGTCGCTCGGCACCTTTTGTATCTCCTCGAATCGAAGTGTTACAAGATACGCGATATTCGCGAGCAAATACAGAGCGATGACACCGCCTGTTCCGAGCAGCAATGAGAGCGGCAAGTTTCGCTTTGGATTTTGAACCTCGCCGGCCGTAAATGTCACGTTGTGCCATGCGTCTGCCGAAAACAGCGAGTTGGTCTGCGCAACGCAAACAGCGATCAGCATGCCCATTGCAGTCAGCAGCGATGCCATCGCTGCACCTGAATCGCTCCCCGCAGTAGCTCCTACATTCTGGATGCTGCCTCGAATGGTCCATAGATCGCCAAAATTCGCTTTTGCGATGTCGGGATACCAGATAAGCCCGACCGCAATTCCGAGAATAATAAGAGCAATGAGCGAGCCTGTTTTGGCGAATGTAAAGCTGTTTTGGATGAGCTTGCCGAGCTTAAGGCCGCGCGTGTTCATGATCGTCAACAAGACGATCATAACGATCCCCAAAAGCTGTGCGGTTGACAACGAAACGGCATAGCTCGACGAACCGATACGAATCGGCTCGATCAAATAATTTGCTTCGGAAATCTGCGGCAGCAAAACCCCGGTGAAACGGCTAAAAGCGATCGAAACCGCCGCGATAGTTGCCGTACCAATTACAAGAAAATGTGTCCAACCGTACAAGAAACCCCAGAGCGGCGAAAATGCTTCTTTTAAATAGACGTACATTCCGCCGGCTCGCGGCATCATTGCCGCAAGCTCACCATAGGAAAGCGCAGCCCCAACGGTCAACAGCCCCGTCACGATCCACACGATAAGCAGCCATCCTGGCGAACCGACCTGACGCGATATATCGGCCGAAACGATAAAGATACCGCTGCCGATCATCGATCCGGCGACGATCATTGTCGAATCGAGCAGGCCGAGTCCGCGTACAAACCCTTCGTTCGATTGTTCAGTCTCTGACGGCGAAGTTGCCATAAATTCCTGTCAGACCACCTGCGGTAGCGAGTGGCTAATTAGGGTTGGAGAGACCCTGTAAATTCCGTTCCGTGTTCGATCACCCGCTACCGCTGGCGATACTGACTAATTGTCGTTGGCGAGATATTCGTAGCTGATATTATACTTTTATTCCAAAAACTGTCGAGTGGTTTTTAGCATTTTCCTGTCGCTGTCGAAATTCATCGCGTCGGCGGACAAATGCGTTCACCCGCAAATCTCATAAAAACCTGCCGATAACTGTCGCAATCGCGGCCGAGTATCATACCGGCCTGTTGGTTATCGCCATCTAGGGTTTTGATAAAGCCGAGCATAATATCCGGCTTTTCGAGGCGGTTTTTACTGCCCAGATCTGCCATCAGCTTATTCACGCTTTCTTTACTCAGCAGCAGCAGCTTGCTCATTACCACCGTATTGTAGGCCGCACCGACGTTTTTATAGTCGATGGTTTTGTCGGCGGGTTCTAAAAAGAGCATGTCCGTATCAAATTTGCCGCGATTGATGTGTTGGCCCGGACCTTTGGTCATCTCGGTGTCAAAATAGGTCTCAGGTTGAGTTGAATATCGCTTCAGCTCCTCAGCCGACATTCCCGTAGCACGCTTGATCAGCACATCATAAAGATCTTGTTTGAATTGTTTGATCGGCTCCGTCAACGCTTCTGGTATTGCCTTAAGAATAATGTCCTGTATCTTGCCCGAAAGCACGACGAAACTGCCCACCGCATCAGGCGGGCCGGACATCGAGATCAGGTGCCGAGCGGCATAATCATTGAGTATCGCCTGGGCCTTATCAACATCGGTTTTCTTTTCGGGGTTAAAGAAAAGAGCTTTGGCAACATCATCACTTGTCTTCACCCAAGCCTTTAACCCTTTATCAATGTCATCTATCCATGCCTTTTTATACCTTGCCTCGGCCATGAGCAAAACAGCGCTGCATTTCGGATTCCACGGTTTACATTTTTTGGCGTCAGCTGTGAGTTTTACGATGTCAGCCTCAAGCTCCGCCCGCAGCGTCGAATAAACACGCGGTATGGAGCCGTTGGTCCCCTCGCCGTCTTTGATTAGCAACTCTTTGTCGAGATATGTTCCGGGCCGGGCATCAACCAATTTTTCATAAATAAAATCTTCGACGCCGGCTATGCTTGAGCTAAACGTCGGGTCCGGCACACGTTTGCCGACGTAGCTTTCGAGCAGGATGTGTTTTTTGGCATTGTCAGGCGGCTCAAATGTGAACGCACCGCCGGTGAAATTATTGATAAACGTGTGGCCGTACATATCGCCCGCTGCATGCGTCAGGTAGCCCGTCACAAACGCCTTTCTTGCGGTCGATCCGTTTGAGTTTGACCACAGATATTCGAGCCAGCGGTTTGTGCCCTCTGGATTTGTCGGCGGATGTATCACTTGTTGTCCGGTCAAAATATCAGGATAGGCATCAGGCCCGAGAATGCCCGCACGATACTGGTCGGGATTTTTCTTTAGCGCCTCAAGCACCGCCGCATCGACAGCGTATTCACCGATCACGCCCGTGACCTTGCCCGTCGCAGGGTCGAGCCGCTCGATTGTCACCATTCCGTTATCGAGGGCGTCCTCAAGCGCACGTTCGGCCAGATAAACGTGCGTGGTCGGTTTCCACGCAAACACAAGGCTCGAATTGCAGACAAATAAACACGCGCAAACCGTCACCGAAAATAGAGCTCTATTGATACGCACGGTACGATCACCTACGTTTTTCATAGTTTTAATATTCCGAAAAAGACTGTGGTCAGTAAAATTGGCTTCTCAAAGATATTAGCCCAAAACACCACAAATTTCAGCTTGTTTTTTCATTGTGCTAAGTTATCTGTCATGAGCGAAAAATTAGGTAAATTCGGCGATATGCCGAGCGGAGATTTTCGTAAGTTTGGCTATCGGATCATCGACCAACTCGCGGATTATTTTGACGAGATGGAAAAGTATCCCGTGCTGTCGCAGGTCGAGCCTGCTTGGTTAAAAAACAGTTTGCCGGCATCGGCACCTGAGACGGGCGAAGATTTTGGCGAGATCCTGAGCGATGTCGATAAACTGATAATGCCAGCCGTCACGCATTGGAACCACCCGAATTTTCACGGCTTGTTTTCAACATCGACCAGCTCCGTCGGCGTTTTTGGCGAGATGTTTGCGGCCGCGTTTGATATGAAGGCGATGCTTTGGCGAACCTCGCCGGCATCGACCGAACTCGAAGATGTCGTGCTCGACTGGCTTCGCCAGATGATGGATCTGCCCGAACATTTTGAGGGCATCATCTATGACACGGCGTCAGTTTCGACCATGCACGCTATCGCCGCCGCCCGTGAAAAAGCGAACCTCCGCATCCGCGACGAAGGCATGAGCGGCCGCAGAGACATGCCGCAGATGCGTGTTTATACCAGCGAGCAAGTCCATTCGTCGATTGACAAGGGTGTCATAACCCTAGGTTTGGGCTTAAAGTCTCTGCGAAAGATCGAATGTAACGATCGATTCGAATTGATCCCCGAAAAACTTGCAGAGGCGATCGATGAAGACATCGAAAATGGATTTCTGCCGATCTGTGTGATCCCGACCGTCGGCACGACATCGACATCAAGCGTCGATCCGGTCGATGCGATCGCCGATATCTGCGAAAAATACGGCATCTGGCTACACGTCGATACGGCATATGCAGGTTCGACCGCGATCGTGCCGGAGTATCGTAAATATTTCAAAGGCTGGGAACGTGCCGATTCGATCGTCGTCAATCCGCACAAATGGCTTTTTACGCCATTTGATCTGTCCGTGCTCTACTGCAAGGATTTGAACGTCCTAAAAGAGGCGTTTTCGCTTGTCGCCGAATATCTAAAAACCACCGACGAGCAAACCGTAAAAAACGGTATGGATTACGGCATCCAGCTCGGACGGCGGTTTCGCGCGTTAAAACTGTGGTTTGTGATCCGCTATTTTGGACGCGAGGGCCTCATCGAACGCCTGCGTGAGCATTGCCGCCTTGCTCGTTTGTTTGCCTCTTGGGTCGAGGAAAGTAGTAATTGGGAATTGATGGCCCCCGTACCTTTCGCCCTCGTTTGTTTTCGTGCTCGCCCGACGGGCGTTGACGACCTGAACCTGCTCAATGAAAAGATAATGAACGAGATCAACGCCTCAGGCGAAGCGTATCTCTCGCACACAAAACTCAACGGAAAATATACGATCCGACTGTCGGTCGGCAGCATCCGCGTCGAAGAGCGGCATATCGAAAAGGTGTGGAAACTGCTACAGGAACGTTTAACGCAAAGTCGCAAAGACCGCTAAGACGCAACCCGATTCTTCCTTTCGTCCTTTGCGGCTTCGCGTCTTTGCGTTAAGGATCTCTGACTTCTTCCCAGATCTTGTGCCCGTGTGTTTCTTTTAGAAAGATCGTACCAACAACGGTCGTTATCGCCGCGATTATCATTGGGTAATATAGCCCCGCATAAATATTGCCCGTCGAAGCAACGACCGAAAGACCGATGACCGGCAGCAATCCGCCAAACACACCGTTGCCTATATGATACGGCAGCGACAAGGCGGTGTATCGTATCTTTGCCGGAAACGCCTCGACCAGATATGCCGCGATCGGGCCATAGACCATCGTCACCCAGAATACCTGTATGAAAACGAGCAAAACTAACGCCCACGCTGTCCGGTTTGACGTCAGGTCGCCAAACGACGTGTACGGCAAAACTTTTGGCGAGGTCGTGACATTCCCGCTGTCATCAACCGATTGCGGCGTTAGCTTGATAGCTCCTGTCACCGGGTCTTTTTGCGAGGTCGCAGTCACGACGTTTGATCCAGCGACGGATTGCATCGACTTATAGATCGGCAGATAAGTAAACACGGCTAGGACCAAACCGGCCATTATTATCCATTTTCTTCCGAGGCGGTCGCTCAACCAGCCAAAGAAAACAAAAAACGGCATTCCCATGAGTAGGGCGATCGCGACGATATAGTTTGCAGAGGTAGCGTTAACGTTAAGGATCGATTGTAGGTAAAACAGGGCGTAAAACTGGCCGGTGTACCAGACGACGCCCTGTCCGGCGGTTGCTCCGAAAAGCGAGATCAGCACGATCTTGAGATTTTCCCACTTTGTAAACGCCTCGATCAGAGGGTTTGCCGAGGTCATACCGCTTGATTTTACGTGCTCAAAAATCGGCGATTCTTTCATCCGCAGACGAATGTAGAGCGATATGCCGACTAGGAATATCGAGATAAGAAATGGTATCCGCCAACCTCCGATGCCATCCGCTTTTCCCGCAAACTGCTCCGGGCTCATCGTATTTTGAACCAGCAAAATAACTGCCAGCGACAAAAACAGCCCGAGCGTTGCCGTTATCTGTATAAACGACGTGTAAAATCCGCGACGGTTATCCGGCACATGTTCGGCCACATACACCGCCGCTCCTCCATATTCGCCGCCCAGGGCCAGCCCTTGCAGCACGCGGATAAGCAATAAGATCACCGGTGCGGCGTAGCCGATCTGTGCATATGTCGGCAAAAATCCGATCACCGCCGTCGCTCCGCCCATGATCAAAAGCGTGACGAGAAAGGCATATTTTCGCCCGACAATGTCACCGATCCGTCCAAAAAACAATGCTCCAAATGGCCGCACGACAAACCCGACCGCAAACGTCGCGAGATATGCGATGTAAGCAAATGTTTGATCTTCAGGCGGATAAAACAGTGGGGCAATGGTCGCTGCGAGGCTGCCAAAAATATAAAAGTCGTACCATTCGATCATCGTGCCAACGGCGGACGCGCCGATGACCTGCCAGATCTTTGCTTTTGAGACGTAGTCGTTATAGATCGCTCCGAGGTCGGTTGCCGCTTCTTTCATATGATTTGAGGTATTAAAACAGTTTCTCGCCGCCAATTCAAAGCTAATAATAATTTTCGCCTATGCTATCGTTAAAATAATGAGATTTGTAAAAGAAAGTGTGTTCAAAGCGTCGCCTGAGCGGGTTTTTGCTTTTCATGAATTGCCGGACGCTTTCGAGCGGCTGATGCCGCCATGGGAAAACGCCACGATCATCCAAAAAGCTGAGATCTCGGTTATTGGTTCGCAGGCGATCTTTGATGCCAAAATACTTGGCTTGATCACTGTTCGATGGGTGGCTGAACACACAGCCTATGACCCGCAGCGAATGTTTGAAGACACGCAAGTCTCCGGCCCGTTCAAAAGTTGGCGGCATCGGCATATCATTACGCCGCACGCCGACGGAGCAATGTTGCGGGACGAGATAGAATACGAGCCGCCAATGTGGTTTTTAGGAGCGATGGCAGCGCCGTTTGCCGTTGTGCCAAAACTCGAAAAGATGTTTGAATACCGTCACGAAGTGACGCGTAAGTGGTGCGAAGATCGGCAAATCTAACACATAGGAACATAGAAGACACAGGGTTTCTACTATGTGTCCTATGTATCTATGTGGTTAGCCTTTTTTGTTAATCAAAAATTCCTGTCAGCTCGCCAAACTTACTGCCAAACAGAAAATCGCCGAGCCCGGCACTCTCATGCGATAGGTCATAACCGACCAACTCCACATACGCACGGCCGCCTATACTATTGCCGCCTTTGGTCCCGGTCACTTTACACGCACCTTCCCAGTACACGATCATTGTCGTGCCGCGTGTGTCGAGCTCTTGATCAGCTATCAGCGAGGCGATCTCAATATCGACGCCTAAACTCTCGACGCGGGCCTTCCATCGGCTCGGATATTCCGCACCTGTTTTTTCGCTCGTCCACGTGGACAAAACCTCGATCTCGTAATCTTTTCGCTCAAGGTATGTGCATACACCGTCGCGGTCGACGAATGTGCCGGTCGATGCCCCAGCCAACTCGTCCGCATCACCGCTAAATTGATAGATCATCAGCTCGGTATCATCGTCAAACTGTATGCTAAACCAATCCCAATTTCCCGGGCCCCAAATGCCGTATTCGCGGTCCATCCAGGCTGAACCGATAAACTTTTCGACGCGGCCATCGGTCGATGTTTGTCCGCTTACATTCATCCGTGTGTAGGAAAAATGCTTTGACGCGCCGTCTTTCTTGCGCGTGATGCCGCCGTCACCGTTCAATACAAGCGGTTTGCTCGATTCGAGCACCGCGTCAAAGACAAAACCGCCCTCCAGCGTGCCGTGCAATATGTGCTTGCCAGCAACCTCACGCAGTGACCAGTCGCCCAAACGCACGTCACACGTGGTTTCGCTCATCGACACCGGCACGTCAAAAGACTTGTTAAAACTGCGAATATGCTCGTATCGAAACTTCTTCTCGTCGATGTCAGATATCGCAAAGTGCGCAAAATACATTGGGTTCGCAAGCACGGTCATCGGCACGATACCGATACGGTCCAGGTCCGTACGGCGTTTGAAAAATACCAGCTCAAAGCCAAATTCCTTTCCGCTCTCACTCTTGCAGTGCCCCGTGTAATACCACCATTCGGTCTGAACATCCGGCTGAGCGAAAAGATCATCCGGCAAAATTACTTTCCCGTCCGATGGAGGGCCGCTGAGGCCTTTCCCGGTATTTCCTAACAGGCCCGCAATGCCATCGAGGGTGGTTGCGGCGAGGTCTTCGAGAGGTGCGATAAATTCTTTATACATATAGTTAGATAGTATTTCGTCTGTCCATCGTCAACGGTTTCAGAGAACTTATCCAAGATTAATTAAATTGGCTGGATTATGCGAAAATATTCTGATGCTGATCCACATTGTCTGCTGGAAATATAAACCCGAGACCGAACAAACGGCCCGCGAAGATCACCGTGACCGCCTCAAAGCCCTAGTCGGCGTGATCCCTGAGATCGTATCGTTTGATGTCGGGGCCGATATGCTGCATCTCGACCGCTCGTTCGACACGGGCCTCGTTGCGACGTTTGCAGATCGTGCGGCGCTGGATGCCTATACCGATCACCCGGAACATCAGGCCGTCGCCGCGCTCGGGAAACAACTCGCCGAAAAAGCCATTTCGGTCGATTTTTTTCGCGACAATTAATGAAAATGGCGCAAAAAGCAAACGATTTGGGATTTGCGCACATCTTAAAAGAGCATATTTTATCGGACAGTATTTGCCGTAACTCGACATGAAAAAGTTTATTACTCACCTCGTCAAAATGGCCTCACTAGCGTCGCTGTTCACGCTGCCGGCCATCGCGCAACAAACAAAAGCACCCTCGATCGACGTCACAAATTATGTGATGGATGTGACGCTTGCGCCTACGGAACGCAAGATCAACGCGACCGTCGATGTCACATTCACGCCGCTTGAGGACACGCGATCGGTCTCGTTTGAGCTAAATGGCAGCCTCAAAGTCGATACGATCACGCGGATCGGCAACAGCGTAGTTGCCGTGCCAACTACTACTCCGTTGACCAAACCTGCGGTGAGGCCGACACCAAAACCTGTGGCTCCAACCGTCGCGCAGATCACGTTTATTCAGGATCAATCGGCGAGTACCGCTCTTGGCCCGCATGTCCGTATCGACCTGGGTGAAAATGTTGTAAAAGGCATGCCGATAACGCTGCGATTCAAATACGGCGGCATCCTCGATCTGCCCGCAGGCGGCCCTTTGCTCAACAAACGGCTTGCGTATATAGGCGATAATTACGGCTATTTGATGTATGCGGCACGTTGGTTTCCGTTTCATAACTATGCCGCTGATCCGGCGACATCTGATATTAGTATCTCAGTCCCGTCTGGCCTAACGCTGACGGGTTATAGCACCGCTCCTGTTACGACGACAGGCAATAAATCGCGATTTATTCAATCGACACCGGCTCTGATCGGCAATTTTGCCTATGGCAAATATGCGGCAAAAACGCTGCGAATTGCCGACTATGACATCCAGTTTTTGGCAAAACCCGGCAATGACGCAAATATCGCTACCTACGCCGAAACGCTCGGAAACGCTCTCGATTTTTACACCAAGCGGTTTGGTGCACCCGCGAGCGGCAAGCGTCTGATCGTCGCCCAGATCGATGACGACAGTCTTGATTTTTATTCATCGACGGGCATGCTGTTTATCGCAAACCGTCAGTTCGAAGAGGCTCGCGATGTCACCGTTGAACGCCTTCAGCGTGAGGCCGCTTTTCAATGGTGGGGATTGACCGTCGGGCTCAAATCGTTTGACGACGCTTGGCTGTCGCAAGGGCTGGCCGAATACAGCGCATTTACATTTCGTGAGAGCCGTTTGGACGGAGCCAAACTCGACGCTATCCGCCGCGAACTGCTCGAAAAATCCCTCACATTTGAGCAGACAGCATCGCTGCTGCGTGCACCAAAAGACCTCGACGACCAGAGCATCGCGTACCAATACATCATGTATGCCAAAGGTGCGTTGGTTTTCAAACTGCTCCGCGACACGCTCAACCCGTCAAAGTTTGAGCAATTGATGCGTGCGTATTTGCAGGAGTATCGCGGCAAATCAGCTTCGATAGATGATTTTGAAAAGCTCTCATCACGTATTGCGGGCGACAATCTACGCTATTTCTTTGCCCGCTGGGTCGAGGGAACGGGTGTGCCGGAATTTACGACGGATTATCTGATCATCCGGACACGCGGCGGCAAATTTGTCACGCGCGGCACCGTCAAACAAAATTACGACAATCTAAAGCTACCCGTCGATATTCAGCTACGCTCCGAGGGTGATTTTGGCCTCTCGACCGTAACGCTCGATATGCAGGAAACGAGTGCCGACTTTAACATCGAATCGACCGGCCGCCCGATCGCTGTCGTAATCGACCCAAGCTATAAGCTGCTGCGTATTTCGCCCGATCTGCGTGTTTCGTCTATCGCCCGCCGCGGCATCGAACAGCTCAAAGAGGGAAATTATCCCGAGGCCCAGCAGCAGTTTGAGGCTGCCTTAAAGCTCGATAAATCTAATTCGTGGATCTTTTACCACCTCGGCTTGTTGTTTCTCGAACAGCGAAACTACGACCTCGCTATCGATAATTTCAAAGCCGCACTCAGCGGCAGCCTTAATCCGGCATGGCTCTCGGTCTGGTCAAATATCAAGATGGGCAACGCCTACGATGGCAAAGGCGACCGCACCCGGGCCGTAGCCGCATACAAGCGCGCCGCCGATCTCGGCGATAACTACGACAATGCCCAGGACGCGGTCAAAAAATATCAGGCGACTCCCTACGACCCGCGTGAACCAAAAACAACCGCAGTCAAATAAAAATGGCGGGGACGCTTGTCCCCGCCAAATAAATTCAACTTCAGATCATCAGCCTACCATTTCAACCTAAAGGCAAATTGAACCTGTCTGTTCGTTCCCAAGCCGACCGTTCTGCCGACTGTTGAATTGATAACACCAAACTGAGGTACAGTGGTTGTGCTAAATGGCGTCCCCGGTTGTTGTGACGTTGACGATGTTCCCAACGCGTTTGGCAACACTGCCGGAGGGTTGGCAAAATTTGCCCGGTTAAACAGATTGTATATTTCCGAGCGAAATTCGACGAACACCCTCTCAGTGAGCGAAAACTGCTTTTGCAGGGTCAGATCAAATTGGTGAAAGTTTGGCCCCTTTAAGAAGTTTCTGGGCAAATTGCCGTATGTGCCGGGAGCGGGGATCGCAAACGCCGCCGGATTAAGAAATCGCAGATTTGTGCCGTCAACCGTCAAGAACGGATTAACACCCGGGACCAGATCAGGGCGTCGGGTCGACCGCGAAGCATTTCCGCCCGGTGTATTGATCACACCGATAAATCCGGCGTTCGTCCCGCTTGGCAATGCGCTGACGATAAAGCCGTTCGGGACGGCGTTGCCCCCAAGCGTACAGCCAGCCGCGACATTACACATAAATACCGTATCCGGCCTGGTAATGAATACGTTGATCGGGCTGCCCGAGCGGCCATTATAAACCCCGCCTATCTGCCAGCCGCCGAGTAAAGTGTCGGCAACACCGCTCAGCGAATATTTGCGTCCCTTGCCAAACGGTAGCTGATAAAGGGTCGTAATATTCATACTGTGACGAATGTCGAAAGTATTGTTGCCAAATTCTCCCGCAAAGCTAAACGGGTCTTGTGCCGTCTGAGCTTCGTTCGAACCCTGCGTAGTTCCAACCGATTTACCAAATTGATACTGGGCATTGATCGTCAGGCCATCGGTAAAGCGTCGGTTCACCAGGATCTGTAGGGCATTGTAGCTATCGCGGCCGCCGCTCGTTTTATAGTCGATCTCGCCAAATGGCTGTAGGACCGACAGCGGATCTACGACGATCGAGTTGGTCCCGCTATCGTAACGCTTACCAACTACATCAAATTCACGAACCGTCGTTACGCCCGAGATCGCACCCGGACACGCACCGGCAACAGGAGCAGTCGCACAACGGGTTATGACACCTACGCCTGTCGGCAGAGCCGTACCGTTTTGTATAACCGCACTACCCGGCAAGATCCTATTTGTGATGCTGCGAAGGAACAGATTGCGTCCCTGCGAACCGACATAAGCAACCGTCAGCACCGTTTTGCCCGGCAGCTCTTGCTGGACCGAGATGCCGTATTGCCCGACTCTTTCCGGCACCTTGTATCCCCGATTGTCATACGCACGCGGAGTAAATCTGGACTGCGTGCCGCCAATGGCCGAGATCGTTGCACCGGTCGTCGTGGTCAGTCCAACCGTAGAGCTCGCCGGTATGCTGCTGCGAAAAACGTTGCTTTCGATCGGCTGGATCAGATCTTCATACTGGCCAGGACCGTAATAGATACCGCCGCCTAAGCGGATCAAGGTCTTGCCTTTCAGCGCATCGGGGCTCCATGTCAGCCCGAGACGTGGGCCAAAGTTTTTCTTTGAAGATTGATATAGCGGTGTGCCCGCAGGCAAAAGCTTTCCTGTCGCTGCATCAAAGATCACCGTACGATCATTCTTTTCACGGTTGACCGAATAGTACTCATAACGCAGGCCATAGCTGAGGGTTACGTTCGGGCGAACACGCCACTCGTCCTGTCCATAGACAATTCCGTAATATTGACGGCCCTGGCTCATTCCGCTCAATGGGCGTGAGATCGTGGTGATCGGGTCGGTGGCAACTCTGAAATCTCCTTGCTGCGACAGATCGCCGATAAATGCCGCCGTTAGATTGCGGTTGAGCAAAAAGTCGGTCAGATTGCCGTAGGTATATGTGATACCGCCAAGCTGATCGAAATTTACTCGAAGCAGCCGCACCTCGCCGCCAAATTTGAAACTGTGATTACCCTTTGTGAGTGAGAAATTGTCTATGACCGAGTAGGTTGACGGACGGATCGGTTGAGCACGTCCGTTACCGGCAGATGATTGACGCGTGAGGCCGCCCGGCTCGGTAAAACCGGTTGCCGCACCGCCGTTCACACCCGGGCTGACGACATTTCCCGTCAGGCGGAGCGATGTTCGGGTCAGATCAAATCCGTTTAGGCCGGTAACAGTCGGTACGACGGTCAACAGGTCTGTGGGGGCACGGTTAATGCCAAATTTGGTCTCGTTGATCATCGTCAGGCCATAGACCTGCGTGAAGGATGTGACAAAATTGTCCGGTCTTTGTTTTGCCGAGACAAAACGCCCGCTCGTGCCATCCGGCGACAATAGGTCACCCTGGCTACGTTGATAACGCGAGTAGAGCGAGAAACGGTCGCTGATCTTGTAATCGAGACGTCCGCTAAAGGCATTTTCATCGAGTTTAGCGGTCCGGTTTTGCTGGATTACCTGAGCCGAATTTGCGACACCGCCCGAGGTGAACAGTGCACCGGTACCGAGCGGAAATGTGTTGATAACACCCGTTGCTCTGAGTGCCTCGATACGCGTTTGTGCCGCTGCCGCGTCAGCCGGATTAAGGCCGAGCAGTGCGAGTGCGGCCGCACCGCGTGGATCAGCCGTTCCGTAATACGTAATAAAATCGCGGACTGCGGTCGAGGGCGTTGATTCAATAATATTGATACCCGCACGCTGACGAAGCCCCTCAAAGCTGCCAAAAAAGAAGAGCTTGTTTTTTACAATAGGCCCGCCGAGCGAACCGCCAAATTGATTGAGACGAAGCTTTGATTTCGTTCCCGCTGCGTCAAAAAAGTTCGGTGCGTCAAAAGCATCGTTGCGAAGATAATAGAAAACCGCACCTTTCAGAGCGTTGCCGCCGGATTTGCCGATCACGTTGATCTGTCCACCGGTGCCTGTGCCGTATTCGGCAGGATAATTTGACGAATCTACGCGAAACTCCTGGATATTCTCGATCGATGTCTGCAGACGAAACTGCGAGCCCTGCACCGTGACATATCCCGGCGAAGCATCAAAAATAGCCGTCGATTCGACACCGTCAAGCTTCGTCTGATTCTGCTGATTTGCGCGTCCGTTAAACCTCAGGTCGGCAAAGCTGCCGGTTCCGGTATTGGTCGCACCCGGAGCGTTCAAATAGAGCTGTGAATAGTTGCGGCCATTGACCGGCAGCTCTTCGACCTCTTTGGCCGTGATGTTAACACCGAGGCGATTTGAGCTTGGCTCAAGACTGGCGGGGCTCGCTTCGTCAGAGGTAATGTCAACAAAAGCCGTGACTTCACCGGTTTGGAGTATCAGATCAATGTTCCGGTTTTGGCCAACGCCGAGCTCGAAAACGTCGATCTTTGTTATCTTAAACCCCGCTTGTGATGCGGTGATCTTGTAGCTGCCGGCTTTGATCTGGGCTATCGAAAAATACCCGTCGCCGTTAGCGGTTGCGGTTCGCTCGCTGGCATCTCGCAGCGAAGTGACCTTGACCGTCGCTCCGGCAAGCGCGGCCCCGTTTGCGTCGGTGACCGATCCGGCCAGAGTTGCGTTATCCTGGCCAAATACTGCGCCGGCGCAGATGGATATAATCAAAATAAATAAAACCTTAGATAAGATGTTCGTTTTCATCATCGCTCCTTTGTAAAAAGCGAGGCGGCCGACGATACATCTATCGCCGAAAACCGTCTCCCCCGTGCCTGTTTAGGTCTTTAGAATTTGTAAATTTCTTGGCTGCAAGGAGCAGATTAGGACGCGGAAGTTAACGGCAAGTGAAAGCGGTGTTAAATGAGTGTTAAATGTGACTAACCACATAGGAACATAGAAACATAGAGTCTGATCCTATGTGAACTATGTGCCTATGTGGTTCAATTCTTGGCCTTTTGTAGCTCAGTACGCAACTGCATCCAGATCTCGTAGTATTTCCACTCCGGCGGCGGGTTTGCCTCAGTGTGGTGATCGGGTTTTAGGATGAGGTCGCCGGTGGCTAGGAGGATGCGTTTTACTTCGGGGTTTTGTTCGAGCTTGGCACGCATGGCGGCGACGATCAGGCGGTAATGTTCGCCGGGACCGCGAAGCCCGCTTGATATTGATGGGGAACGATAGGGAAATCGCTTGCCGTTGTACGTCACCCAATCGATGCCGAGCGTTTTCATATTCTCCTCGGCGAGTGTGCCAGCTTGTTTTGCTTCAAACGCGGTCATTTGGGATACTTGCTCACGAGAATATTTCCAAGTCACACGCTTGTCTTTCACTCTCTCGTCCCTCGTCCCTTCCGGATAAAGCATCATCTGCCAAAAGCCCTCGACCGACGCATACCGCTTTCCGTCCAGCACAAACGGCGTCGCCGCAAAGTTCGACAAGATCCCAAGCTCATTCCGCTTAGATAAAATAACCTCACCTGCCTTCGCCTCCTGCGGCAATATCTCCCAGTCGGGTTTGTTTGGATCGTTGATCGGCTCGAACCAAACCATAGGTGAGTGCGATACTGTTTCGACTTCCATCGCCGACGGCGTGAAGACTCGTTTAGACGGGGATAGAAATATCCAAGTACCAAACAAAAGCACGAACGGCATCAATGCTTGTAATGTAGTAAATACGTAGTCGGAAAACCGTAGACGTCGTCTCGTCCGGGACTTGCTAAACAAGCCTCCTTCCGCACGTCTGCTTCTAATAGACGAAAATGTCGTGATGAGAGGTTTCTTACCCGTGATTTTTAGAAAAAGGCGCCGTAGGCACTCGAATGTCAGAAGATGAACCCCAGGGAAAGCAAAGATACCCTTTGCTAGAGTCGTGTCCAGATCGAAAGGGTTCGCGTACATGAACGCCATTCCCAATAGAAACCATGGAATCGATATGGCTGAACAGTATCTAAAAAACTTTCTACTGTTCAAAAGATCGGCTGCAAGAGCGAAAGGAATAAAACTAATCAACCCAAGAATCGTGACTATTTCTTCGCGCCAATCCCAATACATATTTCTATTCGCCTTTTTCTTTGTTCAACTCCGCAAGCATCTCGCCGAGCTTTTCCAGTTTATCGAGCGGGAGTTCGCGGACGGCGTTTTGGACGCTGGTGTCGGGGGCGGTTTTAGTCAGCGTGCGAAGCGCGTGTTCGTCGTGGACGACGGTCTTGCCGTCCTCACGCCAGTCGAAGAGGTCGTTTGGCGTGCAGTTGAGCAGCAGGCAGAGCTTTTCCATCTGCTCAGGGCGGACGTAACCGATCTGATTCTTTGACCAGTTCACCGCCGTCTGCGGCACAAACCCGTTCGCGACCAGCCAACTATACGGCCGCTCGACCCCGCGCAGCTTCAACAGTCTTGTTAGATTAAAATAAAGCATCCGTCACCTCGTTGACAGAAATAATATTCCCGTTTTATTAAATGTGCAAGAGTACAGATAAAACCTGAATGAGCATGAATAAAATCTATAAGATTTTATGTCAATTATTTAAGATGTTGACTTAATAATATATTAGGTTGGATAGATAGTACGCGAGATAGCATAAAAGATAAGTGAGTTTTTAATCCCTTTAAAAGAGGTAGAATAAAAACTAACAAATGCTGGATCGAGTTAATGCGAGTTTTTACTATTCAACAAACTGGCCGTCCGCTTACGCAGGCGGTTCTGACTAGATTATCGTCGTCACGATCTCTCTGATGCTACGCTGCAGCTCGCGGTCGTCGGTTATGGGGGAGCAGATGGCGACTTCGGCGGCGTTGATGGGCGAGATGCCTTTGGCGATCATTTGGGCGGCGTAGATGAGGAGGCGTGTTGAGACGCCTTCTTCGAGGCCGTGGCCGCGCAAGTTTCTAACCTTTTGGCCTATTTTGACGAGGTCGGCGGCAGTTGATTCGTCGATGCCGCCTTCTTTGGCAACGATCTGAGCTTCGGCTTCGGCATCTGGATAATCGAATTCCATCGCGACGAAACGTTGACGCGTAGATTGCTTTAAGTCTTTCAAGATCGATTGATAGCCCGGATTGTAGCTGACGACGAGCATAAATTCCTCAGGAGCCTCGATCACGGTGCCGCGTTTTTCGATCGGCAGACGGCGGCGGTCGTCGGTGAGCGGATGGATGATTACGACGGTGTCTTTGCGGGCCTCGACGACCTCGTCGAGATAACAGATCGCACCGGCCCGCACCGCAGCGGTCAGCGGGCCGTCGTGCCAGACGGTTTCCTCGCCTTCGAGCAGAAAGCGACCGACGAGATCGGTCGAAGAGAGGTCTTCGTGACAGGCGACAGTGATGAGCGGACGATTGAGCTTGTGCGCCATATATTCGACAAACCGCGTCTTGCCGCAGCCCGTCGGGCCTTTTAGCATCGCGGGCAGCTTGGCCGCAAACGCCGCTTCGAAAAGCTCGACCTCTTGTCCTACGGGCAGATAAAACGGCTCATCTTTTACCTTGTATTTCTCGACAGCTAGTTCCATAAAAGAATAATGTTATACCATACGATAAAAATATGCTCACGATCACCCAAGCCGATACGGACGATCAAATAGCCGAGGCAAAAACGCTCTTTCGCGAATACGAAGCGTGGCTCGATATGCTTTCAGGGTTTCGAAGCAGAACTTGCCGCGTTACCGGGTAAATACGCAATCCCTGAGGGGCGGCTGTATCTCGCGTATGTTGACGGCAAGCTAGCGGGCTGTATCGCTCTGAGAAAGCTCGCGGATGAAACGTGTGAGATGAAACGCCTGTTTGTTCGCGAAGGCTTTCGCGGGTACAAGGTCGGCGTCACGCTCATCGAAAAGCTCATCGCCGACGCCCGCGAGATCGGCTACAAACAGATGCGGCTCGACACTCTGCCGTCAAAAATGGGAAAAGCCGTGAAACTCTATGAATCTCACGGCTTTCAAGCCATTTCACCGTACTACGATAATCCGCATTCCGACGTGTTGTTTATGGAGCTGACGCTCTAACCTACGCCATGCCATGACCAAAATCGCCATACGCGGTCGGCGGCGGCGGACTAAAATTCACATTACGTTCGGTTCGTGGAAATACCTGCCTATATGCTACGGCGTATGCAACCATTGTTATAGGGATCGATACCAGAAAGATACCGATACAAATCATCAACATCCCAAGTAGCCCAACAAAAAAAGAAACTACCCCGAGTCCTACGATTCCCCCAAAATTTGCCCACGCTGCTCGTGCGCTCAATTTGATGGTTTCAACGGGACCGAGGTCATGTTCAAAGGTAAGCGGGATGGCAAAATAAAAAACTACCACCCAACCGATCCAAAGAATGAAAAATACGATGAAGGCAGCTACTATTAGTACAACAATAGCCCCGGAAATCGCTGGCGATGCCCCCGATGATTGAAAAAACGTCGAAGAGTTGCGACCGTCCTGCGGAATAAATAGCGAAGCAACATTAAAAACCATACTAAGGACAAAGTTCAACATCTGTGGTATCGACTCAATGAGGCCGATTATCATCAACGGCACAAACTTATCAAACCCCTTGAACATCATTCCAAATTCGATAGGTTCATTGTCGAGATCGCGCGAAACGATATGATACAAACCAGCCATTATCGGCCCCATCACAAACCAGCTAAAACAAGATAGCCAAGTGCTTATCACCATCGTAAGCAACGTTACACCAAGGTAAAGGCCGTATCTTTTTTTGATAAGTTCCCATGCTGTTGATACGCATTCCGAACCGTTCAAAACCCCGTGGCCGAATTGGATATTTGTTAAATTTTGCATCGTAGTTTTAGGATTCTACCTCAATTCAATTTGCATAAAAAATAGAACCGCCCGAATCTCATTAGCGAAACTCGGGCGGCAAATGAATGCGATTTTACCGCACTGGTTTTCTTGGCATTTTGTCGTCCATCATTGCCGTTTGATATACAAACGCTGCGAGGATGATCGCCATTTGCTTCATATCGTCGGCCTGGATGCGGTCAAATACGTCCATGTTCGAGTGGTGTGTACGGCTGTCGTACTCGATCGTATCCTGGATGAACTGAAAACCCGGCAAACCGATCGCATCAAACGCAAGGTGGTCGGTGCCGCCTGTGTTTGCGAGCGTCAGCGTATTTGCACCCATGTCTTTGAAAGGTGCCAGCCAGCTACGAAAAATCGGGCGCACATTCTCATTGCCCTGCATATAAACGCCGCGAACTTTGCCCGTGCCGTTGTCGATGTTGAAATAGGCCGAAAGTTTGTCGTACTCAGGCAGCTTGGTCAGCGCAAGCGGGGCCGCGTTTTGCCCGCCACCACCACCACCGCCAAAGGCCGGTGCCGTGCCATCGCCCATATAGCCAAAGTGCTGCTTGACGTATGCACGCGACCCGAGTAGCCCTTGCTCTTCGCCGGTCCACAGAGCGATGCGGATCGTGCGGCGTGGTTTGAGCCCTGCCGCCTGCAAAATGCGGACGGCTTCCATCATGACGGCACATCCGGCACCGTTGTCGGTCGCTCCGGTGCCGCCCTGCCACGAATCGAGGTGGCCGCCAAGCATAACGATCTCGTCAGCTTTGTCGCTGCCCGGGATCTCGGCAATAGTGTTATAAACGTTTGGATCCTGATCTTGATATTCGACGTTGAGATCGACCGTCATCGTAACTTTCTCACCGGCGTCGATCATGCGTGCAACGCGGTTAAAATGCTCGACAGCGGCACTCACCTGGATAGGGATATTTGCCCCCTTGTCGTACAGCCGAACCGGCGGATTTGGCGGAACACCCGGTGCGGCCGGTGCCGGTTGGACGGCTGTCGCTTGTTGAACAAAGATGGTGCCGCCATCACCGCGGCCGGCGTCGATCAAAACAGCGGCTCCTTCTTCGACAAGGAAACGCATACGGCGGGCATTAAATTGCTGTGCCTGCGCAAAGTTATTAGGCAAACCAGCGGGCGGGCCTGCCGGACGGCGAACGGTTGCGGGATCTGGAGCGTCAGCTAGATTGAGCAATTCCTTTTCGTCCGCTCGTTTCGCTTCGGCGTCAAAATGAGCCTTGACCTCGCGAATCGCACCGACCAGCACGATCTTTCCCTTGAGCTTGCCTTTGTACTGTTCGAGTTCTTCTTCTTTTGTAGCAGTAAAACGCACGACCTCAGCCGTATAAGCGGTATTCGGCTTGCCTGTCGATACCGGAGCTTTGCCCTTTGCTTTAGGATCAACGACAGGTGCGGGGATCAGAGTGTCCGTTCCGGGCGACCAAGCTTTCGGGTATGCGATCATCGGAAACGCAACGGGGCCATCGACCATCGCGTAAAATTTCTTGAGCGTCCAGCCGCGGCCAAACGGACCCCAAGATTCGAGATGCGCATTTTGCAGGCCGTATGAAGCGAGCTGGTCACGCGTCCATTCGTTAGCGCGTTTTAGCCCCGGGCTACCGGTCAGACGCGGTCCGATCACATCGGACATATAGCTGAGAGTTTTCATCACCTGCGAGCGGTTCATGCCCTCGTCCTTGATCTTGTCCATCACTTCTTTCGGTGCTTCGAAAACCTTTGTTTGCCCGAAAGTTAAGCCCGGCAGCATGATGCTGACAAGCAAAAACACGCCCAAAACTTTGCGTTTTAACATTACTGAATTCTCCTGAAATTAAATTGAATCTTTATGACGAGATTTAGCTATTTATACCACAAACATCGGGGAAATGTTTCAGATCAGCTAAATAGTTGACCAGGTGAGTGTAAATGCGGGGGGCATGTTCTTGAGCACTAGCGGGCTGCGTCGTGATGTGCCGTAACGGTTTTTTAGAAATTCGCGCAGCTTGATCGCCGGCGGCAAAAAATATCCATGAGCATATTGGAAAATACGCAGCTCACAGCCCTCGTCCATAAATTTTGCTATCTCTGTCAAAACGCTATCGCTCACCTCTTTTGGCAATGAGACGAATGGTAAGCAGCAAACGAGATAACGCACCTTTCCAAGTCCCAATTCCTGATGGATCGAATATGCCTCAGCTGCATTTCCCTGAATGATGTTCATATCGGGAAAGTTTTTGTTAAGCGTTTTGACGAGGTCACCGTCCAGCTCAATACCGAGATACGAGTCGCGACTGGGTATTGCTCCACGCAGAAATTTCGTGATCGCACCTGTTCCCACACCCAACTCCAACACGATATTATGATCGTCCGGGTGAATGCCAGCGAGCATCTCAGCCGCAAGTTCGGGCGAACTGGGCGCGATGGCGCCAACCTTGAGCGGGTTTTTTAAGAAAGCTTGTAGGAATTGGAGATTTTCGTTCATACGTATCCGATCTCATCGGAATAACACATTCCGTATAGTTGTCGGAACTCTCTTCGTTAGCCTAGAGTGCAATTCTATACTCAGAACCCTCATTTTGGCAATACCTTACGAGGTTCCTATAGTTATCTGACTTTCTTCTTTGCAACTTTCCTTGGCTTTGCTTTTTTAGCTGCAGGCCTCGTTTTCTTAGTAAACGCTCCCGGCACCTCGGCCTCAATTAGTGTTTTCACCTGCTCGAGCGTCAGAGCTGCTGCTTCGTCCGCAGTTGCGCGGCTACCATCAGCTTTCTTCGGAACATAAATGATCTTTTTGCCAAATTTGATGACCGGGCCCCATCGGCCATTTTCGACCGATATCTTTTCATCTTCCCAACGCTGAATGTAGCGGTTTGCTTCTTTTTCACGCTTTGCTTCGATCAACTCGTTCATCTCGGCCTGAGTCAGATTCTCAAAATCGTACCGGCGGGGTACGTTGATAAACATACCGTCCCACTTGATAAAGGGTCCAAAGCGCCCAGTACCTTTCGTGATCGGTTTGCCGTCAAATTCACCGACCGGCGCATCCGCGATCTGTTTGGCTTTGATAAATTCGATCGCTTTTTCCGTGTCCACCGTCGCAAGGTCCGTACCGCGTGGTATCGAGACAAATTCGTCGCCCCATTTTACATACGGCCCAAAACGGCCAATGCTTACGGACAAGTCTTTGCCCTCATAGGTGCCCATCGCGTCCTGTAATTTGAACAGGGCAATTGCTTCCTGAAACGTAATGGTTTCAATGCTTTGTCCGGGAGGGACCTTAGCAAATCTTGGCTTTTCCTCTTGGTCAACGGTGCCGATCTGTATGATCGGTCCATAGCGAGCCATACGAGCAACTACAGGTTTGCCGCTTTCGGGGTCAGTGCCGAGCGGCCGCTCGCCCTTGGCACGCTCGGCGTTTTCGATCGTGTTATCTACGTCCTTTTTAAACGGGCCGTAAAACTCCTCGATCATGTCGTTCCACTGCAGCTTGCCGTCGGCTACTTCGTCAAACTCTTCTTCGATCTTGGCGGTAAAGCCGTAATCCATGATGTCGTCAAAGTGTTCTTTGAGAAAATCGGTAACAACCAGGCCTAGATCGGACGGGAACAGCTTGGATTTTTCTGCACCGGTATTTTCTGATTCTTCGCGTTTAGTGATGGCGTCATTTTTTAGAACCAACACGCGAAAAGCTCTCGGCGTACCATCTTTGTCGCGTTTTTCGACATAACCGCGTTTCTGGACTGTCGAGATCGTCGGCGCGTAAGTTGAGGGGCGGCCGATGCCGAGTTCTTCTAATTTTTTGACGAGCGAAGCCTCGGTGTATCTCGGCTGCGGACGGCTAAACCGCTCGGTTGCTCGGAGTTCGGAAAGAGGCAAAGACTGTCCCACCGTCACAGGCGGCAACAGGCCTTCGGAGGATTCGTCCCGGTCATCATCGTCTTTATCTTCTTGATAGACCTTAAGAAAGCCGTCAAATTTCAGCACCTCTCCCGACGCGGTCAACTCTTCTTTGTTGGTTGAGATCTCTATCTTTACCGTAGTTTTTTCAAGCTCCGCATCAGCCATTTGCGATGCCATCGTCCGTTTCCAGATCAGTTCATAGAGCCTCTGCCATTCCGGATCGTTGACCGTTGTGGCACTTGTGTAGGTCGGGCGAATGGCTTCGTGGGCTTCTTGTGCGGATTCGTTTTTATTTTTGAATTTGCGAGTCTGGTGATATCTGTCGCCAAAAAGGGAGCTCACCGTTTTTGTAATATCTGCCAATGCCGTGTCGCTCAGGCTGACGCTGTCGGTACGCATATATGTAATATGACCGTTTTCATAAAGCTTTTGAGCTATCTGCATCGTTCTGGCAACGCCGTATCCAAGCTTTCGCGATGCTTCCTGTTGTAGCGTCGAGGTTGTAAATGGTGGTGCCGGAGTGCGTTTGCCGGGTTTCACCTTGATATCGGTGACTTCATAATCGGCGCCGATGCAGCCGTTCAAAAACTTTTCGGCATTTTGGGAACTATCTTGTTTTCTGCCCTCGGCTTTGAAGGTTACCTGCTTGCCGGTAATGTCATCCGCGAAAAATAATCCTTCGATCTTAAAATGGCTAACAGGCGTAAAGGCATTGATCTCACGCTCGCGGTCGGCGATCAGGCGTACAGCCACACTTTGTACACGTCCCGCACTCAGGCTCGTGCCGCTAGCGCTGATCTTGCGCCAGAGCACAGGGCTTAGTTCAAACCCTACGATACGGTCGAGCACCCGGCGAGCCTGCTGAGCCATCACGAGATCCATATTTACTGTACGCGGATTGCTGACAGCGGCTTCGATCGCGGGTTTGGTGATCTCGTGGAAAACGATGCGTTTGGTCGTTACCGGGTCGAGGCCAAGCACCTCGCACAAGTGCCAGCTTATGGCTTCGCCCTCGCGGTCTTCGTCAGTTGCGAGCCATACTTCGTCCGATCTTTTTGCTAGAGACTTTAGTTCGTTTACGACCTTTCTCTTATCATCCGGGACCGTGTAGCGGGGTTCGAAATCATTTTTGATATCGATGCCCATGCCGGCTTTTTCCAGATCGCGGATGTGGCCAAAGCAGCTGTTGACCTGGAAATCTTTTCCGAGGATCTTTTCGATGGTCTTTGCTTTTGCAGGGCTCTCAACTATTAGCAGGTTCTTTGACATATTTCACTAAGCCGACGTTTAAGACTTCTAACATCTTGCTGACAGGTCTGTCAAAGAGACGTGTTTTTTACCGCGCTCAAAAACTACATTCGGCGGGCGTAGTGCTTTCCAGGCAAAACGCGGATAAGATCGCGGATATCGAGAGCGACGAGAGCACTGTTAAGATCGCCAAATGACAGCCCCGATGCCTCAAGCAAAACGTCGATATGCGTTGATTCGTCCGCCGTCAGAGCGTCCCAGACCTTACGCTCGTTGTCGGTCATATCCGCCGGAACAAGCTCTGGCTGGCGTTTTGCATCCTCGGCCTTAGGCTCGTCGATCTTTGGCGGCAAGATCGCTGCCGATATCTCGCTGGGCATTTCGGCAACGATATCCTGCCATTGCTGCACGAGCTTTGCACCGGTCTTGATGAGGTAATTCGTCCCAAACGAATTTCTGGATGTGATGTTGCCCGGCACGGCCATAACCTCGCGGTTTTGTTCCATCGCGAGCCGCGCCGTTATCAGCGAACCGCTACGCTCGGACGCCTCGATTATCACCACACCATGACTCAGCCCGCTTATGATGCGGTTGCGGTATGGAAAGTTTTCCGGTATCGGCGGCGTGCCGAGCGGAAACTGCGTCACAACACACCCGCCCGCTGCGATTATCTCGCGAACAAGCCCATTGTTTTCCTTTGGATAGACACTATCGAGCCCCGTGCCCATAACGGCAACTGTCTTGCCTTGCCCACGTATCGCTCCGCGATGTCCGGCGGTATCGATGCCGCGTGCAAGACCCGAAACGATAGTGATCCCGCGCGAAGCCAGATCACGCGACAACATCTCAGACGCATTTTCACCATACGTCGAGCATTTTCGCGAACCGATGACCCCGACGCACGGCTGATCAAAACACGCTTGCCAGTCGCCCCTCACATACAGCACCGGCGGCGGGTCGTCGATCTCACGGAGCAGTGACGGATAACTGCCGTCGTCGAGTATCAAAATGTCGCCGCCCAGCTCTTTGACTCTCTCAAGCTCACTCGCCGCGCGGTCATGAAACTCACGTTTGATAATGCTGTCGATCGTCTCGGGCTTTAACCGCAAAGATTCCAGCTCGGTCCGCCGCGCATGAAACACCGCATCCGCCGAACCGAACCGCTCAAGCAGCATCGTAGCCGCTCGCGGCCCGACACCCGGCGTCATATTTAAGGCGATCCAATCGATCATCTATTCACAGTCTTACTGGCTTAGTAATAAGGTAACGAGCGTCGCCCTCTGTGCGATATCGCTAACTAAAATATGTTCTTCGAGCGTGTGTGCACCGGCACCGGCGATGCCCAGCCCGTCCAAAACCGGCACGCCCATCGCAGCAACAAAATTACCATCCGACCCGCCGCCGACTTGTGCTTCGCCCAGCTCGTATCCAAAACTTGCACCGATCTCGCGGGCACGTTCAAACAGGGCAACGACCGCATCCGTTCGTTCTAACGGCGGGCGATTAAACCCTCCTGATAGTGTCAAAGTGACGCGTGCGTCCCGTGCGGCGAGTGATCTAAGCTCGGCATCTATCCGTTCTGATTCAGCCATGCTACTAAACCGGACATCGATCTCGCATTCTGCGTGTTCGGGGACTACGTTGGTAGCCGTCCCGCCGTGAAAAGTCGTGACATTTACGGTCGTGCCAATGTCAGGTTTGGTGATCGCATGAATATGATCTATCTGGCGGGCGAGTTCGGTAATGGCATTTGCACCTTTTTCGGGTTCGAGCCCCGCGTGAGCAGGCACGCCGTGAGCGGCCAGTGTGTACAGCCCTGTACCTTTGCGGCCGGTTTTCACTTGGCCCTCAGCGGACGGCTCAAAGACTAGGCATTCGGCTGCACACGCTGCCTCTCGCTCAACAAACTCTTGTCCGCTGTGGCTGCCGACCTCTTCGTCGCACGAGAGCAAAATTGTGATCGGACGTGCGGGGGGTGTGCCGGTAACCGCAAAAAACCGCAGGGTTTCGAGCATCAGCACGATACCCGAGCGCATATCAAAGATGCCGCAGCCGTAAAATTTATCGCCCTCGATCCGCGTTGGATTTTTCTGATTTGTGCCTATCGGGTGTACCGTGTCGGTGTGGCCGAGCAAGAATGTGTGCTTTTCCGTGCCGGGAAAAGCTCTGATGATAATGTGTTCGCCGTCATCGACCGCGATGCGTTGAACTGTCAGATCGGCACCGGTGGCGATCGCTGCCTGCTCGATCCATTCTGCGACTTCGCGGCTCTGCACGGCGTCGTATGACGGAGCCTCGATATCAACGATCTCTCGTATCTGTGCGAGGATCGCCGCTTTGCGATTGCGAAAATATTGTAGCGTCTCTGTTGGAGTCATTTGTTGAGAGATTAAAAGCTCATATCCGTGATGCCGTTTGCGGCGGCATATTTACGGGCTTCGGCTTCATCCTTAAATATCCGCACAACATCATATTCTTTCCAGACCATTTGACCGTTAACCATAAACGGCATCATTGGCCGAGACGCTACCTGCGTCGGACACAGATCCAGCAGGGCTATTTCAAGCGTCTGCGTGACCGAGCTTGTCTTCGTGATCGGGTACATCACTTTGCGAATGATCTTGCACGGTATCGCCTCGGCAGTCGAGGGCGTCGAAAATGCCTGATTAAATATCTCGCCCATCCGATATCCCGCGAGTGTCAGTCTTTCCTCGGCGATCTTTAACCCCTTTTTCTTGTATTTGTCTGACGGCATTTCCCAACGTTTAAGATCCGCTGAAAACACATCATTTTGCGCGAGCGTCAGGCTTTCTTTTGCCCAAACGGCGGGGTCCGAGAGAGCGAGCCGCCCACGCATCTGCTCGAACGGATATTTTTTCATAAAACCCTTGGCAAGCGGCTCAAGAAAATCGATGTCACAAACGTCTTTGGTGTTTGGTATGTTGCGCACCACTATCGAATCCCAAAACCAGTGCAGGTTTTCCTGTTTGTCACGCGGCGTATCCTTTGGCGTCAAGGAAAACAGATTGCCGCCCTGATCGCCTTTTGGCTCGGTGTCGGTCACGCGTGCCGACGAATGCAGCGGCTGATGTATGTCGCCGACTAGATGCTCAAGCCACGCGATGGCGAGAGCTTTGTCAGCATCCTTTGCGTTGCCGCCGATCATTTTAACGTACTCAGCAATGCGGGTGAGCGCCTGTCCGCCGTCATCAGGAGCTTTAAGGTACTCGATCTTGCCGTCTTTTGACGTCCAAAATTGGTCGTCATAGTGCCAATTGCTGTGATGATATTTCTTGTAGCGGACGTCAAAACTCCGGTCGCGGATCACATCCGCCCACGTGGCCATAAACATAAAAAAGTCACGCTTTCGAGCGTCCACATTTTGCGAACCATATGGCATGTAATACATACCGATGCTCGAATCCTCAGGCGCCGCGAGCAATATTTTTAACACGCGTTCGCGCACCTCGGGCGTCATTCGCTGCCACGCTATATATGCCGTTA
The DNA here is from genome assembly GCA_964543865.1 of uncultured Chloracidobacterium sp. Lineage (GTDB taxonomy): Bacteria > Acidobacteriota > Blastocatellia > Pyrinomonadales > Pyrinomonadaceae > OLB17. The sequence goes on from CAZIZR010000001.1 coordinate 157,790, forward strand.
TCTTATGCCCGGTGTCATCCCACGCCGATGCTGGCATCGCCGCACACATCAAAACCACAAACATAAATAACCCGGGCAAAATCCGTCGTAACATATTTTTATTAACTCCCTGAATCTTTTTCCACGATTCTACCGAATATATCAAACAAGAGAAAGGCTCTGCCCTGAAAGCAAAAAATATTATCAAACCTTTTTGCAACACGGCTCATCTTATTGTTGCAAAGCTTTTCCGCCAAAACGTTCTAGTAAAAGGGGGGTGGAGGAAAAGAGAAAATATGCAAGCGGTTTTGGAACAAAATGCGGTCGCCGAACGTGTAATAGATAGAACAAAAGATCTGTTCGGCAAAAGGATCGGTCTGTTGGTAAAGTTACTCGGTTGCAGGCACAGGCAGTTGACCCGGCCTTTTACAAATAAACAGGGATCGTACCGTGCGTGTCTTAATTGCGGAGCACGAAAAGAGTTTGATATAAAAAGTTTTAAGACATTGGGGACATTTTATTATCCCCCGTCGGTGTCCTCGCGGCCGTAACAGCGGGGAATTCATACAACCTTCATTTATACCTACCAAATGAAACCTACCGGGTGCGGCGTTCCAAAAAACGCCGCACTCATTCTTTTAGTAGGCGACAAATGCGTCATATACCCATCCGGAATATCCGCCATAGCTGGTGCGGCACCATCTGCCTTTGCCGCTACTGCTCAAACATTCTCCGAGAACGATCGTCGCTCCGTGAGGGATCTTGAGTATCCGCTGGCCCGTCTGGCTGCTCGGAGCGCTGCGCAAGGCCAAAAAACCGTCGCCCGGCGAATTTGCCCGCACCGCTCTGCCGGTTGTTGTCGTGGTGTTTGCCGGCGGCACATTAGAGGCGGGCCGATTGGCGTTTTTCTGTTCATTTAGACGTCGTTCGAGATTGGCGATCTGATCTTGTAACTTAGTTTGATCATCGTTAGTCGGAGATGCAGCGGGCGAGTTGGCGGGCCTCGGATTGTTATTTGCGGCGGTTTCTGCCCTGCTATTCAAATAAAACGCTACGCCTATCGCTCCGCCGACCAACAGTAGCAATATCAACCCAACCAATCCCGCCACGACAAACTTCATGCCGCCGCCGGAGGCTTGCTGCGAGGGCGTGGGCACAAATACCGGCTGTGTCTGCTGTTGTGGAATATCGACACGCACCGCTCCGGCGGCAGCCGGCCGAACGACCGTCGGCTGTTCGTCCAAGACCGCTTCGAGCGGCGTTCCGTCCGCCAAACAATACAAAAGCGTTTCGTCGGTGTATGTAGTTCTACACGCAGGGCATTGTTTCATTACGGCTATTTATAAGACACTTTTGTCATTTTGGCAATACATTAGCCAGAAACATCTCTTGCGGCCGCGGCGTAATATCGGTTAAAGTAACTGGCAAAAGGAGATATGTATATGATCAAGAAATTGATACTGGGCGTACTGGCCCTGGTGGTTCTCGCTGTCGTGGTTTTTTGTGTTGTGGTGGCGATGCAGTCTGCGGATTTTAAGATAACGCGCTCCGCGACGTTTAACGCCCCGCCTGAAAAGGTTTTCGAACAGATCAACGATTTTCATAAATGGGAAGCATGGTCGCCGTGGGCAAAGATTGACCCAAATATGAAAACCACCTATTCCGGTGCCGCGTCCGGCAAAGGAGCGGGTTATGCTTGGACGGGCAATGACGAAGTTGGCGAAGGCAAAATGACCATCGCTGATAGCCGCCCGAGCGATATGGTCAAGATCGATCTCGAATTTATCCGGCCATTTGCAGCAAAAAACGTGACCGAGTTTAATATCAAAGCAACCGGCGACAAGTCCGAGGTTACCTGGACGATGACCGGAACCAACAATTTTCTGATGAAAGCCTTTGGCCTACTCATGAATATGGACAAGCTGGTCGGCGGTGATTTTGAAAAAGGACTTGCGCAAATGAAGCCGATCGTCGAATCGTCTGCTGGCACAAAATAGGAGTTTTTGCGGTGAACATTTTACTTTGGATAGTTCAAATTTTGGTCGGTCTGCTTTTCGTATTCTCCGGCGTGATGAAATTCGTAATGCCGTACTCGGAAATGGTAAAAGACGCTCCGTACGCGCTCCCGCATTGGTTCCTGTTATTTATCGGAGCATGCGAGCTGCTAGGCGGCATCGGGCTGATCGTCCCTTGGGCGACCGGCATAAAACCCTCGCTTACGCCGCTGGCCGCCGCTTTGTTGGTCGTGATCATGATCGGTGCTGTCGTATTTTCCGCTCTTTCGCCAACGCCCGCAATGGCAGTGGTTCCAGCGGTCGTCGGCTTATTGTGCGGCCTGATCGCCTGGGGCCGAAAGGCGTCCGCCTAAGCCAATTTATAGGAGTTACCTAATGTCAAAATACGCCGATGTATATCTGTGCCCGATCCCCGTGGAAAACGTGCCCGCCTATAAAAAGATGGCGACCGCGTGCGGCAAGATCTTTTTGAAATACGGGGCTCTCCGCTATCGCGAATACATCGCCTCTGACCTAGATGTCGAGGGCGTCGTGCCATTTCCCAAACGCGTCAAGCTCAAAGAGGGCGAAACTCTTATCTATGCCGCCGTCGAATTCGCGTCCGAGGCCCAGCGAAACAAAGCCATGAAAGCCATCATGGCAGACGAGGAGATGACCGCAATGTGCGGCCCCGACGACAAACCGCTCTTCGATTTCAAACGCATGGTCTATGGCGGGTTCAAGATCCTCGTCGATCTGTAAAGCAAAGTTTACTTCGTTGCACTGTGGCGAGGCTTGCCTCGCCGTTACGATCTAAAAAAATATAAGGAGGCTATGTCTCCGATCTTGTCCACATTTTTGCCTTCTGCCTTTTTACTTTTGCCTTATAAACGCTTTCCTTCCCGCGATGCCGCTACCAATTTCTCAAACCGCGTCCGACGCGTCTTTTCCTGTTTAGCGCTCATCACCCAATAGATCATCAGCTTGTGAAAGCTCGGCGGCAGGGCTTCGAAAAATTTCCACGCAGCTTTGTCACGCTTAAATTCTCTCACCAATTCCGCATCCAGCACCTTTGGCGTGTTTTCATACGCGTATATCCGCGAACGGTCGTCCTTGCGTTTATCAAACGCTTCGATGCCCGCCGGGTGCATCAGCCCCTTTTCCAACAGCACCGCGACCTTCTCAATATTGATCTTGCTCCAAATGCTTGTCGGCCGACGCGGCGTAAATCGTATCGTGTACGAATCGTCATCGACCCGCTTTCGGACGCCGTCGATCCAGCCAAAACAAAGCGCCTGATCGACCGACTCCGACCAAGTCATCGAAGCTTTTCCGCTACCCGTTTTCCAAAACCCTACCAGCAACTCGGTCCGGCTGTCATGATTTTCCTCAAGCCAGTCGCGGAAATCGTCCTGCGTTCTAAAAAATTGCGGTTTCATAGCATTCTTTCGTCTCCTGTCGCCGAAGGTGACAAATTTAATAGCGTAGTGTGAGCAAAGCGTAACCCTACGACCCAAATCCCAAAATAGATCCGTCCCTGAAAGGGACGAACAATTGTTGGTTTGTTGCTCCCCTACAGGGAGCGATCTTGTCTCGGCACCTGTTCGTAGGGTTTCACCCCACGCTACTATCTTAGTCCCTTTCAGGGACAGGCCCCAGCCGTCAGAGACGGCGATATATTTGTAGCCCACATCGCGAGATGTGGGAACCGCGTCACACATCGACCCGAACCGTCGGAGACGGTGGCATACGTATTTCAATCCATTGACATCTTGAGTATCGGATGTATTATGGTTCTGAAATCCAACTACTAACAAAATCTATGGTACTCCGATTTAAAAGCCCCCTCTTGTTCCCAATATTAATAGCTCTAATGTGCTCCCTCGGAGCTGCTCAACAGTTGCCATCGAACTTCGAATATAAGCGGGAGACGGGTCAGGAAACAGGAATTCCAATGTTTACTTTGAAAACAGACGATGATTCTGTGGCCTACGACGCGAGCAAAGGGATCGGTTTCGAGGCGTTGGGGGCATTGGTGCAGCCGGAACGCGGAAAATATGGGCTAATGTTTATGAATGCGAAGCCGAAACGCACGTTGCTTTTCGGAAAGTCGAAGTTGTGTTCAATGAAGATTGGCGGAGAGGTTGTGACGGTTAAGCCATTACAGGCACTTCCCGCAAAGAAGATATCGCGGCTTCTAGTCGAGTTTATGATAATTGGGATCAACCGTGAAGTATTTGAGCAACTTGTTGTTGCCAGAGATGTTTTTATCAAATGCGGCAGTGTCGGCTATAGCCTTGACCAAGATAATATTGACGCTCTCAAATGGTTTGGGGATGAAATCAACCAAGACTTAAAAAGACGTAACGTCAGGTCCCAATAGGCTGTTAAAAGAAATAAGCAGTATCCTCATATAAGGTCTAGCTTTCTCGCAACACCGCCAACAAAGTCATCGGCTCCGTACATGAATTCAACCAAAAGATCTGCGGAAAGTTTTCCCATTCGCAGGTAGACATCTCTCTCATCTTCCTCAGACTGTTTTACTTCGTCGATTACATAATTTATGTCGAGTGTGTCAGCCAAATGAAAATAAAGTGCTCCAAAAGTTCCATCCCCACCAGAGACAAAATCAATCTTATTTAAATTGAGTTTCGACAATGCTTTTTTCGTGGATTTATTGTCGCTATCGAGGTGGAAGGCTCCGGCGTTCCGCATTAGCGACATAAGCCGCCGCTTCTGTGGTTTTTCAGGATCACTGTGTAGGCTCTCAAATTTTGCGAAATAGTCTTCCTTAAAATGCTTTGGGTAAAGAGTGCTTATCAACTCAAAACCCTCATAAACATATCCCGCAATATTGAACATGTCTCTGGTAAACCTTCGCAGTGTTAATGGATTTTTACTGTCGATGGTAGGTGCTTTGTCAACCGCATCTGTCATATGTGCGAGTACATTTAATAGTCGTCCCACTCTGACCATGTCAGCAAAATCTTCGTTGCTACGGAGTTTGGCAAATACGTTTCGTTTTATACATATCACTCCATTAATATCTTCGAGTGGGGGGCTCGGACCACGTTTCTTGGGCCGTCCGCTAGATGATTTCCCACGTTGTTTTGATTTAGGCATATTTTGTGAAAAAGGCTCCGCCTGAGCGAAGCCTTCCTGTTTGTTGCGAACTAAACCGCAGTTCATAGCAAGCGGGAGCTTGCTCTGGTTGTTTTGGTCCACCCTTGGTCCACTTTGGTCCATCTTGGTCCACCTGGTCCGGACCGGACCAAGAATCATAGAGAACCACCCCGGCCGTTGGCCACCCCTCCTTCGTAAGGAGGGGAGCAGGATAAGATCATATCCGCAGCGGCATGACGATGTATTTGTAGTCGTAGGTGTTTTCGCCGGCGATCGACATTTGCGTCTGGGCGTTGGCGTCTTTGAATTCGAACGCGATGCGGGTTCGTGAAGCAGATTCGCGGGCCGGAGCGGTTCCGGCTGCTCCTGCGTCCGACGCATCGGCTGACGCCGACGCTACTGACCCGGCGGCAACGGCCTCGATCTCACCGGCACCGACGTTGTTGAGAAATTCGATCAGATACTGCCAGTTAAAACCTAGCTGGATCTCGTCCCCGGTGTAATCGGCCTGGACGATCTCGGTTCCGTCGCCTTCCTCAGTAGATTGGGCGGTGACCTCGATCTCGCCCTCGCGGACGGTCAGACGGATCGAGCGGTTGCGTTCGTCGGCGATCAGAGACATACGGCGAACCGCGCTCCGCATTTCTTCGAGATCGAAGACGACCGTCTTGTCATTGTCCTTAGGCATGACCATCTCGTAATTTGGGAAATTGCCCGAGAGTTTGCGTGTGATCAAGAGCCGCCCCTCGACCTCAAAATAGATGTGATTCGGGTCCTCGCCAAACGATACCTCGCCCTCGCCGCGTGATATCTTGACGAGCTCAAGCAGGGCCTTTTTCGGGATCAGCGTATCCATCACGGCGTCTTTGTCGTCGATCTGACGCTCGACATACGCGAGCCGATGGCCGTCGGTCGTGACCATCTTGGCCGAGCCTTCGCCGATGATAAATTTTGCACCCGACAGCGTAAATCGCGACTGTTCGTTGGTGATGGCAAACGCCGTATTGCGGATAAAATAGTTAAATGTCTCCGCCGACAGTTTGAGCGGCGTGCTCTTGAAATTTGGTATCTCGGGAAACTGTTCGCGGTTGACACCGGCCAGGCGAAAATTAGCGCGGCCGCATTTCATCGTCACCCATTCGTTATCCTCTTTTTTGAAATGAGCGTCACCCGGATCGAGAGCACGGGCGATGTCAAACAGCTTGCGGGCCTGTACACAGATCGAGCCCGGCTGGATGATCTCGGCCTCAGCGTCGCAGCGGATCGTCACGTCCAGATCGGTGCCGACGATGCGGATCTCGTTTTCGCCGATCGATTCGATCAGGATGTTTGATAGCACGGGGATGGTCGTTTTGCGTTCGACCACGCCCTGGATAAATCCTAATTCTTCTTTCAATACGCTCTGCTTGATCTTAAATTCCATAATTAACTCCTAAACTGATATTGCCCACGAAAAACACGAAACATACGAAAAAGATGTGGCTGGCTCCGTGTTTCACATCTAATACAATATATTAGATATCATACAACACTTAGTTTCCCGTTTTCAATCTTTTCTTTCCTCGCCGCTTTTTCTGTTACTAGATAAGATCTCAGATCTATGAAGAGATAGTATTAGTAATAGGGCCTGTGTAAATGTGTAAAAGCGGCCTAACCCTTTATTAAATAAGACGTTTTTCCTTCCACAACGGTCTGTGGAAAACTTGTGGAAAAACTAACAACCTGCGGATAACTCTGATCCGGCAAGGTTTTCCACCGATGTCCACAGACTGTTTTTAGGGCAGCTTGCGGAAATGTGGATATTATTTATTCAAATAACTATAAATAAACGACTTATCGTTATTCCTAACCGTTTATGTGTGTGGAAAACTTTTCCGTCGATTCCACGCCCAAACGGTTTTAATTAGTTGCAAATACTATCGATTAGCTCTTGTACGTCCCTGTGGAAATTGCGGTCGTCTTTTGTGAGCGTTTCGATCTTGTCAACTGAGTGCATCACTGTCGTATGATGCTTGCCGCCAAACTCGCGGCCGATCTCCGGAAAGCTGTGCCGTGTCAACTGTTTGCACAGATACATCGCTATCTGTCGCGGCAGAGCGATCGCACGCGAGTTGCTCTTGGCCTTCATCTCCTCGACCGTCAGATCGTAGTGTGCGGCCACAGCTCGGGCGATGCGGTCGATAGTGATACCGGCCGGACGCGTGCTGTCGAGGATGTTTTTCATCGCCTCTTGGGCCAGCACCTTAGAAATTGGCACGCCTTTGAGCGACGCGATGGCGACGAGACGCACGAGCGAACCCTCAAGCTCGCGGACGTTGCTCTTGACCTTGCCGGCGATGTAATGAGCGATCTCGTCGTCGAGGTCAAACCCGTCCATATCGGCTTTGCGTTTGAGGATGGCGACCTTGGTCTCAAGATCGGGCGGTTCGAGATCGGCGATCAGCCCCCATTCAAATCTCGAATGCAGCCGCTCCTCAAGCGTCGGTATCTCACGCGGCGGACAGTCGCTGGTGACGATGATCTGCTTTTGGCTGTTGTGCAGCGTGTTGAATGTATGGAAAAACTCCTCTTGTGTACGCTCTTTGCCCGCCATGAACTGAACGTCGTCCATCAGCAGCACGTCGATCGATCTATATTTGTCGCGAAACGCCGGCGTCTTATTAAACCGTATGGCGTTGATCAGCTCGTTCATAAACCGCTCGCTCGTGATGTACGCGACACGCATGTGCGGCGAACGCTGTTTGATCGAGTGGCCGATGGCGTGCATTAGGTGAGTTTTGCCGAGGCCGACACCGCCGTAGAGAAACAGCGGATTGTACGTCGTGCCCGGCGATTCGGCGGCGGCCTTGGCGGCGGCGTGGCCAAACTGGTTGCATGAACCGACCACAAATTTTTCGAACGTGTATTTTGGATTGAGCGAGTCGCCCGCCGGTTCGATATCGACAAAGCTCGCCCGATCGCTGCTGAGCGGGGCGGACGCCGGGCCGTTTTTGGTCAAGAACACCATGTCCGGTTCACCGGTTCCGCTGCCAAATTGCGGCGGGTGTTCCTCGTCGATCAGCCAGCTAATTTTGTAGTTGGACATACCGATCTCGGCCAGAGTCTGCTGGAGCAGCTCGCTGTAATAGAGGCTGACCCAGTCTTTGGTAACCTGTCCGGCACGCAGTTGGATCTCGGCCTGTTTTTCGTCAATGCCATCAAACTGTATCGGGCGAAACCAGGTGTTAAAAACGTCGTCATTTAGACGGGTTTTTATGTGGCCAAGAGCCTCTTCCCAGGCGGTAATTTTTTGCGAGATCGGTTTCAAAATAATGTGATTAAAGCGGCAATATTCTATGCCTGCCTTTTGCGTAAAATTGCTCGTTCCCGAGGGGCCGTCCGGCGCCGATAAAGTCGTTGATTACTATGGCTTTAGGGCCGGTCAAATGGTCGCGTGCGGCGAGATATTCACAGCCTTTTCCACAACGAAAAGACAGAAACGCATAAAACCTAAAGTAGCGCATTAAGCCGTTTACTTTCAATAGGTTACAGATGCCCATTTCTCGGAAACGGCTAACAGACTAACACGAAAAATAGCCGTTCGCAAACCATTATCCACAGCTTTTTTTCGGAGCGTTTAACACGAATTTAACTTCCTTTTGTGACAACAATTCAGCCATTTTTTTGAATGTGATAGACTAAGAAAAATTACAATTTTCCGACAAAAAAGTGGTCAAAATCGGCAAAAAAATGCAAGATTTTTTTCAAGAAAAAGAGAATATTTCACCCGGGCTTTCGGCGCGGCTTGCGGATGCCTGTCAAGGGCTGATCTATATCAGCGAAGCGGACGCCGACGTGACCCCGTTTTACGGATCAGCCGCCGATGCGGTTACCGGAGAGATCATCTTACAACAAGCCGGACTGCCGGGCGATTCGCCTATCACAGAAACCACTTTTGATGCTTTTTTCGGACGGCTGACTGAGATCAGAGATTGGTACGGCGAGACGGAAAAGGCGAGGGCAAAAAAATACTCCGAGCTGCAAAAGCTGCTCGGAGATAATCTTAAGGATACTAGAGTTTTTCGCGTCGGCACCGTCCAGGTGGACATCTTTGCCGTCGGCATAGATGGGGACGGACGCCTTGCGGGTGTGACGACCAAGGCCGTCGAGACCTAAATTATTTTGGCGAAACCTTGCTCGCACCGCTCGTGTCTTTGATCACGTTGGTTGGCGTGCCCGCGTAAATGATCTTGCTCGCGCCGGAGGCATCGGCCCGCAATTCGCCGCTGACGTTGACCGACACATTGCTCGCACCGCTGGCGTCGATATTGGCACTGCCCGTGGTGAGAGACTCGGCATCGACCTTTGTTGCTCCGCTGACATCGACGGTCAATTTTGCCGTCTCGCCGGTCACCTTTATTTTCGAAGCTCCTGACGAATCAACATTAAGAGAGTCGTTCTTAATGTCGTTGAGCGTCACGTTTGCCACGCCTGAGATATCGAGGTTGTCGATATTCGGCGCACCGATGATGATACGGATCTTGCTCTTTGGCGAGATGCGGCGCTCGCTCTCGATCTTTAAAATGCCGTCGTTGACCTCGGTCTGGATGAGCGGCAGCAGGTTGTCGTCGGCCTCGACCCGCACGCTGTATTCTTTTTGCGCGGTGATCTCGACCTGATACACGCCGCCGACATCTACGCCGTGAAATCCTCTGACAGCGCGGTCCTCGGCGGACATATTGCCGGAGCCTTTGACGCCGCCGAAGTTGATCGAAAAATTAAGAAAATTGCCGGACGCACGGCCAAATGAGAACAGATTTGATACGACGAGCCCGATGACGAGTGCCGCAACAAAGATCAAAATACCTAACTTTTTCATAAATCCCTCCAAAGGAAAATTCCTTTCGTAGAAAGGCAAACGAGCGCCCGGCGGGAAAAGTTCATGAAAAATGCTGATGTTTTGGTCCGGTCCGGACCAAAGTGGACCAAGATGGACCAAGATGGACCAAGATGGACCAAAGTGGACCAAAAAAAGCGGGCCGTAAAGACCCCCTTCTTAATTAGGACGAACTTGAAACGCCTATTTCTTAGGCGTCTCGGCGGGTTTTACGTCTTTGTTGACGTTTTTGCCGTCGTCTTTCTTGGCCTCAGGCGAAGCGCCGGGTTTTGCCGGCGATCCGACTGGCGAAGCCGCGGGCGAAGCTGCCGGTGAAGCCAAAGGGCTGGCCGTCGAAACCGGTGCCGGTGTGGCGACCGGCTTGTTTTCAGGGGTGTTTGTATTGCTACATGCACCCAACACTGCGACGCTTGCCGCCAAAACTGTCGATATGATTATCGATCTTCTCATTGTATTTCTCCTAAGTGTATTAACACGCGGACGACGTATCGCCCGCAATTCAGACATCCACAGCCGGAATGATATCGGGCGTCTTTCCGCAAATGACAGGCGTTTTGCTCCGCCATTTGCCGCCAAATACCAACGCTGCGCTTCGTTGAACGCGCGACGCGGAAATACTTGCAATAATTTTTTTTATTTGCAGAGATCGTGGCTGACGTAGGTTTTGTTGCCGCTTGCATTGAGGTAGTAGCAACCGCCGCGCGAGCCTTTGATATAAACGCGTGAGCCGGGTGCCGCCGTCTGGGTTGTGGTACTTGCGGGAGGGTTGACAAGGGGAGCGGGCTTTGGCGTCGTCGATGCGGTCTGAGGGGCAGGCTTTGGATCGGGAACGATGGTCGATTGCCAGGCGACGACCTGCCATTTGCCTTTGCGTTTAATAAATGTGCCGGTGTTGAGATTGTTAGTGACGGTTTTTGTGCCGTCGGCTTTGGTCGTGTTGCCGACGAGCTTAAACGCAACGACCGCCGCATCGCCGTACTGCTGTATGCGGATGTCCTCGGCGGTATAGACGGTCACAGGGTCGCCGGGTTTTGGCGGAGCCGCCGCCCGCAGGCCTTTCAAGATCTCTTCCTTGTTTGTGCGAACGCCAGCCGAGCGGGTATAGATCAGATCATCCGCCCAAAAACGGTCATGGACCTCCGCACGGCTCACGCCCCCGAGAAACTCATTTAACAACCGCGTAAGCTCAGCCGCATCTGGTGCAGATTGAGCGTGTAAAGAGATCGCTGCCGATAGAAATAGAACAATAGAAAGAATGTATCGCTTCATAATTTGGGCCTCGTATAGAAGATACCTTAGCCCAAAAGAAGCGAAACATTCAACAACTATTCATACCGCAGCGAATCGATCGGATTTAGGCGGCTGGCTCGGTATGCGGGTAAAACGCCTGCGACGAATGCGACGGCGGACACGAGCAGCATTACAAAAGCGATCGAAGGCAGTGTGAACGCAAATAGGTTAAACCCCTCAAACGATTCGGCGTAGGCGGTGATGAGCACTTTGTTTGCGATCAGGCCGACGGCGATGCCGCCGAGCGTGCCGAGCAGGGCTCCCCAAAATCCGATCAAAACCGATTCGAGTGAAAATATGGCAAAGATCTTTGCGCGTCCCATGCCGAGTGCTTTTTGCAGGCCGATCTCTTTTGTGCGTTCGAGCACCGCGATCACCAGGGTATTGATAATGCCAAATGACGCGGCGAGCAGGGCGACGAGTGCGAACAGATTCATACCTATCTTAAAGATGCTGATCGCATCATACGTACGCTTTTGCACGTCCGCGATGGTGTCGGCCGTAAAGCCGTTATTGTCGAGCCGCTTTTTAACTGCCTCGATCTTGGCGGCGTCCGCCGTTGCCATTTGGATGGTAAAGCCGATAAATTTATCGACGCCGTCGCCGGTCCGCTGGTCGGCGTGGATCAGCTTTGCGGTCGCGACATCAACGAAAGAATTGTAATTTGTCTGAAATCCTTTGGTCGAAACACCGACGATCTTGAGCTGCCTGGTCTTGACCGTTTGGTCAGTCCCTTTGTATGCGATAGTCGCGTTTTTACCGACGAGATTTTCGATCGCGGGATCTAGCTCGCGGGCGAGGCCTAGGGGAATCACGATCTGGCCTTCACCGTCGATGGTTTTGCCGACCTCGGTCTTTTGGATTATCCCTTCGGACAGCATGCCGAGCTCGAGTTTGTACTTTTTCTGGCCGTCGAGAGTAACGTATTCACCGACAATGTTGTATCGCGGTGTGATGCTTTTGATGCCGTCGATATCACGAACGGCAGATTCCATTTGCGGGACGGTCATCAGCATTGTGTTCGGGTCAAAGTCGTTCTCTTTGTCCTCGGTCGAAGCTTCTTTGTATTCCTCCGGTGCTCCGGCTTTTGGGCCGCCGACAGGTTTTTCGAGCTTTTTGCGGACAATTATGACGCGCTCGCCCTCGATATTTTTTACCTGGCTCTCGACATAATTACGCATGCCGTCGCCGAGGCCGTTGGTCATCGTCAGCGTAAATGAGCCGACAAAGATCGCGGCGACGGTCAAAAAAGTGCGGAGCTTATTGCGGAAAAGATTACGGTTTGCGATGCGGATCATGTCCCAGGTTTTCATATTGTTTCACCTCGCCTTTTTTCAGACACGATCTGTCCGTCTTTCATCTCGATCACGCGGTCGCAGCGTGTTGCCAGATCGTCGTCGTGGGTGACGATGACGAGCGTGATGCCTTGGTCGCGGTTTAGGTCAAAGAGCATCTTTTCGACCGAGGCACCGGTCGTCGAATCGAGATTGCCAGTCGGCTCGTCGGCAAATATCACTTGCGGCTTGCCAACGAGGGCACGGGCGATACAGACGCGCTGTTTTTCACCACCAGAGAGATCCTTTGCTTTTTTCTGTGCTTTGTCATCAAGGCCGACAGCGTTGATCGCGTCTGCGGCGTCAGCGGATATTTGTGAATTTGTGGCACCACGAATGCGCATCGGTAGCACGACGTTTTCAAAGACAGTCTCGCGTCCGTTCAGAAAAAACTGCTGGAAAACAAAGCCAAACTTTTCGTTTCGCAAGAGATTCTTTTCTTTTTCCGAGACGGCAGACACGTCACGGCCATCGACAAATACCTGTCCGGCCGTCGGAGCGTCGAGACACGCGAGCAGGTGCATCAGCGTCGATTTGCCGCTGCCGGATTTGCCGACGATCGCTAGGCAATCGCCCGTCTCGATCCGCAGATCGACGTTTTTGAGCGCCGCATAATCGACGCCGTCGCCGGTGTATGTTTTACAGAGATCTTTTACTTCGAGCATAAATGTATCTTCTCCAAGCTGGAAGAATACACTTACGTCAGCCGTTCAGGAATGTTCTATGAGAATGGTTAAAAAACCTGAAAGCCTTTTGACTTGAGGCAGAAATCGGCAAATTCGGCGAGCCAATCGTGAGTGACGCTGTAGTTTTTCCACTGTTCGTCGCCGTCGCGGCGGATCGCCATATCATCGGGTTCGTCGGTGATCGTGAGGTTGGCAAAAATACGTTTGTTAGGAGCGAGTTTTGGCAAGATCTCGTCGCGGATGCGGGTGCCGATCGCGTGTGCCTCATCCATATCAACCTTGACGCCGGTCGCGTTGTAGGTCATTTGGCGCACGGCTCCCTCGCCGACGATATCGAGGCTTTTGATGACCTCGAGAGCGGCTTTCCAGTTCCAGACGTTTGCCGAAAATTCAAAGTTTTCGCTGCCGAGATCGATCAGGGTAAAGCTCATATGTTTCTCCTACCGGAAAAATATATCACGCCAACGAGCTAAATTCGCAAAGGCAGGCGCTAAGCATTATAATTTTGCTTTGACCATCTAAAATATGTCACAACCGATCTCATACGCAGACGCCGGGGTTTCGATCGACAACGCCAACTTGGCCGTCAATAAGATCCGTGAATACGCGCGTTCGACCTTTAACGAGCGGACGCTGACCGAGATCGGCAGCTTTGGCGGAATGTTTGCGGGGGCGTTTCCGGACATGGCCGAACCTATACTGGTCGCGTCGGCGGACGGCGTCGGCACAAAGCTCAAGCTGGCATTTGAAACCGGCATCCACAACACGGTCGGAGCGGATCTCGTAAACCATTGCGTCAATGACATCCTTGTGCAAGGTGCGCGTCCGCTGTTTTTCCTCGATTATTTTGCGACCGGAAAGCTCGAACCGGACACGACGGCATCGGTCGTCGAGGGAATGGCGAGGGCTTGCCGTGAAAACGGCTGCGTGCTGCTCGGTGGTGAAACGGCGGAAATGCCTGATTTTTATCCGCCCGGCGAATACGATCTGGCGGGTTTTATTGTTGGCGTTGTCGATAAACAGCGAGTCATCGACGGCAAATCTATCACGCCCGGTGATGTAGTGCTTGGCATACCGTCAAATGGTTTGCAGACAAATGGCTATTCTCTAGCACGTAAACTGTTTTTCGAGGTCGGCGGCTACACAGCCGATTCATACATAGACGAGCTCGGCGCGACCGTCGGCGAAGCCTTGCTTGCAACACATCAATCATTTTTACCGCAGATCGGCCCACTGTTAGATCAAGGCATTATAAAAGGCCTCGTTCACATCACCGGCGGCGGTTTTCTCGAAAATATCCCCCGCATTTTGCCCGACGGCGTTTCGGTCGAAATACAACGCGGCACGTGGCCTGAGCTACCAATATTTGGCATGATGCAGCGGCTCGGCAATGTCGAAACGCAAGAGATGTTTCGCACATTTAATATGGGCGTCGGGATGGTGGTGGTCTGCGATAAGGCGGCGGCGGATGAAGTAGCGTCCACAACATCGGCGGTGGTGATCGGCGAGGTCATCGCTGGTGACGGTTCGGTTCGGATCAATTAAGGGGGAATATTTATACCAGTCTATGAAAAAATTGCTTGTTTCTTGTCTTTTCGCAATCGCTCTCACGGTATCGGCATCAGCTCAAACTGCACAGCAGCATCTGGATCAGGGAAATCAGTTTTACAAAAACAAACAATACCCACAGGCGATAGCCAGTTTTTCGGCCGCGATAAATCTGGCACCAAAATCTCCGACGCCGTGGTTTAATCGCGGACAGGTGTATTTTTACTCAGGTGATCTGCAAAAAGCGATCGCGGATTATTCGCAGACGCTTATTTTATCGCCAACCTACATAGACGCTCTGTTTCAACGCGGGCTGGCAAAAAACAGGCTCAAGGACCACGTAGGAGCGATAGCCGATTACACCACCGGCATTGCGCAGGCGCCATCGGATGCACAGTTTTACTACAATCGCGGCATCGCTTACTACGATAAAGGAGACCTCACTCTCGCCCTGGCTGACTATAACAAGGCTCTGCAAATTAACCCGCAGTATATGAAAGCGTATGTGAACCGTGGGTCGGTGTATTACAAACAAAAGCAGTTTGACCTGTCGCTCGCCGATCTGAACAAAGCTATCAGCATTGACGCGACAAATGTTGAGGCTTTTAACAATCGTGGAATGGTCTATTCGGCACAGGGGCTTTTTGACCTTGCACTTGCCGATCACACAAAAGCGATCAGCCTGGATCCGACTTACAAAAAAGCCCTGCTAGACCGCAGCATTGTCTATAACAAAAAGAAGATGAATGACAATGCGATCGCCGATCTGACACAGGCGATCAAGATCGACCCTACATATATGGGAGCATATCTTATGCGCGGGGCGATCTATTTTGATACCAAAAAATACCCGCTTTCTAAGGCTGATATGGAAAAAGTGCTGGTGCTGTCGCCCGGTCAAACGCTTGCGACTAACACTCTTGCTAGAATCGCGGCTTTGCCGAAATAATGAAGATAGGCATTCTCATTTCAGGCCGCGGGTCGAATATGGTTGCTATCGTCGATGCTGTAAAAAGCGGCGAGATACCGGCGTCAGAGGTCGCTGTGGTCATTAGTGACAAAGCGGACGCGGCAGGGTTGGAAAAGGCGCGTGAGCGGGGCATTGATGCCGTCGTCGTTGAGCGTCGTGGTCGCACGCGTGAGGAGCATGACGCCGAGATCATTAGCGAGCTAAATAAACGCGGCGTCGAATTCATCTGTCTCGCGGGTTATATGCGGCTGTTGTCGCCGGCGTTTGTACAGGCGTTTCCAAACAGGATCACCAATATTCACCCAAGCCTGCTGCCCGCATATCCTGGGCTCGACGTACACGAACGAGTCGTCGCGGCTGGCGAAAAACTTTCAGGCTGCACCGTCCACTATGTTGACGAGCTGCTCGACCACGGCGAAATAATATTACAGCGTCAGGTCCCGGTGCTCGATGGTGATACGGCAGAGACCTTGTCGGCGAGGATACTTGAGCAGGAGCACGGGCTGTATGTCCAAGCGGTAAAGCTGATCACGGAATGCGCCTAAGGCTATATAATTACAGCGTTTTCGCGCGTTGACACGTGCTATTGTTTTTCGTAAACTCTAACGTTTCACTATTGAAGTGAATAAACGTGGAGAGCAATTATGCCAAAGAGAACATTTCAACCGAACAATCGCCGCCGCGCCAAAAAGCACGGCTTTCGCGCTCGCATGGCGACAAAGAACGGCCGTGCCGTGATCAAACGCCGCCGCGCCAAAGGTCGCAAGCGATTAACGGTTCAGCATTATTAGATCAGTCTTTACCAAAGGAAGCTCGGCTCGCAAAGCGCGCCGAGTTTCTTCGTGTTTATGAGCAAGGTGCGCGCATCGAGGGCCGTTTTATGACGGTTTTTATTTTGCCCAACGACCACCCCATTCACCGCGTAGGCATCACGGCGACGAAAAAGGCGATCGGCAAGGCGCACGACCGCAACCGGGCAAAGCGTCTGCTGCGGGAAAGTTTTAGGTTGAGCAAAGCCGAGCTGAGCATAGCGATGCCGAGATTTGATTGGGTGCTGAACGCAAGACGCAGCATCTTGCACGGCAAGCTGGAAAAGCCGCTGGCTGAGTTTAAACAGATCGTGGAAAGAGTAGCCACAGAGCACACAGAGACAGCAGAGAAATAATTTTTATCCTCTGTATCCTCGGTGATCCCTGTGGCAAACTTGTTTTTGATGAAGTTTTTGGTCCTCGACATACTTGGCATTTACAAGGCGTTTTTGTCGCCGTTTTTGCCGCCCGCGTGCCGGTTTGAACCGACATGTTCGGAGTATGCCCGGGAGGCCGTCGAGAAATACGGGGCTTTGCGCGGAACATGGATGGGCCTCAAGCGTATCTTAAGATGTCAGCCGCTGTGTAAGGGCGGGCATGATCCCGTCAGGTAATAATTAGAGTGGAAAACAACAATAATCCTAGCAACCAATCACGCTTTTTGATCGCGGCAGTTTTGTCTATGGCGATACTTTTCGGCTGGCAATATTTCTTTGCCCCAAAAGCTCCGCCCGCAGGTGATGCGAATACCAACGCAAATGTAGCGGCGAATACAACTCAACCGGCTCCGCAACCTGCACCAACAGCACAAGCCGCGCAGCCTGCGACCGCCGAGGTTACGCCTGACACGACGCCAAACCGCACGATCACTATTAAATCGCCGTTGTATGAAGTAACGCTTGATGCAAAAGGCGCTCTTGCGACAAGCTGGTTGATCCTCCGCAACAAAACACCAAAGGGTGACCATCCGGTTTATGCTGACGGATCAAATGCGGCTAACGAAAAGCCGCTCCAGTTGATCGGACAAGAAGCTCTTTCGCGAAACCCGCGCGAGCTGCCGTTTCGTCTTTTGACTGACGACCAAGCTGTAAATTCAACTGCCAATGACCGCAATTATCAGATCTCCGTTGCTGAGGAAACCGTTACCCTTCAGGCCGGACAGGAAAAGCAGATAGACTTTACGCTGACAGATGCGAGCGGCGTTGAGGTCAAAAAGAGTTTTGTTTTCCGTGCGGACACCTACGTTGCTGATCTGGGCGTAACGCTCAAGAAAGGCGGCCAGCCGGTGCCGAACACACGACTTGCGATCGGTGCCAGCATCGGTGATCAGGCGATCCCGCATCACAATTTTTATCACGTCGAACCCGAAGCCGTTGCTCACGTAGCCGGTGATATAGCCCGGCATCAGGGCGGGTATGCATTCACATATGACGCTAACAATCAGGCTTCGCTCGCCGACAAGGGTAAGGTAGATTGGGTCGGCGTCGGTGACGCTTATTTTGCGATGACGGCAGTTCCGGCGGCTCCTGTTGACGGCGTCGAGTATCGCGCGTCAAAATATGAGGTTCAGATCGAACCTTATTTTTACAGCATCTTTCAATGGGTAACGCGCTCACCTACGAAACAAGAGACACGGCATCTGGTCACAGCGTATCTGACGGTTCCAACCGACGGGACGCCGACAAAGATCATCACCGGTACAAAGGATTATTTCTTTCTAAATAGCCTCAGTTCAAATTCGCAGGCGGTTTTTGGACGCACGGTCGATCTCGAAAACCTGATCAATTTCAGTAGCTACTGGTGGCTTCGCTGGATGACCAAACCGCTGGCGATCGGCATCGTTTATCCCTTGAACTTTTTTAATTCGCTACTTGGAAACTATGGCGCGGCGATCATTGTATTTACATTTTTGTTTTACATGCTGCTGTTTCCGCTCAGGTGGTCGCAGTCCAGATCCTTTAAAAAGGCTTCGGGTAACGCGCCGAAGATGAAAGAGATACAGGACAAGATCAAAGACCTGCAAAAGAAAGGCGTGCCCAACGACGATGCCCGCATGCGTACCTTGCAGATGGAGCAGCTCAAGATGACCAAAGACGCTCTGCCGATCGGCGGATGTCTACCGATGCTGCTGCAGTTTCCGCTGCTCATCGCGTTTTATACAGCGGTCACCGTTTCGATGGAGGTGCGGCAAGCATCGTTTTTGTGGCTGCCGGATCTGTCGGCCGCCGACCCTTGGCACATACTCGAATTTGCCTTTGCTCTGTCGATGATCCTGTCGATGAAATTTACGCCGCAGGCGGCAACCGTCACGCCCGAGCAGCAAATGCAGCAAAAGATGATGACCTATTTTATGCCCATCATGATGCTGTGGGTGATGTGGGCCGCACCTTCGGGGCTGTTGCTTTACTGGTTCTTTGGAAATATTGTAAGCTTTGGCCAGCAAATGGTCATTAACCGGATGAATAAGACGAATACGCCGGGCGGAACCGAGATCGTCGATTCGGTGCCAAAGGGGGCGAAGAAGATAAAGCCAAATCTGGGGACTGCCTAAAAGTGAAAAGAGAAAAAGGGGAAAAGTTGACTGTGTGCGGCGTTGCGGCTTTTACTCTCTTTAACTTTTCATCATTTCGACTTTACTGTTATGAACGAAGCTTGTGAAAACGCAAAAGAATTGTTGTCAACCGTCGTCTCAGGAATGGGATTTGATCTGGCCGTCGCCTCAGAGTGGACCGACGAAGGCTGTCTGCTAAACCTGAGCGGCGAAGACACTCATTTTGCACTGGCAGACAACGGCGAACTGCTTGACGCTTTTGAAGTGATCCTCTTTCAGGCCTTTGGCCGCGAGATAGACCGCGAACACCGTTTTGTCGTCGATGCCGACGGATTTAGACAGTCGCGAAAGTCTGAGCTAAACGCAATGGCACGTTTTGCCGCCGATCAAGTCCGCAAAAATGGCAGGCCGTTCACATTTGGAGTGCTCAATTCGACCGAACGCCGCATCATCCACATGACACTGCAAAAAGAAGAGGACCTTTTTACTGAATCAGTGGGCGACGGCCGCGACCGGCGGCTGCAGGTTCGTTTGCAGTAAGGAAATTCGAACAGGATATACAGGATAGGCAGGATAAGGGATTTTATATCCTTACCATCCTGTGTATCCTGTTTATGTTTTATGCCGAATACGATCGTCGCATTAGCAACACCCACGGGCCGCAGTGGTATCGGTGTGATCCGTCTAAGCGGCGGCGATGCGCTTGGTATTTTGCAAAAGGTGGTCTCTGATCCGGAATTTTCTCCGGGCCCGCGTACTGCACATCTAAAACAACTCATTGATCCTCAAAGCGGCGAGACCATCGACGAGGCTTTGATCACATATTTCAAAGCTCCACATTCTTTTACGGGTGAGGATGTCGTTGAGATAAGTTGTCACGGTTCGCCGGTGCTGTTGCGGCAGGTTATCGACAATTGCCTATCGCTCGGTGCGCGGATGGCAGAGGCGGGCGAGTTTAGCTTGCGCGCTCTGGCAAACGGACGGATGGATCTGGCTGAGGCTGAGGCAATACGAGACCTGATCGACGCGCAGACGGTTGCGTCGGCACGTCAGGCGGTCCGACAAATGCGCGGCGAGCTATCGCATCAACTGCAGCCGCTCAAAGACGAGCTGCTCAATGTCATCGTCGTGCTCGAATCGGCGCTTGAGTTTGTCGAGGATGATCTGCCCGCGATGCAGCTCGAAAGCGTCAAGAAAAGCCTTACTGAGATCGCCGCCGATACGGCCAAACTTGCCGACACTTTTAAAGCCGGACATCTGATCCGCGAAGGCCTGCGGGTCGCGCTGATAGGGCGGCCAAATGTTGGTAAGTCAAGCCTTTTCAATGCTTTACTTGGCAGCGACAGGGCGATTGTCACCGAAATTGCGGGGACGACCCGCGACCAGATACATGAGCGGTTCACGATCGGCGACATTCCAATTTCTCTCATCGATACCGCGGGACTGCGTGAAACAACAGATACGGTTGAGAGCATAGGCGTAGCCCGCTCAAAAGCAACGATGGCCGATGCGGATATCGTTGTGGTTTTGCTCGACGCCTCTGATGAGATCACGGGCGAGGATCACAAGATACTCGATAGCGTACGAGATCTGAATTACATTGTTGCGCTGAACAAAATTGATAAGCAGCCATCATACGATGTCGATAAGCTGATCGCCGGCGAGCATGCAAACCTCGGCCACCTACGGCCGCGCGTCACGCCGCTGTCGGCAAAGACGGGCGAGGGTATTGACGAACTTTGCGACGCGATCGTTCGCCCGTTTTCTCCGCAAGATATTTCGGGCTCCGGGTTCCTCGTCAGCGACGCGCGGCATCATGATCTGCTCCTGCGTGCCAAAAGCGACATCGAGCAATCGGTCGGGCAGCTGGACGAGAAGCTTAGCGAAGAGATCGTGCTGATCGGACTGCACAACGCTCTCCGATATCTCGGAGAGATAACGGGCGAAACGACAACCGAAGATATGTTGACCCGTATTTTCGCAACATTTTGTATTGGTAAATAAAGATGGATAGACGAGATTTGATAAAAGGTGCGGCTCTGCTGCCGCTAATTGGTGGCACGGCTCTCGCAAATACAAAAATGGCTAGATCTCCAAAAATTATTAAGCCGAAACGTTTGCGTGCTGGTGATACGATCGCCGTCATCGCGCCGGCAAGTGGTGCGACCGAACAGGCATTTGAACGCGCCCTCGCAAACATTGCCGCGCTCGGGATGAAAGCAAAGGTCGGCAAGTTTGCCCGAGGCACCAATGACTTTTTTTCCGGTACGGACAAAGAGCGGTTGCACGATCTGCGCTGGGCGTTTAGCGACAAGGATATCAACGGCGTCTGGTGCGTTCGCGGCGGCAGCGGTGCGCCGAGGCTGTTACCGGACATCGATTATTCGCTGATCAAAAAGAACCCAAAGGTTTTTGTCGGATATTCTGACATCACCGCACTTCATATGGCGATCTCGCAGCAGACGGGACTCGTGACTTTTCACGGACCGGTCGCGTCGTCGGAGTTTTCAGATTACACCAAGGAAAATTTTGTAAATATGGTGATGAGCGGAGCGGCAGAGCATAAGATCGTGCCGTCGGAATTTAACCTTGCTCAGACTTCTGCGCTGTTCAAGCCAAATGTCATCACGCCGGGGAAAGCACGCGGTCGTCTGGTCGGCGGAAATCTTAGCTTGCTCGCGGCTCTTGCGGGGACCCCATACGCGCTCAGGGATGTAAGAGGAGCAATACTTTTTGCCGAGGATATCAACGAACCGCCGTATAAAGTTGACCGCTTATTCACCCAGCTAAGACAAAGCTGCGATATGCGATCCCTTGCAGGAGTGGCTCTCGGCGTATTTTCCAGTTCGCAAAGCGCGACCGATGCCGAAACCGCATTAACCATCAAGGTCTTAAAGGATCGGCTTGGCGATCTTGGCATCCCTGTCATCTCGGGATTGTCCTTCGGGCATATTCGCGACAACTGTACACTACCTATGGGGGTCGAGGCGGAGCTTGATACGGCAAAAGCCTCGATCACTATTGTTGGTTCGCCCGTGATATAGGTCTTGACGAGGCCGAGAGGGATTGATACGGTCTATATTCGGCTCTTTGGCTGGTTTTGTAAGTATGTTTGACGAGAGTTTTGATGTGATAGTGATCGGTGCGGGACACGCGGGCTGCGAAGCCGCCTCTGCCTCAGCGCGTTTGGGAGCGCGCACCGCTCTCGTCACCATCAATCTCGATCTCATCGGACAGATGTCATGCAACCCGGCGGTCGGTGGTATTGCTAAGGGCCACGTCGTCCGCGAGATAGATGCTCTCGGCGGCATTATGGGCCGCGTGATCGACCGGACAGGGATACAGTTTCGTTTGCTTAATAGATCGCGCGGGCCCGCAGTGCAAAGCCCGCGTGCCCAAGCCGACCGCGCTCTGTACCGGACAGAGATGCGCCGCGTGCTCGAAGCTACCCCTGATCTGCATCTGCGACAAGGCGTCGTTGTTGATCTAATTGTTGAAAATAATACAGTTAGCGGCATAGAAATGCAAGATTCGCGTCGGTTTGGAGCAAAAGCCGTCGTCGTTGCGACCGGGACATTTCTCAACGGAACCATTCATACAGGCCGAAAAACATTCTCTGCCGGACGAGCCGGAGAGCCTGCCTCTATAGAGCTTGCCGAGAGCCTCAAACGTCACGGATTTCCCGTTGGGCGACTCAAAACGGGAACACCGCCGAGACTCGATGGCAGAACGATCGACTGGGATGCATTTGAGGCGCAGCCGCCCGACGAAAAGCCGGTTGCATTTTCTTTTGCGACCGACAAGATCGACCAACCGCAAATACAGTGCCACATCGGATACACAAGCGAGCGTTTGCATCAGACGATCCGCGACAATCTGCATCAGTCGCCGCTTTATTCCGGTAAGATCATCGGCATCGGCCCGCGATATTGCCCGTCTATCGAGGACAAAGTTGTAAAATTTGCTGACAAAGACCGGCATCAGCTTTTTCTCGAACCCGAGGGGCACAATACCAACGAGGTTTATCTAAACGGTTTTTCGACCTCGCTACCGTCCGATCTACAGCTAGAGCTGCTCCGGATGGTCGAGGGATTTGAGAGTGTACAGATCATTCGGCCCGGCTATGCGATCGAATATGATTTTGTCGATCCGCGTGAATTGCGGCCGACGATGCAGACGACGCGGATGGACGGGCTTTTCCTAGCAGGGCAGATCAACGGCACGACCGGGTACGAAGAGGCCGCGTGTCAGGGTTTGCTCGCAGGAATAAACGCCGCATTTAGCGTGCAGGGACGTGAACCATTTGTTTTGCAGCGTGACGAAGCATATATCGGTGTGCTTGCTGACGATCTGATCCGTCACGGTGTGGATGAGCCTTATAGATTGTTCACATCGCGAGCAGAAGCCAGGCTTACGCTCCGGCACGATAATGCCGATGAGCGTCTTTCGCCAAAAGGCAGGGAAACAGGACTTGTCGGGGATATCGACTGGGAAAGATTCAATAACAAACGCGACCGCATCGCAAACCTGCGAAACACCCTAGATTTCACCCGTTTCAAACGCTCGTCGGTTGAATACGCAAGTATCTCGCAGTTACTCGACGCCGACCTTGGGGATTCGATCACGTTGTCGCAATTGGCGATGAGACAGGGCGTTAAGGCAGACCTTGTTTATAAACTCTTGCCGGAAAGCCTGCGATCGGAGTTGAAACTAGCCGAATTGGAAACCGCTTTGGCCGATTCGCTCTACAGTGGTTACATCGAAAAGCAAAAAGCTGCGACTGAGCGGGTAAACCATCATGATGCTCTGAAAGTGCCGGAAAGCTTTAATTTCAGCAGTATTAGCGGGCTCTCAAATGAGATGGTGGAGCGTCTCGAACGTGCTCGCCCGCGTAATTTTGGGCAGGTTCGCACCATAGCAGGACTCACGCCGGCAGCGATCTCGACCGTCCTTGTCCATCTGACCGCACAAACACCATCAGGCCCAGGCCAAAACTAATCGATCAAAACAAATTGTGGTACGTGCCACATCGGATCTAAAAAATGTGGCACGTCCCACATTTTTCGTTTCGGTATTGCTTTGGCGCTGTGCTACCTTAGAAATTCGCCTTTTTAAGACTAGAATGGGAAGAATAATCGCAGTAGCAAATCAGAAAGGCGGTGTCGGCAAAACCACGACATCGGTCAACCTCGCCGCCGCTTTGGCCGCAGAGGGCAATAAAGTGTTGCTCGTTGACGCCGATCCGCAGGCAAATGCTACGTCAGGAGCAGGTATAACACGCAACACCGGGCGAAAAACGCTTTATGACGCTCTCGTTTCCGAAGAATCTGTTCGCGAGATGGTTTTGCCTACGGAGATCCCGACGATGTGGGTTGTGCCGGCCGATAAGAACCTAGCCGGAGCAGAGGTTGAGCTTGTCGGGCATGAAAAACGTAGCTTTGCGCTAAAGGAGATCCTGACGAGCGTCAAAGAATATTTTCACTACATCATAGTTGATTGCCCGCCTTCACTGGGAATTTTAACGATCAATGGCCTAACAGCGGCTGATTCGCTGCTTGTTCCTATACAATGCGAGTATTATGCGCTCGAGGGCGTGACAGAGCTTTTCGATACGCTGGCGAGACTTCGCCGCGAACTGAATCCTGAGCTTGCGATCGAGGGCTTGCTGCTAACGATGTACGACGAGCGGACAAATCTTTCGGCGGCCGTGGCCAAGGATCTTCGCGATTTCTACGGCTCGCAGGTCTTGAAAACTGTTATTCCGCGAAATGTCCGCCTTGCTGAGGCACCGAGTTTTGGCAAGCCGATATTGCTTTACGACCCGAGATCACGCGGGGCCGAGGCGTACGTTGAGCTTGCAAAGGAGATCATAAAAAATGGCTAGACAACCACTTGGCAGGGGATTGAGCGCTTTGCTCGGGGACGAAAAACCTGCCACACAAAAAGATGCCGTCAGCCCTGAGATCGATATTGACCTGATCGATGCAAATCCTGACCAACCGCGAACGAGATTTACCGAAGCGAATCTCGAAGAACTTGCACAGTCGATCAAGGCAAATGGTGTGGTGCAGCCGATCGTGCTTCGTAAGATGGGCGGGCGGTATCAGATCGTCGCGGGTGAAAGACGTTGGCGAGCGTCGCAACGTGCCGGCCTCAGACGGATACCGGCGGTCGTTAAAGAGGTATCAGACGACAAACTGCTAGAACTCGCTCTGGTCGAAAACATTCAACGGCAAGAGCTTAACCCTATCGAAGAAGCCAAGGCTTATCGCAAGTTGATCGATACGCTTGGGCTGACGCAAGAGGTGGTTGCCGAGCGTGTGGGCAGGGATAGGACTGTCATTACAACTTCGATGCGGCTGCTGAGATTGCCGGGTGAGATACAGAGGGCCATTGAAGAGGGCGGGCTTTCGGCAGGGCACGGCCGGGCCTTGATGATGACCGATGACCCCAAAATTCAGCGGCGGATCGCTAACGAAGCGATTGATAACGGGTGGTCGGTCAGAGAGACAGAAAGAGCCGTTAAAAAGGCCGCAAAATCTCCTCAACTAGTTGATAATAAACAAGTTAGCCGCACAGTTGATGCCAATGTAAAGGCTGCTGAAACCAGATTGATGCGCTCGCTCAACACAAACGTTAAGATCATTGCCGGTAAGAAAGGGTCGGGCGGCAAGATCGAGATCGAATATTACGGAACTGATGATCTCGACCGAATATTTCAACTTTTGGTTAGGCGATAAAAGGTTAGTGATAAACTGAATAGTGTTTTGAGACGTGTATTGGGCCGAGGTTAACTAAATTGTTTTTATTCATCTTCGAATCGATTGGAACTTCAGAGCTGGTGCTTATTGGCATCATTGCGCTGATCTTCCTCGGGCCACGCCGTATGCCTGAGATCGCGAAAAAGATCGGCAAGATCATGGCGGAGTTTCGCGGGACAGCGAGCGAATTCAAAAAAACGTGGCAGCGAGAGGTTAATCTCGAAGAAGAGGCGAAAGCCTTGGATATCAACTCTCTCGAATCCGAAGAGCCCGTAGTTCGAAACGGATCAAAAGACAGTATACCCAACGAAGACTTTCTCAATGCTCCGGAAATAAAGGAAGTGGATCCGGAAAAATTCGAAGAGTTAAAAGCAAAAGCGGCTCAAATGGAAACATCGGAAAAGAGCGAAGCCGAGGAAATCACCAACGACAAGCAAAACTGGCTGTAACGCCTGATGAAAGAACTGGAAAATGAACTTGAACCGGGCGGACAGATGTCGTTTCTCGAACATCTGGACGAACTGCGCAAACGGCTCGTTACTTCGGTAGTTATTATAGTTATTGCGTTTACGGGTTGTTGGTTCCTGTCCGGAAAGATATATCAGTTTCTCAGCATTCCGATCAGAAAGGCCCTTTCCGAAGCGGCTAGAAACGAATTACCGCAGACGGGCATAACGGGCCAGGAACGAATACTGCCGCTAGAGGAGCTAAAAGTTGGCGACGGCGGCCGTTATGTTTTCGATAAACCTACTAATTTGGGATCGACGGTCGTTTCACCCGGAGCATCTGTGCTCGCCCAAGTGGCTACGGATTCCGAAGGCAAACTTGGATTGTTTACGACGGAGCCTTTGATAACTAGTAATGCCATTGTTCCAAAAGGCGTCCGGTTACCGATCCATTTCGAGGGGATTGCCAAAAGCGAACCTAACGCCGACGAACGGATGATCGTCACAACTGCACAAGAGCAGTTCACAATGTATGTGACTGTTTCGATGTACTCCGCGATCGCCTTTTCGATACCGCTGCTTTTGTGGCAGATATGGATGTTTATCTCGCCTGCGCTCTATAAGCATGAACGCGCGTATGTAACACCGTTTATTGGGTTATCGACCGTTTCATTTGTCATCGGAGCGGCCTTTGCGTATTACATTCTTTTTCCGCCGGCGGCAAGATATTTGTTGAATCTCAGCGGCGGCGAGTTTCAATTATTGCTCCGGGCAAGTGACTATCTCGACCTGATAACCATCATTATGCTGGCGATGGGATTGATCTTTCAGATGCCCGCTATTACCTATGTCCTCGCAAGAATAGGCATTGTTTCGGCGGGTTTGCTTGTTCGTAGTTGGAAAATATCGCTCGTTGTCATTTTGATAGTAGCAGCGGTTGTTTCGCCGACTGGAGATATACCCAACATGATGCTCTTTGCGACGCCGATGATGGGGCTTTATATCATATCGATATTCATTGCTTGGTTTTTTGGAAAGAAACGCAAGAGCGATGCTGAGGCCGCAGTACTAAGCTAAAGCAACCCGAAACGACCCATTTTGCATCTTGAAATAGTAGGGATTAGCGCTTAAAATCAAAGGGTTACAAAAACGTGTGGATATGCGGCCCTGAGTATTCCCAGTAGATGGAGTTTTACCGTTATGTTGAGATCTATTAGTTTTCGAAGTACCTTGCTTTCAGCTCTGATGTTGTGTCTGAGTGCAGGCATTTTATTGGCCCAACCACCTGACAAGGGCAAGCCGAGCCAGGATCCGAATGATAAGGCTCGCAATGTCAGGCCAGAGTTGAAAGAGGCATATAAGAAGTGGCTCGATAATGACGTGGCATACATTATCACCAGCGAAGAGCGCAAAGCTTTTAAGGCCCTAGCAACAGACGAGGAAAGAGAGAACTTTATCGAGAGTTTCTGGCGCAGACGTGATCCAGATCCTGACACAGAAGAAAACGAATATCGCGAAGAGTATTACGAGCGGATAGCTTACGCAAACGAGAAGTTCACATCTGGCATTCCAGGATGGAAAACAGACCGCGGCCGCGTTTATATTGCATGGGGTAAACCTGACTCCGTTGAGGCCCATCCTTCGGGCGGGGCTTATGACAGGCCAAGTTATGAAGGCGGAGGTTCAACCACTACTTATCCCTTCGAAGTGTGGTTTTATAGGCATCTTGAAGGGATTGGTGACGGCCTAGAGATCGAGTTTGTGGATCCAACCGGTACAGGCGAATATAGAATGGCCCGGGATGCAAACGAAAAAGATGCGTTGCGTACTGTTCCCGGTGCAGGTTTAACGGCTTCTGAACAACTGGGCCTTACTAACAAGGCTGATCGGGTTACAGGTGTTGGAGATCAGCAACCAAGGTACCAACGGGAACAAGATTCCCCCTTTCGAAGACTGGAGATAATGAATGGTTTATCCAGGCCGCCTGCTGTCAAATTTAGCGACTTGCAGGGGATGGCTGGCGGCGATTCTGGGTCGGTGCTGGATAAGGATCCTCTGCTGTTTGATGTTCGGGTTGATTATTTTCGTCAATCCGACGACCGCGTGATCACAACATTTACGATCCAGACAAGTAACAAAGAACTCTCATTTGAAGATGCAGGCGGATTGCTAACGGCAAAAATGAATGTCTTTGGCCGAATCACTGCGGTTTCCGGGAAAAGGTCCGGAATTTTCGAAGATTCGGTGACCGCAAACGCAACCGCTGTTGAATTGTCGGAGATGCGAGATAGAAAATCGGTGTATCAAAAAGCTATTGCCCTTACACCCGGAACATATAAGGTGGACATTGTTGTTCGCGATGTTAAGACGGGCAACAAGGGTATCGTTAATCAGGGATTTGTTGTTCCGCGTTACGACGATAAAAAACTATCGACGTCGACAATGGTTCTGACGTCAAAACTTAGATCGACGACAGATACGGATATCGGACAGATGTTCGTCATCGGCAACACAAAGGTCATTCCTAACCTTTCGGGTGTCTATAAACAAGGCCAAGAGGCTGGTATTTATTTGCAAGTCTATAACTCTGAGATCGATCAAACGACACTGAGACCGGCTGTCGATGTGCAGTATATTTTGACAAAAGACGGCAAAGAGTTGTTGCGTCAGGCTGAGGATTGGAGCGGAATGAGCGATTCCGGCCAGCGTTTGACGCTTGCCAGACTCTTGCCGACAGCCGGATTAGCTCCGGGAGATTACGAGATAAAGGTGTTGATCAAAGATCGCGTCCGAACCGAAGGACAGCAGGTGATCGAGAACAAAGGTAAATTTACTATCACCCAATAATTTGCGGGGAAAGTATATTTGTAGAAAACGCCGTGTCATAAAAGCGCGGCGTTTTTATTTGCGGCGTTTTACCTCGATGACCGGCGAGTTCTTTTTTTCGCTCGTGGCATATATGGCCGTACCGTCAACATTGTATGCGACAGCTTCGCCAATTGATCGCTTACCTAGTTCGATCGACGCAGGTTCTTGTGACCAGATCGTTTCAAATGCGGCGCCGTCCGGCAGTGTCCATTCGTAGGCACGTGTGTAATCGCATATAACGACATGACGGCCATCCGGTGAGATGTCACCGCCGGTCACAAAGCCATTTGGGATAGCTGGAACGGATACTTCACCCACCCTCTCAGCTTTCACAACGTCGTTCCGGCCAAACTCGGGCCGCAGACGATACACACCCGCAGGACCGCTGACGCGTTTGGTGACGACATAGATCTCGCCGGTTTTTGGGTGCACCATCAATGTCTCAGCGTCCTGATTATAATCGGGATAGGCAAATCGCAAAATTTCTACGTTTTCCATCAGGAGCGGGTCGTTGCGGTCTGAGGCAGCATCAGAGGGCTTAAGGACCGGTTCCGGGATCCGGTAAATTGCATGGTCTGCTCGTTTTGTCTGGTTATCGCCGATCTCGCCGATGAAGAGAAAACATTTACCAGCTTTATCTTTGAACGTAGCGATGTCTTCCCAGTCAATGTTTTGAGCGTTTTGTAATTTCCAGGTTCCTAGATTCTTGCCGGTCAGATCCAATGCAAAAATGAATGCGTCGTCACCCGAATCGTTATGTGTCCACAGGACATCACTTTGACAACGCGATGCTGCGATACCGCTACTCTCGGTAATATCCGGCGATCTTATTGTGCCAATGACCTTTGGCGGATCAAAGGGGGAATTTGCCGAGGTAGCAGGACCGTTCGAAGCGAAGTTAGCGCAACTCGTCAACAGCGAACAGAAGTACGCTAAAGGTATGACAAATCGGAAAAATTTAGCTATGATTTTCTTCGACATACTTCTACAGTCCTTGCATTATAACGCGGCCAGCGGCGAATGCGGCTCCAAACTTTGCGTTCGTATTTAGCGTATAGCTTTTTTGAGTTTGACTTTATGATCGTAGGAACTGAATGGCTGATCGAAGCGACGGGTTGCGACACCGCAATTTTGCGTGACGAAAATGCAATCAGATCGATCCTTTCGAACGTGATCGCTGATCTCGGGCTGCGTCCGATAGGTTCGGTTTGGCACAAATTCGATGGCGAGGGCGGCGTAACCGGCCTTATCGCTCTGACGGAATCACACCTTGCATGTCATACCTACCCGGAACATGGCACCGCAACATTTAATCTATACTGCTGCCGCACGCGCCCCGAATGGAATTGGGAGGCAAATCTGTCCAGTGCGATCGGTGCGTCTCAAGTGAAAGTGATGAAAATTGAGCGCGGAGATGCGTCTGCGCAAGATCCGCATTCCGCAATCCTCAATCCGCAATCATTTACTGCCGGAGGTGAAAGATGAGCGTCCTGCAGGCAAATTGCCCGTCGTGCGGAGCCCAGATCGAGTTTAAGGCCGGTTCGACTATCGTTCTCGTCTGCCCTTACTGCCGTTCGGCAGTCGCTAGAACAGATCGGGGCTTA
Organism: uncultured Chloracidobacterium sp.; assembly: GCA_964543865.1. Lineage (GTDB taxonomy): Bacteria > Acidobacteriota > Blastocatellia > Pyrinomonadales > Pyrinomonadaceae > OLB17. The sequence continues at coordinate 188,629 of CAZIZR010000001.1, forward strand.
GAGGATCTAGGCAAAGTTGCCGAGATCGTCGAGTCAGAGTCACCATTAAGACTTGGCCTAAAAGGCACATATAAAGATACGCGGTTTGAGTTGACCGGTCGTGCGCAGTTAAAACACGAGCTTGGCGGCTCTTGGGACGAGTGGTATGCGACATTTTCAAACGGCTGGGTCGGATGGCTTGCCGAGGCTCAAGGGCGGTTTTACATAACGTTTTATCAGCCGCTGCCACAGGGCACGGCGCTGCCGTCATTTGCCGGATTGCAGCTTGGCCAGACCATACCCGAGATACCAAACCCGACACCGCTGATGGTTCAGGAAAAAGGTAAGGGAACATCGGTCGCCGCGGATGGCGAAATACCTTACAAACTATCGCCGGGAGAGCAGTTTGAATACGCAGATCTAGCCGGCAAGAATAACGCTTTTGCGACGATCGATTACAGCATGGATCCGCCGTGGGTCTTTGTCGGGTCGCAGGTGACGCTTGAGGAGATCGGGCTTGGTGACGCAAAGCCCGTTCAGCGCGAGGCTCGGCGTGTATCCGCCGCCGGGATGGGCTGCCCAAATTGCGGCGGGCCGCTCGAACTGCTTGCTCCTGACAAGACCGAGCGTGTCGTATGTCCAAACTGCGATTCGCTACTCGATGTAAATCAGGGCAATCTTTCGTACTTAAAAACGCTCAATCCGCCAACAAACCAGCCTGAGTTTGTAGCCCCGATCGGTGCCGAAGGCACGTTTCCCGGCGATGTAAAATTTAAGATAATCGGTGCCGTTGTCCGCAGCGTCTATATGGATGACGTGCATTATTATTGGCACGAATATCTGCTCTACAATCCGATGATCGGATTTCGCTGGTTGGTACACTCCGACAATCATTGGAATTTTGTCGAACCGGCCAACCCGGCGGATATCGCGACCGATAATGTGTTTGCGGCGGGAGCAACGGTCGATTACAACGGCAGGAAATTTAAGATATTTCAAAACGCGCAAGCAACGGTCGAATACGTCAAAGGTGAATTTTACTGGCGTGTCGAACAGGGCGAAAAGGTTTGGGCTGCCGATTATGTTGCTGCCCCGCTGATGCTCTCTCGCGAAACGACGGAGAATGAGATCAATTGGTCGGTTGGCACCTACATGACCAACGAAGAGGTCGAAAAGGCTTTTGGCATTACCGGTCTGCCAAAACCGTGGGGCGTCGGGCCAAATCAGCCGTTTACAGGGCGATTTTATTACACGTGGGGAGCTTTGCCGCTCTTGCTGCTGTTTGTTGTCGCGATATTTATGATCCCATTTAGCGGGATCACAAACACCGTTCTTACCGAAACGTTGACCCTGCCCCCGTCGGCAACACCTCAAACTATCTTTAGCAAACAGTTTGAGCTTAAGGGCAATCGGAATATTCGGGTTACAGCCTCGGCGCCAGTTAATAATTCCGCAGCCGATCTAGACGTCGATCTGGTGAACGAACAAAACCAGGAGATCGAGTCGCTCAGTATTCCGATCTCTTATTATCAAGGTGTCGAGGATGGCGAAAGCTGGTCTGAGGGCAGCTCGAATAATGACGCTACTCTGAGTTCGCTGCCCGCAGGTAAATATACGCTGCGGCTCGAGGGCACAACGGAAAATGTAGCGCAGCCATTACCGGTGACAGTAAAGGTCGAGCAAAACGTTAATCGCGGCGTCAATTTTTTCTGTGCATTGATAGTCTTGCTTATAGTCCCTGTTCTGGGGCTAATTAGAAAGATCACATTCGAGTCCGGCAGATGGAAAGACAGTATGTTTAGCACGAGCGGATCGGATGACTCGAGCGAGTAGAGGTTTGATATGTTGAAAAAACTTTCGATGGTTTTTGGTATCGGCGTGTTGTCGCTTTACGGGGCTGCGTCGTGGTTTGGGTGGGAGCTGGCTAATTCCGGCAGCAAATCGCGGCTTGGTACGCCATTCTTTTATTCAGGATTTCGTGGAGGAAAATAATGCTTAGTCTTGCTTCAATTGCTCCGATGTTGGGCATGATCGTAAAGATGGAAGAACTGTTGCCGACGATGGCGACAACGGTCATATTTGTCGCGATCGGTTTGATCGTGTTTGCCATTGCGTTCGCAATAGTCGTTTTGGTTGCTCCGTTCTCAGTCAAAAAAGAGATCGAAGAAGATCAAAACACGGCGCTTGCTATCATTATTGGAGCATTGATCATAGGTATCGCGATCATAATCGCGTCCGCGATCAATGGTTAAAATCGGGATTCGAGTGGGCTGGACTGGATAGACGGGATGTTCTACCAATCCTGTTTATCCTGTTTGATTTCCCTGCATGAAAAGCACTCCGTTACTTTTTCTCAATGTCATCATCATTGCGACATGCGGCCTAGTCTATGAGCTGCTCGCAGCGACGGTCTCGTCCTACGTTCTTGGCGATTCGGTAACACAGTTTTCTTTTATCATCGGCGTCTATCTGTTTGCGATGGGCGTCGGTTCGTATCTGTCGCGGTTCATAGACAAGAACATCGCTGAGAAATTTATCGACATCGAGCTGGCGGTTGCGGTGATCGGCGGGTTTTCGGCGCCACTGCTTTTTCTCACATTTGCCTACGTCACCTATTTCGGCATCATTCTCTACACGATGGTCTTTATCATCGGTACGCTCGTCGGGCTCGAAATACCGCTATTGATGCGGATCCTACAGGATAAGCTCGATTTTAAAGAGCTTGTCTCGCGTGTGCTGGCACTCGATTATGTTGGAGCACTCGTCGCGTCGCTGTTGTTTCCGATCTTTTTGGTTCCTAAGCTTGGGCTTAACCGCACGTCGCTTCTTTTTGGGATGCTCAATGCCGCGGTCGGTGTCTGGGCGACGTGGCTGCTCGAGCCGCTTATTCCAAAACGTAAAGCCATTATCCTGCGGGTCAAGGGCGCGATCGTACTCGTATTGCTCGCCATTGCATTGATAAAAGCCGACCGTCTGACAACGCTCGCCGAGGACGGCCTGTTTGTCGACAACATCGTTTACGCAAAAAGCTCGGCGTACCAACGGATCGTCGTCACCAAAGGAAAGACCGGACACGCGCTTTTCCTAAACGGCAACCTGCAATTTAGCTCGTTTGACGAATACCGCTATCACGAAGCTCTCGTACATCCGGCGTTTGCAGCGTTTCCAGGCGATGCAAAACGTGTGCTTGTGCTCGGCGGCGGCGACGGACTTGCGCTTCGCGAAATACTAAAATACAAGTCGGTCGAATCAGTCGAGCTTGTCGATCTCGACCCAATGATGACAGGGCTTTCGAAAGCGTTTCCCGCTCTCGGTGAGCTTAACAAACACGCATTTGACGATCCGCGTGTCCATGTTACGAATGGCGATGCATTTGTCTGGCTCGATAACAACGACAAACAGCCGTTCGACATCGCGATCATAGATTTCCCGGACCCCAACAATTTCGCTCTCGGTAAGCTTTACACGACTCGGTTTTACAGCCTGCTCAAACAAAAACTAAGGCCCGATTCGGCGGTTGTTATCCAGACGACGTCGCCGCTAATCGCCCGAAACTCATTTTGGTGCGTGATGAAAACGCTCGAATCGAGCGGATTCACCGTCAAGCCGTATCAGACGACAGTGCCGAGTTTTGGCATCTGGGGCTTTGCTCTCGCCAAGCTGCAGCCTTTTGAAAAACCCTCAAAACCACCAGCGAACATCGAATTGCGGTTTCTAAACAACGAGACATTTGCATCGCTGTTTGAATTTCCGGCGGATACTTCAAAACCAAATGAAGAGCTTGAAATAAACCGCCTCGATAATCAGGCTCTGGTCCGGTACTACGAAACCGAATGGCGGCGGGTCGAGCAATAAGAAATTCAAACAGGATATACAGGATAGGCAGGATGAAACACGAGGAATTAACAGCCGATATTTTAAAATGCTGTTTTGAAGTTTCAAACGAACTCGGAGCGGGTTTTCTAGAGTCGGTTTATGAGAAAGCTCTGATCGTTGCGTTGTCTCAAAAAGGCTTGAAGGTTAGCTCACAAATGCCGCTCAAGGTCTCCTTTCGTAATGTTATAGTGGGTGATTTTTTTGCGGATCTAATTGTTAACGACAAAGTCATTGTAGAAATCAAATCTGTCAGCAAGTTATCCCCTGATCATAAAGCGCAAATCATCAATTACCTCAATGCCACCGGGTTTGAAGTCGGATTGCTCGTAAATTTTGGCAGATCTAGGATTGAATATTTCAGAATGCGACCAAGCGACCATCCTGAATACCCTGTTAATCCTGTTTGAATCTATTTGTGAACCTCACGAGACGTGAAATTTTAAGAATATTTTTGGGAGCACCGTTTGCACTAACGGCATGCCGCTCTTCGTCGCCGAAATTTCCCGAGGGTCAGATCGTTGGGCAATCCGCTACGCTCGGGCATATTTTGCGGGAAAATCGAAGCTTTGATGTTTCGCCCGAAAATTGGGAAAACAAACGGGTTGCGATAATAGGCGGCGGTATTGCGGGGCTTTCAGCGGCGTGGAAACTCAAAAAACAGAACTTCAACGATTTTGTATTGCTCGAGCTTGAGAAGGAGGTCGGCGGTACATCTGTCAGTACCAAGGGTGAGCCGGTCAGTTATCCTTGGGGAGCTCATTATCTGCCCGTTCCGTTTCAGGAGAACACTGAGCTGATCTCATTGCTTGAGGAGATGTCACTGGTTGAGGGACGCGGTGCGGGCGGCGAAGTGGCCGTTAAGGAGCAGTTTCTTTGCCGTGAACCGGAGGAGCGTGTCTTTTACAAAGGGCGTTGGTACGACGGGCTTTATTTGACTGTCGGGGCGAGCGACGAGGACAAGCGGCAGTTTGCAGAGTTTCAACGGCAGATCGATACTTGGGTAAACTGGCGTGACGGTAAAGGTAGACGGGCGTTTGCCGTGCCGCTCGCAAATTGTTCGGACGATGCGGTGGTAACGAGCCTCGACAAAATATCTTTTGCGGACTGGCTGCGGCAAAATGGTTTTACGTCTGAGCGGCTGCATTGGTATTGCGATTACGCGACGCGGGACGATTACGGGTTAAAGGAGGATCAGGCATCGGCGTGGGTCGGGTTGTTCTATTTTTGCTCGAGGGTACGAAAAAGCGGCGTCGAGTCGCAGCCGTTTATCACGTGTCCCGAGGGCAACGGCCAATTCGTCAATCATTTTTTTGACAGGGTTAAGGACAACGTTCGAAAAGGACAGTTCGTCGTTTCGGTTGTGCCGACTGACAAAGGCGTTGATGTGATATGTCTGGACGGGAAAGAGCTGCGCGGTATTCATTGCGAAAAGGTGGTCTACGCATCGCCGATGTTTACCGCGCCGTATGTGATACGCGGGTTTCGTGATGACCCGCCGTTTGCCACGAATGAGTTTCAGCACAACGCATGGTTTGTCGCCAATTTGTTTCTCAAAGACCGGCCAAAACCGCGTTTTGCAAAGGATTTTCCGCTTGCTTGGGACAATGTTCTGTACGAGAGCCCGTCGCTCGGGTATGTCACCGCAACGCATCAAAAAGGGATCGACTACGGCCCGACAGTGCTGACGTATTATTACCCGATGTGCGAGGATCCAAATGGACGCACGACGCTTTTTAATTACGATTGGAAACAGCTTGCGGACGTATGCCTAACAGATCTTTCGCGGGCGCATCCTGATATTTACGAACTGACTCAGCGGATCGACATTATGCGTTGGGGACACGCAATGATCAGCCCAAGGCCAAATTTCATTTGGAGCGGCATCCGCGAAAAAGCGATGAAACCATACGGCAACATCCACTTTGCCCACACGGATCTCTCCGGCATCGCATTGTTTGAAGAAGCGTTTTATCATGGCTTACGTGTTGCGGGCGAGGTGTCAGGCAGAATTTGAACAGGATAGACAGGGTGATAAGGATAAGAGCAAATCCTGACCATCCTGTACATCCTGTTTTAATTGACCATCGATGGATACGGCATTATCAAAACCTAACTACTGGCTGTTTTCCCGGTCGATAGATCTGTCGGTCTTCTTGGGGAGTGCTGTCGTGTCGCTGCTATTGTTGGCAGTTGGTGCGCAGATCGGTGTTTTGAATGGCGATTCGCCGGAGTGGACTTGGATCACGGCAGTGCTGATGATCGATGTCGCGCATGTGTGGTCGACGAGTTTTCGCGTCTATTTTGATGCGGCGGAGTTCAAACGCCGGTTTTGGCTTTATTTGCTCGTGCCGGTTTTTGGGTATGCGATAGGTGTTGCATTGTATTCTGAGGGCGAGCTTATTTTTTGGAAGGCTTTGGCGGCGGTCGCGGTGTTTCATTTTATCCGTCAACAATATGGCTGGGTGGCGTTGTATCGCCGAAAGCTGGGTGAAACGTCACGTTGGTCGTGGTGGGTCGACGCCGTTGCGGTCTATCTGGCAAGCGTCTATCCGATAGCTTTTTGGATGACGAGCCTGCCGCGAAATTTTGAGTGGTTCGTCCAGAATGATTTTATTTCGCTGCCGCAGGTGGTCGAGACTGTCCTGTTTCCATTGTACGTCCTCGCCCTGACCGCGTATTTTGCTAAATCGATCTATCAATATTTCACGGCCGGGTTTCTCAATGTCGGCAAAGACATCGTCGTTGCCACAACCGCGATCTGCTGGTATGTCGGCATCGTGTATTTTAATTCTGATTACGCGTTTACGGTGACAAACGTCATCATCCACGGCGTGCCGTATTTTGCCCTGATATATGTGTATGCGCGAGTGCGTCGTGAGACGACCGGAAAGGTCTATCGGGCTTTGTCGTCAAATTGGCTAGTGTTTCTCGCTACGCTGTGGGCTCTCGCATATTTCGAAGAACTTTTCTGGCATCGTGGCGTCTGGCATGACAAGCAGTGGCTTTTTGGCAGCGATTGGGACTGGTCACGAAACATCCGTATGTTAGTCGCCCCGCTGCTAGCCCTGCCGCAGATAACGCATTATGTGCTTGACGGATTTATCTGGCGGAAAAAGAGCAATCCCGATCTCAACTTTCTCTAATAAAAAAGGCGGCACGAAAGCCGCCTCCATTTATTAACGATATCTGCTGCTTAGATCACACGTCCAGGACGAAACATTGTCATTGGAACCGGAGCGATGGCGGGCATTGACGGTATCGCAGGTTGCTTTAGATCCACTTTGCCCGGGGCGATCACCATATTGTCACCGCCGTTTTCAAAGATAAATCCTGCGTCTTTAGAAACTTCAGGCGTGACCGAGATCGCCTGACGTTTGCCATCGCGAACGATCGTTAGCGAGACATCACCGTCTTTCTTACCGTTGATGGCCTTTCTCAGATCGAGGTCGCCTTTGACGGGTTTGCCGTCGGCTTCGATGATAATGTCACCGGCTTTCAGTCCGGCTTTTGCGGCGGGTGAATTTTCACGGACGTCATCGATCATTGCCCCACTTTCGACACCGAAATGAGCAGCAAGCTGTTTGCTGAGCTGCTGGATGCTGACGCCGATCATACGGCCTTCACCGGCTTTCCAGACGAGGCTTTTGCCTTCGCCGCCGGGAAATGTAAACACATGCGGTGTGCCGTCTTTAGGAAATTCGTTAAATTGCGGTAGGTCTTTTAGCTGCTTGAAATCCGGCATTTCCGGCATTTTTGGCATTGTGAAATTAAAGTTGCCGTTCTCAAATTTAGGCATCGGCCGCTTTGCCAACGTCGCGGTTATTTCCTGCTCGTTGCCGTTACGCACGATGGTGATCTTTGCCTGATGATCGGGATCGACCTCGCCGATCAGACGCGTCAGTTTGCGTGCGCTGGTGACCTCGTCGCCGTTAAAACGCACGATCACATCGCCTGTCTGCAAACCGGCGGCAGCGGCTGGCGAATTTTCCATAACCTTTTCGACCGCGACACCGCGAACGTCACGCAGGCCAAATTTTGAAAAGTTTTCCTTGCTGACCTCTTGGGTCTGGACTCCAAGATAGCTGCCGCCATCAAACGAAAAAGAAAAAACCTGCGGAGCTTCGGGCTTTTTAGGTTCCGGAGCCTGGCCGATGACCAAAATGAACGAAGACGTAACAATTAACAGTGAAAAAAGGGACCTAACGAGCATAAATTGCCTCCAAAAATAGATTTACACGTAGTAAAGACGACGTGTCTAATAAATTGGTTACAGATTTTGAAGCAGTGAGCGTGGCAGAAGGTTGCCTTTGCGTGTTATCCGCGACGCAGTTTTTCGAGCCGTTCGGCGGCGGCCTCCAGGGTTTCATCCTTTTTGCAAAAACAAAACCTTACCAATTGCGAGCCCAGTGCCGCGTCGTGATAAAACGATGATCCCGGCACGACGGCAACGCCGATCTCGCGGATGAGATGCTTTGTAAATTCGATATCGTTTGCAAAACCAAACTCCGATATATCGCACATCACATAATATGCTCCGTCGGGAGAGTCGCATTTGAAACCCGCGGCTTTTAGTGCGGGTACGATGAAATCGCGCTTTTGCTGGTATTCGCTTTGCAGGCCGTCATAGTAGCTCGGCGGCAGCGACATTGCATAAGCTCCGGCGTGCTGCAGAGGGTTGGCGGCACCGACGGTCAGGAAATCGTGCACTTTGCGGATCGCCGAGGTGATATCCGGCGGGGCGATGCAATACCCGACACGCCAGCCCGTGACGGAGTAAGTTTTAGAGAGTGAGTTTACGACGACGGTGCGTTCGCGCATGCCATCAATATTTGCCATGCAGATATGTTCGTATGGGTCATCGTCCGCGTGGCCGCTGTAGACAATGTGCTCGTAGATCTCGTCGGTAAAGCACAGAGCGTCGTGCTCTTTGCAGAGAACGGCGATAAATTCGAGTTCGTCACGGGTAAAGACCTTGCCCGTCGGATTATTTGGATTGCAGATGATTATCGCCTTGGTCCGCTCGTTAAAAGCGGCACGCAGTTCTTCGCGGTCAAAGATAAAGCCGTTGTCGGTGCGGTAAAGCGGTACGTGACGCGGTGTTGCATCCGACAAAATGGCATCCGGCGAGTAATTTTCGTAAAAAGGCTCAAAAACGATCACCTCTTCGGTCGGGTCAACGGTCGCCATCATCGCCGCGATCATTCCTTCGGTCGAGCCGCATGTTACCGTGATCTCGGTCTCGGGATCGACGTCCATGCCGAGATACCACATCGTCTTTTTGGCTATTGCATCGCGAAAATTCTTAACGCCCCACGTTATCGCGTATTGATTATGATCGGCAGCGATCGCCTCGATGGCTTTTTGCTTGATGTCCTCGGGTGCTGCAAAATCGGGAAAGCCCTGGCCAAGATTGACCGCACCGTATTTCATTGCCTCGCGGGTCATCTCGCGGATGACAGATTCGGTAAAACTTGCGGCTTTTCGCGAGATGCGGCTTTTCGAGATCTTGGCTAGTGTCATTGCTTGAAATTACAGCGCCGGAAAGGCCTGTGTCAATGGCCGGAAAACCCGCAAGAGGCGCATTACATCATAGTGTTTGCGTCAAAAATCGTTTGTATGCGCCGTCGCGCTGCGATAAACTTTTATCTGCTCACCGCGCTTGAGGTTTTTTGTTATGAAATTGAAGTTGTTATTTGCCGTCATAATTTCCCTTTTCGTTTTTAATTCGATCAACGCTCAGGTTTTGCCGCCTACGCTGTCTTCGCCAAAAGGCTATTTGCTTGGGCCGGGTGATGAGATCACCGTAAAAGTACAGGGCGAACCGGATTTTGACTTTATCACTACCGTCAATGAGGACGGAAGGTTACTTGTTCTTGATAAGATATTGATCGCAAAATGCAAGACGGAAGCTGAGCTCAAGGCCGAGGTCACAAAGATACTCGAAAAGTACTTAAATTCCCCGCAGCTAAGCCTCAGGGTAACTGATAGAAAGAGTAAACCGCCAGCAACTGTTTATGGTGAGGTAAAAACACCTGCTCAGGTAATGCTGATGCGCAAAGTGACCTTGATGGAGGTCATATCCTTTTCCGGCGGGCCAACTGAAGAAGCAGGAGGAAATGTTCGTATCTTTCGCACGCAGGCTCCGATCTGCACAGAAGATTATGAGGACAGCAACTGGAAACCGGACTCGACGGATCCGGCAGATGTGCCGTCAAAATTGTTCTCGCTGAACAATGTAAAACTCGGCAGAGATTCGTCTAACCCTGTCATTTATCCAGGTGACGTTATTTTGGTAGAAAAAGCGTTTCCGGTCTATGTAACCGGCGAGGTGGCTAACCCGCAAGCGGTCCTGATCAAAGAGGGCAGGCTGACGCTGTTTGATGCGATCTCAAAACTGGGCGGCCCTAAGCGCGAGGCAAAAACAAAAGACGTCAAAATATACAGACGAAAGCCGAATTTGGATTCGCCCGAAATGATCAGTGCCAATTACGATCTTATAAAAAGCGGAAAGCAAAAGGACATTGAGCTCGAGCCGTACGATGTGGTGATCGTAGATAAGGCAAAAGATAGTATCGGCAAAATATTGCTCGATCTAGCCGTTAATGCCGGTAAGAGCACGATAAATAGTGCTTCGGGTGGTCTTGGTTACCGGATCATGTATTGATGGCCTATCGATAAAGGCCGTCGATAACGTCGCGGTATTTTTCGTCAACGACGCGCCGTTTAGTTTTCAAAGTAGGAGTAAGTTCGCCGTTCTCGACCGTAAGTTCCCGGTCAAGAAGGGCGAATTTTTTTACCTTTTCAAACTGCGCAAGTCCGGCGGTCAGGCTTTCGATCTGACGTTCATATAGATCTAGAATTCGTGGGTTTGAGCAAAACTCCGCAGGCGTTTTGATATCGAGCCCTTTGAGCTCGGCATACGAAGCGAGCATCTCAAAATTGGGCACGATCAGAGCGGCGGGAAACTTTCGCTCGTTGCCGACTAGCACCACCTGACTAACAAACCGCGATGCGACGATCATCTGTTCGATATGGGCAGGGGCGATGTATTTGCCGCCCGATGTTTTGAAAAGCTCTTTTTTGCGGTCGGTGATCTTTAGATAGCCGTCGCCGTCTATCATGCCGATATCGCCTGTCTTAAACCATCCGTCCGCGGTAAATGCCTCGTTTGTCGCCTGTTCTTTATGGTAATAACCGGCCATTACGCCCGGCCCATTGACCTCGATCTCGCCATCGTCGGCAATACGTACATTGACATTTCTGATCGGGCGGCCGACCGTGCCAACTCTTACCGCCGTCGGATTGTTTGACGAGATGACGGGCGATGTTTCGGTCAAACCGTAGCCCTGCATGATCGAAATACCGGCACCTGTGAATATCAAAAAGATCTCGTCAGACAAGGCCGCTCCACCGGTGATACAAAATCGCAGCCGTCCGCCAAAAAAATCACGTAGTTTCGAGAAAACGATCTTGTCCGCAACACCGTGTTTGGCGGCAAGCGCCATCGGTATCGGTTCGCCGGTCTCATTCGTTGACGCAAATTCCTTTGCAACATCTATGGCCCAGTCGAAAATGATGGCGTTGACACGCCCTGATTGAGTAGCTTTGAGCCGTGCACGTTCGAAAACCTTTTCGAAAATACGCGGCACGCCGATAAAGAAGGTCGGTCGAACCTCTTTTAGATTATCCGGCACCTTTTCGATCGACTCGGCATAGAAAACACGCATACCGTACATGATGTAAACGTACATACCGGTGCGTTCGAAAACATGCGATAGCGGCAAAACCGACAACGATATGTCCACACCTGTGAACGAATATTTTTCGCTGGCGTCGATGACGTTTGAGATCAGATTGGCGTGTGTGAGCATCACGCCTTTTGGTTCGCCGGTGGTTCCGCTGGTGTAAATGAGCGTTGCAATATCTTGCGGATCAATTGCATCAGCGAGTTCGTGCAAAAGTGCCGGTTGTGATCCTCTGAGAGATGCTCCGGCGGATTCTAGGTCTTTAAGAGAAACTATATTATCGGCATTAAGATCACCGTCAAAGACAATAAATTTATCGATCGAGGAGCAATCCTCTAACGCCGGCAGCAAGCGGTTATAGGTTTCGGCGTCTTTGATAAAGAACGCGCGTGCGGCCGAATCATCGATGATGTATCGAACCGTATCCGGTGAGAGCGTTGTATAAACCGGCACATCCACGATCCCGGCAAACTGGCATCCAGCATCAGAAAGCGTCCATTCGGGCGAATTTGGGGCGAGGATCGCCGCGCGGTCGCCTTTTCGCAGGCCAAGTGAATAGAGGCCGAGAGCTATATTTCCAGCACGCTCGACCATCGCAGAGGACGAGATCGATACCCATTCGTCTGCCCTTTTGTAATTTAATGCGTCAGGCAGGTCATACTCTGTGACCGAACGCCGAAATAGCTGCGGCAAAGTCTGTGGTTCGTTTTCCATCAATGGAACGCCGCGTCCGAGCGGGTTTCGGCGGTCATCCATTAAATTGTCGGCGGTAGGGGTCATCTGCTCGACATACCTCCAAAGAAAACTCTCAGCACCTCACCTGCCATCGGCGGCAGCGGATAGGCCCTTTTTGAGAGGACCCAATTCGTTACCATCTCGTCGAGAGCACCGTACAGTATCTTGGCGGCAACGACCGGTTTGACCTCTTTATGAAAGACTCCTGCGATCTGTCCGTCTTCGATAGTTTTTCGAATAATGTCGAGGTACTCACCAAACCCCGCAGCCGAAAATTCCTGCATAAACTTTGTCGAACCGCGAAGTTCGACCTGAAAAACGATGGCCAGATCGCGGTCTGCACCGAGTCGTTCGAGATGCAGCTCGGCGATACGCGTTAGCTTGCCGACAGGGTCGGCTATCTGGGCGAGTTCCTTTTTGCCCTCGGCGATAAACTCAGCCATCGCCCGGTCAAATATCGAGTGCAGGATCTCGTCCTTGCTCTTGAAATAGAGATAAACTGTTCCGTCCGCAATGCCCGCCTCGCCGGCTATGTCAGCTACTTTTGAATTAAAATAACCCTTTCCGGCGAACACCTTGATCGCCGCACGCAGGATCGCCTCGCGTTTGTCGGTGACAACCGCACGTGTAGCGACGCCATTTTTAGCTGGTCTGGCCATAAATGCAATTATGAATGAATCTTCATTCAGTATGCACTTAGGCTATAACAAAAGTGAAATTGAAATCAAGGAAAATTATCTGGATGGAGAATTTGTGAGAGAAAAAATGGCGGAGAGGACAGGACTCGAACCTGCAAGCGCTTACGCGCGGTAGTTTTCAAGACTACTGCCTTACCAATTAGGCTACCTCTCCCCGCACCTGGCGGCAATCTAAAAATATACTGTAAGCGGACGCGTTAGACAAATGACGGGTTAATCGGAACCGCCCCTTTTTGCCAATTGTTTTGCCAATTCGGTTTTCATGACCTCGATACCTTTGATGCCCTGAGCCTTAGCGACGATCTTGCCGTCGCGGTCGAGGACGTAGTGCATCGGGAAAGGAACGGTCAACTCGCCGCCTTTACCTTGATCACCAAATTTGCTGATGATGATCATCGATGCGTTTGGTAATACCCGATACTTAAACGGGTTTTTCACGAGAAATTTATCCAGATCGGGTTTCCGGCTGGCGGCAAGACCCAAGAACACCACGTCCTTATTGTCTTTGTATTGATCCACGATGGCGTTGAGCATCCTGATCTCTTCGACGCAGTTTGGGCAATTGATGAACCAAAGGTTTAGCACGACGACTTTCCCTTTTAGCTCGGTCGTATCCACCTTTTGCCCTGCCATATCGATCGCGGCAAACGACGGGCTCGCTCCAATTTGATTTTGGGCCGAAATGGAAAGCGCAAAAACGAGTAGGGCGATCAGGACACAAAAATTCTTCATAAACCACTTCTAGTGGTAAATGTGCCTGATGTCAAGAAATATGCGGCCTATTTACTTGGAGAGGAGCCGTGCCAGGGCGGAGTCAAGAGCCGGAGTTTTATCATAACCGCTGGATCGAAACTCGATAATGCCCGCATCGTTTACTACGTAGTATGACGGATAGCCCATGTCGAGATTGCCGCTTTTGTCGCGGTCTGCGTACTGCAGCAAAACGCCAAAGCTATTTGGCAGGATCTGTGTTTCGAGCGGGTTCTTTTTAAGATATGCCTCGATCTTGTCCTCGTTTTCGGTGGTGAGCGACAGAAAAACGACTTTTTTGCCTTCGTATCCTTTTATCAGGCGATTGAGCTTTGGAAATTCGACGTGGCAGATCTCGCATCTCGTCGACCAAAACGTTATGACGACAACGCTGCCGCGAAGCTGGTTTAGATCGAAATCGTCGCCCTTGAGCGTGACTCCCGTAAACGCAGGTGCGGGAGCACCGACCTTTAGGTTGTTTTGCGCAAATGCAGATGTGGCAATTACAAGCGTAAGAAATGCGATCGATAAAATTCTCATCGTTTCGGGCGGGAAGCAGTGTATTGTTTAAGAATGTATAACACTCTTACTTTAAATAAACTGCTAATGGATTATACATCCAGAAAACATGAAAAAGGAAATAAAAATCACACGTCCGGTGACGAGCGGCTGGCGTGTTAAAATCACCAAATGCTTTTAGAGTCGATAGCCGCGGAAAATTTTCGCAATCTCCGCGGCAGCATCAAATGCGAAAACCGGCTTAATATACTCGTCGGTGAGAACGGCCAGGGCAAGACCAACTGGCTCGAAGCTGTCGCAGTGTTAGCATCGGCCCGGTCTTTCCGAACTGTAAAGCTACAGGAAGCGGTCAATTTTGGGCAAACGTCGGCGTTTATTCGCGGCCAAGTGCGTGAATCGCCTGAGATCATGCGCGAATTGCGTGTTGTGATACAGGGCAACACAAAGACACTCTCGATAAACGATAAGAAAGAGACAGTGCAGGGCTATCTGGGCCAGCTACACGCGGTTGTTTTTAACGCGGATGAGCTTGATATTGTTCGCGGCCAGCCTGATGCAAGACGCCGGTTTCTCGACGCCGGGATCGTATCGTTGCATCCGCCGTTCGTACAGGTTTTTACCGATTACAACCGCGTCATTCGTCAAAAAAACGCTCTTTTACAATCGGCACGTGACAATGAGCAATCAATCGAAAAAACAGCGGATCTGCTCGAGCCGTGGAATACACAACTGGCTACGCTCGCAACCAAGATACATCGGGCTCGTATTCGATTTGTCGAGCGGCTAAACGGCGTGCTTGAGAAAAAGCTATTCGCCCGCGAAGAGATATCGGTCGAATACTCGTCGTCGCTCGAAGGCAAAGGCGATATGACTGACTATGCCGCGCTGATCGCCGAGCGGCTTCAATTACGCGTTCAGGCCGAGGTCGTCGCCGGACACGCTCTGATCGGCACGCACCGCGACGAGTTGGAAATAAAATTTGACGGCCGGAGCTTACGTAAATTTGGCTCCGCCGGCCAACAGCGAAGCGCTCTGCTCCTATTACTCCTAGCAAATATCACCGTTTTTGAAGCTACCCGAGGCGAATATCCGCTCTTTTTGCTCGACGACATAGACGCTGAGCTCGACTACGCCCGCATCGGTCAATTGCTCGAATATCTTGACGGCAAAACACAGGTTTTTGTCACCACCTCAAAGGACAATTTTGTCGAAAGGTTTGGTGCCAATGCGGCCGTTTTCAGAGTCGCCGCAGGTGAGGCCAAAATACAATAAAATAAAGCTATTTATTGGCTTTGGCGGCTGTCTATAATCCACCAAAAATGGTAAAATAGTCCTTTGGGATTCATGGGGATTTTACATCTGTGAGAACCATCAAAACCGCAGATTCAAGCGGCTCTGCATATTCCAAAAATAGACAAGATCTAAGGTTACAGAGGTTTACAAATTGGCTAAGGCAAAACAAGAGTACGGTGCGGATTCGATCACCGTTTTAGAGGGCCGCGATGCGGTTCGTAAGCGTCCGGCGATGTATATCGGTTCGACGAGTGATATCGGTTTGCATCATCTGGTGTATGAAGTCGTCGATAATTCGGTTGACGAAGCGTTGGCGGGTTTTTGCGACACGATCGAGGTTGCCATTCACATGGACAACTCGATCACAGTCGTCGATAATGGTCGCGGCATTCCAACCGACATGCACAAACAAGAAGGACGCAGCGCCGCTGAGGTCGTTATGACGGTGCTACACGCGGGCGGTAAGTTTGACTCAAATTCGTACAAGGTTTCCGGCGGGCTGCATGGCGTCGGCGTCAGTTGCGTCAATTTTTTGAGCGAATACCTGCGGCTAGAGATCTGGCGTGACGGCAAAACCCACGAGATGGAATTTGAAGGCGGTATCCCTACCGCAGCCTTAAAACAGACCGGCACGACCACGAAACGCGGCACAAAGATCACATTTCGACCTGACTCGGGCATTTTTGAAACCACCACGTACAGTTTTGAAAAGCTCTCAGAAAGACTTAGGGAAAAGGCGTTTCTCAACAAGGGCATCCGAATTCACATCAAGGACGAGCGTGAAGAGCCCGAAAAATCGCACGAGTTTTATTACAAAGGCGGCATTGCCGAATTCGTTAAGCATCTCAACCGCAACAAAGCCCCGCTGCACGACGAGCCGCTCTATTTTGAGCTCGTCTCAGACGACCTCTCGATCGAGGTGTCGATGCAGTACAACG
>CAZIZR010000001.1:205171-267527 GCA_964543865.1 uncultured Chloracidobacterium sp.
ACGAAAAGGTCTTCTCCTTTGCCAACAACATCAACACCGTCGATGGCGGTACGCATTTGTCGGGATTTCGCGGTGCGATCACGCGTACGATCAACAACTACGCCGAATCATCGGGCATGGTCAAAAATGCTAAGGTTGCGCTCACCGGCGACGACGTTCGCGAAGGTTTGGTCGCCGTCATTTCGGTCAAGATCCCGCAGCCGCAGTTTGAGGGGCAGACTAAGGGTAAGCTCAATTCGCCGGTAAAAGGGCCGGTCGAATCTTTTCTAAATGAAAAGCTTGGCGAATTTTTCGAGCAAAATCCGGCGGTAGCGAAAAAGATCGTCGGTAAAGCGGTCGACGCCGCGCGTGCCCGTGACGCTGCAAGAAAAGCGAGGGAAATTGTGCGAAAGAGCGCTCTTGGCACATCAACACTGCCGGGTAAGCTCGCTGATTGTCAGGAAAAAGACCCGGCTTTGTCGGAGATCTATATTGTCGAGGGCGACTCGGCAGGCGGGTCGGCTAAGCAGGGCCGCGACCGTAAGAATCAAGCCGTTTTACCGCTCAAAGGTAAGATCCTCAACGTCGAAAAGGCACGTTTTGACAAGATGCTCGGCCACGGCGAGATCAAGGCGCTGATCACCGCGCTTGGCACAGGCATCGGCAAAGAAGATTTTGACGTAACAAAGCTGCGTTATCACAAAATATGCCTGATGACCGACGCCGACGTTGACGGCAGCCATATCCGGACGCTGTTGCTGACGTTTTTCTACCGGCAGATGCCTGAGTTGCTCGAAAATGGGTTTGTCTATATCGCCCAGCCACCCCTTTTCAAGGTAAAACGCGGCAAAAAAGAAGAGTACATCAAAGATGAAAAGGCGATGTTTCGCTATCTGATGCGGATGGCGACGGGCGACTCGCAGATCAGCTCCGATGCGCGGCCGATCGAGGGACGCGAGCTTTCTAAGGCTCTCGAACAGACGACGGAACTCAAAAATTACTCGTCGCGGCTTGCACGCCGTCTCCATAACGACGCCGGACTTGTGAGTCTGATACTTGAGGCCTTTGCCGGTAAGGACGGCATTTTGACCAAAAACCAGGTCCGCCTCAGAAAAGTATTTGGCGAACAGGACATGATGGCCGAGATCGAGGGTAAACTCATCAACGCGGGGTACAATGCGGAGCTTACAGGCGACGCCGAGCACGGGTTGCTCGAGATCGATATCACCTATCCTAATGGACAAGGCATCAAGATCGACTGGAATCTGGCAAGCTATGTCGAGTTTCAAAAAGCCATCGAGCTAAAACGCACGCTCGACATGGATTTCCCAGGACCATTTATCCTCGGTGAAAATGGTAGCAGCGAGATGCTTGCCACCCGCGAAGAGCTGCTCGAAAAGGTCATGGCGATGGCCAAAAAAGATCTTACGATCCAGCGTTATAAGGGTCTCGGCGAGATGAACCCCGAACAGCTATGGGAAACCACGATGGATCCTGAAAAGCGGACGATGCTGCAGGTACGGATCGAAGACGCGATCGAAACCGACGGTATCTTTACCGTCCTGATGGGCGACCAGGTCGAACCGCGACGTAAATTTATCGAGGACAATGCTCTCGACGTTAAGAATCTCGACGTTTAGGACATTCACCACAGTACACAGAGGACATAAAGGGAATTGTTTGCTTCCCTTTGTGTCTTTTATTTCTTCGGAGTGAATTCTATGCGTCTTGCCTTGCGACGCCGTCGATCTCAAGCACGAGGTCGGCGCCGTATGCTTTTGCGGGTGTCTGATATCCGGCGGTGAAATTTCCAGCGAGGATCTTTTCGGCGATGTTTAGGGCGGCGATGGCGGTGAGCGTATAACCCTCGGGACCTTGTAAACGCGATTCTACTTTGTTGCCATTGCCGTCGGAGGCTTCGCCCCAGAGTAGGGTGCGGCCCTTTTCACGTTCAGCGTCGGATGGGCCTCCGGCGGGGATTTTCTTTTGCAGATACGATTGAAATGGCCCGGTCGCGAGCAGCCAGCCGATGTAGCGGGCGGCTTTCATCATCTTAAGATTTGACGGCGGGACGATGGTAAATACCTCGATATTTGGAATGCCGGTCGAATAAAACGCCGTTGCGACGTCGCCCCAAGGGATTGTCACGCCTGTCTTAACAACACCTTCGCCAAAGTCTATCTCGCGTGTTTTCCACGCGGACGGCACGCTCGTGATCTTGCCATCGCGGCGGATCGCACCGCCCTTGCCGACGTTCATAGTCATCGTCGCTTGTGTGCCGTGCGAGATGCGGCCCATACCGTAAAACGCTAAGGATAAATAAGTTGCGGTTGGCAGACGGTCCTTGAGATGTTTTGCGAGACAATCGCTTGGGACGACGTCAAAGCCGACACCAGGCATGACCATTATTCCGGCGTCCGACGCTTTTTTGTCGTAGGCCGCACACGTTTCAAAAACGCTGATCTCACCCGTGATATCAGTGTAATGCTTTTTGTTTCGCAGACACGCCTCGACCATCGGTACGCTCGTGATCGAAAACGGCCCGGCACAATGCAGCACCATATCGACCTTCTGCAGAGCGGCATCGACGCCGGCCGTCTCGTCTAGCGAAAAGACGCGGTATTCGAGATGATGCTTTTTTGCCAACTCCTCCATCGCGGTCTCGTTACGTCCAGCCAGTATAGGTTTTAGGCCGCGTTCGACCGCCATGCGCGTGATCAACTCGCCCGTGTAGCCATTTGCTCCGTAGATCAGAAATGTGTTGCTCATATGTATATTCGAACAGGATAGACAGGATGGATAGGATAAGCAAGACTGGCACGATCATAAGGCCCTTTTTAGTTCATTTGTGGGAGGTCGGCCTTTCTCACGCAAAGCCGCAAAGTACCTAAGAAGCAAAGTCAGAAAAGAGATAAATTTTTGTTTTGAGTATCGGCGAGCCGGTCGAGAAACTCGTTGCGGCTGATCTCTTTTGCACCGAGAGCTTCGAGATGTGGGGTCATGACCTGTGTATCGAGCCAGGTAGAGCCTCGGCTTTGCAGGTGGTCGATGAGAAATAGGAGCGAGAGTTTTGAAGCGTTTGGCGCTTTGTAAAACATCGATTCGCCGCAAAACACGCCGCAGGCGTCGATTCCGTACAATCCGCCAACAAGCTCGCCATCTGTATCCCAAGCCTCGACGCTGTGTGCCATTCCTTCGTTATAGAGCTTCGTAAAAACCTGTTCGAACTCGGCAGTGATCCATGTGCCGCGTTGGCCGGGGCGATAGGCTAGCGAACACTGATGCATCAAGGCGGCAAAAGCTTTGTCGATGGTAAATGTCAGCTCGCTTTTGCGGCGTTCCTTTTCCAGGCTGCGGGGAATTTTGAGGTCCGCAAAATCCAGGATCGCACGCTCCTCCGGGCAATGCCACGGCAACGGGAGGCCGTCGGTGTACCACGGAAAAATGCCTTTCAGATAGGCCTCGCGAACCGTTTCGACGGTCAGCGGCGTGCCAAATGAGACCACATCATGCGACCGATAGAGGTATTCGCCGATCTCGACCCAGTCGGGATAGCGGTACGTTCTCGGATCTGGAAAAATGCTCATTGACACAAAATAATTTTACCGCAGAGACGCAAAGACGCAGAGGAAATTCAAACAGGATCTACACGATAGAGAGGATAGAGTAGAGTTAACCTATCTGGGCATCCTGTTCATCCTGCTAAAAATAATCAAACGGTTTTGAGTTTCCACTTGCCGCGTTTGAAAAGCAGGGCGGCGGATACCGCGAGGATCGAGAACGATATCGTGATAGCCCAAAAGACGCCTTGCGGGCCCCAGCCAAGACGGGTCGAAAGGACGTACGCCAGCGGTATCTCGATCATCCAAAAGACGATGAAATTGAGATACGTCGGTGTCCATGTGTCGCCTGCACCGTTAAAAGAGCTTTCCATCACCATGCCGAGGCCGTAAAACGCGTAGCCGTAACCAACGATCCGGAGACATTCGCGGCCAAATGACGCAACTTCAGGCTCGTGGGTAAAAACGCCGATCACAGAACCAGAAAAAAACACGAAAAAAGCTCCCGCAACACTAAGCAGAACTGCGTTCAAAATGCCGGCGGTCCAAACTGAGCGCTCAGCTCGTTCGGGTTTACCGGCACCTAGGTTCTGTCCGACAAGCGTGGCTGCCGCATTCGCGAGGCCGACCGCCGGAAGCAGGACGAACATGATCACACGCAGCCCGATCTGATAGCCCGCAAGAGCGAACGTACCGAACCCGGCGAGTATCATCACGAGCCCGCTCCAGCTAAGTGTAGCGATCAGGAATTGGAGGACCGCCGTCGCCGAAAGCATCACCAGCGACCAGAGGAGTTTCGGATCAAATTTCCAATGCTCGCGTTTTACGTTTAGACGGCCATCTTCGCGGATGAAGAGTGCCCACGCGGCATATGCAACGCCCGCACTGCGTCCACAGACCGTCGCAACGGCCGCCCCGGTAACACCGAGTTCGGGAAACGGCCCGATGCCGAAAATGAACATCGGACAGAACAGGATATTTAACCCGTTTGCGATCATCAGCACGCGCAGAGCGATCGCCGCGTCACCGGCCCCGCGAAAGATGCCGTTGAGCAGGAAAAGAAAAACGATGACGAAGTTGGTGCCCAGCATGATCCGCATGAACGGCGTGCCAAGAGCGATCACGTGCGGTTCGGCACCAAGAAGACGGAATAGATCCGGCGCAAAGATAATGCCGGGCAGGCCCATCATGACGGCTACGGCGATGCCGAGGAAAACTACGTGCGTCGCGGTTCGAGCGGCTCCGTCGAGATCCTGTTCACCAACACGCCTCGCGACCGTTGCTGTCGCACCGATCGAAAGGCCAATGCCGACGGCGTATGCGAGTACGAGGATCGACTCGGTCAAACCAACAACGGCGATCGAATCGGCACCGAGCTTTGAAACAAAAAAAGTATCAACGATCGCAAACAGCGATTCCATCGACATCTCGAGGATCATCGGGATCGCCAAAATGATGAGAGCTGCGGGAATAGAGCCCTTAGTAAAATCGCGAGTCGTTCCGACGAAGGCTTCGCGCAGTACGCCCACAATAGAATTATCGGCCGCCTCCGCAGACGCAGTTTCAGACTTAATAGACATATAAAACCCTTAAATGGAAAAAAGTGGCGGCACGAGAGATGTGCCGGGAAACTCGAGTTTTGCACAGCAAAAGTGCATTATCGAGCGTAAATTCTGAGATGCGCTTAGCGGATGGTCGGCTTCATAGTTTTTTGAATATAGCATAAGACAGTCGGGCTCAAAAGTTGTAAGCAAGCAAAAAGTGAGTGTTGTCACAAATCGGCGGCCAAAAAACGGTTATCATTATCTCGATTATCTGCGTAACGGTTATGGAAGATGAATAACATCTCACGACGTGATTTTTTTCGGTCTCTGGCTGCGACGTCTCTAGCTGCGGTTGTCGGCAGATCATCTATTTTTAGATCTTTCAACTCTGACCGGCCATTCGAACTTTTAGTAGTGGGCGATTCGCTCATTTGGGGGCAAGGGCTTGAGGAAAAAGACAAGTCTTATTCCCTTTTCGCCGAATGGCTGCGACGGGAGGCTTTCGGGCAACCACGCGACGTTAATATCAAGGTCAAAGCTCACTCCGGAGCAACGATCTACTTTGACGCCAAGGAGGCCGCCAAATATCGAGCCGCCGGCCGCGACGAAAATTATTTTTACAATGGCGAGGTAAATGTATCGACGCCGAGCATAGCAAAACAGGTCGAAACTGCCGCTGCCGAGTACATAATGCAAGGGCGGACCCGGGGAGCGGATCTAGTGTTATTGACCGCGGGCGTGACGGATATTTCCGTTGAGGGCGTGCTCAACCCGTATGAAGATCCTCAGAAGCTCAAGCCGTTGATCGAGAAGTGTGTGGAAAGCGGGTCAGCAGTTTGCTTGAGCACACAGCCAAATACAACCCTGACGCACAGATCGCGGTCGTTGGGTATTATCCGATGATATCGAAAAGATCATCGCGCAGCGCTGTATTTAATGCTTGGCTCGAAATTCTTGGCATTCCAAACTGGTTACAGGGGTTTGCAAACAACCCGATAGTGCGTCCGTTACTGTTCGGACGACTTTTCAAACGTGCGGTCCTACGGTCGCAGATCTGGTCCGCTGAGTCCGATCGGTATTTAAAGAAGACGGTTGCTGAGCATAACTCCAGGATAGGCCGAGAACAAGCGATATTTATTACATCGCCCTTGACCGAAGAAAACGCTGTTGAGGCACCAAATACATTACTTTTTCGGATGAGAAAGAATGGAACCGTAGAAGATCCTCAATATTTAGCCCGGAAATCAGACTGTAAGGCTGCCTTCGCAGATCTAGAACGCACCACAGGTATTAAATACCAACTAAAACGCTGTACCGTCGCCGCAGTTGGACACCCGGATCCGAGAGGCGCGAGATCCTATTTCGAGGCGATCAAAACCGCCATCCGGCCGATCCTTATCCCGCCACGTTAGGAAAGTGTTTCCATCGATACGCCCAAATCGCTATACTCAAAGTTTGGTGTAGCGATGAAAATAGCAGTAGCAATGAGCGGCGGCGTGGATAGTTCTGCAGCCGCTGCGTTATTAAAAGAGCAGGGGCATGAGCTGGTCGGTTTTACGATGCAGCTTTGGAACCAGCGGCGCGGCGTGAGCGTTGATGAAAATGGCGATCCTTTGCCGTCGCGATGCTGTTCGCTTGATGATGTGTACGATGCACGGCGCGTTGCGGAATCGTTGGGGTTTCCGTTCTATGTTCTCAATCTCGAACGCGAATTTGAGGAATCGGTTGTCGAGCCTTTTATTCAGAGCTATCTGTCCGGCGAGACGCCTATCCCGTGTGTTGCTTGTAACTCAAGATTGAAATTCGCTTCGCTCGATAAAATGGCGATGTCTCTGGGCTGTGAAAAGGTCGCGACCGGGCATTATGCGCGGGTCGAATATGATGAGGCAAGGAATCGTTACCGCTTGTTTCGCGGCAGTAATCATTGGAAAGATCAGAGCTATTTTTTGTGGGAGTTGACCCAAGAGCAGCTGTCGCACGCGTATTTTCCGCTCGGGGAAATGCAAAAAGAAGAGGTCCGCGACATCGCCCGCGAAGCAAAGCTTTATACCGCCGAAAAGCAAGAGTCGCAGGAGATCTGTTTCGTGCCGGACGGCAAATATTCGGAATTTATAGATCGGTATCTCGATCACGAAGGCCGCGCAGCCGAGATGCCTGAGGGCGGCGATATTGTGAACACGGCGGGTGAGACGGTCGGAAAACACACCGGCATTCACCGCTACACGGTTGGTCAGCGGCGAGGTTTGGGTATCTCTAACGAAAAGCCGCTGTATGTGACACAGATCGAACGTCTAAAAAATCAGATCATTGTCGGCGAAGAGGACGAGCTTGATTCGCTCGAATTTGTGGCAAAGGGCGTCAATTGGGTAGCTTTTGACGAACCAAACGAGCCCGTTAAGGCGAATGTAAAGGTACGTTATCGTCACGAGCCCGCTCCGGCGACGATCTATGCTTTGCCGGAAAATATGGCAAGGATCGTGTTTGATGAGCCGCAACGGGCAATCACGCCGGGCCAGGCGACTATATTCTATAATGGAGACGAAGTTGTCGGCGGCGGTTGGATAGTTAAGAATTAAGAGGAATTATGCCAAAACCAAAAAAGAGATTGAGTAAAAGTGCTAAGGCTGCACAGAAAGTCTTGAATGAATCGAAACTGCTCGCGTCAGCCAAAGCTGCAGTGAATTCGGGACAGGAATTCAAATCAACTGCGGCGGCGACGCGGGTAAACACAACAGCGATAAAGCCGCGCCCTGAAAAGAAAAAGGGCTAAAGAAAATTGCATCGACCAATGGAAAAAGAGGCGGTTTGTCCGCCTCTTTTTTGTGGTCAAAATGTCGTTTTAATCAGACGGTTGCCGCGTCGGAAATTTCCTCATCATCGTCGTCAGAGGTCAAGTAAGCATCCGAATCATCGGGCTCGTCGTCATCGGCAAGTGCGATCGACGTGGGTTGCGGCTCCTCGTACTGAGCGGCTGTTGTGACGGCCGCCTCTTCTTGCGTTTCGCGGGCCTTTAGCATATTGCAGCTACCCTCGAGAATTGCGCCTTCCTCGACGATCAGACGCGGGCTCTGGATATTGCCCATTACGCGTGCCGTGCGGCCTAAGTGGAGCTTTTCGGTAGCAAAGATGTCGCCGTTGACGGTGCCGTTTACCATAGCGGCGGCAACCATAATATTAGCGTCAACCTGGCCGTTTGTTCCGATAATTAGCGTGCCTGATTCTGACGAAACCGTACCGATCAGGTGGCCGTCAACACGCAGCATCGCGTGAAACTCAGTCTCGCCGGTCAGCGTCGTGCCGTGGCCCACAAAGCCGCTCAAACGCCCTTCTTTAATATCCCGTGCCATCGAATCGCTTTCGGATATCGCTCTTGCCCCGGCGGATTCGCTGGTGTAATTGGCCGGTGCCGGTTGGCTCGGTTCCTGAAAGTCGTTTGTTTCCGGGCGGTTCCCGCGTCCCATTCTGATCATAACTAAATACCTCGCTTAAAAGATTTGTCCAAAAAAAGACAGTCGCGAATGGTAATTTCCTAAGATATTACGCGTCGTTTTTTGTATCAACTAAATAATAGGTCACTTGTTACAAGTGTGTCTAGCGCTATTTTAAGGTTGTAAATCGCCCGCGAGGGTGTCAAAATCAATAGTTTTCCGAGGGAAGAGGTTAATTTTGCAGACTGAGACAAAAACCAAAGGCAAACTGCTCAAAAAAATGGGCCGCGCTATCGAAGATTTTTCGATGATCGCCGACGGCGACAAGGTGATGGTGTGTCTGTCGGGCGGCAAAGACAGCTATACGCTGCTCGATCTGCTGCTCGATGTGCAGCGGCGTGCGCCGGTGAATTTCTCGATCCTCGCCGTTAATCTCGATCAAAAACAACCTGATTTTCCCGAGCACATCTTGCCGGATTACCTGACGAGCCGCAATGTGCCGTACCGCATCGTTGAGGAAGACACGTATTCGATCGTGACGGCCCACATACCTGAGGGTAAAACGTATTGCTCATTGTGCAGCCGTCTGCGGCGCGGGATTTTGTATAACATCGCTGTCGAGGAAAAATGCACCAAGATCGCGCTGGGCCACCACGGTGACGATATCATAGCGACGTTTTTGATGAACCTGTTTTACGTCGGCCAGCTCAAGGCGATGCCGCCGATCCTGCGCTCGGATGATGGACGCAACACCGTCATACGCCCGCTCGCATATTGTCAGGAAAGTGAGATCGTAAAATACAGCGAGGAGCAGCAGTTTCCGATCATCCCCTGCAATCTGTGCGGTTCGCAGCCAAACCTCAAACGCGCCCGCGTCAAGCGGCTCATCAACGAGCTCGAAAAAGAAACGCCTTTTATCCGCCAGACGATGATGACCGCGCTGACCAATGTGACGGGTTCGCATCTGCTGGATAATGAGCTGTACGATTTCCAAAACTTTGAGCCGATGATCAAAGCGATCCCCGCCGGCCACGGCTCGGTCGAACGCGAACTCGACGAGGTTTTCGACCACAGCGAATCAGAATTTGCCATCCAAAACCCCGGCATCCGAGCCGCCGCCGCCGAACTGATCCAATAGCCACAAAAACAGCGATTTTCGGTGCAAAACCTGTGCGTTTTGCGCGGCAAATGTGTGTCAAAATATCCGCTCTGTTTCATCCGATCCTGTTACAACCGTCGTTTTGACCCGAAATGTGTCCGCTGTGATATCGCCGGTTTCCCCGGCTTCGTTTCCGCCGCGTTAAACCGTGAAACGCACCAAGAACACCACACTTGACAAATCGTATCATTTATGAAACAATCGTTCATATTCTTACAACGGAGCGATACAGATGATCTCAAATCAATGGACGAGATTTCCGGGGCGGCAATTTAGCCGAAACGTGACCGACACGGTCAGAGTGACGATGGGGCCGGACGGCGTGATCTATATGAATGGTGCCGCCTGGGATGCGCTCGGGCGGCCCGAGGCGGTCGAGATGATGTACGACAAACCGCGTCGTGTCATCGGCCTCGCAAAATGCGGCCGATTGATCGACGGCGCATTTGCCGTCAAACCCAAACCCGGGTCAAAGGGCCACATCATTCACGCCAGTGCTTTTTGCACGCATTTTATGATCAAGATGATGCGCACCGGCATGTTTAACGACGCCTACATCGACAAAAACAACGTCATGCAGCTACACCTAAACACGGTCTCCGCCGTCGGCCACGGAGCCCGTTAGGGCCTTTAGATCGGTTGGAAAGCTTGACTAGGGCCAACCTATAAGTTGAGAATGTCTCTTGCCCCGGTTGCTTTGTTATTTCGCACGGGTGTGTTTTGCCTATGATCATTTCCCACCCATCTTTAAGAGAAATCGAGCATTTGTACGAGCAGAATTTGAACCTGCAAGCTTATGAGCTCGCAAAGGCCCTCGGTGACTTTTCGGAGTGGGAAGGCACTGC
This sequence comes from uncultured Chloracidobacterium sp., assembly GCA_964543865.1. Taxonomy (GTDB): domain Bacteria; phylum Acidobacteriota; class Blastocatellia; order Pyrinomonadales; family Pyrinomonadaceae; genus OLB17. The sequence goes on from CAZIZR010000001.1 coordinate 215,687, forward strand.
TGCTCTCTTGCTTGGGTCGCACTTAGCGTACAGCCTAGGGGCATCAGACCTGTCGTATCGACTTACCTCGCGCGCATGGCACAAAGATCGTACAGATCCGAAAGCGACCTTTTTCTATGCGGCCGAGATGATGTCCCGTCGCGGACCCTTGCCCGCTCTGATGTTCATTCGAAAGCACCCCGATTTTGCGGGTGACGACAAGCTGATGAGTTGGTGGTACTCGCTGAAAGGACAACTGCATGCGTCGCTGCGCGATTTCAGCACGGCGGGCGAGTGGCATCACCAAGCCAGGGAAATTTGCCCGACGGAATCGTGGGTGTGGATCTCGCGAGCCTTTTCGCTTGAACAGCAGGACCGCTATGAAGAGGCACTTGACGCCGCGATGAAAGGATTTGAGCTTTCCCCGCAGCGTCGCGCAACGATCTCGACCGCGGCGCATTACCTAACCCTTCTCGAGCGGGACAATGAGGCTCTCGAATTATTAACGCAGTCCTCAGAAAAGGTCGAGAACGGCTGGGTACTGAAGCAATTATCCGAACTACAGGCTGAGCTTGGAATGCACGGCGAGTCGTACGCTTCGCTACGGCGGGCAATGGAGCTTATGCCGATGCTCGATGATGAGACGGCGAAGTGGCTTTACGGCGGACTATCGGATTCTGCCTACATGAAGGGTGACTTCGAAGAGGCGATCGAATTTGCGATGAAGGCGGGCGGGACGTTTTTCGATAAGGTTGTTGAGAACATGAACAGCGCCAAACCCGATGCGACCCGTGTGCAGCTAGATGTTGGCTTTCTTCGCCAGCATCGCGTTACGTGTGCCCCAGCTACTCTCTCAAATATCGCGAGATACTGGAAGAGAAAGGCCGACCATCTCGAATTGGTCGAAGAGATGTGTTACGACGGCACGCCTAGCTATAAAGAACGCTCTTGGGCCGAGACGAACGGATGGCGAACGCGCGAGTTCACGCTCAATCGCGATAACGCAGTGGAGTTGCTCCAGCGCGGCGTGCCAATGACGCTAGCGACCGTCTACCCGGGCGGCGGCCATTTGCAGGCTCTGGTAGGGTACGACGAGCGAAGGGGAACTTATTTGTTTCGCGATCCCTATTACAGGCGCATGGGCGAAGTTCTTGCGGCGGAGCTCGAAGAGCAACAGCGCTCCAACGGCCCGCGCGTGATGGCTCTCGTACCTGATGAGAATGCGGAACTTCTTGAAAGCATGACCCACGATCTTTTTGAGAGCGAGATCTACGAGCTGCTGTTCAAGCTTGAGGGTGCTCTTGACCAGCATGATCGCGAAACGGCGGGCAAGTATTTAAATGAGATCGAACTAGGGTTTCCGGGCCACCGCTTAACGCACTCGGCGCGTTGGACGGTTGCCAATTACGACACAAACATACCGGGAGTTCGCTCGGCGCTCGACGAATTACTGAAGCTTTTTCCCGACGACGTCAATCTTCGTCTGAACGACATCAGCATTTCGGCTCAGTCAACCAGCCGCGCAGAGCGGCTCGAAAAGTTGGAAGAATACTCGAAGGCGAAAGAGACCGATCCGCTGTTTTGGCAGATGTTCGGTTATGAGCTTGGGCTCGACGCGAGAGAGCATGACCGGGGCCTTCATTGGTTATTCCGTTCCCTGAGGCGTTCGCCGGAGAATGCTCTAACCCTTAGATTTCTCGCGGACATAATGTGGTCGAAACGCCGTTTTGAAGAGTCGGCGGAGCTATATCGTTTTGCCTCGTCACTGAACGACAAGGACGAGAATTTTGCGTTCGCATACTTTCAGGCGATGCGGCACCTCAAGCGTGAGGACGAAGCCGTAACAGTCCTTGCCGATCGTGCACAGCGGTTCATTAAGCAATCGGGGATGCCGGTTCGCAGCTTATTCAATGCGCAGCGAGAATTGGGAAGGGTGGGCGAAGCATTTGCGATGCTTGATGACGCTGTGTCGAAGCGACCGACGGATGGCGATCTGCATCTTTTCGCGGCAGATATAAAGTCTCGTTTTGGCAAGACAGAAGAAGCCGAACATTTGCTACGGTCCGCTGAGAAGATCTCTCCAGCCTCAAGCTGGGTTAGGACATCGGCGACTGTCGCGCAGTTGAAAGGCGATCTCCAAACCTCTCTCGCGCTATGGCGGCGCGTACTTGAAACAGACCCGTCCGCCTACGACGGACACGAGAACATTGCGTTTCTGGTTAAGGGTATGGACGGCTCCTTAGCCGCAAAAGATCATCTTCGGCGCGTATGTCGAAGATTCCCAATGAACCGTGGACTACAGACGCTTCGACTGCAGTATCTGGACGATGAGGCAGGCGAAGCGATCGCGATACTGCGCGATCTGGTACGGAACGACCCGAGTGACGCTTGGAGTCAACGCGAGCTATCGCATTGGTATCGCCGCCTCGGTAAGCTCGATCGGTCGCTAGAGGTTGCTGAACTGGCGGTCGCTGCCGGTCCAAGCGATGCAACTAGTCATTGGTTTCGAGGACAGGCCCTTGAGGCGCTCGACCGCTATGACGATGCTATTGCTGCATACGCGACGGGTGTAAAAAACTGGGCCGACCACGGTTATTCGATCACAAGTTGGCTAAACCTACTTCGGACCAAAGAGCAGAAGCTCGCCGCGCTGGACGATATCTGGGTTGAATTAAGAAACCACTCCATCACCGGCGACGGGTTATTTGCGTTTCTGGCGGAGTCACGCCGGTTTCTAGATCCTATCGATCTTCTGAATCGATTACGGGATTTTCAGGCAGAGAATTCCGGAGCATGGTTCGCTGCATCCGCTGTAGTAGAACAGCTCGTGGATATGGGTGAGACCGATGAGGCTCTTACGGCAGCCACAGAATCGGTACATCGGTTTCCTCTGGTTCATCAGGCATGGCTCGATCTTGCATTGGTGCACAAGCTGGTTGGCAATCCGGAAGAGGAGATTGAGGCGCTTAAAAGTGTCGTTTCAATGAATCCGACGAACAGTTATGGATCGCAGCAGTTGGCAAGTGCTCTCGAGCGGTCTGGGCGGTATTACGACGCAAAGGAAACTCTGGAAGCGGCACTGTCTCGCCTGCCTTTCGACCATTATCTTCTCGGATATCTTGCCGGGGTGTACTGGAAGCTAAACGATCGGAAGCGAGCTATGGACACCTTGAAACATGCCGTCACGCTAGAACCGGGATATGAGTGGGCGTGGAACACGATCCGAACGTGGGCGATCGAAAGCGGATCCCCTGAGTTGCCGGTTCAGCTCGCTCGGGAACTTACCGAGCGCAAGCCACGAGACGTACGCTCTTGGATCAACCTTGCCGAGATGCTAGAGTCCGGAGCGTTTTCTCCGGAACAGCTCGAGGCAGTAGAGCATGCCCTAAGGCTCGATCCGAACAATTCGACTGCACTGGCAGCGAAAGCGAACTGCCTAGGTGACGCGCGGCGCTACGATGAGGCAATAGCGGTTTGTCAGACCGTCATGCCTGATGGTCACCGGCCCGAGCAACTACAGTTCGTCGAGGCAGGGATCGAATTGAATCGAGGGCGCGTATATCGCGGATTGGAGATAATGCAGGCTCTCACACGACGGAGCCCAGGCTATTTACCCGGATGGGCGAGGCTTGCCGATCTTTATCGCAACGATTCGGGTCGCTCAGGGGATTATCTCGATGCATCTCGACAATTGGTTAGGCTGTCGCCCCGCGAGGCAACTGCATATGGGTATCTTGCCGAGGCATCCATGCAGTGTGGGAACAGGGATGAGGCCCGCGAGGCTCTGCGGCAATCGGTAATTCTTGATCCCAGCTACAAATTCGGTGCTGAAGCACTGTTTCAGATGTTGACCGAGGACGGCGACACTGATGGAGCCGAGCAACTAGCCGAAAGGCTGAGCCGATCTGCAAGAGAGATCGGGCTTCCAATGGCTATCGAGGTTGCGTCTGAAAAAAAGGATCGCCAAAGAGTGCTCACGTTGATCGCGGAGATGCTACGAGCGCCCGATGTGATTAAGGAGAATGCAGACAAGGCTTTTATTCGCGCCGAGAAACTGTTTGATAGAAAGGACCTGTCTCTTGAGCAAACTCTCCACCGGGTGTGCGCCGAAGAGAACATCAATCCAATGGCGGGCCGGTACTTGATGCGTGAGGTTTGGCGAAAAAAGGCCCGTCCGGGCTGCGAAGAAGCTCTCGCCTCGTTTGCCGGGAACCGATTGCTTTGGGCGCAAGCAGCGAGCAAATACCTCGAGATACTTGGCGAAGAAATGCCGAACGAGTTAGCGAAGTTTATTGATCACAACACTGACGAGCTCGCTGAGCACACAGACACATGGGCCGCGGTCGGATACTATCTTACGAATATGAGTGACTCAGACCGAATAAGAAAATGGTTTTCGGGCTGGGAGCAACGAAACGATGTTAGGCCGTGGATGCTCTGGAATTACTCGATCGTCATGAGGCGCGAAGGAATGATAAGTGGGGCCGATAGCGTGAACCAAGCGGCCATAGATCTGCCACACGACGACACCGTCAACCTTCACTTAACGTCGATCGGCCTAAGTGCATTTGGGAATGGAGATCTTGCTGATGCAAAGGCCATCTTTCCGAGCATTAACGCCGTCGGTATGAGTGATTGGGACAGGTTTTTCTATGACCTGCTATCCGACGGGTTGTTCGTCGCAGAATCGGTCGATAACGGTGATCGAGACAGTGCGAGATCGATTACGGACGGTATCGTTAGCAACGCCATCGAGCGAGATCCAAAACAAGTTGATCGAATAGTTAAGGACGCAGTTCAAGGAGTGCTGGGGACCATCCTTCCTTTGATCGATAGCAAATGGTACACGTTTCGCGTCAAGGCGAAGCTGAGCTATTACACTTTAGGCTCATAGGCCCAGTTGCGGGGGACAACTGCCAAAAATCAAAATTCTTGCGTGACCCATTATCCGTAGTTCCGTATCACATGATCACGGAGCTGTTTATAAGGAACAAGGCATGGCCGGAAAATCACAGGCTGATAAGCTAAAGGCCGAGCAGATAAAATGCGGGCAGTAACCTATTGTTTTTAGGGAACAAAAAGAGACGCGAATATATTCCGCGTCTCTTTTCTTTTGGCTATCTCACCTTTATCGGGGCAAAGGTTTTGTCGTCGATCTTTGTGTTGTGTTTGATGGATCTGATGATTGTGACGATGTTGCCGTTGCCGATATTGTTGTTGACGGTTTTGAACGGTAGTTTTATGCCATCGACATCGCGGTAGTCGGAGTATTCGACCGAGTATGGGATCTGCTGAGAGCTGGTGCTGGAGGGGATGACGCCCTCGCGTTTGAGCAGCAGAAATGTGGTGGTCGAGTAATATTCGGTAAACGCGGTGCCTTTTTCGGGGGTGAATGTGACGGCGTAGGCGTCTTCGCCGCCTACCTTTTTGACGGCGGTTATTTCGATCGTCTTATAATTCGTTTTCCAATTGAGCAGGCCGTAAAAATCATTGGCGAGACGAATGTCGTCGAGCTGTTTGCCCGCATAGACCGTGCCGGGAGCAAATGAGACCACGTCCTGACCGCCGGCGCCATCGAAAAACTCCCATTCGGAGGCGATCTTTTTGCCGAGAGCGGTAAAGGTCGTCTTAGCAGCCGATCTGTTTGGAGCCATCTGGTATTGCTTGCCGTATGCCTGCACGCCCTGATTTTCGAGATCCATCGTAAATTCTGTAACCCTTGATGTGACCTTGCGCCAATTTGCCTCGCCGCCCGCCGCTGCGAGAGCTTTTTGCTGCAGCTCGTCGGCGGTGATCTTTGGTTTATCGCTGGCGTTTGTTGCCTTAAATTCAAATACACCGGCAGGCTGAGTGACGACGATCGCGGTTATCTTGCCGGCGGCATCGCGTTTTGCCTTGAGCGAAAACTGATCGGCCGGGAGCGGGTCCATCGAGAAAGCACCGTCCGGTTTTTGTACCAAAGTGTAAGGCTGTTGCCCTTTGATCAGAAACTTGACCTGTCCGTCCGTTTCTTTGATCTCGACATTACCCATTTCTGTAACGTAAGTGCCGACCAACTCTTTTGCCGTGACCGACGCGGGTTTTGTGTCGGTCGCCGCGGCCGTCTTACCGTCGGCGTTGAGCCGGGGCAATTTATGATTGCCTTGCGGCTGGATCATCTCGAGCTCGGTAGCGTCGCCGGTTTCGGGTGAAAATTTGGCGCCAAAACCGTCAGGCAATCCCTCAGCTCGAAATGTTCTCGGGGCTGTTCGGATTAATTTATACGGGGGCTGGCCGGGTACGACGATGAACATATCTTCGCCCTCGATCTTGATCTCGATATTTCGGTCTGGCGTGCCGTATTTGCCGGCCATGAACTGCATCGTTTTGAGCGGCAGTTTAACGGCTTCGTTTTTTGGCTGCTCGGTGAGATTTGAAAAAATGACCGGCATTATGTCGCTGCCCATCGGTGAGCCGGAAACATTTGTAAGCAGGACAAAGCCGATCTTTTTCTCGGGGATCATGGCGACTAGCGAATTAAACCCGTCGATGTTGCCGCCGTGCTGGACGACCTTGAGGCCGTTCCATTGCTGCAAAAACCAGCCAAAACCGTAGTCCATAGTGCCGGCGATCTTCATCTGCGGTTTGAGCCATTCCGCGAAGCCTTTTTCTGAGACGAGACGCTTGCCGCCCGCTGTGCCGCCATTCAAAACGAACCGCACCCACTCGGCCATATCACGTGCGCTCGAATTTATCGAACCTGCCGGTGCGACCTGATCGATGTCGCGAAACGGGCGTTTTGTAGTCTCTTTTGTGTCGAAATTATAGTCGTAGCCAAAAGAATAATCTTTTGCTTTTTTCATCTGCTCCATCGACATGGTGGTGTTTGTCATACCGAGCGGTGCAAAAATATGCTTCGGCACAAACTTTTCCCACGGCTGTTTTTGCACCTGCGCGACGATCTCGCCGGCGGCGGTGAACATAATATTTTGATACTGCCATTTCTCACGGAGCTTGGCGGTCGGTTTTGCCTGAGCGGCGACCTGGATCAGCTCGGCACGGTTGAGCTTGCCGGTGATCATCGCGAGGTCTGTGCGGTTGAGGCCGGACGAGTGTGACAAAAGATCGCGGATGAGGATGTTTTTGTCAGTTTCGGGGTCGTACATTTTGAAATAGGGCAGGTATTTCTTGGGCGAATCTTCGAGCGAGAGCTTGCCCTCGTCCTGTGACATCAGCACGCTAAGTGCTGTAAATGCTTTAGTTGCCGAGCCGATCGCAAACTGTGTATCGGGTGTGACAGCGATCTTGTTCTCGTAGTCTTTGTAGCCGAGACCCTTGATGTAGATGATCTGGTCGTCTTTGACAATGACGAGCGAAATGCCGGGAATGCCGAGCTCTTTGCGCCGTGCCTCAACCTTTTCTTCGATGGTCTGGAGCTGTTTGGAATAATCGGCAGCGGCGGTTTGAGTGCCGGTTTGCGCATAGCCGATCTGCGGTAGAGCCGCCCAAGTGACCGAAAACAACAACAGTAACGACAAAAATGTGCTCGAAATAGATCTTTTCATTTTGATTCTCCGCGAAAATATAACAGGTTTGATTACGCCATAATATAGCAGAAAGTTCTGTTTGAATTGCGGACGGTAGGCTCTACAATTTAATCAATTTATGGGAAACAATAATTTACAGACCGATCTCTCTATAACGGCGGCTATCGATCTTTATTACGATGTTTTGGTTCCGGATGATCTCAAAACTCCCGCACCCTTATTGATAGCAGTGCATGGTTATGGTGCGCATAAACGCTATATGCTTCGTGAGGCAAAGATCGTTGTGGGCGATAAATTTGTGATCGCGTCGATCCAGGCACCGCATCCGCATTATCGTCAGGGATCGGATGGCGAATATCGGATCGGTTATGGCTGGCTCTCGTCCGAAAACCCGGAGCCGCACATAAGGCTGCATCACAAATTTATTCTCGACGTGATCAAAAAACTGACGGCGGACGGCCGGGTCGACCGCGAGCGTGTGTTTCTCTACGGATTTTCGCAAGCGTGTGCTCTTAATTTCCGCTTTGCGTTTACGCATCCAGAAGTGCTGAGCGGCATTGTCGGTGTGTGCGGAGGCATTCCTGGCGATCTGGAAACTAACGATAAATACTTGCCTTTTTCGGCTGAGACTTTTTATCTTTACGGCGACGATGACGAGTTTTACACGCAGGAGCAGTTTGCAGGATTTAACGATAAGCTCAGCGAAAAGCTGCCAAATTACCGCTCAAAACACTACACGGCAAAGCACGAGATCACCGAAGAGATGCGGGTTGACATCAAAGCGTGGCTGGCAAAATTTACTTGACCGTCAACTTTCTTATCTCGGCGATATTTTGAAGCTCCGCGGGCAGAGTGATCTGTGGTTCGAGTTCGCCACGGTCATTTAGAGTCATTTCGGCTTTAACGTCGCTCACCTGGAGTTTTTGCAGTAGCGTCTTTGGTGCAAAGAGCGTGAAGGTCACAGTTTTTCCCGGCTCGCCAGCGACGGGAATAGTGAACGTCCGCTCGATACGTTTTTCGCCGATGCGGAAAATGACATCGACAAATGTGTTTAGCACCGCCGCCTTAGGATTTGGTGCGGCCACTGGTATTTGTTTTGCCGTGAACTCGTCTTTTTTGCCGGTCAGATCGATCTTGTCGGTTTGGACGTATTCGAGGATGCGGACGATGCTTGCGGGCCCTCGAACGCGGATCTTTGGCGGCAGCACGGCTCTGCTGTACACCTCAAACCCCGCTACGGGCTGGCCGGTTGTCTCGGTCTTGACCTCGATCTCTTTTTCCTCGACCGCCTCTAGATTTACAGCGATACGGCTCGGTGCGACCTCGACCAGCTTGATGCCCTGCGGCAGAGCGACATAGACATTGTCCGGCGTGAGCGACACGACGCGTTCGCCGGGTGTGAGATCGGTCAGGTCGAGCGAAGCGATCAGCTCACTACGGTTGATCTGCTCGATCTTGCGTTTATCACCGCTGATCTCGATATCGACCTCTTGCTGCGGCACATTCATCACCTGTGCGTTGCTCGAAATATTGAGATTTAACGGGACGGTCAGGCGTTTTGTCGTCGGTGTCGAGAGCCCGGTGACGCCAAACCATAGCGCGAAAGTTATGATGAGCGCGGTCAGCTTGAGGCCCCAATCCTCAAGAAACACCTTTCGCACCAAATGTTTTGCAAATAGCTTGTCGGCCATAAGGAATTAGTCACAGAGGACGCAGAGATCGCGGGGAAATTTTTCCTCGGCAAGATCAACTAACCTCCAATTTGAAAGTAATGACTTCATTCCTACGGTATTTCAGTAGTCTCAGGGTTCTCTGTGGCGAACGCTTTTTCGCGGCGCGATTCGATCAGCGGAATTTCGAGCGCGTCGAGCAGCAATTTGCGTAGTTGGTTTGTATCCAGATTGCGGCGGACGACACCTGCCTCGACATACGTTATAAGACCTGTTTCCTCAGAAACGACTATCGAAATGGCGTCCGACCCTTCTGTGATGCCGATCGCCGCACGGTGGCGTGTGCCGAGTTCACGCGAAACTTGCGGGTTTTTTGTCAGCGGCAAGAAAACGGACGCGGCTGCGAGGCGTTCGTTTTGTATCACGACGGCTCCATCGTGCAGCGGCGTCGATGGATTAAATACTGTGACCAATAGATCGTAGCTTAGACGCGCGTCCAGCTGTACCCCCGCGTCGATAAAATTGCGCAGGCCGACGTTGCGTTCGATAACGATCAGGGCACCGGTCTTTTCGCTGGCGAGCGTCGTCACCGCCAGCACGATTTCGTCGTACACGCTGCCGCCAAACTGGCCGCGTTGCCGTTTTAAGATAGGAAACCGCAGCCGGTTCGCAAAATATATCAGCGCTTGGCGGATCTCAGATTGGAAAAGGACGATGATCGCAATGCCGATAAAACCGACCGCGTACCGCAAAACAAACTCGAGGGTCGATAGCTCTTGTACAACTGCGAGCCAATATAACAGCGCAAGGATGACCATACCGACGACGGTAGGCACTGCCCGCGTGCCCCGAAACAGCTTGAGCACGACATAGACGATGACAAAAACGAGCGCAATGTCGAGGACATTTCGCAGCGTGCCTATCGTCGGGATGTAATTAGTAAACTCCATCTAACCAGCCATTCTAAAAGCGTATCAACGCCATAAGAATAACATAGCTAATGGTTTTGGCAGACGGGAAAATTTAACAGGATCGGCGATCAAGCCTCGAACGGGATCTCGGCGTTTTGTAGAATGCTGAGCTCGTTAAATGAGACGCGTTCGAGCAGCTCGGGGTCGTCAAACATTTTTATCAGGCCGTGGACGGTCGCGTAACGCGGCTCTTCGGCGATAGATACGGGCAGATTGATAAATGAACGCAAATACTGATCGATGCCCTCGAGCATAGCTCCGCCGCCAGTGAGGATGACGCCGCGATCGTAGATGTCAGCCGCCACCTCAGGCCTTAATTCTGTAAGCGTGTCTTTTACCCGCAGAGCGATGCGGCGGACGATGCCCTCGACGATCGGATAGATCTCGCCGGATGTGATCTCGACCGCTCCGGGGCTGCCGGTCTGGACGTCGCGGCCGCGAATTTCGATGGTCGTAGAAATGTCCTCGGGCAAAAATGTCGATGCAAATTGAGTCTTGAGCATCTCGGTCGTTTCTTCGCCGACCTGTAAGCCCCGATGACGGCGCAGATGCGTAGCGATGCTCTCGTTTATCGCGTTGCTGCCGTAACGCTCCGATGTCGAATGTACGACCGAGCCTTTGGCAATGATGGCGATATTTGTCGTACCGGCGCCGATATCGACGATCGCACTCGCACGTTTGTCGGTGGGCAATACGCCAGCGCCAAATGCGGCGGCGAGACCCTCTTCCATCATAAAGACCTTGCCGATGTGCGCGTCCTCAGCGGCATTGAATAGGGCACGCTGCTCAACATGCGTCACGTCGGAAACAAGGCTCATCACAGCCTGTATCGATATGTTAGAGCCGCCGGTCTTTGCCTTTTTGACAAAGTGGGCAAGCATTTTTTTGGTTCGTTCAAAATCGGCGACGACACCGCCGATGAGCGGAGCTTTGACGTTGACATCACGGCTTTCACGGCCGGTCATCTCAGCCGCCTCCTGGCCAAACGCGACGATCTCTTCGCTCATTTCGTTGATCGCGACGAGCGAAGGTTCATCGAGCACAACACCGCGTCCTTTGACGGCGATGATCGTGCTAGCGGTACCGAGATCGATAGCCATCGAATCGGTCACCAGTTTTTTGAGAGACGAGATCTTTAACATAAAACTATGTTTGGATTATATGCCTATTAAGATACCACTTCCAAGAGCGGTCAAGCCCAAATTACTTCAAAAAGATCGACGGGCTGGACGCGATTCTTGACGGTCAGCGGGTCGCGTTTGACCATAGGAAAGATGTTGCCGGATGCCGTAGCGGTTGCCTCGCTAATGAGGATCTGCCCTCCGGCGGCGTTGGATTCGAGACGGGATGCGAGATTGACGGTGTCGCCGATGGCGGTGTACTCAGAGCGTTTTTCAGAACCGATATAGCCGATGGTCGCTTCGCCGGTGTGCAAGCCGATGCCCATTGCGACGGAACCGAGACCCGATGCGGTAAGCTCAGCATTGAGATCGACCAGCCGTTTTTGCATCGTAACCGCTGTCATCACAGCGTTTACAGGATCCGCAACGGTCGCAGTCGGAGCGCCGAAAAGTGCCATCAGGCCGTCGCCAATATACTTATCAAGCGTGCCGCCGTGGTCAAAGATGATCTCTGACATCACCGAAAAATACTGATTGAGCAGCCCGACGACTCGCTCAGGATTTTCTTTTTCCGAAAACGCAGTAAAGCCACGGATATCGGCAAATAGAACGGTGATGGTCTGATTTGCCCCGCCGAGTTTAAAGGAATCGGGATCTTCGAGCAGTTGTTTTACGACGTACTCGGGCATAAAACGGCCATAATTTGCACGTGCAACTTCTTCGCGGGCGAGCCGTTTATGTGCCTTGACCGTCTCGACGGTAACGGCGGTCTGAGCGGCGACGGCGCTGATCAGCTCAAGATGGTCTGGCGAAAACGCGGCAAACGGATCGAGCCGGTCGGCGTAGATGACGCCGTGAACATTTGATTGCGTGATCAGCGGAGCACAGATCGTCGAACGCACGCCCTGCGACACGATCGATTCGGCGCCCTGAAACTGCTCGTCGGTCTTAGCGTCCTGCGACAAAATTGCGACACCCTCGGACATCACCCTTTTTGTGATGGTGCGGCTGACCGTCAGCTTTTCGGTCAGCTTGGCGATGCTTTCCTCGCGTGTTTTGACACCGATCTGATAGAGTTTTTCGGGGTCGGGCTTACTGCCGGGCGTATCCTCGACGAGCAGTGCGACGACGCGGTCGGCGGGTGTGCCGCGAAAGATGAGATCGGTCGCTTTTTCAAAGATCTCTTCGAGCTCGAAAACGGTGCCGAGCGTTTTGCTCATCTCAAACAGCAGTTCGAGTATCTTTGCCTTGCGCCGAAGGTCTTTGACCTCTTCGGGTGTCGCGACGGCCGATTCGAGCGAGATGTTTGATTTTCGGCCAATGATCTCGTTGACTGATATCTGGACCTGAGTGTGGCCCATCGGCAGGTCGTCATACGCGATGCTGCGTGTTTTCATCGCGTCGGCGTCGTAATTGACCAATTTATCCGGTATTGGTTCCTGAACGGGTTCGACGACCGGTTTGGCGATCTCTGCTACGGTATGAAATTCCAGCGTGCTCTCGCCGATCATGATCACATCGCCATCAGTTAGCACACATTCGAGATGCATATTGCCATTGATAAATATGTGATTTACGCTGCGGTTTAGCACACCATTCTCAATAAATCCGTCAACGAGCGTAAAACGTTGGCCGTCAGTGGTTATATATGCGTGTTTGCGAGAGACGCGGCGGTCATTGAGCAGGATATCGCTCTCTTTTGCCCGGCCGATGGAATACGCGCGGCCATGAGAAATAGGCATTTCCCAGCGGCGTCCGGTCGGTTCTGTGATGATCAACTTAGCGTTCAATGTACTGGTAATTGTAATTGGTAAAACGTAAATGGTAAATTGTCGGCGTCTCTATTTACCTAGACGGATGATCAATTTCGATAACAATGCTACTACGCAGATGGCGATGAAAGTGTTCGACGCGATGCGGACAAGTGCCGAAAACGCGGAGCAGCGTGCTCGCGAAAGCGTCGCTGCTTTGCTCGGTGCGGCTAGCTCGGATGAGATCACATTTACCCGCAGCGGTACGGACAGCTGTCACCAAGCGATATTGGCCGCTCTCGATGCAAACCCTGACAAAGATCACATCATAACCACGCGTGTCGAACATGACGCTGTCCGCAAGTTGTGTGAAAAGCTTGAGCGTGACGGGAAACGGGTGACTTGGCTGGATGTTGATGAAGACGGATCGCTCGACCTGGATGCGTTGCGAACATCGCTCAATGAGCGGACGGCCGTTGTCTCGATAATGATGGCAAATCACGAAACAGGTATATTGTTTCCGGTTGCGGAGGACGCCGCGATCGTGAAAGAGTATTCGGATGCCTTGTTTCACGTTGACGGTATCGCTGCCGCCGGGAAAATACCGATAGATCTGAAAGCAACAAAGATCGATCTTTTTTCGATATCGGCACATAAATTTTACGGGCCAAAGGGCATTGGGGTGACATACATTCGTGATGGTGTCGAGGTCCCGCGAACAGATGTCGAGGTTCCTGCGGATCTGATCGCGGGTATCGGGGCGGCGGCGGAGTTTGCCCGCGATCTGTCGTCGATGAAAGCGGTTGCTGATCTGCGCGACCATCTGGAAAGCTCAATTTTGGCAGCGATACCCGACGCATTTCTTAACGGTCCCGCCGACACGCATAAACGGCTGCCAAATACCTCGTATATCTCGTTTGCAAATACCAACGGCGAAGCGATACTTGCTATGCTTGATGAGGCTGGTATACGCGTTTCGACCGGCTCGGCGTGTCATTCGCAAGACTACACGCCGTCCGCCGTTCTACAGGCGATGAACGTGCCGTACACGCGGGCGATGGGTGCGATAAGATTTTCGCTGGGCAGAAATAATACAGCCGCTGAGGTCGAAACCGTCATCGAAGGGCTGCCCGGTATTATAGAGAATTTAAGAAAACTTGGAAATTAAGTAGGAGAAATTTGTGAAAAAACAGATCTTGTATTATTCGATTGCGATAGCGTTACTTATTGGTGTTTATGCCGGTGCAAACCGCGTTGCTGCACAAGACGGTCAGATAACCGGCGGCTACGGCGATGCTTCGGTCACCGATAAAGACGTCAAAAGTGCCGCCGCATTTGCCGTTAGAACACGAGCGGCACGCACTAACAAAAAGCTGACGCTCGTTAAGATACAAAAAGCCGAGATCCAGGTCGTCGCCGGCTTAAATTACCGTCTGTGTATGCGCGTGCGTGATGCTCGCGGCCGACGAAGCACTGTGACTGCTGTTGTTTATAAGAGCTTGCAAAATCGCAGATCGTTGAGCCGCTGGAAGGCCGGCGGATGCACTGATCTCTAAATCTACTAGTGCGCGGACTGCATTTTCTTTGCGATCTTTTGCACCTGGTCTAGGACACGCAGCAGATTGCCGCTCCAAAGTTTGGCGATCTGCTTTTTGGTGTAGCCGCGTCGGACCAGTTCGATCGTGACGTTAAGCGTTTCTGAGGCATCGTCCCAGCCCTCGACACCTCCGCCTCCGTCAAAATCTGAGCTGATGCCGACGTGGTCGATGCCGATCTTTTTGACAAGGTAGTCGATGTGATCCACAAAATCCTTAACATTTACGTCAGGAGCGACGTCCTTTAGTCGCTCTTTTAGGATGGGGTTTGCCTTTTCGCGAAACGTCCGTAATTTGGCCGTATATGCCGTGCGTTCTGCCTCGGGCAGTTTTGCGACATCCGCCCGTGCGAGCATTTTGAACCCATCTTTTTCACTTAGCTCTTTTAATATGTCGGTTGTTCTCGCGGTGCGCAGCTCACTCTTTTCTTTGCTGACATAGCTGCGAAATGCGACCGCTTGCACAACTCCGCCGTTTTGTTTGATGAGAGCGAGCTGTTCGTCGTCAAGGTTTCGGCTGTGATCGCACAGGGCACGAGCACCTGAGTGTGAAGCGATGACCGGGGCTTTTGTCAGAGCAAGAACCTGCATATTCGCCTGTTTTGATGGATGGGAAAGATCGATCATGATGCCCCATTTGTTCATCTCAAAAACAGCCTTTTTGCCTAATTCGCTCAGGCCGTTGTGGAGCCAGACATTATCTCTCTCACCCGTATTCGAGTCTGCAAACTGGCTGTGGCCGTTGTGTGCGAGCGACATATAACGGGCACCGCGCATAGCAAAATCCTTGATATTATTGATATCGAGCCCAACCGGATAGGCATTTTCGACGCCGATCATCGCTACCTTTTTGCCGGACCTGTTGATCCGCCGAACATCTTTTGACGTCAGGGCAAGCTCGATCTGCGTGGGTGCGATCTTACTCGTCAGGCGATGGATGGCGTCAAATTTATCGATAGCATTTGCATAGGCGGTGCGGTAGCCCGCTTCGGTCAGCTCACCTTGCCCGGTGTAGACGATCAGCCACGATACGTCCAAACCGCCTCGCACCATTTTGGGTAAATTTACCTGCGTCGGCAGATCCTGTGTGTAGTTGACCGTATCGGTAAAATTGCTCGTATTTATGTCGTTGTGCGTATCGAGCGTTATCACCTCGGCGTGGATCTTTTTCGCCTTGGCGATCAGGGCTTCTTCGTCCGTTAACTTTTGCGCGTTTATTGCGGGTGAAGAAAATGAAAACAGAAAGGCGATCGAAATTAACAGGGTAAGAAGGCGCTTCATAAACTACTCTGGATAAAATATATTTTGGAGCGTTTAGATTACGTTGAAACACACTATGTTGGCAATTTGAGCTACGCCGCTTTTTCTATACCGTACCGCGAGAGTTTTAGGTAAAGCCCGCGGCGGGTGAGGCCGAGTTCGCTGGCGACGCGAGAGATGTTCCAATTGTGACGCGCCAGAGCCGAGCGGATGAGCTGCATTTCGAGGTCAGAGACTGCTTCTTCGAGCGTGCCGCCCGGAGTGAGATTGGTAAATGGTGAGATCGAGCTGTCGTAAGACGCGATCGGCCGGACGTTCGAACCGGTGTCAAATGTCGTGAGTGGCTGGGCGCTGCGTTTGAGATCGGGGGACAGATGGTCGGGCGTAATGACCTCGTTATCCTCGGCACGGGCGACGACGCGCTGAATCTCGTTGCATAGCTGGCGGACATTTCCCTCCCAATTACAGACCATCAGCATATCGATGACCTGCGGCGTAAAGGTGATGTCGTGCTTGCCGAACCGCTCGGAATAGTGATTGACGTAATAATTGACGATCGGCGGTATCTCGGAGCGACGTTCGCGAAGCGGCGGTACGCGCAGTCGGATCACGTTAAGCCTGTAATATAGGTCCTCGCGAAATGTGCCGTCGGCAACCTTTTCCTCAAGCGGCATATTTGTCGCGGCGATGATACGGACATCGACCTTGAGCGGCTGTTTGTCGCCGAGCGGTTGTATCTCACCCTCTTGCAAAAAGCGCAGCAATTTTGGCTGAACGTCGAGCGGCAGATCGCCTATCTCATCTAAGAAAAGTGTGCCGCCGTCAGCCGTGCGGATAACGCCGGGCGAATCGGCAACTGCCCCGGTGAACGCGCCTTTTTTATAACCGAATAGATGCCCCTCAGCCAATTCTTTAGGCACGGCGGTGCAGTTAAACGGCACAAAAACTTTGTCCTTGCGGTTAGACAGCGTGTGGATCGCACGTGATACGAGCTCTTTACCGGTGCCGGATTCGCCGGTGACGAGCACGGTCACATCGGACGAGCGTATCTTGTAAACCTCCTCGACCAGGCCGGTCATCGCGGGCGACGAATGGATAAAGCCGGGCATCAAGCTGTTTGAGGTGTACGGGCTGAGCGACTGTTCGGCTGGCTGCGATTTGTCCTTTTCGCGTAGAGCGATCACGTCCATCCCCAACTCGACGACGCGGAGCAGCGGTTGGAGCGAGCTGTCGTCATTTAGAACAGCGCCCGAACGCGGGTCGATCAACAGCATCGCTGCCGGTGATGCCGAGCCCCGCAGATGCGTCACGGAAATGTTTTTGGCTCGTGTAAACGTCTTTTCGTCGCCCTTGGTTTGAGCATCGTGCAGCCTTGTCACCAGCTCATTGCTCTCCTGCGGCGAAAAGCCGTGGGTGATAAACGGATAAAGCCGCTTTTGATCGTTAAACTGGGCGATGACGATCTTTTTAGCGTTACTTTCCTGTTTGAGAACGGCAACCAACTCGCGGAAAAGCAGTTCGCGTGAGGCCGTCGCCTCAGCCAAGCGAACGGTCAAAAGCTGAGAAACGACTGAGTTTGTGCGTCTCGGGGCGTCTTTTTTGTCACTGTTGACCGACCGAGAGACGAGATGTTTCATCGCGGTGCCGGCCTCGTCAACCAGAGTGTTTGCACCGAGTTTTTTGAATACATCGGCGGCCGTTGTCAGGTGTTTCTTGGCACGCGGCGCGTGGTCGGCATCCAGATGCTGGCCCAAAAGCAGGTGCATCAGCCCGGTGTGATAGATATCCTCAGCAGCCTCAAATATCGTCAGCCCGCGGCTGAAATGATGCACTGCAAGCTCGTCGTCACCCTCAGCAACGGCAGACAGCCCGCGAATACGCTGGATATTGCCAAGTACAAAAAAATCAGCCGACGGATCGGTCTCTTCGATAACGACCAAAGCGGCTTCGGCCTCGTCAGTTTCTTGCTGCTTGACGTAGCTTTCGGCAAGCACAAGCCCTGCCATATTGGCGTAATGTTTATCGCCTATCTCACCGGAAAAGCTGATAGTCTCTTGTGCTTTTTCGACGGCTTTGTCGAGATGGCCCTGGGCAAGATAACAGCGAGCAATACTGCGCATCGATTGGACCGTGTACCACTGATGTTTTCGTTTGCGGGCAAAATTGACGGCCATGTCGAGAAATTTTTCCGCCTCATCGAGGTTGCCGCGCAGGATGTTTAGCTCGCCCAGGCTATCGTAAATACCGGCGACGTGGACGTGGTCTTCTTTCAGGGCGATGTCCATCGCACGGCGGATCATTTCCTCGGCTTTTGTCCATTCGCCGACCTGCAGCAAATGAATGCCTAGATTGTTATACGCAATGACCGAATTTAGGGCGTGCTCGGTCTGGTCAAAAAACTCGATAGATTTTTCGAGACAGGCAACGCCGTCCTGTGGACGACGCAGAAACCAATACGCGCCGGACATATCGGTGTAGAGCTTGCCAAGCATGAACGGGGCCGAATTGCTGCCGATGATCTTGATGCCAAGCTCAAAATTTTCGATGGATTTTTCGCTGTTACCCTCTTGGTGATAGGTATTGGCGATCTCGCGATACGCCTCAGCCATGCCGAGCCAATTTGCGTTTTCGCGAAAATGATCGAGCGCCCGTTGGGCAAAATCTCGGCTGATCGGATATTCGCTAAGTTTGCGATATACACGGGCGAGCGCGATATCGATATTGCCGCTCAGATGCCGCAGGTTGTTTTCCTCGGCTTTTTTGAGCGTTTCTTTTAACAAAGTGACCGCCTTAGGCTGGTCGGTCAGATTGTTGTACGAGATCGCGAGTTGGGTCGTGACTCGGACCTGCGTCTCGGTCGAGAGTTTTGCCAGCTCCTTTTCATCCTCAAACGGACGTACTGCTTCGAGCGATTCTTTATAACGGCCGGTCGTCTCAAGCGTAAATGCAAGCAAGCGCTTGAGATTGGCAAAATTATCGGGCGTGTGGTCAAAGCCATCGATCGTTTGAACAAGGATTTTTTCCGCCTCTGCTGAGTGGCCCTCGCGCAGCTTTTGCCCGACGCTTGCAAACAGCGTGTCGAGACTGTGCGGGTCGAGCGCACGTGCGGCCTTAGCTCCGCGAGCGTTATCCGATCCTGACAACTTATCCGTTGTAGCTTTGTCCTTTTTCATTTTCCGGTTCCAAACAAAACGACCAATCGCTGCCGGATTTCAGTTCGCGGCGGGCAGAAATTCGTTTAATTGAATACTAAGTAGTCAGCGCAATGGAAATTTAACAAAAAAAATGCCCCACGTCCATATATTTCTTATTATTGTGGATAAAGTGGCATTTTCTAACGTATAAACTAGAGTCGTTAAGCCGCATCAAAACTGGATCGATGGGCAAGACAATTTCTAAAACCTGATACGGGCGACTGCCTATCGATAACCTGCATGAGCAAAGAGATCAACGGTCACGGCAAGGTAGTTTTTCACGACACAAAAGGGCGGAGAGGGCGATATTTTTCTTACATAGGCCTGATTGCAGCTACGATCGTCACAGTTTTACTGACCTTTTTTACCATCAGCGTGCTCATAAATCCTTTTTTGCCGCTGATCCGACTCAAGCCCGTTTCCACACTGCCGCAACGATCTGATCTGCAATCTCACGTGCCTGAGCTGCCAACGCTCTCAAAACGCGAACTCGTTGCCAAACAGACCGGCGAGCACGCTAAGGTAGAAAAGAAAAAACGCGAAGATTCGCGTGAGCAGCGGGCTGCTAATGCCGAATTGCTCAAAGCCGGAAAAACTGTTCCTGTCACGCAGACTACAAATAGAGGCGAACCGCTTTCGATAGGTTTTTACGTCAATTGGGATGATTCGAGCCTCGCGTCATTAAAGCAAAATTACAATTCGCTTGATTGGATGGTGCCGGAATGGATACGTCTGTCGGACAACGATAAAGATCCGCTTGTACTGGACATAGATCAAGGTGCGAGAGAATCACTCGATTTTATCAAGAAAAATAAGCCCGAGATGCCGGTGCTGCCGCTGCTGCAAAATTATAAGAATGAAAAGTGGAATTCGGACATTCTCGTCCAAAATATATCGACCGAGGCCCGGAGAAAAAATCTGATCTCGTCGTTGCTTACGACAATCGACAAATACAATTTTGGCGGGATAACAATAGATATCGAAGAGGTTCCGGCGTCGGCCCAAGCAGACCTTTTTATTTTTATGAAAGATCTGCACGCCGAATTTCAGTCGCGCGGGCTGATACTTGCTCAAGCGGTGCCGTTTGATAATCCTGATTGGAATTACAAAGCTTATGCTGCCGTGACCGATTATTTGATGTTGATGGCATATGACCAGCATTGGTCAACGGGCGAGCCCGGGCCGGTTGCCGGACAGGAATGGTATGAGGCGATATTAAAGAAACGGATGGCAGAGCTTTCGCCGAATAAGACCATTGTATGCTTTGGCAACTACGGTTATAACTGGGCGGGCGATAAGAGCGAGGGCGAAGACATCACTTTCCAAGAGGCATTGCTTGCGGCTAAGGAATCGCTTGGTTCGCCCACAGAGATTAAATTTGATCAGGCATCGAAAAATCCCTATTTCACATACACCGAGGACGATGGAAAAAAACACGCGGTCTGGTTTTTAGATGCTTCGACGGCGTTTAATGAGATACAGAGTGCATTGCCGTATAAACCGGCGGGCTTTGCTCTATGGCGTCTCGGCAGCGAAGACCCGTCGTTGTGGAAAGTATTTGGTTCCGGCAGCAAAACCTCTGCCGCAGATGATCTGCGGACCATTAAATATGGTTATAAAGTAGATTTTCAGGGAACGGGCGAGATCTTGCAGGTAACGGCGGAGCCTCAGGACGGAGCGAGGGATCTGACGTTTGGGCAAGACGGCCGCATCACAGATCAGGTTTACCGGCAGATACCTTCGTCGTATGTGATCCAGCGTGCGGGTGACAGTCCGGGCAAGATCGTTCTGACATTTGACGACGGCCCCGATCCTGTCTGGACACCAAAGGTGCTCGACATACTCAAACAGGAAAATGTAAAAGCGACATTTTTTATCGTTGGGCAAAACGGGCAGGACAATCCTGACCTGATCAAACGAATTGTCGCCGATGGCCACGAGATCGGAAACCACTCGTACACGCACCCAAATCTTGGCGAGGTTCCGCGAAAAATCACTGACATAGAGCTTAATGCGACGCAGCGGCTGATCGAATCACTGACCGGACACTCGACCCGGCTGTTTCGCGCTCCGTATTTTGGTGATGCCGAACCCCGAACGCCCGACGAGGTCGATCCGACGGTACAGGCACAGAATCTCGGCTATATCTCGGTCGGATTACACCTCGACCCGGACGATTGGAAACTGACAAATGACGACGGCACACCACACACGGCAGATCAGATGGTCGATGACATACTGCGTCAGGCCGCGATCTCAACGCCGGAAGAAAGAGGGAATATCGTCCTAATGCATGACAGCGGCGGCGACCGTTCGGCAACGGTCGAGGCTCTGCCAAAGCTCATACATGAGCTGCGTGCCCGTGGTTTTCAATTTGCGACGGTTGCCGATCTCGCAGATATGACACCCGAGCAGGCAATGCCACCGGTGCCTCAGGACCAGTCGTTTTATACCAAGGCTGACGCGTATGTATTTTACGGTGTCTCGGTTGCCGGTTGGCTGATGCGGTGGCTTTTTCTTATCGGCATTATCTTGGGCCTAGGGCGAATGGCCGTGATCGGCATACTCGCATTTGCTCAGTTTGTGCGGTCACGGCGACGCGAAACGACGCATTTTGGCGAGGCATATGCGCCGTTTGTCTCGGTCATCGTCCCGGCATATAACGAGGGCAAGGTCATCTTACGCACCATCGAGAGCCTGCTCGGATCCGAGTATGAGAATTTTGAAATCATCGTCGTCGATGACGGCTCGACCGATGACACTTACAAATTGGCCAAAGACAATTACGGCGGCCACGCTCGCATCACGGTCTATACCAAGCCAAATGGCGGCAAGGCAGAGGCTCTCAATTTTGGCTGGCGTAAGGCAACGGGCGAGGTAATTATTGCTCTCGACGCGGACACGCTCTTTACGCCGCAGACGATACCGGCACTCGCGCACCGGTTTGCCGATGAAAAGATCGGTGCCGTTGCGGGCAATGCCAAGGTCGGCAACCGTATAAATATCGTTACAAAATGGCAGGCACTGGAATATGTAACGTCGCAAAATTTTGACCGGCGGGCGTTTGCCTCGCTCAATTGCATCACGGTCGTTCCGGGTTCTGTCGGGGCGTGGCGGCGAACCGTTTTAGAAGAAACAGGCGGATTTTCATCCGACACACTTGCCGAGGATCAGGACCTGACGATACACGTACGAAAACTCGGGTACAAGATCGGCTACGAAGAAAATGCCATTGGCTTGACCGAGGCACCGGACAGCCTACGGGACCTTGCCAAACAGCGATTTCGCTGGTCATATGGCACGCTGCAATGTATGTGGAAACACAAAAATGCGCTGCTAAATCCGCGCCACGGCACGCTCGGGTTTGTAGCGATGCCGAATGTCTGGATCTTTCAGGTGTTTTTTCCGCTTATCTCGCCATTGATGGATCTGATGTTTATTTGGACGCTCATTAGTGCCTTGATCGGCTATTTTGAGCACCAACAGGAATACGCCCACACACCGACAAACCTAAATCAAGTGTTGTTTTACTACGCACTTTTCTTGGCTGTCGATTGGTTTGGGGCATTTACGGCTTTCTTGATGGAAAAAGGCGAGCAGAAACGGCTGTTGGGCTGGTTGTTGATACAGCGTTTTGGCTATAGGCAGGTAATGTATTGGGTCATGGTCAGATCGGTTTGGACGGCCATTTACGGCACCGTGGTCGGCTGGGGCAAACTCGAACGCAAGGCTACGGTCGAGGCGAGTGTAAGGGTATAATTTGGAGTATGCCCGAGTGGACCGACATTGAACATGGCGGCGTTGACGTGCTGCCGGAGCGAAAGACAAAGCTCGAAAAGCCAAAGCTTTTTAAGGTTTTGCTGCACAACGATGATTTCACGACGATGGAATTTGTCGTTTTTGTGCTGCAATACGTATTTTCCCGCTCCGACGCCGAATCTTTTACGATCATGCTAAAGGTACACAACGAGGGCGTAGGCATCGCCGGCATCTACCCCTACGAGATCGCGACAATGAAATCGGAAAAAGCGATGAATCTTGCAAAGGCACGAGAATATCCACTGTTGTGTACGGTCGAGGAGGAATAGGTACGGCTTTGCAACAGAGTGAAATGCCAAGAAGAATATTCATTATTCCTTTCGTGATTCTCACCCTAGCGGCGATTGGTTCATATTTTGCATTTCGCCTCGACGGTCAGCGACGGCGGACTTTAACGACTGAAACTCTGGCGAACGTTACAAAAACTGAAGTTCGGCGAGCTGCGGACCCCGTAGATGGCAAGGAAGAGTCGGTGGATATTGTGGTCACTTTTGAATACGAGATCAACGGACAAAGATACGAGCGCACGGTACGGAAAAGTAAGGTTGAATCTAGGTCATTCGTACCATGGGGCAAGGCCAAAGTTTGTTATGATCCTGCTGATCAATTATCTATAGAAAAAGCCGAGCTTTATTCAACGGATCACGTATGCGGAAATTAGTGTGCTATAATTTCGAAATTATGCGGAGGCCATCGCCCATTATTATAAAAAGACGAGGACTCGCGTTTGGCGAAAGCTGAGCGGAATGCATAGGTTTGCTTTTACGAGTCCCCAAGCTAATGAAAAGCTTGGGGCTTTTTGATTTTGTCGGAACCCCTGCGGTAGCGGGTGGTTGAAGTAGAAAAATGAGTGAAGAATTAGACCTTAAGAAAACAGTTAACTTGCCCCGGACGGATTTTTCGCAAAAAGCGAATCTAGGGCAGATGGAGCCTGCGCGTTTGAAAAAATGGCAGGAAATGGGGCTTTACGATCAGGTGATGCAGGCTCGCGAGGGGTGTGAGAAATTTATCCTGCACGATGGCCCGCCGTATGCTAACGCCGACATTCACATCGGTACCGCACTCAATAAGATACTCAAAGATTTTGTCGTCAAAACGCGTTCGATGATGGGATTTGAGGCGCCGTATGTGCCGGGATATGACTGTCACGGACTGCCGATCGAGACCATTGTTGAGAAAAAACTGGCTGATAAAGGTAAGAACAAAAACGACATACCGGTCGCGTCGTTTCGCCGCATCTGCCGCGAACACGCTTCGACGGCGATGAACGGCCAGACGCGTGATTTTCAACGGCTTGGCATACTTGGCGAATGGACGACGCCATATCTAACAATGTCGGCGGAGTACGAATCATCAACCGCGCGGCTTTTTGGCAAATTTCTTGAACGAGGGTTTGTCTACAAAGGCCTGCGTCCCGTCTATTGGTGCATTCACGATCAGACCGCGCTTGCCGAGGCTGAGGTCGAATATCGCGAGCATTCATCGCCGTCGGTCTATGTAAAGTTTCCGCTCAAGACCGACCCGGCTGAGATCGATGGTGCGCTGGCGGGCAAAAATGTGTTTGTCGTCATCTGGACGACGACTCCGTGGACGCTGCCCGCAAATCTTGGCATCACGGTTCATCCGGATTTTGATTATTCGGCGATAGTTTCTACCACCCCGTCAGCCGAAGCGGCTGCAACCCCTCCTAAACAAGGAGGGGAGCTTTCTGAGGAAGTTTATATCGTCGCGTCCGAATTGGTTGCGTCGTTTGCGGAGGTTTGTGGTTTTGAGACGACCGCGGAACTCGCGCGTTTCAAAGGCTCAAAGCTTGACCGCATGGAGGCGAAACACGCCTGGCTTGACCGCACGTCGCTGATAATGAACGGCGATCATGTCACCCTCGGCGAGGCCGATGCTGAGGTCGAGCTTGACGCACGGCACGAAAACAAGGTAGCCGGGAAATCCGGCACGGGCTGTGTTCACACGGCTCCGGGGCACGGTGCGGACGATTTTGCGGTCGGAAAAAAATACGGGCTTGAGGTTTATGCTCCGGTCGATGCGGCGGGCAAATTTATCGCCGAGGTCGAGCATTTTGCCGGGATGAGCGTTTTTGAGGCAAACCCAAAGATCGTCGAATTTTTACGCGAAAGCGGAGCTTTGCTCAGCGTCGAAAAATACGATCACCGCTATCCGCATTGCTGGCGATGCAAAAATCCGGTGATATTTCGTGCGACGCCTCAGTGGTTCGTTTCGATGGACGAGGCCGTTGACGGTTCGAGCTTACGCAAACGTGCTCTCGACGAGATCGCTAAGGTCAATTGGCATCCCGGCTGGGGCGAAGGCCGGATGGCGAATATGTTCAAGGGGCGGCCCGATTGGTGTGTTTCGCGTCAGAGGTTTTGGGGCGTGCCGATACCGGTTTTTTATTGCCAAGGGTGTGAAGAAGCGGTCGCCGACCCAAAGATGATCGATCACGTCGCAGACATCTTTGCCGCCGAGACGGCTGATGCGTGGTACGCACGGCCCGAAAGCGAATTGCTGCCCGAAGGCTATAAATGCGCCAAATGCGGCGGCGGTGAATTTCGCAAAGAGACCGATATTCTCGACGTTTGGTTCGATTCCGGTTCGAGCTGCGTTGCAGTGCTTGAGACTCGTGGCGAGACGCTGCGTTTTCCGGCGGATGTTTATCTAGAGGGCGGTGATCAATATCGCGGGTGGTTCAATTCCAGTTTGAGTTGCGGCATCGCAGCTCACGATCAGGCGCCATACAGACAGATCATCACGCACGGCTGGGTCGTTGACGGCGAGGGCCGTAAGCAGAGCAAATCGATCGGCAACGTGACCGCACCAAAAGAGATCATCGATGGTTCGGGTGCAGACGTGCTGCGTCTGTGGGCAGCGGCGGTCGATTATACTGAGGACGTTCGGTGCAGCGATGAGATTCTCAGCCGCGTTGTCGATGCTTATCGCAAGTTTCGCAACACTTTGCGATATGCTCTTGGCAATCTTGACGGGTTTGATCCGGCGACGGACACTGTCGGCAACAACACGATGCAGGAGATCGACCTGTGGGCGCTCGCGGGACTCAACGAGGTCACGGAAAAAGTGCTCTCGGCGTACGAAGCGTACGATTTTCAGGCGGCGTATAATGCGATCTACAATTTCTGCACGGTCACGCTCTCGGCACGGTATTTTGACATTATCAAAGACCGGCTCTATATCCTCGCACCAAAATCCGAAGCGAGACGCTCGGCCCAGACGGCTCTGTATCAGATCACCGATACACTTTGCCGCCTGATGGCACCGATGCTTGCTTTTACGTCAGACGAGGCGTGGGAAAACCTGCCGGGGCAATCGGTCGCATCTGTTCACATAGCGGAGTTTCCCAGGGTTGCGGACGCTGACAATGCGGGTTTGATGACGAAATGGGAACGCATTTTCGGAATCCGCGACGAGGTGTTAAAGGCGCTCGAGGCCGCACGCAATGATAAACGGATCGGCTCGTCGCTTGAGGCAAAGGTCATCTTGACGACCGATGCTGAGACGACGCGGATGCTGCTCGATTATTATGAACAATTGCGTTATATATTTATCGTTTCGCAGGTCGAGGTGCATGAGGGCGATGGATTTGCGGTCACGATCGAAGAGGCTGAAGGCGAGAAATGCGAAAGATGCTGGAATTTTTCGACTCGCGTCGGCGAATTTACAAAATACCCGACCGTTTGCGAGCGTTGTGCCGACGCCCTCGACGAGATCGGTTAGGAGGGAGATATGTTGAATAGGTCATTTTTGTTGTTGGCTGCGATGTTAATTTTGACAGGTTTGGCCGCTGCTCAGAGCGTCTATACTCCTGAAAAAGGATCGCCCGAGCGAAAGGCGATCCTAGACGCGCTTCGTCTGCCAGTTGAAAAAGAATTAAAACAGCGGATCGTGTTTGCAGCCAATAATTTCAACGTCTCGGGCAATTGGGCTTTTATCGGCGGCGATCCGCAAAGGGCGGACGGCGGCGAGCCAAACTATCGCGGCACGCGGTATCAGGACGCGATCGATGACGGCGTATTCGATAATAATTTCTTTGCCCTGCTCAAAAAGACCGGCGGCAAATGGAAAGTCGTCCATTACGCGATCGGTTGTACCGACGTTTGCTACTCTGATTGGTGGAGCCGTTACAAAGCCCCAAAGGCAATTTTCCCATATACTGAATAGCGAACACTTTGCTGCCGTTTAGCGTAGTATCGAGTTAGCTGTGATCAAATATTCTTGGAGTTTTAATGAATATGAAGTACAAATTTGCCGTCGTATTCGCATTGTTGATTTTTGCTGCGACCGGAAACATATTTGCTCAAGCGGACGATAAAGCGGCGGTTCGAGTGCCGCTCGAAAATTATCTCAAGGGCCACGCGACCGGTGACGGCGAATATATGAAAAAGGCCTTTCACACCGACGGCAACCTGATATTTATCCGCGAGGGCAAATACACGACGCGGTCGTTTGCCGAATATATCGCGGGTATGTCGGGCAAACCGGCGGCTGACGAAGACAAACGAAAACGCTGGATCGAGAGCGTTGACATCGCCGGAAATGCGGCTGTTGCGAAGATCATTCTTGATTATCCGACCGTCAAATTTGTCGATTATATGTCGTTGCTCAAGATCAACGGCGAGTGGAAGATAATAAATAAATCTTTTTACGCCGAACCAAAACCGGCACCCGTCGAGGCGAAAAAACCGTAATGGATAAACGCAATATTTTGTGGAAACTCGGCTATCTCGCGATCGCGGGCGGCGTTTTTATGGTCGATCAGGCGACCAAGGCGTGGGCGACTCGCACCCTGCGTTCGGGCGGCGATCAGACAGTGATCAGCGGGTTTCTAAATTTTGCCTACGCGCAGAATACGGGCGTGGCGTTTTCGATGCTCGATGAGCATGGCGACGCGGGACGCTGGGGTCTGTCGGCGATAGCATTTGTCGCGGCCGCACTGGTGCTGTATTTTTTTTGGCGAACACCGCGTAACGACGACCGTATTCTCGGAGCATTGGCATTATTGCTCGCAGGTATCGTCGGCAATGTGACAGACCGCATGCGGCTAGGGTTTGTCGTGGATTTTATCGATGTGCAGTTTGGCTCGTGGCACTATCCGACATTTAACGTTGCGGACGCAGCGATCTGTGTTGGTGCGGTATTGCTGCTCATCGATATGGTTCGGTCGAAAAAATCAGTGGAGCAACAAGCCGAAGCAAGTCTGTCCAAATAGAAAATGTATCCAGAGCTATTTCGCATAGGCACATTTCCCGTCACGACCTACGGCATTTTTATGGCGTTGGGGATGTTGCTCGCCCTGTTTGCGGCATCGCGGCTCGGTGCGCGTGACGGCATACCACGCGAACGCATCTATGATCTCGGCCTATGGACGCTGATCGGCGGGCTGGTCGGGTCAAAGCTGCTGATGATAATGGTCGAGCCTGATGTGCAGATATTTACGCTCGACTTTTTGCGTAGCGGCGGCGTGTTTTATGGTGGTCTGATCGGAGGATTTCTGGCAGTTGCGATACTAGTGCCGCTTTACAAACTGCCGTTTTGGAAAGTCGCCGATGCTTTTGCACCGGGCGTAGCTCTTGGTTCGGCGTTTGGGCGGCAGGGCTGTTTTGCGGCCGGCTGCTGCTGGGGCAAGCCGACCGATCTGCCGTGGGGCGTACATTTTACACAACTCGGGCACGAATACACGGGCGTGCCGATCTACACCGCCGAAGGGCTCGACGCTCATCTGCACCCGACGCAATTGTACGAATCGTTTGCGATGTTTATCGTTTTTGGGCTGCTGATCTATCTGCATCGCCGCAAAAAATTTGACGGCCAGATACTCGTAATTTACGGCATGATCTACGCGATATTGCGGTTTTCTGTCGAATTTGTCCGCGACGATCCGCGCGGCGATCTGTACGGATTTACATCAGCAACCGGCCTCTCGACTTCGCAGGGCGTGAGTCTGATCGTTGCGATCACGTCGATCATATTCCTCATCTGGCGGCTCAATAAGGCCCGCAATCCTCAACCAACAGAGTGAGCGAAGAGACACAATCCCTTACATTTAATGCAGATGCAGATGACGCAGGTGTGCGTCTCGACGCGTATCTTGCCGAGCGGATCGAGGGTTGGTCGCGCGTTCGTTTGCAGCGGCTGATCGAAAATGATGATGTTCTCGTCAACGAAAAAGCTGTAAAACCTTCGTACAAGCTACGCCCGGGTGACGAGGTCGAGGCCGATCTGGTCGAGGCGCAGGCCGCCCGTTTTGAACCCGAAAATATACCTCTCGATATAGTTTTTGAGGACGAATATCTCGCCGTCATCAATAAGCCTGCGGGCATGGTCGTTCATCCAGGTGCGGGTGTTCAATCCGGCACGCTTGCAAATGCGATTGCGTATCATTTTGAATTTTCAACCTCACAAGCGCCGCCTAACGGGGGGACTCCAAACGAGCTGCGGATCGGCATCGTGCATCGTCTCGACAAAGACACATCCGGGCTGATCGTCGTCGCAAAAGATGACGAGACGCATGAGGCTTTGTCTGAGCAGTTTCGTTCCCGAGAGGTTTATAAATCTTACATTGCCTTGGTGCACGGTTCGACCGATCAAAACACGGGTAAGATCGACGCTCCGATTGGCCGCAACAAGCACAACCGTCTGCGGATGAAGGTCGCGACGCATGGCCGCTCGGCCCTGAGCCTGTGGAAAGTGCGGCAGAGATACACCAAATTTACGCTGCTCGATGTCGAGATCAAAACCGGCCGCACGCACCAGATACGCGTCCACATGGCCTATATCAATCATCCTGTCGTCGGCGACGAGATCTATAACGAGGGCCGCGACAACACCGTCGCCGACATCACTGTCCGCAACGCCATCGTATCGCTCGGGCGGTTTTTTCTACACGCGGAGCGGCTGTCATTTGCCCATCCTAAAACCAGCGAACGGCTCGAATTTATCCAACCGCTACCGCCGGAATTGACCGGTTTTCTCGAACTCTTATAAGTTGCCTCCGGCCAGTCCGCGTAGCGGATGCCAGCGTAAAGCCACGGGGGTTAGCCCGTGGATAAGGTCGGTTTGATCCCTAGCTGGCGAAGCCAGCGATAGAGGCTGTTGGTTTTCCCCTGTCACCCGCGTTCGCGGGCTCTTGCACGTTGTGGTGCCTTCCCCGGGCTCACGCCCGGGGCTTTATGCTTTCGCCATCTTCGATGGCTAATCTCCCGACGGATGAAAAGGTTCCAGATTTGCTATGATTGTGGCGAAGTTTCTAAATTAGTGGTCCGGTCCGGACCAAGATGGACCAAAGTGGACCAAGATGGACCACCCACGATCAAAAATAATGAAAACCACGCTCTTAGCCGCCGCGTTTTGTCTTTTGTTTGTTTCTTTTTCGTTTGCTCAAACTGACGAGATCAATATTGTTCCGAGGCCTGAGAGGATTACTAACGGATCTGGATATTTTCCGCTGACTAGGCAAACTGTCATCGTAGTTGAGAATAAGGCTGACCGAATCATCGGTGATTTGCTTAATAATGCAATAGAACGACAGTACAGAATAAAACTGAGAATTTCCGAATTTGCTCCCAAAGGTTCTACGGCTATCTTCGTTTCGAACGCTCCTCCTCTTCATTCAGTTGCTGGAGCATACGGACTAGCAGTCGAGAAAGATCGCGTGCGCATTTTCGCTAACGACCCGACTGGCCGTTTTTACGCGGCGCAAACACTTATCCAACTATTGCCGATGAAAATAGGTGAAAAGGTAAATATTCCAGCGGTCTCGGTAGTTGACCAACCACGCTTCCGCTACCGCGGTATGCACCTCGATGTGTCGCGACATTTTATGCCGGTCGAGTTTGTTAAGAAATACATCGATCTGATGTCGCAGTATAAATTCAACACGTTTCACTGGCATCTGACGGACGATCAGGGATGGCGGATCGAGATCAAGAAATATCCGCTGCTGACCGATATCGGGTCAAAGCGTTCGGAATCGCATCTTGGGCCGTACACGACGACGTTTAAGGGTGACGGGCGTCCGGTCGAGGGATTTTACACCCAAGAGCAGATCCGCGAAGTTGTTAAGTACGCGAAAGAGCGTTACATCACCGTCATCCCTGAGATCGAGCTGCCGGGACACGCGTCGGCGGCGCTTGCGGCATATCCGCAATACGGGTGCAAAGCCGATCATAAATACAACGTGCAGAAAACGTGGGGCATTTTTAACGAGGTGTATTGCCCGACGGATGAGACGTTTAAGTTTCTCGAAGACGTGCTTGACGAGACAATTTCGCTCTTTCCCGACTCGCCATACATCCACATCGGCGGCGACGAGGTTTTGAAAGATCATTGGAAGGAATCGCCGTATGTGCAGGAGCTAAAGAAACGCGAGAACCTAAAGGACGAGCACGAAGTGCAGAGTTATTTTGTGCGGCGGATCGAGAAATTTATTAACTCACGCGGCAAAAAGATCATCGGCTGGGACGAGATACTTGAGGGCGGCTTAGCGCCAAACGCGACCGTAATGAGCTGGCGCGGGATGAAAGGCGGCATCGAGGCGGCAAAGGCAAAGCACGATGTGATAATGACGCCGACCGACTTTAGCTATCTCGATTACAATCAGGGCGACCCCGCAACCGAGCCGCTAAATATCGGCGGATATCTGCCGCTTGAAAAAGTGTACAGCTTTGACCCGATGCCAAAAGAGCTGAGCGCGGACGAGCAAAAATACATCCTCGGCGGCCAAGGCAATATCTGGACGGAATATCTCGAAACGCCCGCAGCGGTTGAATATATGGCGTTCCCGCGAATGATGGCGATGGCGGAATCTGTCTGGTCAATGCCCCAGAATAAGGATTTTGCCGATTTTACACGGCGGCTGCCGTCGCAATTTGCACGGCTTGATAAGCGGGGTGTGAATTACCGTATTCCCGAACCGCGAAACTTACGAAACCTCGTTTTGGGCGAAAATGAGACGTTTAGGATCGAAAATATCTACTCCGACATTCCGGGTGCGCGTGTTTTGCACACGACCGACGGCACCGAGCCAAATGAAAAGTCGCCTGTGATCTCGCCAAAATTTATGATCAACCCAAAGGTCGGCGAGCCGCAGACGCTAAAGACGATCGTCGTCTTGCCGACCGGGCGTAAAAGTTCGGTTTACTCAGCAGTTTTTTTGCGGCAGCTATGGCTCGGGCCGCAAGCGGATCTGAAAGACCCACGTCCGGGCGCCAAATATTCACTCTATTTGCCGAGCAACGCTTATGGCCAGGATACTGTTCCGGTCACCGGCGAGACAAAGTCGATCGGGCTAGAGCAGTTTGCAAAGCGTGTCGATCCAAAACAGACGTGGGGCGTGACGTTTGACGGTTACTTTACAGCTCCGGTCGATGCGGTGTATGAATTTCAGATCGATTCGACAAACGACCGGCAACTGACCATCGACGGACAAACGCTGATCGACGAAGCCGGAACAAAAGACCGCACGTCCGTCTCGGTGCTCGTACCCTTACGCGCAGGTTTGCACAAAATATCAATGCACTACGACCACCGCGAAGGCGACGCCATCTGGCGCGTCCGCTGGGCGATAAAAGGGCAAAACTGGCGCGGGCTGGAGCTGGTACATTAAGAGGAATTAGCCACAGATGAACACAGATAAACACAGATTTGGTTTTAGGCCCTTGGTCTTTGGTTTTTGGCTTTTACTGTTCACTATTCACTGTTCACTGTTCACTGGAAATGCCCAGACGATCGACTATACAAAATGGGTTAACCCGTTTATCGGCACGGGCGGGCACGGGCATACGTTTCCGGGGGCGACGATGCCGTTTGGCATGGTGCAGCTTTCGCCCGATACTCGCATCGACAACTGGGACGGGTCGAGCGGCTATCACTACTCCGACGACACAATATTTGGCTTTTCGCACACGCATCTGAACGGCACTGGAATCCCCGACGGGTGCGATATTTTGTTTATGCCGTCAACCGAAAAAGTGGACGGAGCTTTCTCTCACGCTGATGAAAGTGCGGAACCCGGATTTTATTCGGTAAAGATGAAGAGCGGTATCCTAGCCGACTTGACTGCTACGACACGGGTCGGGTTCCAAAAGTATAGTTTTCCTACCGCCGACAATGTACACATCTCATTGAATCTTAAATGGCGAGACACCGTTCTCGATTCTGAAATAAAATTTGTCGGAAAGAATCGAATTGAAGGTTTTCGACGCTCCCGCAGTTGGGCTAAGGACCAAACTGTGTATTTTGTAGCGGTGTTTTCTGAGCCTTTCAGTTCACACTCAATCTCCCGTAACCAAGTCCTGACAGAAAAGGGCGAGCAAGCAACTGCTGCCCGAGGTACTGATCTTCTTGGGTTGATGCATTTCAATCGTCCGGCCAATGGAAACATTCTGGTCAAAGTCGCAATCTCAAACGTCTCCATCGAAGGAGCGCGCAGGAATCTCGCTGCCGAACTGCCGGGATGGGATTTTGATAAGGTTCGGGCGGATGCGCGAAGCGCGTGGAATAAGGAGTTGTCTAAGATAAAGGTTTCGGGCGGGACCGATGCGCAGACGACCAATTTTTACACTGCGCTGTATCACACGATGATCCAGCCGAATGTGTTTAATGACGTTGACGGGCAGTATCGCGGGATGGACGGCAAGATCCACTCCGTGGATAGTGGAGGAGAAAAGGAGAAGAGGGGTGGAGGAGCAAAAAATCCGCAATCCGCGATCCGCACTCCGCAATCAGAACAGTACACCGTTTTCTCGCTCTGGGACACGTTTCGGGCGGCGCATCCGCTTTATACGATCATCGATCAGAAACGCACGGTCGATTTTATCAACACGTTTATCCGCCAGTACGAACAGGGCGGGCGGCTGCCGGTTTGGGAGCTGTGGGGCAACGAGACGGATTGCATGATCGGCTATCATGCGGTTTCGGTCATCGCCGATGCGATGGCAAAAGGGATAAAAGGTTTTGACTACGAAAAAGCATACGCGGCAGCAAAACACTCAGCCGAACTCGACCATTTTGGCCTCGCCGGTTACAAAAAACGCGGCTATATCTCGATGGAGGACGAGAACGAATCGGTCTCGCGAACGCTCGAATATGCGTATGACGATTGGTGCATCGCGCAAATGGCCGGGATTCTGTCGACCAAACTTGAAGCCGAGATCATGCGGACGAAAATCGAAACGGGCGTAAAGGAAAGAGCTATTAGAGGTTACTTAGAAGACTACAATGCCTATCTAAAGCGTGCACGCTCGTTTGAAAACCTCTTCGACAAAAAGACCGGCTTTTTCCGTCCGAAAAAGAACGGCGGGTTTGTTGAGCCGTTTGCTCCGAACGAAGTGACGTTTGGTTTTACTGAGGGCAATTCGTGGCAGTATTCGTTTTTTGTGCCGCAGGATGTGGCTAGGCTTGAGGAATTGATGGGCGGGCGTGAAAAGTTTGTAGCAAAGCTCGACGAGCTGTTTACGACGGACCAAAAACTCGCGGGCCGCGAACAAGCTGACCTGACGGGCCTGATCGGGCAATACGCCCATGGCAACGAGCCTTCGCATCATATTGCGTATCTATATTCGTACGCTCAGCAGCCGTGGAAAACGCAAAAATACGTCCGCCAGATAATGGACAATTTTTACAAACCGCAACCCGACGGCCTGATCGGCAACGAAGACTGCGGCCAGATGTCGGCGTGGTACATATTGTCGGCAAGCGGATTTTATCCGGTGACGCCGGGTGACGGCAGTTATGTATTTGGCACGCCGCTTTTTCCGGAAATGACGTACCGGCTTGAAAACGGCAAGACGTTCACGATCCGTGCTAAGAACGTCTCGCCCGCAAATAAATACATACTCAACGCCAAGCTCAACGGTGCTCCGTACAAAAAAGCATTTATCACGCACGCCGATATGATGCGCGGCGGCGTACTCGAATTTGCGATGACCGACCAGCCGGTGACGACGGCTTTTACGGAGTTTCCGGTATCGTCGTCAAGCGGCAACTTTGTCGCGGTCCCGGTGATCGAAGGAAAGCGAACCTTTACCGACAAAACGACTATTAGCCTATCGACGACGCAGGATACAGAGATCATGTACACGGTGGTCAGTCTGGTTAGGGAATCCCCGAGCCGGACAAAAAAATACACGGGGCCATTTACCATCAGCGAAAATTCTAAGGTAGAGGCATACGCTAAGGACCCAAAAACCGGTGCCGTGAGTTTTACGACCGAGGCAAACCTCATCAAACAGCCAAACGATTGGACGGTAAAGATCATCTCGCCGTACAGCACCCAATACACCGGCGGCGGCGATAATGCGATAGTTGACGGCATTCGCGGGACGACAAATTTTGCGAGCGGCGAGTGGCAAGGCGTGCAGGGCAAAACGTACGAGGCCATCATCGATCTACAGCGTGAGACCGAGGTCAAAGAACTTGGGGCGAGCTTCTTACAAGTCGCCGGGCCGTGGATATGGATGCCCGCAAATATCAAATTTGAGGTGTCAAATAACGGCACCGACTGGACCGAAGCCGCGAACATCAAGACCGACGTTCCACTGACCGAGATGACGCCGACGATCAAAGAATTTCGGCAAACGATCACGCCGGCAAAGGCTCGCTACGTCCGGCTGCGTGCATTTAACATCGGCAAGATCCCGTCGTGGCACCTAGGTGCGGGCGGCGATCCGTGGGTGTTTATTGATGAAGTAATTATTCGGTAGCCAGAAGCCAGTAGTCAGAAGCCAGCTCAAAAAAGTGACTAAATGAGGATCGGCCGCGTCTAACTATTCAGCGGGGCCGGATAGAGAACCACCCCGACGATAAATCGCCACCCCTCCTTCGTAAGGAGGGGAGCTAGGATCGAGGCAATATTATGGACAGACGATATTTTTTGAAAACGAGCGGGATAGGGCTGGCGAGCTTTGGGTTGATGGCGGCGGCGCCTAAGTTTTTGCATCAGTTTGCGAGCGCATCGTCGCTCGCGGGTGGCTATAGCAAGAAAAAGGTGCTGGTGACGATATTTCAGCGCGGGGCCGTTGACGGGTTGAATATGCTCGTGCCGCACGGCGACAGCGAATATTACAATCTGCGTCCGACGATCGCGGTTGCAAAACCGGGCAAGACGGACGGCGCGATCAATCTGGACGGCACATTTGGGCTAAATCCGGCGATGACGGCGTTTGAGCCGTTTTGGAAAAGCGGACAGCTTGCGGCGATCACGGCGGTCGGTTCGCCCGACAACACGCGTTCGCATTTTGACGCGCAGGATTATATGGAATCGGCCACTCCAGGCAACAAAGGCACAAAGGACGGCTGGCTCAATCGTCTGTTACAGGCAAACGCCGCCAAGGACACTTCGCCGTTTCAGGCAGTTTCGATGACGCAGCAATTACCGCGTGCCTTGTACGGCAAGGCTCCGTCAGTCGCGATGACAAACCTCAGCGATTTTTCGATCAAAGCCGGGCTTTACACCAGCGATATGAAAGGCGGTTTTGAGGGCATCTATCAGCAAAACGCCAAAGACACGCTTGGCGAGACGGGCAAGGAGACGTTTGAGGCGGTCAATTTTCTCAAACAGGCAAATCCGTCGCAATACAAACCTGAAAACGGAGCGCAGTATCCAAATTCCGATCTGGGCCGTTCGCTGCAGCAGATCGCACAGCTTATCAAAGCGGGCGTCGGCCTCGAGGTCGCGTTTACCGATACCGGCAACGACATCCGCTGGGACACGCACACCAACGAAGGCGGCGGACGCGGACAGCTCGCTAATTTTTTGCGTACTTTTTCACAGGCGATCGCCGCTTTTGCCACCGATCTTGGCAAACGCATGGACGACGTACTGGTGCTGACGATGAGCGAATTTGGACGCACGGCACGCGAGAACGGCGGCCGCGGCACCGACCACGGCCACGCGAACACGATGTTCGTACTCGGCAACAGCGTCAAAGGCGGCAAGGTTTACGGCGATTTCCGAGGCCTCGCCCGTGACAAACTCTACGAAGGCCGCGACCTCGATGTCACAACCGATTTCCGTGATGTCTTTGCCGAGGCTGCAAATAAGCACATAGGGACCAAAGACCTAGCAAAGATATTCCCGAACTACACGACAGCCAAGGAAAAGTTCAGAGGGTATTTGGGGTAGTCAAAAACCAACAAACGACACAAAAATAGGACGCGGTTTGAGCGTCCATTTTTGTATCCTGTGGCGACCATATTTATTCCATATTCCGTAATCTCAAACGCAAGGCCTGCAGTTTAATAAACCCTTCGGCGTCGTGTTGGTCGTAGGCACCGGCGTCGTCTTCGAATGTGACGACACGCTCGCGGTAGAGCGAATTTGGCGAGCGGCGACCGTTGACGGTGACGTTGCCTTTGTAGAGTTTGACGCGGACATCGCCGTTAACGACCTCTTGAGTCTGGTCGATCATCGATTTTAGGATCTCAAATTCGGGTGCGAACCAGAATCCGTAATAGACCGATTCGGCGAATTTTGTGCCGAGCGAATCGCGCAATCTAGTCACTTCGCGATCCATCGTGATCGATTCGAGCGCGCGGTGGGCGGTTTGCAGGATCGTTACGCCCGGAGTTTCGTACACGCCGCGTGATTTCATACCGACAAAGCGATTCTCGACCAGATCGACGCGGCCGATGCCGTGTTCGCCGCCGAGATAATTTAGGTGCGTGAGCAGATCGACCGCGCCGTGAGCAACGCCATTGATCGCGACGGGTTCGCCTTTTTCAAAGGAAATTGTGATCTCTTCGGCAGCGTCGGCGGCAGTTTCTGGTGATCTGGAAAGCAGAAAAATATCGTCCGGTGGTGCGGCCCAAGGGTCCTCTAAAATGCCGCCCTCATAGCTGATGTGCATCAGATTACGGTCCATCGAGTACGGTTTTGCGGTCGTCGCCGTGACAGGAATGCCGTGCTGCGTACAATACGCGATCAGATCGGCACGGCCCTTAAAGTCCCACTCGCGCCAAGGTGCGACGACCTTTATGTCGGGCTGTAGAGCGTAATATGTCAGCTCAAAACGCACCTGATCGTTGCCTTTGCCGGTGGCTCCGTGGGCGACGGCGTCGGCACCCTCACGTTGGGCAATTTCGATCTGGCGTTTGGCGATAACGGGCCTAGCGAGCGATGTGCCAAGTAGATAAACGCCCTCGTACAGAGCATTTGCCTTGACCGCCATCCAGACAAAATCTTTTACAAACTCTTCGCGCAGGTCCTCGACGTATAGCTTAGACGCGCCCGTCGCGAGAGCTTTTTCCTCAAGCCCGTCCATCTCCTCGCCCTGGCCGACGTCGGCGCAATAGCAGACGACCTCGCAGCCGTAGGTCTCTTTGAGCCACAGTAGCATCGCCGATGTGTCGAGCCCGCCTGAATAGGCGAGGACCACTTTGTTGATTTTCTTGGTCATTAGATTCACTAACTAAGAACCCAGTCGCTACCGCTCCCGGTTCTGACAAGCTACAATTATACTCGCGCGAGGATATAAATGACCAAATCAGGCCAACTTTGGGGCGGGAGATTTACAGAACAGCCTGACGAGACATTTTCGGAGTTTAACGATTCGTTTCACTTCGATTGCCGGCTGTTTGTCGCGGACGTGAGCGCGAGCATTGCTCATGCGAACGGGCTCGAAAAAGCAGGCATTTTAACTGCGGCAGAAAATGAAGACATAGTTGGCGGATTGACGGCGTTGCTTGATGAGGCGGGGTCGAAAGCCGGATTTTTTGACGATAGCAATGCCGAGGATGTTCACTCTTTTATCGAGGGAAAATTGATCGCCGTCATCGGCGACGCGGGCCGCAAGTTGCACACCGGACGCAGCCGCAACGATCAGGTCGCGACGGCGTTTAGGTTATGGATGAGAAATGAAACGGATGCGATATCAGGGCTGATCCGCGATCTGCAATCGGCGTTGATAGATCTTGCCGAACGGCATAAAGATGCCGTTTTACCGGGATACACGCACCTGCAGCGTGCGCAGCCGGTGATGTTTGCACACTGGTGTCTCGCGTATTTTGAAATGCTGCGGCGTGATAGCGAGAGGCTCGCCGACGCGCGAAAACGGCTCAATACTATGCCGCTGGGATCCGGTGCACTCGCGGGAACGGGTTTTGCGATAGATCGGGATGCGGTTGCGGCGGAGCTCGGTTTTGACGGCGTTTCGGCAAATAGTCTTGATGGTGTGTCAGATCGGGATTTTGCGGTCGAGTTCACATCTGCCTGTTCGCTGATAATGGTGCACCTGTCGCGGCTGGCTGAGGATCTGATCCTGTATTGCTCGACCGAGTTTGGTTTTGTGACCTTGAGCGATGCTGTCTCGTCGGGTTCGAGCCTGATGCCGCAAAAGAAAAATCCTGATGCGCTTGAGCTGCTTCGCGGCAAATCGGGCCGTGTCTTTGGCCATAATATGTCGCTGCTCGCGATGCTCAAAGGCCTGCCGCTTGCCTATAACAAGGATATGCAGGAGGACAAGCAGGCAGTTTTTGATACCGTCGATACCGTGCAGATCTGCTTGCGTGCGGCGGCTATCGTGATCGAAAACGCAACGGTCAACGAGGAAATGACGCTAGCGGCCGCGACCAGCGGTTATCTAAATGCGACAGAGCTAGCCGACTATTTGGTCAAAAAAGGCGTGCCGTTTCGCACCGCACATGAGACTGTCGGGCGGATCGTGTTGTTTGCAATAGAACAAGGCGAGGAGTTGAACGAGTTGAGTATCGAATCTCTGCGAGAGTTTTTGCCGGAGATCGACGAAGATGTGTTTGAGGCATTGAGTATCGGATCGACGCTTGCGGGAAAAAATACCATTGGCGGCACATCGCCACAGCGTGTGGCTGAGGCACTGGCGGCGGCAAAGAAATATCTCGAAAATTAAATGGATAAGACTGGACTATTAGAATCGGTCGCAAACAACGAACTGCTGCAATTTCTCGGCGTTAAGATCGAGGTTGCCGAGCCTGAACGCGTCGTGTTGACCATGCCCGTTACGTCAAAAGTGCATCAATACACAGGCATTATGAACGGCGGTGTTTCGGTCTATTTGGCTGAGACGGCAGCGTCCATAGGTGTTGTCGCAGGGTCTGATCTTGAGAAAGTAACGCCCGTCGGCATCGAGATCAACGCCAATCATCTGCGAGCCGTCAGCAAAGGCATCATTACCGTCGAGGCGACGCCGGTGCATCAGGGACGCACGATGGCCGTGTGGCAAATAGACATAACCAACGACCGCGGCAAGCTCGTCTGCACATCGCGGATCACGCTGCTGATCCAAAAACGCGTCGCTTACCAGCCATAAAACGACTTAACCGCGAAAATTACGAAACAGACGAAAATGAATTGACTCTTATTTTCGTGCCTTTCGTGTATTTCGCGGTTAGAATTCTTAAATGCATTCATTTGTCCGAAATCTGATCACCGAATGGCGGCGGCTAGATCTGCCGTTTGATGGCGGCACTATCGTCGTCGCGGTTTCGGGTGGCGCGGATTCGGTCAGTTTACTGCTTGCCATTCACGATCTGACAAATCGAAAAAAGCTGGGGCATCGCTTCGTTGCCGCGCATTTTGATCATGGCTTACGCGGTGCCGAAAGCGAAGCCGATGCGGATTTTGTCCACGAACTTACCACCAAGCTTGGCATCGAATTGGCCTTAAAACGCGGTTCTGTCAATTCAAAGGGTAATCTCGAACAAAATGCCCGTGATGCGCGGTATGCGTTTCTGACAGAAACCGCTAAAAGCCTTGATGCATTTGCCGTCCTGACGGGCCACACGGTCAACGACCAGGCCGAGACGTTTTTGCTAAATCTTATTCGCGGCAGTGGGGTTGCGGGCCTTGCGGGAATGAAAGCGGTGCGGAAGTTGGAAGAGGGGAAGAGGGGAAAAGGGGAAGAGGAGAGAAAACTCTCTGATGATGCGTCACCTTTTCTCCCTTTCGCCTCTTCGCCTCTTCTCATAAGGCCGCTCCTGAACTGGGCAAAACGCGGCGACACCGAGGCGTTTTGCCAATCGCTGAGTACCGTTTATCGTCGCGATTCGATGAACGACGACACGGCGTTCAAGCGGGTGCAGATCCGCAGAGTTTTATTGCCCATGCTCGAGGAACTGAACCCGAACATTATTGAGACGCTTGCGAATACTACTGCATTGATGCAAGCGTCGGCAGAAAATTCAAAAGACAGCAACCAAATTGAATCGCCGGACGAATTGATATTGAGTGAGGTCAAGGATCTGCCAAACGCTGAGCTGAATTTGCTCATTCGCTTGTGGCTAAAGAGGCATCGTGGAACAACGCGGTCATTACAACTGAAACATATAGAGGCGGTTAGTCGTTTGGTATTGAGCACCAAGAGCGGCCGCGTGGCCGAATTGCCGGACGGCGGGCGCGTTATAAAATCGGCGGGAAAGCTGGTTTATGAGGAAAATTAGGTTGAATATTGTGTTACGCGCAACTAGAATCAAAGGTTGGGGTTATGACACGGCGGCGGTTTGATAACAACGCGCCGTCCGCGACTTTCATCAAAGTTAGGCTGGTAGTTATTTGGGTGAAAGTAGATTTGGAGGCTATAAATTGAGTTCTAAGGGAAAACAGGTTTTATTGTGGCTGATGATCATTTCGAGCGCGCTGGTGTTCGTGTGGTATCTACAGTCAAAACAAGCTCCGCAGACTAAGGATCTATCCTTTGACGCGGCTCTCACGCAGATCAGGAACAAAGATATAAAGGAAGTGACTGTAAAACAGGACACTTTGGAACTGGTCAGCAAGAGCGATGTAAAATTTACGGCAAAGCTCGACACGAGTGATGCGACGCGCGACCAGATCTTTGCCGCGGCTAAGGATACTGACACCGCGATCAAGCTCGAAGCCCCGTCAACCGGCCTTGGTTGGCAGGTGCTCATTTCGCTGCTGCCGTTTGTGTTGCTGATGGGCTTTTTGGCGTTTACGCTCAGACAGATGCAGGCGGGTGGGAATAAGGCTCTCTCGTTTGGCAAGTCTAAGGCAAAGCTGCTCAACAACCAGCAAAAACGGGTGACATTTAAGGATGTCGCCGGTGTTGACGAAGCTAAAGAAGAGCTACAGGAGATCATCGAATTTCTAAAAGACCCGCAAAAGTTTCAAAAGTTGGGCGGCAAGATCCCAAAGGGCGTGTTGATGGTGGGCCCTCCGGGGACGGGTAAGACCTTGCTTGCAAAGGCGATCGCCGGCGAGGCGAACGTGCCGTTTTTCTCGATCTCAGGGTCGGATTTTGTCGAAATGTTTGTCGGCGTCGGTGCGAGCCGTGTGCGTGACCTGTTTGAACAGGGCAAGAAAAATGCTCCGTGCATCATCTTTATCGATGAGATCGACGCGGTAGGACGCCATCGCGGTGCCGGTTTGGGAGGCGGCCACGATGAGCGCGAACAGACGCTCAATCAATTACTCGTCGAAATGGACGGTTTCGAATCGAACGACGGCGTTATCCTCGTTGCTTCGACCAACCGCCCCGATGTGCTCGATCCTGCGTTGCTTCGCCCCGGAAGATTTGACCGCCGCGTTGTTGTCGGACGGCCTGACGTTCGCGGACGCGAGGGTATTTTGAAGGTTCACACGCGTAAGATACCTCTTGACGAAGGTGTCGATGTCAACGTCATTGCTCGCGGAACGCCAGGATTTACGGGTGCGGATCTCGCAAATATTGTCAACGAAGCGGCGCTAAACGCCGCTCGTTACAACAAAAAGGTCGTCGGTATGGCGGATTTTGAGATCGCCAAGGACAAGGTGATGATGGGAGCCGAGCGTAAGTCGATGGTCATTTCCGACGAGGAAAAACGCATCACGGCTTATCACGAGGCTGGCCACACGCTGGTCGGGCTCAAGGTGCCGAACATCGATCCGGTCCATAAGGTGACTATCATCCCTCGCGGCATGGCGCTGGGCGTGACGATGTATCTGCCGGAAAAAGATCGTCTGAGTGCGACCAAGGAATATTTGCTTGGCCAGATCGCGATGGCGATGGGCGGGCGTATCGCTGAGGATGTATTTATCGGCAGCATCACGACCGGTGCCGCAAACGATATCGAAAAGGCGACGGAAGTTGCCCGAGCGATGGTTTGCGAATATGGCATGTCGGAGCTCGGGCCGTTGACCTTTGGTAAGAAAGAGGAGCAGATCTTCCTTGGCCGCGAGATATCGCAGCATCGCGATTACTCAGAGGATACCGCGATCAAGATCGATCAAGAGGTAAAACGCATCATTGCCGAGCAATATGAGCGAGCCGAAAAGATCATCAAGGAAAACCGTGAGATCATGGTCAACCTCGCCGAGGCACTGCTCGAACACGAGACGCTCGACGCGGTGATGATCCGCCGGGTTGCCGCCGGATTGCCGCTCGACCCGGTCGAGAGGACACCGTCAAGTACTGACGATGATCCGTCCGCATCTGAGGATGCGGCTTCGGTAAAAGGCCCGATCCTGCCGCCGATAACCGGCAATGATCCGGTAGCGGCCTAGGGAAAGGATGAGGGATGAAGGATGAGGGATGAAGATGAAAAACTCTTCATCCTTTTTCTTCTGCCCGATTCGCGGTTTAATTGAGCTATGTACTGGCAGACATCACGCCGAAAAATATCGCTTGAGCGGCCGCTCGTGATGGGCATACTTAATGTCACGCCGGATAGCTTTTCTGACGGCGGTGAGTATTTGTCGGTTGATGATGCGCTGCGCCATGCCGAGGCGATGATCGCAGATGGGGCCGACATCATTGATATCGGCGGCGAATCAACGCGGCCCGGCGGCGGACAGATTTCGGCGGACGACGAGATAAAACGAGTAGTGCCTGTGATCGAGGCGATAGCAAAACGATTTG
This sequence comes from uncultured Chloracidobacterium sp., assembly GCA_964543865.1. Classification (GTDB taxonomy): domain Bacteria; phylum Acidobacteriota; class Blastocatellia; order Pyrinomonadales; family Pyrinomonadaceae; genus OLB17. The sequence continues at coordinate 259,427 of CAZIZR010000001.1, forward strand.
ATACTCCCACCTCAGCCGATACGACCAAATCAGAGGTCGCGGCTCTTGCGATCGATGCCGGAGCTGAGATCATCAACGACATCTCGGGGCTGCGCTTTGACGAAAAGATCGCGGAAATTGCCGCAAGCACAAATGCTGGCTTAGCTCTGATGCATTCGCGCGGAGATTTTGCCTCAATGCACACGCAACAACCGGTCGATGACATCGTTCTAAATGTGATCGATGGCCTTCGTGGTTCCATCGATCTTGCTGTGGCTCACGGCGTTAGCAGCGAACAGATCACCGTCGATGTCGGCATCGGATTTGGCAAGACGCAAGAGCAAAATTTAGAGTTGATCGCTAAACTTGATAAGATCGTAGCTGAATTTGAAAATTATCCGATGCTGATCGGCACGTCGCGTAAATCGTTTTTGACGCGGATACTCGGCGATGTTCCGCCGGCGGAACGAACCGGCGGCAGCATCGCAACCGCCTTAACCGCTGTCCGCAATGGAGCAAAGATATTGCGTGTTCACGATGTTCGCGAGACGGTCGCCGCCGTCAAAACCGTCGGAGCTATCTCAGGAGTAATAAACCGATGAAAATACTAACGACCTTGGCTTTGATGTTTGTAACACTATCGCATTTTACGGCGGTTTATGCGGATGTGCCGCCGGATAAGGGCTACAAACGCATCACACAAAAACTGGTCATTGAACCCAAGGATGACTTTTCGGACTATCGATTTTTTATCAAGGTCGGGGCGGACCTGAGAGAATATGTTCTGAAAAAGGACCAGCTTACGACGGTCGAATCTTTGGGCGGAGGTGCGTGGTACCGCAGCGGTCGATTTCTCGCCGTACCAAAAAAAGAACTTGCCGGTCTGAGCGAAACGGCGACAGATCAGAGACTAAACCCTTTGCAGCAAGCAATTTACGATGGCAAGGTCGCGGGCACGATCACGCTGGTGGAACACAGTTTTATCCGCGATGTGCCGATTGCCGAGGCCGCCGGAGCAAAAGATGCAGTCTATTGGCTCGAAAAAGATGCTGAAAAAGGCATAAAGGCGACGCCTGTTTCCGGTGGCCAGAGCAGCAATAAGGCCGGGCATACGCAGGGTTCATATTATTCGTCTGAGCCAAAGACGACAGAGTTTTGGGCGACGGTTGTCGGCGGCATCCTGCTGACGCTGGCGTTTATATGTGTTGGGGTTTTTGTCGTACGCCGTTCAAAGATGAAGGGCGTTGGGTTTAACGCTGTAACTAAATGAAGATCTTAAAAATACTACCGCTCGTTTTTGCACTGTCTTTGGTTTCCGGTTTTACCGAGTGCTATAAACCCGTGACCAATTCGGGCTTGCCAAACAACGTCAAAACGATCGCTGTGCCGGCGTTTCAGTTTGAGGCAAAAGGTATCCGTTACAAGATCGAGTCGCGATTTACCGAAGCCGTTAGCCGTGAGATCATACGCCGCGGCAACGGGCTGAAAGTGCAGGGTTCGCGAAACGGGGCCGACGCGGTGCTTGAGGGCATGATCCGGGATTTTGCGTTCTCCGGCGTGCTGCTCGATAGCCAAGGCCGTGCGCGCGTGTATGAGGTGACGATCGTGGTTGCGGTGACGATCCGCGACGTGCGAAACAATACGATCCTTTACGATAATCAAAATTTTACGTTTCGCGACTCGTTTGAATTTACGAGCGACCCGCGTTCGTTCTTTAACGAAGAAGACCCGGCCGTCGAACGCATGGCGAGAGCATTTGCCGAGGCCGCCGTCTCAGCTTTCGTCAACGGTATCGGTGTAAAAGAAGAAAAGAAATAGCAGAGGTTTTTTTAACGCAAAGTCGCCAAGACGCAAAGTATGAAATATTTAGATAGATGAGTATGTTTCAACCACGGACAATCTCTTTGCGGCTTTGCATCTTTGCGACTTTGCGTTGAGAAATCTTATGTCGGTTTTGACCCGTGAAAATTTGCGCAGCTCGCTAAAGCAGCATGAGATAGCGCCTGTTTATGTGCTGTTTGGTGCCGAGACTTACTTGCGCGATCTGGCGGCCAAGACCATCGCGGATAAGGCGTTTGCCGAGGGCGATTTTCGCGATTTTAATGATACGTCGTTTAGCCTAAGCGGTGATGGCGATCTCAAACAGGCACTTGCCGTGGCGGAGCAACTGCCGATGATGGCTTCGCGGCGGGTGGTGCGGATCACGGATGTTCGTATTTCAGCGACGGGTTTTCGCGACACGATCACGGAGGATCATGAGCCCGTTTTGAGTGCCTATTTCGCAAACCCTTCGCCGACATCGACGGTCATATTTATCGCGGACGACCTCAACGGCGTGCGAAAAATGGGCAAGCTGCTGCGGGATAAGACGACGGCGGTCGAGTTCAAACCGCTTGAGGACGGTGAACTGATCGATTGGGCGCGCGGCGAATTTCGCAAATCGGGCGCTGAGATCGACGGTGCAACGCTGAACAATTTTATCTCGCGGATCGGTTCAAATGTCTGCCGGTTAAATAACGAAATCAGCAAGCTCGCGACTGCGGCTCTGCCCGGCAAGGCCGTGACCCGAGAACTCATCGAAGACCTTGTTCCAAATACCCGCGAGATCGACAATTTTGAGCTGACAAAACAGCTTGTCGCAGGAAGGCGTTCGTCGGCGATCAATTTGCTTAGGAAGATACTCGACGACGGGGCTGAGCCATTGGCCCTGCTGGGGCTCATCGCCTACAATTACCGCCGTTTGCTGATGGCAAAAGATATGATGGAACGCGGGGTTGATCGCCGCGAGGTAGCAAATGTGGTCAAGCTGCGATACAACGACCAGGAACCGTTTCTGGCAACGGCGCGGCGCGTCGAGATGAAAAAACTTGTTTCGGCGATTCAGAAACTCGCAAAAACAGATCTCGCAATAAAAACATCTATCGGCGGCAGCGGCCCTGTTGGTGCCCGTCTACAGATAGAGATGCTCGTCTGTGACCTCGCCCTTTTGTAATACCTTTTAGATCGATGCCAAACCCGACGCCTTATTAAAGTGGTTATAGAGATCGTTATAGTCGCCGAGAGATCGGTTGAGTATTAGCGGTAGCTGGGCGATATCGTTGGTGTTAACGATCAGGTTTAGATTGCGAAGAAAACCGTCGTGGGCGTTCATCGTCGTACCCTCGTCCTCAAGCGAAATGAGGAACAAACGCCTCCGCTCGGACGAATACATCGCGTTTGCCTTTTGCTGGATCACGGCGGCCCCGCCCATCTCAGCCGCAAAATCCGGCGAAAATATCAATATCTCGGTCTTGCCATCACGAAGACGCTCGTTCGCCTGCGCAGGTGTTTGGGCAACATAGACTTTGTACCCGGATTTTGCGAGCAGTTTGGCGGTTTCCTCGGACCTGTCGCCCAAGCACAACAATACACGACGCGGCTTTTCTTCACCATCGTCATCGCTTTCCAAAACGGCTTTCTCGGACTGCAGAGCGGTCATCAGCGAACGAAGTGCGCTGTTGATCTGAATATCATTTTCTTTTGCGGCAAAATCGCTCGGGCTGTCGGCGGTCGGAGCAGCCGCCTTGCTCGCGGCCAGCTGATCAACGGTCGAAAGACCCTTGCCGGACGCATCTTTTTGGACACGCAGCAAATTTTGACAACGCGGACAGCGAACCGAAAAATTTCCACTAGGGATCTTTGATTCGTCTAACTGTAAGGAAACAGAGCAATTATCGCAACGGATTATCATGGTGGTGAATAGCGAACAGTGATTGGTGAATAATTATTCGATCATGCTGAGGACCGAGTCAGGATTCTTTGGCGGCGGAGCCTCGACCATTGGTTTTGGCAACGGAGCGGCCGGTTTACCGGCGTTTACGTAGTCCTCGGTCGATGAAAGACCCTTGAGCTGGAGCAACAGGTTGTTTTGATTTGTGGCAAATGACAACCCGTCTTCCATTTTGATCAAACCCTTTTCGATCATATTCCTGAGGACCGAATCGAAATCTTGCATACCATCGATCTCGCCGTCGCGGATCGCGTCGAGCAAAGTCTTGCCCTCGGTCTCACCTTTTTCGATGTATTCGCGCGTTCGCGGATTAGAACGCAGTATCTCGACGGCGGCGATACGGCCGCGGCCATCAGCGGTCGGGATCAGACGCTGAGAGACGATATAACGAAATGTTTGGGCCAGACGTGTGCGTATGACACGCTCTTCGTTCTTTGGATAAAGACCGATGATACGGTCGATGGTCTTTGATGCGTCAATGGTGTGCAGCGTCGATAGCACAAGGTGGCCGGTTTCGGCTGCTTCGAGAGCGATCTCGGCTGTTTCGAGATCACGCATTTCGCCGACGAGGATAACTTTTGGGGCCTGACGAAGTGCGGCACGCAGTGCTGAGGCAAAATCTTTTGTATCGGCACCGACCTCACGTTGGTTGATCGTTGATTTTTTATGATTGTGGAGAAATTCGATCGGGTCTTCGATCGTCACGATGTGATACGCCTTGGTCTCGTTGATGCGGTCGATGATCGCGGCGAGTGTCGAGCTTTTGCCCGAACCGGTCGGCCCGGTCAGCAACACGACACCGTTTCGGATCTCAGCAATATCGGCTAACTGCGGCGGCAGACGGAGCGAATCAAAACTAGGGATCTCGTGCGGGATGACACGCATCACGATCGAAAACGAGTTGCGCTGTTGAAATATATTTACACGAAAGCGGCACTTACCCGGCAGGGCGTATGAGAGGTCGGCGGTGTGGTATTTGACCAGGTGGACCGCTGCATCGGGGTTGTCGCGGATCAGCGACATCGCGATCATCTCGGTTTGAAATGCCGATAGCTTGCCCAAGCCAATGGGCGAAGCGGGATAGAGAACGCCGTTGATCTCGACCTGCGGTTTCTGACCGCAAGAGAAATTAAGATCACTTACGTTCTCAGAAACGAGCAGCATCTGCTCAATAATTGGGGCTATGTCAAGCAAACTCATGTTTGGTTTCGACTCCTGATGGCTGACGAAGAGGCGGGTTGGTGTGGGATCGGTCTGACTGTGAGGTCAAACCGTCAATAAGTATTATTGCCTAAAGCAGGGAACTTATGCAAGTAATATTTTAACAATAAACAACATTGTTAGTATTACGAAGCTATATGCGGATAAACTCTCGCATTCGATGTTCGATCTCATCTGCACCGGAGACGATCGCGCTGATGATCCCGACGGAGTCGGCACCGGCCGCTAGGACCGAGCGATAATTGCCGCTATCTATGCCGCCAATGGCAACGAGAGGCTTATCGCCGATTATCTTACGCACCGGTTCTAATGCCTCAAGCCCGACAGTCTCATCATGATCTTGTTTGGTTTTTGTATTAAAGACCGGGCCGTATGCGATGTAATCGATAGGTAACAGCAACGCCTCGCGAACCTGCTCAAAAGTATGAGTTGAAAAGCCAATGATCGCATCGTCGCCAAGTATCTTTCGTGCTTTGGCTGGCGGCAGATCATCCTGGCCGAGATGAACGCCGTCGGCCTTTAGAGCGAGAGCTAGGTCAACACGGTCGTTAATAATGATCTTGATCGAATGTTCGCGGGCAAAAGCGACCGCTTCTTTTGCGTCATCGAAAAACTCCGCAGGCGAGAGGTGCTTTTCCCTGAGTTGGATCAGCGTGGCGCCACCGGCGACCAATCGCCTGACTTGCTCTAAATGAGACAGGCCGGAGAGTTGAGTGTCGGTGATCGGATAGATTCTCGGTAGTTGAAAGTTCAAAATTAATACAGAGATTTCATCATTAGAAAACAGTCTTCGCCGTTGTTGTAATATTTGGCGATGCGCTGGACGATGGTGTAATCCGCCCGGCGATACAGATCTTGGGCGACAGTGTTGCTAACGCGAACCTCCAGCATAATCGTGCCGACCTCACGTTTGCGCAGAGCGTCCTCGATATGGCGGAGCAACCGTGCGGCAATATTACGCTGGCGATGCTCGGGTGCAACACCGATGGTCGTCAAGTGGGCGGCGTTACCCTCGTTGACCATGACAAATGCAAAACCAACGAGCTCGTCATTTGGCGTGACCATACGATAGCTCAGTGTCCTCGGCTCATTGAGCAGATATTCGAAAGTGTATTTTGTATAGTTATCGCCGTTTCTAAAACAACGGATGTTGAGCCGGAGGACGTCGGAAAGTTGGTCTATTGTCAGCGGACGGATGTCGTATTCACAAGGCGGAGCCGGAACTATAACCTCGGGTTCGGCACAACCCGTTGGCAAAAAAAAGCTCTTTATCGTTTCTAAAACAGCCATTTCTCGTAAGTCTGGAAAGTCTAGTCAGGCTCGACAGTAAGATCTTCTTTATTCTGCCCAGACTGTCCAGACTTCTTAGACTATTAACATACAGTCACCGTAGCTATAAAATCTATACTCATTTGCGACAGCGTGACGGTACGCATCCATTATAAGCTGATGCCCGCCAAAGACAGAGGTCAAAACCAGAAGTGAACTTTTGGGCAGGTGAAAATTGGTGAGCAGCGCATCGACTGCCAAAAAGCGATAACCCGGCGTGATCGTAATGGCAGCAGTTTGCTTTCCGGGTGCGAATGTTCCAAATTCGCTCAAGTTTGATTCGAGTGCACGAGTTGTCGTTGTGCCGATCGCGACGATCCGACGATCATCTGCTTTGGCGGCATTTAATTTATCGGCTGTTTGCTGATCGATCTCGTACCGTTCGGGCAAAACAGTGTGTTTTGCAATGTCATCAACGCGAACGGGTTCAAATGTCCCGTAACCTACATGTAATGTGATCTCCGCCACTTCGACACCTTTTACACGGATCTCATTCAGCACGTCGGGCGTAAAGTGCAAACCTGCGGTCGGTGCGGCGATCGCCCCGCGATTTTTTGCATACACTGTTTGATATCGTTCGCGGTCATCGTCGATAGCCAGCTTTTCACGCTTAATGTAAGGCGGGAGCGGTGTTTTGCCTAGGTTTTCGATGATCTCCATCAAGTCGCCATCTGGGGCAAAGCAGATAACCACCTTTCCGTCATCGTGTTTTTCAATAAGCTCAGCGGTAAGCCGATCGGAGAAAATGATCTTTTTATCCGGCCTCAGACGCTTTGCCGGCCGTGCAAGGGCGGTCCAGGTTTGAGGAGTGATCTCTTCAATAAGAAATGTCTCAACCGTGGCTCCCGTCTCTGTTTTGCCAAAAAGCCGAGCTGGGAAAACCTTAGTATTATTCAAAACAAGCAAGTCGTCCGGCCGTAAAAATGAGGGAAGATCCGTAAATGAATGATCGGTAAATGAGGCATTATTGCTGTCAACCACCAGCATTCTCGAAGATTCGCGTCGGGCTGCCGGATGTTGAGCGATCAGGTTTTCGGGTAAGTTGTAATCAAAATCGCTTAGCTGCATCGTTGGAATAGACTAGGGGAACTCGCACGTTGTTGGCAACGTGTAATTTACATATAATCATCGTAATACAGCCAATCAAGAGTTGCTCACTCGGCAGCTCATTTGGATGAAGTTTCGATACGAACTTTAGGTCAGCGACGGAGGGAGATCCATGAAAAACATTAACTCAAAACTTATTATTACCGGCATATTTCTTGCATTTTTTGCATTTGCGTTGCCACACTCAGTAGCTGCTCAAGAGGGTCGTTACGTCAACACCTATAGCAAGAATCAGGTCAAAGCATTTGTTGACCAGCTTGAGCGGAGCAGCAAAGCTTTTAAGAAAGATTTTGACCGCTCGTTAGATCAAAGCAATCTTAAAGGTACAAACAGTGGTGATGATTATAAGGATCGAGTTGAGCGGTACAAGGACTCCGTTGAGTATCTAAAGGACAAGTTTAACGGCATCAATCCGTGGTGGCAGAATCGCAACAACGTCCAAGACATGTTGGGATACGCTGAGCCCGTAAATTCGATGATGAACAATCTGTCGTTTGCGAGACAGTTAGAATCTCAGTGGCGGATGCTGCGCGATGACATCAACAAGATCGCTGACACATTTGACCTGCCGGGTATCAACGGCGGCGGATGGGGTGGCGGCTGGAATGGCGGCGGGTGGAACGGCGGTGGCGGCATGAACCGTCCGCCAAGTTGGGCCGTCGGGACGTTTTATGCCCCGGACCCTGCAACCGGGCA
>CAZIZR010000002.1:0-116759 GCA_964543865.1 uncultured Chloracidobacterium sp.
GTCCATCGTCGCTGTTCCTTCATGAACTTCGCCGATCTTGTGCGAAACGCCGGTGTAATACAAAATGCGCTCCGTCGCCGTGGTCTTACCCGCGTCGATATGGGCCATGATGCCGATGTTTCTATATTTGTCTAGTGAAATCTTTGCCATCTAACTAAAACCTGTAATGTGCGAACGCCTTGTTCGCTTCTGCCATGCGGAGCACGTCTTCTTTCTTCTTCATCGCTCCGCCGCGTCCGTTCACGGTGTCGAGCAATTCACCCACGAGACGATCCTCCATCGTTTTTTCGCTGCGGTTGCGGGCATTCGAAACGATCCAACGAATCGCCAAAGTACTACGGCGTTCACGCGAAACTTCGAGCGGCACCTGATAAGTAGCACCACCGATACGGCGTGATTTGACCTCAAGGGTCGGGGCAACGCTGTCGAGAGCGGCCTTAAATATTTTCAAAGGCTCGTCCTGTGCCTTTTCGCCCAATTTGACCATCGCACCGTAAAAGATCTGCTCGGCAGTCGTCTTTTTACCCGCGAGCATCAGGCCGTTGATAAATTTCGTCACGGCGATGCTGTTGTAGATCGGATCAGGAAGAACTTCTCTTTTTACTGCAACTCTACGTCTTGGCATAACTTCTTATTTCGCTCCCTTCGGACGTTTTGCTCCGTATTTAGAACGCGACTGATTGCGGTTCGCGACACCTGAGGCATCCAGCGTTCCGCGGATAACGTGATAACGAACACCCGGCAGATCCTTTACACGGCCGCCGCGGATAAGCACGATCGAGTGCTCCTGCAGGTTGTGGCCAATACCCGGAATATAGGTCGTAACTTCGATCTGGTTGGTCAAACGCACACGTGCGACCTTACGAAGAGCCGAGTTAGGCTTTTTCGGGGTCGATGTATAAACGCGGGTGCAAACACCGCGCTTTTGCGGATTAGCCTGCAAAGCGGGACTCGCGGTCTTATACTTGACCTGTTTGCGTCCCTTACGAACTAATTGATTAATAGTAGGCATCGTTTCTCTATTTAAAATTCCGTTAGGCAAAACTACCGTCTTACCTGACTCTTGCTCGGATAATATCCGGCAGTTAGCTCAAGCAGCACTAAAGCTGAATGAATTAAATTTAAGTTCTAACCCTCGAGAATTGTTACTTTGCTGTAGCGTGGCATATTAGATAAGTGTAATTCGCCAGCGGACGGTGATGCCCGCCTATTACGCTACAATCCGTGTTTCAATTCTCAAAAATCCAATCTACAAACTCCCTCAGGAGCACATAGATAAAACGAACGGTAAAGTCCGAAACTTTAGATACTATGAATTTCACCTATTCTTGTCAAGGGCGGTTTTGCTAAATTGGCATTTTCTAGGTAGAATTTCCTCTTTCGACCACAGGGCAGGAAAAAACCCTGTTACACATAGACCATGACAAATCTTGAATCGTATTTAGCAAAACACACCGAAGCCGAATGGCTCGCCGCCCTCGACGAGTTGCTCCCATGTATTCACGAGGTTGATAAGACCGCCATTCAAATATGGTTTCGCTTTTATCCGCTGAGCCTCAAGCGCTTTATCGACGACGCCAAGGACCGCGAAACGACGCTCCACGGCCTGGCGATGCAGGGCGTTTTTGAGCTTAAGGATCAGATCGACACGTCGCACCATTTCCTATACGGCCACCGTTACTGGAAAACCGTCAAAGCCGCGATCGAGGCCGAAGCCGCTGTATTTACGGACCAAACGCACGACCTAAAAGAAGAGGTCAAACAGATCGGCATGCTCGTCGCCGAAAAGCTCAAGGTCGAACGCCCGCTGATCAACGCGATCGTTATCGCCGGGTTGATGACGCTCAACCAGGTCGGCCTCGAAGCCTTTGCCGCCGCTTCCGGTGAGGCCGAAAAGCCAAGCGGCGTGATGACGAAATCACCCGACGCAATTGTGGCGGAGCGTGCAAAAGACGACTCACAGGGTATTTTCGGATTCCTCAAAACAATCGACAAAAAATTCTCGGTCGCATACTCCGCCAAAGAATATTCGGGCAAATTCTCGGTCGTTCTTGGCGAAGAGATCGTCTCCGCCGCCCAAAAAGATCAGTCCAAAGATTGGAAATCGCTCGACAGCCGCTGTTGGGAAGGCCCGGTTCCGGTCGAATGCACTGCCGCGAGCTGCGGCACTTGCTGGGTCGGTGTGATCGGCGGTCAGGAAAAGCTAGACGAGGTAAAACGCCGCGAACGTCGGCAAATGAAAGTTTTCGGCTACAATCAACCTGCCGACGAAAAGCCGTTCATGCGGCTCGCTTGCCAGACACGGGCTTTGGGCAACGTGACCCTCGTCATCCCGCCGTGGAACGCTGTCTTTGGCAAAAAGGTTTACGGCAACATTGAGGAGATCGAACTTGAGCCAGTGACAACCTCGGCCAAGGCCCTACGCGAAACCATCGCGTCGGCAACATCCGGCGAATAGGAATGTTATAACGCAAAGTTGCAAAGACCGCTAAGACGCAAAGGTAAATCATTTTTTATCTTTGCGTCTTTGCTTCTTGGGGTCTTTGCGTTGAAAATTCTTAGATTGTGAGCAACAAACCTACAAAGATCTCCCCGGTCGCCCTCGTCGTCATCGCCGTGCTTTTATGGAGCACCGGCGGGATGTTTATCAAGCTCGCGACAAATCTCGACGCATATCAAGTAACTTTCTTCCGCTCCTTGCTGGCGGGTCTGACGGTTCTCATTATCACCCGCAAAAACGGGCTGCGGATCAACATATTTGGCGTCATCGCGTCGATCATCTACGCGACACTGCTGTTCCTGTTCGTCTGGGCGACCAAACACACGACCGCCGCCAACGCCATTTTCCTACAATACACCGCTCCGATCTATATTTTGATACTGGCTCCATTCGTGATCGGCGAAAAATTTCACGTCCGTGACCTGGTCACTGTTGTTTTTTGCATCGCGGGAATGAGTCTGTTCTTTGTCGGGGATCTCTCGATCGGCGATTACCAAGGCAACATCGCCGCCCTCGGCTCAGGCATTTTCCTCGGACTGTATATCATGCTGCTGAAACACCCAAAAGCAGTCGGTATGAACCCCGTCATCACCGTTATATACGGCAATTTCCTCCTCGCCCTACTTACTCTACCGTCAGGTATCGCCGCATTTCCAACTGCTACGTGGCGAGACTACGCAGCAGTCGGTTTCCTCGGCATTTTCCAGATCGGCATCGCGTATATCTTTTTTATAAAGGGAGTTACCGGCGGCACACGCCCTCTCGACGCCAGCATCATCGGCTTTATCGAACCTCTCCTAAACCCCGTCTGGGTCTTCCTCTTCGTCGGCGAACGCCCCTCGAACTGGGCCGTCCTCGGCGGCTCGATAATAGTAATAACGGTTCTTGTCCACACACTGAATCAATACCGCACTCGATCAAGTCCGCAATCCGCAATCGGCGATCCGCAATCAAAGGTTTGAATTTAGCGTCTGCTTTTCGCTACACTTCCAAAAAATCCTATGCCAAAGCATACGCTCAGAGAAAAATTTCGATATCACTTTGAGAACACGATGTCCGGCGGTCCGATCGCGGTCATCAGATGGCTTGCGGTCCTGTCAATTGTGTCGGTTGTCGTGCTTGGCGGGATAATTGTGCTGCTTGGGATCACTGGAACGACCGAGCCGGGCGCCGAGCCGCTCAGTTTTCTCGAAGGCACTTGGAAAAGCCTGATGGCAACGCTCGACCCCGGCACGATGGGCGGCGACGAAGGCTGGGATTACCGCATAGTGCGGTTCACGGCGACGTTGATCGGCATCTTTCTCATCTCGGTTCTGATCGGTTCGATAGCGTCGGGCATCGACCAAAAGATCGAAGAATTAAAACGCGGCCGCTCTCGTGTGCTCGACAGCAACCACACGCTGATCCTCGGCTGGTCCGAAAAGATCTTTACCATTATCACCGAGCTCGTCGAAGCAAACTCAAACCAAAAACGCCCGTGCATCGTCATCCTGTCGGACAAAGACAAGGTTGAGGCTGAGGACGAGATCAAATCGCGGATTCCTAACACACAAAATACTAAGATCGTCGTCCGCAGCGGCTCGACCCTCGAATCGTCCGCCGCCGAGATGGTGAACATAAACGAGGCCCGTTCGATCATCGTGCTCTCGCCCGAGACAGAAAATCCCGACACATACGTCATCAAGACCGTGCTCGGCATCACGAATGGCCGCCGCCGCAAACCGGACGCTTACCACATCGTCGCTGAGATCCGCGAAGAGCGCAACCTCGACGCCGCCGAGCTTGTCGGCAACAGCGAGGCCGTGTATGTCCTCAGCGAAGACCTCATTTCCCGCGTGATGGCTCAGACTTGCCGCCAATCCGGGCTGAGCGTGGTCTATGCCGATCTGCTCGAATTCGCAGGCGACGAGATTTATTTCAGCGAGATACCGGCGTCGCTAGTGGGCAAAACGTATAAGGATTCGCTCTTCGCGTATGAGACATCGTCGGTCATCGGGGTGTTCACGCCCTCGGGCGAGGCGCTTATTAACCCGCTGATGGACCGCCCGTACAACGACGGCGAATCGGTCATTGCCATTTCCGAAGACGACGACACCGTTATCGCCAATGGACGCGGCCTCGACGGCATCGACACTTCGCTTTTTCATCACGGTGAAGAATCCGGCCCCGTCCAGGAACACACGCTCATCATCGGCTGGAACGAGATCGCCCCGCGCATCGTCACCGAGGTCGATAATTATGTAAAGGCGGAGTCAATGGTGCTGGTCATTGCCAAGGATCGTGAGGTCGATGCCGAGATCACCAGGCTGCAAACTCAGATCAAGAATCAAAAAATAGCATTTTGTCAGGGCGACCCTGCCGATAAGAAAACGCTGCTTGATGTAAATACAAAGGGCTTCGACCACATCATCGTCCTGTCCGACCGCAACATGGACATACAGGAAAGCGACGCCAGCACGCTCATCACGTTGCTTCACTTACGCAGCATCGGCGAGACCGAAGGCGTCGATTATTCGATCGTCACCGAGATGCTCGATATGCGAAACCGCGAACTCGGCGTCGTCGCCAAAGCCGATGATTTCGTCGTCAGCGATAATCTCATCAGTCTGATGCTCAGCCAGCTCAGCGAAAACCGCGAGCTTAAAAAAGTCTATGACGTCTTATTCCAGGCCGACGGCTCAGAGATCTATCTCAAACCCGCCACTCGCTACGTCAGCACCGGTACCGAAGTCGATTTCTACACCGTTGCCGCATCCGCCGCCGAGCTGGGCGAGTCAGCCATCGGCTATCGCATCGCCACCGAGACCACCGACCCCGACAAACACTACGGCGTCCACCTAAATCCCAATAAATCCGAAACGGTCACCTTCAAAGACAAAGACTTCGTAATAGTCCTAAGCGAAGACTAGTCTGCTGTCTCCCGTCTCCTGCCTAACGCCTTGCCCTCTACAACAAATCGGCATATCATCATCCCGTTCAACAAAAATCAAACGTTAGTCAGAACGGAGAGACCTTATGTTTATTTGGTTACTATTATTCGTATTCGGAGTTATGGTCGGCGTGGGGATGAACTCGCTAATGAACAATCGCGGCAACGGCCTCGGCGTCCCCCTCAGCGTCATCATCGGCGGCATCGCCAGCCTCGTGGGCGGCGTCTTTTTGGGTAGTGCCAGCCGATCAGTCGTCGGCGTCGGCCCCGACTTTTTCGTCGGCATGATCGCCGGCCCTGTCTGCGCCGTCATCGCGATCTTGTTGATCCGGGCAGTCAAAAAATAGAGATTCGACCGGGCAGGCAACGAAAAAAGGGACGTTCAGTGATACAGACTTCGAAATCACCTTAAGCGAGGAATCGATTCCATATTTGTGAACGGACTGCGGTGATATTTAGATACCGATACCGAAAGGTTCACTCTTCGCACTATTCACTGTTCACTACTCACTATCCACTGGTTATGATAAGCTAATCAAATAACTGCTGAAAACGAGTCTTATTACTCGTTTTTTCCATTTTAACTAGAGATTAAATTAGAATTTCCTTAGGAGAATCTTTTAATATGACCGATCTAACGATACCGTCGAACATCACTAACGAAGAGCTGATACGCTTTGTCACCGAGGCTGTCACGCTGTGTAAGCCTGATAGCGTCCATTGGTGCGACGGCTCGCAAGAGGAATATGACCGCATGTGCCAGGAGATGGTCGATGCGGGTACCTTTATCAAACTTAATCCCGAAAAGCGGCCAAACAGTTTTCTTGCACGTTCGCATCCGTCAGATGTCGCCCGTGTCGAGGACCGCACCTACATCTGTTCGCGTGCCAAAGGCGATGCCGGGCCGACCAACAACTGGATGAACCCGCTCGAGATGAAGGCCATCCTTAAGAAAAAGTTTGACGGCTGTATGACCGGCCGCACGATGTATATCGTGCCGTTTTGTATGGGCCCTATCGGTTCGCCGATCTCGCAATTTGGTATTCAGATAACTGATTCAGCTTACGCTGCGGTCAATATGCGGATCATGACCCGCATGGGCAACCAGGCTCTCGACGCCCTGCAAAAGGTCGAGGACGGCGAATTTACTAAGTGTTTGCACACCGTGGGCATGCCGCTTGCGGCAGGCCAAGCCGATGTCGCATGGCCGTGTAGCCCAGATCCAAAAGATAAATACATCGTCCACTTCCCCGAAGAAAACAGTATTGTTTCGTACGGCTCCGGTTATGGCGGCAACGCTCTGCTTGGCAAAAAATGCCTCGCTCTGCGTATTGCTTCGACGCTCGGACGTGCCCAAGGCTGGCTCGCCGAGCACATGCTGATCGTCGGCGTCGAGTCGCCGGACGGCAAGAAAGATTATGTCTGCGCGGCGTTTCCGTCGGCATGCGGCAAGACAAATTTCGCGATGCTCATTCCGCCCAAGGCATTTCAGGAAGAGGGTTGGAAAATTACCACGGTCGGCGACGACATCGCTTGGATCAAACCTGATGAAACCGGCAAACTCCGTGCTATCAACCCGGAAAATGGATTCTTCGGCGTCGCTCCGGGTACCAACTACTCCACCAATCCAAATGCGATGGAATCGATCAAGGGCAACACGATCTTTACGAACGTTGCTCTGACAGACGACGGCGACATCTGGTGGGAAGGCATGGACGGCGAGCCGCCGGCACACGCTATCGACTGGCAAGGCAACGATTGGACACCGTCGAGCGAGGGCAAAGCTGCTCACGCAAACGCCCGTTTTACGGCACCGATAACCCAATGCCCGGTCGTCGATCCAAACTTTAACGACCCTAAGGGCGTGCCCGTATCGGCATTTATCTTTGGCGGACGGCGCAACTCCGTGGTGCCGCTCGTCCAGCAGTCGTTTAACTGGGCATTCGGCGTCTATATGGCCGCGACGATGGGCTCGGAAATGACCGCCGCCGCTTTTGGCAACATCGGCGAAGTTCGCCGCGATCCTTTTGCGATGCTACCGTTCGCCGGTTATCACATGGGCGACTATTTCTCACACTGGCTCAACTTTGGCCGCCAGATCCCCGAACCGCCGCGTATCTTCTCGGTAAACTGGTTCCTCAAGGACGAGGACGGCAAGTTTGCTTGGCCGGGTTACGGCGAGAATATGCGTGTGCTGAAATGGGTCGTTGAGCGTTCGCGTGGTGTCTCAAAAGGTGTCGAAACTCCGCTTGGGTGGATGCCGCGTTACGAGGATATTGACTGGCGTGGGCTTGATTTTAGCAAAGAGCAGTGGAACAAGGTGATGAATCTCGACCGCGATATGTGGCTCAAAGAGATCGCCATGCACGACGAGCTTTTCTTTCAGCTCTACGATCGCCTGCCAAAGGAAATGACCTTTATCCGCGAGTTGCTGGTCTCAAACCTGTGGCGTTCGCCCGAGCTCGGACTCGCCGCACCGCGTGTCGAACCGACCGAGGCTGTCAAAGCCGCGAGCTAAACTAACCTCGATCTAATGATCAACGGGCGGTCTATAAATGGGCCGCCCATTTTATTTGCAATGCGCTATACTGTTCGAAATTCGCAAAATAAGGAGCATATCTAAAATGGACAGATTTCTTGGCAGATACTCAGGCTATATTTACGCAATATTTCGCATCGTCGTCGGCTTTTTGTTTATGCTGCACGGCACACAAAAGTTCTTTGCATGGCCGCCGTCCGAACGTGCCGGCGGTGAATTAGCCGGGCTGATCTTAGTAGCGGCGATCATCGAGCTGGTCGGCGGGTTCTTGATAATGATCGGCTTTTTTGCAAGTTTTGCCGCATTTCTATCAAGCGGCACAATGGCAGTCGCGTACTTTATGGCCCATCAATCCCGCGGGGCTTTGCCTATCCAGAACGGAGGCGAAACTGCCGTACTTTATTGTTTTGCGTTCCTCCTTATTGCGGCTCAAGGTTCCGGCATGCTGAGCGTTGACGGCATGATGAAAGGTAGCCGTGCCGCTTCAAACGACGGATAGGTTTGGTGCAAACATCGCATCGATAATCGTATCTAATAGGACAGGAGTATTTATGGAAGACTTTACAACCTCATACGGCGATTCTGCGGCACTGGCCGCACCGGCTGAAAGGGCTGCGTTTATTCGCAAAACCTATTTGTTGTTAGCGATTGCTGTGTTTGCCTTTATCGCCGTCGAAGCATTTTTCTTTTCCACGGGCATAGCCCTGATGATCGCCTCGCTCATCTTTTCCGGCGGAAGTATTGGCTGGCTCGTCGTGCTGGGACTTTTTATGGGGATCTCATTTTTGTCTAATCGCTGGGCGGTATCGGAAACCTCACAAGCAGTTCAATATATGGGGCTCGGCTTGTTTGTAATTGCCGAAGCGGTCGTTTTCGTGCCGCTTCTGGTCGTCGCCGCGTATTACTCAGGTGATCCGGGGGTGATCCTCAAAGCCGGTATCGTATCGCTCGGACTATTTGCCGGACTGACATTCACCGTTTTTGTAACAAGGTCTGATTTTTCGTGGCTTGCACCAATACTGGGCATCGGCGGATTTGCGGCTTTAGGATTTATCGTCGCGAGTGCGATTTTTGGTTTTACGCTTGGGAATGTATTTGCGTTCATAATGGTTGCATTTGCGGGCACCTCGATCCTATATCAGACATCGCAGGTGCTACATCGTTTCAATACAAAACAGCACGTCGCCGCTGCACTGACGTTGTTTGCAAGCGTTGCATTGCTGTTCTGGTACATCCTGAGTATATTCAGCTCGCGTCGATAAAGATTATGACGACTTTCGCACCGTGTCCCCAGTGCGGCGACACTGATGCTCAGATGATGAGCTTTACATGGTGGGGCGGATTGATCGGCCCCAAAGTGTTGACGCACGTCAAATGTCCGGCTTGCGGCAAGACGTTTAACGGCAAATCCGGCATGGACAA
The DNA here is from genome assembly GCA_964543865.1 of uncultured Chloracidobacterium sp. Classification (GTDB taxonomy): domain Bacteria; phylum Acidobacteriota; class Blastocatellia; order Pyrinomonadales; family Pyrinomonadaceae; genus OLB17. The sequence goes on from CAZIZR010000002.1 coordinate 9,391, forward strand.
TACGACGGGCATTGTTGTATACACGCTAGTTGTCGGCTTATTAGCATTTCTGTTGATAGGAGCTCTTGCCGCTGCGGTCGTGATGATTAATTGATCAGCGCAGGCTGTCGGGTTCAAACTCCTCGGTCTTCAATTCGCCGTTCGGGTCTTTCATCAGTATCTCGATACGGCGCTCAGCGTTGGTTAGCCGCTCGCGGCACGAACGCGACAGGCTGATGCCCTTTTCAAAAAGCTCGAGGCTCTCTTCTAACGGCAGATCGCCCTCTTCGAGTTTTTGTACTATCTCTTCTAGTTCGACCAGGGATTTTTCAAACGATTTTTCCATCTGATTTTGCCTTTTTACTTTTACCTTTTTACTTAATCAATTCCTCCGCCTGTCTTAGCAGGTCTGCGAGATTTCCGACGCCTAGCGTGTCCGCCGATTCTTTATTCAGTCCACCTATCGCGATCGAGATTATTTGCTGGCCGACGGCACGGGCAATGTCGGTCGCGAGCTTTTCGTCTTTGACGCCGGCGATCTGCCAACGCCCGTCAATACGCCGCATCGTCATCTCAAACGTATGATTGGGCAGCTTACTTTTAACGAGGGCCGTCTCACCGTTCACCGCGATGTCGAGATATTTGTCGGCACCGAGGACCATCGCAAAGAACGGCACGTTGCCAAAACGCTCTGTCCTGTCGCGTATCACTCGCGGCAACTCCGTTCTCGCCCGCTGCTTTAACGCCGGAAACAATGGAGTTGCAAGCTTTGCGACCTTGCCGATGATCGCCGGAGGCAGACCGCGTCCGTACAATTCGACGGCCTTATCCGTTATCTGCGGCACAAAATCATCGACGACCGCATCGACATCGACCAACTTGTCGATCTCAGGTTTATCATCCCTCTTTGCTGCATCAACGAGCAGTGCCAGCGAATACTGCGGCGTGTCCTTGAGGCTCTGATAATACAAAAAACAGCCCAGCCCGACGACCGCCAGGATCGACAACAACACAATTCCGGCGATAGCAAACAGGCTTTTTGACATTATTCGTTAGACGACAAAACCTCGGCGTCCAGTTTTCCATGTTTTAGACGAATTTTCAATTTATCGCCTTTTTTGACCTTTGCGGCATCCTGCAGAACTTGTCCGTCCGCATTCTGCGTGATCGAATATCCGCGTGTCAACACCGCAAGCGGCGACAGCGCATTGAGCTTTGCCATCTGAACATTTAGTGCCTCGGACTTTGTCTTTAGCGAATCTTGCGTCGCGGTTATCCGCCGCTGATCGAGCACTGCGAGAGCGTTTGCCGCTGCCGTCGTCTTTGCTTTCAGCGTCGCCGGAGTCAGCCGTGATGCAACATTTGCAAAACGCATCTGTGCCGCCTGCACACCCGAGGTAAAGCTCGTCCGCAAAGCCATCGATGCACCGTCCATACTAATCCCGGCTTCATACAGCCTACGCTCCATCAGCCCGGCGATCCTTTCTTCGGCCAGATTAAGTCCGTAAATGATGTCCTCTTCGGGGCCCGCGACCATCTCAGCGGCGGCTGACGGCGTAGCCGCACGAAGATCGGCGATCAGGTCCGATATCGACCAGTCGATCTCATGCCCGACCGCCGAGATCACGGGGATCTGGCTCATTCTCAAAGCTCGTGCAAGAGCTTCGTCATTAAACGCCCACAGATCCTCAGGCGAACCTCCGCCGCGTCCAACGATGAGTACATCGATCTTATCGGCAACGTCGAGCGTGGCGTTGAACGCATTTAGGTCATTCACCGCCTGACGAATGCTGTCCGCCGAGCCTTCGCCTTGCACAATGCTCGGTGCCAGCACAATACTAACCGACCTCGCCCGCCGCGTCAGTACATTAAGTATGTCGTGAAACGCAGCACCCGTAGGTGAAGTGACCACGCCGACGCGTCTTGGGAAAAACGGTATCGGGCGTTTTAGCTCCGGCGAAAATAACCCTTCCGCATCGAGCGCCGCCTTGATCTGCTCAAACGCCGCCCTCAAAGCCCCTTCGCCCGACGGTTCAAGCGACTCGACCACAAGCTGACACTCGCCCCTCGCCGGATACAGCGTCACCTTGCCGCGAACACGCACCGTAATACCGTTTTGCGGCTTAAACCGGATGCGGTAATTCGTCCCTTTCCAGCAAACCGCCCTGATCTGCGAAGTCCCGTCATTGAGCGTAAAATACCAGTGCCCCGACGACGCCGCAACAAACCCCGTCACCTCGCCCTCGACCCAAACACCCGAAAACCCGCGCTCAAGCGCGTCGCGCACCTCGGTATTAAGCTCAGTAACGGTCAGCGGACGATGCTCGGTTTCGTCAAATAGCGGATGTAGTATTTCGTCGTTCAAAATGGGTATAGATTGTAGGGCGTTCGATTCAAAAGATTTGATTTCACTCGCAAACAGCTAAGTTCAACTAAGCGTGACCTTTTTCGTGACTCCGTTGATCCTCACGAACATCCCTGCATCGGTTGTCCATATATCGCCGTTTTGCGGTTTTGTCGGCGGGCCCCAGGTTTGTGGGACAAGATTGATGCCGCCCCTGACACCGTCCCCGCTAAAAACGGCCGTTTCAAATGTGGTCGCACCGCTCATCTTGTTTGGTGTAGTGTAATGGCCAGCAACAAAATGATTCATAGCATTGGTGATATTCGCGATCGGTGTTGCGCTTTGTAGATCATTCCCTGTGATCGAAGCACCAAAAGTATAGCCAGCGGTGAAGTCTATACCTATGGGGCCTTCTATACGATTGCCAGCAATTGTCACCCCCTGATTCCCCTTACCGATCTTGATGGCCGTATCACGTGGGTCGGTACCCGCTGGCCCCATCCGGTTGCCGATGATCGTTAGCCCCAGAGCCGGGGCTGCTGTAATATCGATCCAGCATCCGCCAGGCTTGTTGACGTCTCCCATCCAACAGCCAATAATGTTGAGTCCGTAGGCAAGTGTGTCTTTGCCCTGATAATATGCTCCAGCCCGTCCACTAATGAGCGGTTCAAACGTACAGCCCGAGATCAGCCAGGATTCGCCTGCACTCCGGATCGCAACTTTATTCAGATCGCGAAAGGCCGAGTCCGTGATCTGGATTACGTTTGAGTAAATTCCCTTTGCTGGTGAACCAACAACTCCGGTATTAGCGGCCTGAAACTCACAATTCCTAACGGTCGAACAAATGGACAGAGATAAATTCAACAAGTATTCGGCTGAATTCGCGCGGCCACGGCCCATAAAACGGCAGCGGTCGAAAAGCAGATATCCGGGGTCCGCCTTTGCTTTAGCCGAATGTCCGGTCTCGACCAGAACCCCGCTAAACGAAGTGTTGCTGTAACCAATACTTAGACACTCCAGCGAGACCGAAAAGCTCGACCTAATCGAAATAAATGGCGATGCCGTGCCGGTGTAATTGAGTTGGGCGTTTGCCGCCCCTTGGCCGCCTTGTACATTTGGCCCGGCGTTACCGATAATACGCACCCCGCGTTTTTCGTCGAGCGAGATCTGGCCCGCACATCTAAAGTCTCTACCGACGCTACCCTCTAAATAAACCGTTCCGCCGCCTAGTTTGAACGCTGCATCGATCGCACGCTGGATCGCCGCTGTATCATCCGCAACCCCATTGCCTACAGCCCCAAAGTCAGCCGCTCTAAATGAATTTCGATCAGATACATCAACAGGCTCCGCAGGTAGAGCGGCATTTGGTGCAGCGGCAAACGTACCCATTGCTGCAGCTCCCATACCAAATCTTTCTAAAAACTTTCTGCGTTCCATAATGTTCACTTACTGGCGACGACCGATGTGACGGTTGCGAACGTGCCTTCGCGTTTGCTTTTTATCTTAAGACGCGGCGAATTACCGCTAGATGTTTCAGACCCGAATGTGATGTTGTAGGCCGAGCGAAGCTGGACGACGATGTCTTCGTAAGCTTTTTGTATCTCGGCTATCTCTTTGATCGGGTAATAGACGCCGCCGGAGATGCGGGCGAGCTTTTCGCCTTCGCCCTCTGCTTTGGCGGAGACGGACATGTACTTTCGGCGAACCGGGTCGATGTCTGCGTTAGGATTAGCCGCTGCGGCGGCGATCAACCCGGACGGCACATAAAGCGGATAGATCAGCGAACCGCTCTCCTGTATCGAGCCCGCCAGCGAGTCAAACGCCAGGAACGAACGGTTGTCGTCGCCGTCGGTCAAGATCACGATCGCCGTGCGTTCGCCCTTAAATTCCCGCAAAGTGTCGCTGACAGCATAGGCAAGCGCGTCGTAATACGCCGTGCCGCCGCCCGCGTCAAATGTGTCGAGACTCTCCGAAAGTTTGCCCTTATCGGTCGTGAATCGCGACAACACTTTTACGTCATCGTTAAAGATGATGATCGACACGCGGTCGCGTTCGTCAACCGTGTTGACAAACGCCCGCGCGGCCTTGCGGATAAAGTTGACGTAATTCTCGATGCTGCCCGAAACGTCGAGCAGCAGCACGAGATTGAACGGAGCCGTCGAACGTTCGACCGAGACGATCTCGCGGGCGGTGCCGTTCTCGGTGATCTCAAAATCGTTTGCCGTCAGCCCGGCGATAGAGCGGTTCTTGAGATCGGTGACGCGGACAAGAGCGGTCTTGAGCGATGCATTCGGGTTATCAGTCTGAGCCGATTTCGCCGCAAACTTTGGCTCAAACATCATCGGCGGCAAACTGCGGGCATAATCACCGTAATATTTCGGAGCCGCTCTTCGGATCGCCTCCATCAATAGCGAGTCACCGCTGCGAACGATAGCCTTTGCCGCATTGGTCAACGGCCGCTCACGCAGATCGCTCATCACCTCGTTCGGCGGGACATTGAGCAAGATGATCCCGCGAGCCGTCGTGAGATCAAGCTTTACAGATTTCGGTTCTGTAGGCTTACTCCCCTCTTCGCCTTTTCCCCTCTTCACCTCTTCCGCTTGTCTTCCTTTTATTTCAAATCGTCCCGCGTTCTTCTCCTTAGTGGCGGCTAGATCAAAATCTGCCACGACGCGGGGCTTTGATTCAGTCCAGTGCAGGTTGTATGTGATGTCTTCGTCAGGCACATCCACCGCGACGGTACCCGTATATGTCGTCGCTGTGACGGACGCAAAATTACCGTTCACCTCGACGGCACCGGCGACAGTTTGAATTATGATATTGGACCTTTCGGGCAGCGTGAGGATGAGATCGATGCGTTTTTGAGGATCGGTGGAGACAACCGTGATAGTGGTTTTCCCGCCAGCCGTCGTAACCTTGACCTCAACGTCCGACACGCCTTTTGGCGAAGCCGCGATCAGCTTTCCCGATGGATTTCTTTCGTCCGCGACGGCCTCAGATTTAACCACGACGCGACCATGGCGGTTAATGATCTCGACAGTCGATCCCGCCGAAACCTTTAATTCACGGGTCAATTCTTGCGCAGGCGTAGCGAACCAAAACGCGAGTGTAACGCCGCAAATTAAAAGGGATCTGGTTATCGCAAGCCGCATCTGGTCATGGTTTGCTCGGTATCCGTCCGGACTGTATCAGGCGGGCACGGACGCGTTCCTGCCACTTTTTACGGGGGCGTTCGTCGTCCTCAAACCGTTCGAGTAGATCGTTCATCGATTCGCCGCCGGCCAGCCGGGTTTTCAAATAGAGCAATGCAACTATGATAGCAGAAAATGAGAACACCAATATCTGCATGGGCAGCCAAAATATCTGGATGAGCGATTCGAGAATCGTCATCTTTACCCGCGAACGCATATCCATTTCCTTTTTGCCGCGCTCTTTGTTGCTGGGCCCAAGCGACCAGTTCCAGCCGTCATTCTTTTCTATTTTAGGTTCACTCGTTTGTTCAGCCGTCGGTTCATTTGCGGGAGGCTCAGTTGCCGGAGCGGCCTCTGTCGCCGCGTCGGCAGACGCAGTTTGAGTCGTGTCTTTGGAGGTTACTTCGGCCGGAGTTTTCGATTTTGGATCAAACGCCTTGGCAGAAACATTGACAACGTACGAAATCGACCCGGCGATGATGCCCGGTACCACGATCATGATGCAGATCGCACCAAACGCCGTCCAAAACGAGCGTTTGACGAGAGCCCGCGAACGCTTCAGGGCCCCGCGGATCCCCACATCCTCCATCATCACGACCGGCGGCACGAGTATGAACGAAATATAAGACCAGAAAAATCCGAGAAGCCCGGAAAGAGATCCGAGCACAAAACCCATCACCGGGATCGGTTCGACCGACTGCGTCAGCGGGTAAATGATCAGCCCCAGCATTGCTCCGACCGTAAAGCCAAGTGCCCCTGCGACACCGGCAACGACAAACGGCAATATCGCCGTCAAAAACGCAGTTCCCGCGATCCGCTTCCATTTCTTTCGGGCCTCAACAAGCGCGGGCCGCAGCCGCACCGGCCGCAACGGAACGGAAAGATACTGTGTGACGATCCAAGAGATGGTGCCAACGATCAGGCTCGTACAAAATGCGCTCGCTAATGACAAGGCAAACCCATCAATGGCGATCGAAACGCTGCCGACCGTTTCGGAGATCATATCGCTAACCCTGAGGAACGATAGAGCCAGCAGGATCAGCGTCAAAACGATCATCGGCAGCGAGAAAAACGCCGTCAGCAAAAGAAATTTCGGCAGATGTTCGCTCCAAATAACGAGAGCACGCCGCAGCAATCCCCAGATGCCCTCAGACCTCGCACGCAGTTTGCTGGCAAAAGCCTCAGCCGTCTGCGGGCGAAAATCAGGGTCTTTGTGCAAAGCCAGATGGATGCCCTGTTTAAGCTTACGCCTGGCGTTTTTTGCCTTGAGCGGCTTTGGCTCGACGGTCTTGTGCGATTCCATCACGTCCTTAAAATCGCCTTCAAACGGTGTCCGTCCCGACAACATCTGATAAGCGATCACCCCAAGGCTGTAAATATCAGAACGCGGATCGAGATGCTCGCCGCGGCACTGCTCCGGCGACATATAAAGGGGCGTGCCCAGAACGGCCCCGACGCGAGTCAACTCCGCCGAGTTTTTCGAATCGTAAAGCGATCTGTTCGTTGTCAGATTGTCCTGTTTTGGTGTGCCGTCTGGCTGCGATATCGCCCGAGTCCCGATCGTGTCCTGATAATCATCCGAAATATCGCCGTCATCAAGTATCGCCGTCTCGTTCTCGCTCGATATCGGCGACAAGCTGATCGTCCCAGCCTCTGAAGCAATCGCCGCCTTTTCCTTGCTACCGGCTATCGTCGTTGCCTCGGCAACGTGTGTCGAGATATTGTTGCCGTCAACCTGCGTTCCGTCGATCTCGCCTCCGGCAAATGTTACCTTTGCACTAGACGTATATGTCGGCGTCGAGCTGACATAGGCCGCATGCTCGTGGCCCGCGCCATGCTCTTCGTGCTCCTCAAGCTTTGCGATACCAAAATCGAGCACCTTTACGGTATAACCGCCACGTTGATTGGGTTCAAGCCAGATATTGTCGGGCTTAAGATCGCGGTGGATGATGCCCTGGGTGTGTGCCTCGTGCACGGCGGAGCAGACCTGTTCAAGAATATCGAGCGTCCATCCGACCGGCAGATTTCGCTCCTCTTCGAGTATCTCGCCCAGCGTACAGCCATCGAGATATTCCATCACAAGATACGCGACCTGGCCCTGATTCGAATCGGCAAAACCAAAATCCGTGACGTTGACCACATTAGGGTGACGCAGCCGCCCGGCAGCGCGCGCTTCGCGGCGAAAACGCTCGACAAACTCAGCGCGTTTCATATACTGCGGCGCAATGATCTTCACCGCCACCGGCCGCTCCGTGCCGAGATGCGTCGCAAGATACACCGTCCCCATACCGCCGCGCCCAAGCTCACGCTCGATGTGGTACTTACCGTCCAATGTCTGGCCTAAAAAATCCAGTGTTTCCATGTCGCTTCAACTGCCAACTCTACCTGTTTTCAAGGACGCAATGCAAGTAATTACGACCGCAAACTCACGAATGTTTGCTGATTCTCGGATGGTTTTGTAAATCTGCATGGCCCCATTAATATCCACACGTCGATTTACGGGTTGATATTTCGTACAAGTTGGTCTAACATTCCCTTCAAAACTAGCTTTATCAACAGTTTTATTGCTCTTTCTCACTATAAAGGCAATTACGTGTTGCATCTGTGAAACATTCTGTGTTACAACTACACTTATGTTGCACATGTGCAACGGATTTATGTCTTGGTATTGAAATGGAGAGCAAACACTATGGACGGGAGAGGAAACGGTATGAGCATGGATAAAGGGAAAGCTATTGAGTCTGCGTTGCAGCAGATCGAGAAAAAATTTGGCAAAGGCGCGATCATGCGGCTCGGCGAGCGTCCGCACGAAGATGTCGGTGCGATCTCGACCACCTGTCTCAGCCTGGATTATGCTATCGGCGTCGGCGGATTTCCGCGGGGCCGTATTATCGAGGTTTACGGGCCGGAAAGTTCGGGTAAAACAACACTTGCATTAACGGTCGTTGCTTCGGCGCAAAAGAACGGCGGCGTTTGTGCCTATATCGACGCCGAACACGCAATGGACCCGGAATATGCCACCAAGCTCGGTGTCAGCATCGACGACATGCTAATCTCACAGCCAGATTCCGGCGAACAGGCTCTCGAGATCGCCGAAACCTTGATCCGTTCGAACAGCGTCGATGTCATCGTCATCGATTCGGTCGCCGCACTCGTGCCGCGTGCCGAGCTCGACGGCGAAATGGGGGATTCCCTGCCGGGATTGCAGGCACGACTAATGTCGCAAGCTCTGAGAAAGATCACGGCCATCGTCGCCAGCTCAAACACAACGTTTATCTTTATCAATCAGCTTCGCGAAAAGATCGGCGTATTTTTCGGCTCACCCGAAACAACGACCGGCGGCAAAGCTCTAAAATTCTACGCCAGTCTCCGCCTAGACATTCGCCGCATCGGTGCGATCAAAGACGGCGACAAGGTCGTCGGCAACCGCACCCGCGTTAAGGTGGTCAAAAATAAATGCGCACCGCCATTCCGCGAATCGGAATTCGACATTATGTACGGCGAAGGCATTTCCCGCGAGGGCGATCTGCTCGACATCGCCGTCAATCACAACATCGTCGAAAAATCCGGCGCCTGGTTCTCATACAAAGGCGAGCGTCTCGGCCAGGGCCGCGACAACGTAAAAAATATGCTCAAAGGCGACGAACCGCTGCTGTTGCGTATCGAGGCTGACGTTAAGCAGGCGTTGGGGTTTGTGGTAGCGGCCGAGCCTAAGACAAAAGCCGCCGCCGCCGGAAAGGCCGAACCTGAGGAACCTACGGAAACTTGAGGCTCTCTAATTTGACATACACTGGCCGCTTATTTACACTCATAAATTCGCGTCTGATCTCGAGATCAGATGCAAATTACGGCCAGATAGCTCAGTTGGTAGAGCAGCGGACTGAAAATCCGCGTGTCGGCGGTTCGACCCCGTCTCTGGCCACCATACATTTTAAAGGCCTGCGACTGTGTCGCGGGTCTTTTTCGTTGGCCGGTATTCCTTTGGCATTTGCCGGATCTGTGGCATTGTGTTCCTTGTATTGAACAAAAACAATTTGGAGGCAATCGATGAATATTCGCAAAACTTTGCAAGTCTTATTGTCAGTCATTGCTGTTGTCATCTTCGCCGGCACCTATGCCGCCGGCCAGGACGAACGCGAGGTAAACGTTGGGGTCAAAGGCGGTGTCAGTATCCCCAATCTGGTCGGCGGTAGCAGCCAAGAGGTCACGCGCGACTACAAGTCCCGTTTTGCGTATAATTTCGGAGCCTTTGTCGAGGTTGGCCTGACCCCACGGGTCTCGATCCAGACCGGGCTTGACTATGCACCGCAGGGAGGCAGACGTGATGGTGTTCAGCCGATCACCCGGCCGATCCCCGGATTGCCCGCACTTCCGGCGGGATCATATTATTTCGCAGACTTCAAAAATACTGCCAAGTTGCACTATCTAGAGGTTCCTGTCCTTTTCAAATACACCTGGCGTCGCGATAGCGGCCCGCAATTCTACGTGAACGCTGGGCCATATATGGGATTTTTGGTAAAAGCAACCCAGGTTACGCGTGGCACGAGCCCGGTGTATGCGGACAAGAATAAGACCCCGCTTCCATTCCCGTTTCCGGCAATACCATTTGATGCCGACACCGATGTGAAGAGTAATCTTCATCGATTCAACGCCGGGTTTACGGGCGGAGGTGGCATCAAATTTCCGAGTGGCCGCAACTATGCCTTTGTCGACGTACGGGCATCTTATGGCCTAACGACTTTGCAAAAGAATACCGCGACTGACGGGAAAAGCCGGACGGGCAACCTTGTCGTCTCGTTTGGATATGCGTTTAGGGTCAAGGGGAAATAGCCTGTCGGCCCAAACATGAGTAAGATCGGGCGATCTGTTTGAATCGCCCTTTTCGTTTTTACGACCAATGATGGAACCGCTCGCCAATGAGATCAGGCCGCAGAATCTGGATGAGTTTGTCGGCCAGACCCATCTGGTTGGTCCGGCCAAACCGGTACGTCTCGCAATCGAACAGGGCCATATATTTTCGTTCGTACTGTGGGGAACACCGGGCACCGGCAAGACAACGCTCGCACGCATTTACGCCAACGCGATCAAAGCAGATTTTTACGAACTCTCCGCTGTTTCCGCCGGCAAAGAAGACATTCGCCGCATTGTAAAAACCCCTTCAATTGACGGCCGTCCGCGTGTCTTGTTCCTCGACGAGATCCACCGCTTTAACAAAGCCCAGCAAGATTTTCTGCTGCCGTTTGTGGAGAACGGCGAGCTTGTGTTGATCGGTGCGACGACTGAGAACCCGAGCTTTGAGGTCATCCCGGCGTTGCTGTCGCGGCTCCGCGTGTTTGTTCTCGAAGAATTTTCAGATGCCGATATGGCGGCTATCATCGACCGAACCGGTTTTGAGCTGGACGATGTTGCGAAAGTGTGGCTCATCGAAATGGCAAATGGCGATGCCCGACAGGCGATCACAATGATCGAAAACACCTCGCGGTTGTATGACACAATATCGCTAGAAACGCTCAAAGAAACGCTGCAATCCAAATTCCTCCGCTACGACAAAAAGGGCGAGGAGCACTACAACGTCATCTCGGCATTTATCAAATCGATGCGTGCGAGCAAGCCAAACGCCGCGATGTATTATCTCGCCCGCATGCTCGAATCCGGCGAGGACCCTAAATTTATCGCCCGGCGTATGGTGATCTTTGCGTCCGAAGACATCGGTGTCGCCCAACCGACAGCCCTCGTCGTAGCCAATGCTGTATTCCAAGCCGTGACGACGATCGGCATGCCCGAATGTGCGTTAAACCTCGCTCACGGCGTCACCTATCTCTCAAACGCCGCAAAGGACCGGTCGGCAACCAACGCTATCGGTGCCGCAATGGAAGACGCCAAAAAACTCGGCAATCTACCCGTTCCGATGAAGATCCGTAACGCCCCAACAAAATTGATGAAAGATCTCGGTTACGGCAAAGACGAGGGCAACGACCCCGACGGCGACCTGCTCCCGGAAAAGCTCAGAGGCCGTAATTATTTTGAGTGAACAGAATTGTGCTTTACAAAATTGCTTGCCTTTAATATGATGACCATAAGGCGATATTGGTCATTAGTCAGACTATGAAAGAAGCAGTTCAGACAAAAGGCACCCGCGAAGCGATACTCGATGCGACCGACAAACTGCTAGCCCGCTATGGTTATAAAAAGATGACCATCGATGACCTTGCCCAAGAGGTCGGTATAGGCAAAGGCAGCGTATATTTGCATTTTACCAGTAAAGAAGAGATCGCTCTGTCGCAGATCGACCGCATTATCGAGCGGTTAAAAAGTAATCTACGGGCCATCAGCGATGGTTCGGGCAGCTCTGAAAAACGGCTGCGCGAAATGCTGATCGAACGCGTAATGTTTCGTTTTGACAGCGTTCAGCATTACTCACAGAGCCTAAATGAGCTGCTCGCCTACTTACGGCCAAAGCTACTCCAGCGTCGAAAACGTTATTTTGATGAAGAGGCAAGGATATTTGGCGATGTTATTGCCGAAGGGCAAAGATCAGGAGCATTTGTTGCCGGTGACGCATTTGATCTCGCTCAAACACTCGTCACCGCAACCAATTCTTTACTGCCCTACAGCCTGAGCGCCTTTGAATTAGGCGACCGCAAAGACGTTGCTGAACGGACGAAGAAAACTGCCGATCTGCTGATAAACGGGCTTAAGAAATAGCCTAAGGATAGAAGTATGAAAACGATAATGATAATTGCCCGCGTGCTGGCAGCATTTTTTGTGGTACTGCAATTGCTCAGGCTTATCGGTTAGGTCTACCGCCGCCAGTAATTTTTGATCTTGAGATCAAGATAAGGAAAGGCGCAGTATTCGACGTTGCGGCCGGTTTCTCTCAACTTTTCAACCATCGGACCGCCTGCATCAGCATTTCGTGTGTGTACGATCACCTTTGCACCGCGTTGCAATTCGGGCCGCTCGCTAAGCCACTGGGCAATAGCGTACCCGGTATTTTCCACGTCGCCGTGACTGTTTGAATCATAATGATGCGGCAGCAGATCATGGTCCAAAAAGATCGCATCATAGTTCCCGGTAGCCAAAAGCTCTTTAGCCTCGGCGACATTTTCGGCAATATCGAGAAAATCCCCTTTGAACCGCTTTGCAAACCACCTGTGCCGACGTGAGTCGTCATCCAACAGCATAACGCTGATCGACGCCCGCTCGACGCTGAGGTTCGCTAACCCAAATCGTATCAACAAACTGCGTAAAATACTCATAACTATCGCCGTCAAAATAATATATCATAGCCCGCAGATCGTGCCCGAAACCCAAACTTGAAATAGAAACTGCCGGTGCTATAATCCATCTATTCAGTTCGCCAATTACTATAATGCCGCAAGAAAAAGCCAGAGATCATAAGCTAAAAGCCGTGCCAACATTTGTTGAAAACGGCGATGTGATAGATGTTTTGGCCGACGAGTGTCCGATCTGCTTTGGCACCGGCATGGAGATCGTGCCCGGCAAAGGAGCCCGGATCTGCTCTTGCCGAAAGCTCAATACGCAGAAAGGCCAGTTTGAAAGTGTCCGTTTGCCGAAACGGTATGACGGCTTTCATTTTGGCAATTACAAAGCACAAAATCCTTCGCAGACGGCCGCACTCAAAAGCGCGATGGCATTTACCCATGAATATCCAGCCGTAGATCGTGGATTGCTCCTGATGGGGAGCGTGGGCGTCGGCAAGACGCATCTTGCGGTCTCTATACTAAAAGGCCTGACCGAACGTGGTTTTTCTTGTCTGTTTTACGAATTTGGAGAACTCTTAAAGGAGATCCAGAATTCGTACAATCCAAATACTCAGTCATCGGAGTTAGGCGTCCTTGCTCCGGTGCTGAACGCAGATGTTCTTGTGCTAGATGAGTTAGGTGCCTCTAAACCTACCGATTGGGTCCGCGATACGATGACCCACATCATCAACTCGCGTTATAACGAAAAGAAATTTACCGTTTTTACTACGAATTATCTCGACGAACGCCCAAATGAGCGCGAGGAGATCTTGGAAGACAGAGTCGGGGTTCGTGTGAGATCGAGGCTGTACGAGATGTGTAAAACTGTGATGATCGCCGGCGACGACTATCGAAAAAAATTCGATGGGCGTTAGGAGTCCCGCCTAATAATTCCCTGCAACAATAGTTGATTTGATACCGCTTGCTTCCTGCGCGATCTTGACGCCGACGGATGCTCCGATACGGGTTGCACCGGCTTCGAACATCGCTCTCGCATCTTCGATTCCCTTTACTCCACCAGACGCTTTAACGCCCAGAGCGCTACCGACCGTGTTTCTCATCAACGAAACATCGTCAGCCGTCGCACCGCCTTTGGCAAAGCCAGTCGATGTCTTAACAAAATCAGCACCGGCATTTTTCGAAGCGATACACGCCCTCACTTTTTCATCGTCGGTCAAAAGGGCCGTTTCTATAATGACTTTGCAAAGAATGTGATTTTCGTGAGCGGCTTCGACCACGGCACGAATGTCGTCCTCGACGAGGCAATCGTCGCCCGATTTGAGTGCACCGATATTGATGACCATATCCACCTCACCGGCTCCGTTAAAGATCGCACGGCGGGCTTCGTAGGCCTTAACATCAGGCAGCGTCGCCCCGAGCGGAAAACCTATCACGGTACATACCGGCACGCCGGTTCCCTTTAGAAACTCGGCCGCTTGTTTGACCCAGCCGGGATTTACGCAAACCGAAGCAAAACCGTATTGAGCGGCCTCGGAACACAAGGTCTTGATATCCGAAACGGATGCTTCTGGTTTTAACAGCGTGTGATCGATCAGGCTTGCCCAGTCGTGTGCGGTCGCCGTCTCGCCCAAAACGATACCGATACGTTCGGCCCCGGCATCAACGATACGCTCGACATCGGCACGGCAAAACGTCGGGCAGTATTCCTCACCCGTGAGTTTTGCCAGCACCATATTGGTGATCTGGTCGATAAGCTGGTCGTAGTTTCCGTTCTGCTGCATGAGATGATTATATTATCACTTTCGATACTGCCGCTCTATATTGTCGATCTTGCCGACGCGTTTCATGTGCCGCTCTTCAGAGATATCCGTTGAGACAAACGCCTCCACGATCTGCTTAACCTCTTCAAAAGAGTTTTGTCCGGCACCGAGAGTCAATACATTTGCACCGTTGTGTTCGCGGGAGTTTTTTGCCAGAGCTGTCGAATAACAGGCCGCCGCACGGACATTAGGCACTTTGTTGGCGGTCATCGCACTGCCGATACCGGCGCCGTCAATGATGATACCGACATCGACTTGCTTGCCGCTAACCGATTTTGCCACCGCGTGGGCAAAGTCAGGGTAATCAACCGCCTCTTCGCTCTCGGTGCCAAAATCGCGTACATTAAGCCCGAAATCAGTCAGGAAAGCTTTCAACTGCTCCTTCATTTTAAACCCGCCGTGATCCGAACCGACCGCGACCGAACGAACTCTCGCCGTACTTTTTCGCGCCTGCTTATGGATAAGTTGAATATTTAGGTCGTTGACTATGTCCTGCGCAAGTGCGGTAAATTTTACATTTTCATTGACGCGCAGTTTCGATCCCGGCTCAAGCCCCCGCAGGTCGTCCTCGGTAATCAGCGTCTTAGATGATTCGTCGCGATCAAATTCTTTGCCAAATTTGCCCTGTAGAGAATTTACGACAACGTGCTCGACCTCAGCGGCCGTTTTCGGCGCAGTCTCACCCTCGGTCGGCACGGTCGCCAAAACCTGTTTCACCAGTTCGCGAACGCGGTCGCGTGTGTCTTTATCAGCATCAGCCATTTTTTGATGGAAAAAAGCGGTCAACTTGAAAGTTAGCCTATGTTTGAATAGTATGTCTAAAAACCAATTCTTTCAAATTTGCGAGGAAACCATGGCAACCGGATCAACCAAAATGGCAACTACCGAATTCACCAACCCAAACCTCGAAGTAATGTATTCCGAGGCAGAAATTACGGCACGCATTAAGGAAATAGGTGCACAGATCACCGCCGAATATGCGGGCAAAGAGCTAGTATTGGTCGGAGTTTTGAAAGGCTCGTGTGTATTTATGGCGGATCTGATGCGCGAGATCGATCTGCCGCTGACGATCGATTTTATGTCTGTGTCTAGCTACAAAGACGGAACAAAATCGACAGGCGACGTCGAGATTCTAAAAGATCTCAGCAATTCGATCCGCGACAAACACGTCCTCATTGTCGAAGACATTATCGACACAGGTCTGACGCTGACACGGCTCGTCGAGATACTCGATTCACGCGGCGCAGCTTCGATCAAGATCGCGACTTTTCTCGACAAACCGGAGCCGCGAATCAAAAAAGAGCTTGTGGTAGATCATACGGGCTTTGTCATACCAAACAAATTCGTCGTAGGCTACGGACTCGACGCCGCTGGCCGCTACCGCAACTTGCCGTTCATCGCGGTCGTGATCGATCCGTCGGTAGCCTAAGAATTTTTGCTCACAAAAGGACACGACACACACTAATTATTTGAACCGACTTTTGTGTATTTCGTGCTTTTCGTCGGCAAACTCTTAATTCCCCGATTGACCTTGCCCCTAAGAATCCGTATAATCTGTACTTTTCGATTGACTAGGCAAATGCCGTCAGGCGAGAGGAGCTAAGATAAGAAATGAGTTACGCAGTTATCAGAACAGGCGGAAAGCAATTTGCGGTAGAGGGCGGCGAGACACTTCGTGTGCCGACCATCAATGAAAAGGCCGGTGCAAAGGTTGATGTCGAAGCTCTTGTCCTCGGCGACAAGGTCGGTGCGGCCACGGTCAAAGCCACCGTTGTCGGCCACGGCAAAGGTGATAAGATCATCGTTTTCAAAAAGAAACGCCGCAAACAGTACAAACGCAAACAAGGCCACAGACAAGGCTTTACGGAAATTAAGATAGAAAAGATCTAAGTCTGGTGGTTTGGCAGGACTGACCACTGACCACTGACCACTGACCACTGACCACTAATGATATGGCACATAAGAAAGGTGTAGGTTCATCCCGAAACGGCCGCGATTCAAACGCACAGCGGCTCGGACTCAAAAAATTTGGCGGCGAGCATGTACTCGGCGGCAATATCATCGCACGTCAGCGCGGCACCAAGTGGAAGCCGGGCAACAATGTCGGCCGCGGTAAAGACGACACGCTGTTCTCGTTGATCGAAGGCTTTATCAAATTCGAAGACAAAGGCCGCAAAGGCAAATTTATCAGCGTCTACGCCGCAGGTGCCCCCGAGCTGGCACCGAAAGTTGTAGCCGAAGCTGCGGCCTAAGCAACCCTTACTTAGTTTTATGAAAAGCACACGTCATGCGGCGTGTGCTTTTTTTGGTCCGGTCCGGACCAGATGGACCAAGGTGGACCAAAAACTCAGCATACTTTTGCATGCTTACTGGTCAGAGGTGACAGTCACTACCCGCATTTACAACTTTTTGTCAGTTATTTTTCGGTTACACGTAACAAGACTGCGTAACGTCGGCGAATCCGTCCCGTATTACTAACTTTTCACTCTAAAACACTTGCCGGATTTTCCACAATTTTATCCGCATTTTTTGCACAGACAAATCCACACGATTTCCACAGAATGCCCGTAAAATAAGGGTAATAGTTAAAGTATTTTCTACTTGACTTGCAAAAATTCGGGTGTAAACTGGTTTCACAGTCGAGGTTGCTACGGGAACTTTGACCGGCACCGAGAGGTGGAGCGGACGCGGTGACGCGATCGTTTGAGAGCAGAAGGAGCGGAAAGCCGCTGCTTGGTACGCTCGGAGCCGAAGCCGAAAGGCTTGCTAAGGCCGGACGCAAGAAAGGCCGGGTTGTTCGGATAAAAACGGACAACGCCCGACGGAAATAATCAGCCAGAGGGTGCGATGCCGCTCACGTCGAAAGACGAGGGCCTCGTTGCCGGGAACGTAACCGGAGGTGGAGGTAAAGCCACCAAAAAAAGACCTAACGGCACCGTGCTTTCGAGCACAACAGTTTGAATTTATTCATTTTGGGTGCTGACCGGAGAAGATCCTCCGCAGGAGATTCTTCGGGATACAAAATCGGTGGTTCGAACGTGTACATGCGAGAGCCACCAACCCTTTACTCGTACGCTTCGGCGGAAAAGCAAAGAAAATAAAAGCGTCGAAACGGGCAACCGGGACGACGCTTTTGTTTTTTGTACGCGTGGGCATTTGGAGCAAGCCCGCACGAAGTAAGGGCGTTACACTCAACTTTTGTATTACGCATTTACTTCGCGCGGGCTTGCGCCTAGAAAGCGGCTTCCGCATGCGACTTCCACAATTCCCTCCAAACACTTAGAATAGAACGTTATGTTTATCGACCGCGTAAAGATCAAGGTAAAGGCCGGTGACGGCGGCAACGGTGTCACGGCTTTTCGTCGCGAGAAATTTATCCCTCGCGGCGGACCTTCGGGCGGCGATGGAGGTGTCGGCGGCAGCGTCTGGATCGAATCTGACGAAGGAATAAATACGCTGCTACATCTCCGCTACAACCCCGAACACAAAGCCGAACGCGGCCGCCACGGCGAAGGTTCAAACCGCTATGGCAAAGATGGTGCCGATGCACTCGTCAAGGTTCCTATCGGTACGCAAATATTCGACCCTGAGACAAATGAACTCGTGTTTGATTTCACCGAACCGGGCCAAAAATATTTGGCGGCAAAGGGCGGCAAAGGCGGTTGGGGCAACTCGCACTTTGCGACCTCGACGCGGCAGGCACCAAAATTTCACTACAACGGCCGTCCCGGAGGCGAACGCGAATTGCAGCTTGAGCTAAAGCTGATCGCAGATGTAGGGCTGGTCGGGTTTCCAAACGCCGGCAAATCGACACTGATCTCGGTGATCTCGGCGGCAAAACCAAAGATCGCCGATTACCCGTTTACGACCCTAGAGCCGAATCTTGGCGTTGTAGATATGGGTGATTTTAGGACGTTTGTGGTCGCTGACATTCCTGGTTTGATCGAAGGGGCATCGGATGGAGCGGGGCTTGGGCATCGTTTTCTTCGCCACGTCGAGAGGACAAAATTGATGCTGCATCTCGTTGATGTCTCGTCGCTGTCGGGCCGCGATCCGGTGTCGGATTACGAGATCATCAACCGTGAGCTTGCCAATTACGACGCAGATCTCGCCCAAAGGCCGCAGATCGTCGTCGCAACTAAGGTCGATGCAATGGACGAACCCGAACGTTTAGAAGCGCTAAAGAAAAGGGCCAAAAAGGATAAGAAGCGTTTCTTTGAGATCTCTTCGGTAACAAACAAAGGTCTCAAAGACCTTGTGAACGCTGTGTCTGCTGAGTTAGACATGTTAGCCAGAGGGGACACTGAGCACTCGTAATGAAACGGATCGCATTTTATGGAGGCTCATTTGACCCGCCGCATCGCGGGCACCTCGCGATATCTGAGGCGTTGACCGAGCAGTTTGAGCTTGATTCCTTCGTATTTATTCCCGCCTTTCACGCTCCGCACAAAGCGCGGCTTAAGCCAACGTCGGCCTACGACCGCTATGCGATGTTGTGCCTGGCTACGCAGGATGCCCCTAAAATGACGGTTTCGCGAATGGAGATCGAGGTGCCCGAGCGGCCATATTCGGTCGAGACGCTTTCTTGGATCCTCAAAGAAATGCCGGATGACGAGATCTTTTTTGTTATCGGTGCTGATTCGTGGCGGGACATCGGGACTTGGCGTGAATGGGAGCGAGTGCTCACGATGGTCAATATAATTGTCGTCACGCGGCCGGGCGTCGAGATCGGATTTGATCATGTATCGGAACGCGTTCGCGAGAGAATAGTCGATCTTCGAAACGACGAAGCCGAGGTCGGTGATCAACGATCAATTTACATTACCGATGCGGTCAATATGAATATCTCCGCGACCGAAATTCGCCGCAAAATTCGCGAAGCCGACCTGACATGGCACGAAGATGTGACCGCCGAGGTTGCAAATTATATCGAAAAATATCAGATTTATAGCTAATGGAAGAAACACAGGAACGATCGCTCCAACGCGAAGCGGTCAAAATAGAAATAGCAGAAACCCCAACCAAGTTTGCCGACCTCGACTCCGACGTAAAACTCGCCATCCAATGTGCCAGCGATAAAAAGGCATACGATCTGGTCGCTTTGGATCTGCGCAGCATCGCAAGCTTTACCGAGTTTTTTATTATCGCTACAGGAGCCAACCAGCGTCAGGTTCAGGCCATCGCCGATGAGATCAAAGAGCAGCTAAAGGCTCAGCTTGATTCACGTCCCGTCCGCATCGAGGGCTATGCAAGCGGCGAATGGGTGCTCGTGGATTACGGCGATTTTATCGTCCACGTATTTAATGAAGAGGCACGTGAATTTTACGACCTCGCTCGTTTGTGGCTTGACGCACGCAAAGTCGAGCTGCCGGAAAACCTTTGATGAAATTCAAATTTATTTGGGTCGGCAAGACCAAAAACAAAAACTACGCGGCGCTGCAGGACAAATATCTGCAGCGTCTTTCGCATTTTGTTAAAACAGAGACGGTCGAGGTTCGTGATTCTGCCCCGCACGAGGGAAAGGATATTGAGGGCAAACGAATTCTCGAAAAAGTGAATCAAAACTCTTTCGTCTGTTTGCTCGATGTTACAGGCCGATCGATCTCGTCGCCGCAACTCGCGACGGAGATCGAGAAATGGCAGAACGCGGGACACAAAGAGATAACGTTTGTGATCGGCGGCCCTGACGGTATCGCCGCCGAAGTTGCTGAATGTGCCTCGCTCGTGCTATCTTTATCGTTTCTCACTTTTACCCACGAGATGGCTCGTGTCGTAGTGCTAGAGCAATTATATCGGGCATATACAATTATTAGGGGCTTCCCTTATCAAAAATGAGTAAATCCAATTTAAAAGAAGTAAAAGAAAAGCTGCTCGCTGAGAGAGAACTGCTCATCGAAAAGCTAAAAGGCAACGATCTGTCGATCGATGATGCCGAAACGCCGGATCCGGTCGATCTGGCGGTCCGCAATTATTCCAAAAATGTAATGCTTGCCGTTTCTGAAAACGAAAGCAAGCAGCTAACCCTTATCGATGAGGCTCTTTTGCGCATCGAGGATGATGAATACGGCACGTGCCAAAACTGCGAAAAAGAGGTAAACCCTAAACGTCTGGCAGCGATCCCTTGGGCAAGATACTGTCTCGATTGTCAGGAATTGCTTGAGAAAGGGCTACTCGACGAAGACTAAGTTTTTACTTATGTTCAAGGGGCTTAAAAATTCCCTGCTCTCAATAATATATCCACAAGAATGCCGCGTCTGCTCGTCTCAGGTCGAGAATGCAGATGACGGCATTTCTTGTATTAAGTGCTGGGAACAAACGAGTTTCTTTGACGGCAGCGAGATGCTCTGCGACAAATGCGGAGCCTTTTTTGGTGACAAAGCGGCCCCCGTCGCGGTGTTTTGCCACAGATGTGATGACCATTTTTACGATAAAGCAGCGGCTATCGGCGTTTATGAAAATGGACTCGCTGCGACGGTGATCGCACTGAAAGCCGAACCTGTCTTGCCAAAACGGCTGCAAGATCTAATTTCAAAAGCAGTTGAGAGGAATGGATTTTCCAAGGCAGACCTGATCGTCCCGATTCCGCTGTCAAAACAGCGTCGGCTCGAACGCGGGTTTAATCAGGCAGAGGTTATCGCTCGCGAGATCTCTCGATCTACCGATATCGCTGTTGACAGTGCCAGCCTCAGTCGGAAAACTCACACACCCGTTCACCGGGTCGGCATGGACAAACGGGCCCGCGAACTAACTGTACAGAATGCTTTTGAAGTATTGCGGCCAAAGCTGATAGCAGGAAAGAAAATATTGTTGGTTGACGACGTATTTACGTCAGGAGCGACCGCGTCGTACTGTGCCAAAGCCCTAAAGAAAAACGGCGCGACGGAGGTAAACATACTTACACTCGCTCGCGCCGTTATGACTTAGTTCGCCGAGTCTTATGGCGTTGCCCGCCGTTTGGTTCGGGTTTCGACCTCAGGCTTCGTCTCTTCGACCGGCCTCGCTGCCGTTCCGATTATTCGATCGATCGTTCCGCTTTGACCAATGACATAGATCTCGCCTGATTGATCTTCTGCAAAACCGACAATACTCAGGGCGGTGTCCAAAAGTTGGGTCTGAATGCCGTTGTGCCACATCAATATCTCACCCGAGCAATAGTCTCCATAAATATATGCTCCATTAGGGAAAGTTCCCCTCCTACCCCGATACACATAACCGCCGGTAATTGAGCAGCGTGGAGGATCACTAGCGTACTCAAATACCGGGAAAATACTTGGATTAGGAGCAGTACACACACCACCGTTCAGATTCGGATTGCAATGGAAGCCTTCCATAACGCGCCAGCCATAATTCCCGCCTCTCGTTATGATATCAACCTCTTCCCATGCCCCTTGCCCCACGTCAGCTGCCCACAATTGGCGCGTACCACGTCGATCAAACGAAAATCTGTACGGATTGCGCATACCGATCGCATAAATCTCGTCTGCTCCGGCCACTCCAACATACGGGTTATCCGGCGGGATATTATATTGAGGCACTTGACCAACCGGCACATTATCTACATCGATCCGCAGTATCTTTCCTAATAATGAATTGATATTTTGAGCGTTGTTCGATGCGTCGTTCGAACCGCCGCCATCGCCAGGCCCTGCATACAGATAACCGTCTGGGCCAAATGCGATCGTACCACCGTTGTGATTGGTGTTGGTCGAGTGAGGTATAGAAAGAAGAATTTTTTCCGTCGGGTCGGCTACGTTAGGGTCGGTGGTCGATACCCGAAACTCAGAGATCGTGATCGCACCAACAGGACTATCAGCCGTGTAATAAACAAAGAAACGCCCATTGGATCGATACTGAGGATGAAAGGCAAGGCCCAAAAGACCGCGCTCACCACCGGCGAGTACAGGCCCCGTAATATTGAGAAACGTCGTTGGCGTCGTCGACCCTGGCTGCAGCACCCGAATTAGTCCAGCCTGTTGCACAATGAACAATCGCTGACTCTTGTCCGCAGCCTGCGTCATAAAAACCGGCGAGCTTAAGCCCGTAAGAAACGGCTGTAAGGTGATCGCTGACGGACTTTCTGCCTGACCAAACGAAGAGATAATAAGTGCTCCGACAAGGAAAGCTAAAACACCAAAACTGCTAATTCTTTTCATATCAACTACCGTTTAAACTTTTTGAACTCAATACAAACTATTCTATCGGCTCGCACCATTTGAACGCAAGCAAAATCATAGACGGTATTTTACCCGCTTTTGCCTCAGAACTGCTTCCTCATTATCCACGTTTTGTAGCCGCATTGTCACGTCGGCCGTCATATCTAGTTTTGCCTGATCGCCATGTACAAGTTGTCGATATCCCGCCGCGGCTATCATTGCCGCATTGTCGGTCGAGAGATGTTTCGAGGGAAAATATACGGGCAGTCCGAGGCGGTTTCCGGCGTCTTCGGCAGCAGATCTAAGTGCCAGATTACACGCCACACCACCCGCGACGATGAGCGTTTCTGGACGTAATTCGATTGCCAGTTTTTCGAGGGTGCCGACAAGCGCGTCTACAACCGCCGCCTGAAAGCTAGCCGCAAGGTCTTTTATCTCCTGCGAAGGCTCGTCGCCGTTGGCCACCGGAACAATATTATTTTCGCGGACATACCTTGCAACAGCCGTTTTTAAGCCGCTAAAACTAAGATCGGGCCGGCCGTCAGATATCTTCGCCTTTGGAAATCTTACGCCGCTTTTGTCGCCCTGTAGAGCAAGTTTTTCGATGCTGGGACCGCCGGGATAACCGAGACCGAGCATCTTGGCGACCTTATCAAACGCCTCGCCCGCCGCGTCATCTCGTGTTCGCGAGACGACCTTATATTGCCCCTCGGCGGGAATGTGAAATATGTTCGTGTGGCCGCCAGAAACGATCAGGCCAAGTGCCGGGTATTCAACCGGAGGATTTTCAAACGCTACTGAATAAACGTGCCCCTCAATATGATTGACACCAACAATTGGAATCCCAAGCGAGTATGCTAGCGATTTTGCATAGCAAACCCCGACTAGCAGCGAACCGATCAACCCGGGCCCTTGAGTAACCGCTATTGCGTCAATGCCGGCAAAAGACACTTCGGCACGAGTCATCGCTTCGGCAACGATCGGCTCGATCTTTTGTAGATGCTCGCGCGAAGCAAGCTCAGGCACGACACCGCCCCAGGGCTTATGCATTTCGATCTGCGAAGCAATCACCGACGACACGATCTCGCCTCCGTCACGGACCACGGCCGCAGCCGTTTCATCGCACGAACTTTCAATGCCCAAAATAAGCATGTTTATAGATTATCAGATAGCGGGCTAGATTCGGATTCGCCTCTAAGGACCAGGAAATAATCCTACGATATTTAATATCTGACGTGAGACTTCGATCCCTGTTGGGAAATGACTGGCAAAATCTGCCCGCAGCCGCTCCGCGTCGTTTGCGATGTAAGTATCAAAAAGCTCCTGCGAATCGGCATGATAACCGATGCGATAAACATTGCCATTTTTTGCAAAAAACGCGGCTGCAAAATAACCTGTCGCTAAAACGTCAGGGATGTGTCGCTCCGTCATGTATCTCTCATAATCTGCGGCGATACCTGGATTAACCGTCGTTGTGACCTCATAAATGAGCATTATCTTTCTCCGGTGAACAGCGTCTTTTCATCAACAAAACACAGGCCGTTTCCAAACGGGTCGCGGGCATAGAACGATCGTTCGCCCCACGGACGCACATTTATCTCGCCCGACGGCGTACCGTGCACGCTGTCATTTTCGAGACAATCCAGCTCTTTCGCCCTTGAAAATACTGACTCAAGATCAGGAACCGAAAAATAAATATGATCGCCAATAGGCGTACCACTATTTTCGATGACCGCAAACATCACGGGTCCGCAATTAAAATACTGCCGCCCGCGATGGATCAGCCGCCCTTCGTCCGCAAATAGCCGTTGGTAAAACGATACTGCACTCTCAAAATCTGTTACGGGAATAAAAATTCGAAAGATCGATATCGAATCGCTCATAGACCCAACTCCTAAGTATGAAAAATTAACGGACAGGCGTAAAATATCATAACGCGAGCAAACAAATAAATGAATCCAGCAGCCAGTTCCCAATTTCGCCTTTCAAAAACCTCGTTCATGCAGTTTCTGAGCTGCCCTAATGAGTTTTGGCTCAGCGTGCATCAACCGCTCTTGATGACGCGGGAAGAAACGATCGATTACGCTCACCGTCGACAAGAGGGTTATGAGGTTGAGCGTTACGCCAAGCAACTAGCCCGATTTGCCGAGTCTGACGAATACGCGGTGGATTTTCAACGGACATTTCAGACCGATAAGCTCGCAGCCCGCAGCGACATTGTAGTTACGGACAAGGCGACCGGAGTGGTTGATGTTTATGAGGTAAAAGCCTCGTCAAAGGTTAAACCTGAACACTATGATGACCTTGCGTTTCAAAAAGTTACAGCCACACGGTCCGGTTCGACGGTTCGCGGCACGTTTGTTGTCACGCTGAATTCAGAGTATGTCCGCAACGGCGAGATCGATGTCGAAAAGCTTTTTACGGTTGACGAGGTTACTGAGACAGTCGATGCAAAGCTTGCTGAAACCGAGGCGGCGATCCAGGCGGCGTTTGACTATCTCAAAACTGAACCCGTTGCCGCGATCGAAGACTATTGTAAGGACAATGGACTGGACTGTGTTTTCATTCGAAATAATTTCCCAGATCTGCCGGAACGCACGATCTTTGAGCTTTATACGCTGCGCCACGAAAAACGTCGCGAACTTTTGCGCGAGGGCATTATCGCCCTTAGCGATATACCGGACGATTACAAGTTGTCGGATAAGCAACGGTTACACGTCGAAATGTCTAAACTTAGTGCTCCCAAGATCGATATCGATGGGATACACGAAAAGCTCGATTCTTGGGAATATCCATTGCATTTCCTCGACTACGAGACGTTCGCCTACGCGATACCACAGTTTGACGGTGTGCGGCCGTTTCAGCAGATGGTCTTTCAATACTCTCTGCACACCATAGCCTCGCCGGGCGCAGAGATCACGCATTCAGAATATCTTTCACGCGGGGACGACCAGCTTTCGCGCTCGGTCGCTGAACACCTTAGAGATGCGATGTCTGGTGGGATCGGCACGGTGCTGGTTTGGTACGAATCGTTTGAGAAAACGCGCAATGACGAGATGGGTGCGATGTTTCCCGACCTCGCCGATTTCTTTGCTGAGGTCAACGCAAAGACTTACGACCTAATGAAGATCTTCTCAGAAAACCTTTACGTAGACCCCCGGTTCAAGGGCCGGACGTCCATAAAGATCGTGCTGCCAAATCTAGTTCCCCATCTCAACTACAAAGAACTAGGCATTTCCGACGGGCTTGAGGCGACGATAAAATGGTTCCACGCTGCAAAGCGTAAACTTTCCGACGAGGAACGCGAAACAATCTTTCAGGATCTGTTGGAATACTGCACCCTCGACACTATGGCAATGGTCGAGATTTACAATGTGCTTGCACAGCTTTGATGTGCATGGGGGCTTGACTTGAATACTGATTTCGGACTAATAATTGAGCGTTCTTTCTTTACCGGCTCAATCTAACTTATCGGAGGTATAAAAGGTGGGACGCAAGATACTAGCCGTTGTGGTCGCTCTGATCGTATCGTTCGGCATTATGATGATCGTCGAAATGATAAATTCGCTGGTCGTTATGCCTCCAAGCGCCGAGATCCTGGAAGATTCGGCCCGGCTTCGCGATTTTATGGCAAATGTGCCGCCGCTCGGTTATGTGATCGTTCTGATCGGCTATTTTCTGGCGGCCTTCGCTGGCGGATTTATCGTCACCAAGATGGGTCGACAAGTATCAAATAACCTCACGTTGCCGGTTATCATCGGGATAATTCTAACCCTTGGGATGATCGTAAATATCTTTCTCCTACCGGGACAGCCTATATCGTTTATCATCATCGGCTTATTGATGTTCATCCCCGTATCGCTCTTTGGCCACAGGTTGGCACGCTAAGGCTTTTTGCCCTCGTTCCACTGCGGCCTGAACGTCGAATTTATCAGCCACTGAACGGGTTTGACCATCGAGTTGATCGCTCGTGTCATGTGATTAAAATCGATCGTCTTGATCTCATCGCTCGCCTTGTGATAGTCCGTGTGCAGGCCAAAGCTCGACACCGTGTGGGCGATCACGCCTGCCTTGGCAAGCTGAATATTATCCGAACGGAAAAAGAAATTCTGGTCAGGATGTGGATCCTGGACAAGTTTAGCTCCGCGTTTTGCGAGCTCGGGCCCGAGGTTTGAGCGTTCATAGCCGGTTAACCACAATTCTTCAGGTTTTACCTTTGCATCGGGGCGTCCGATCATCTCAAACTCCAAATTTGCGACTAGGTTTTCCTTCGGGAACGGCATATTGTTGACGAAATAGTTCGCTCCGTAACCGCCGGCCTCTTCACTGCCAAAGCACACAAAATAAACCGTCCGCTTTGGCTTTTTGCCGCTGGCGAGCACTCGTGCCAGTTCAAGCACCGCAACCGTCCCCGACGCATCGTCGTCAGCACCATTGAATATCTTGTCATCGCCCGGCGCATTGTCGCGAACCCCGACGTGGTCGAGGTGGGACGTCAACAGGATGACTTCCGCACCAAGCGTCTTATCCGTTCCCGTGATCTTGCCCATAGCGTTCCAGGTTTTGCCTTCGGCTCCTGTTCGACGGGATTTGAACGGCACGGTCTGCACATATGTAGGCTTGCCGTCCGGTCCGGCTTCACCCGCCGGTTCCAAACCAAACTGCATAAACTGCGAACCTATATATTCTGCTGCGATCCGCTCAAACAGCGTCCCGCTTCCGCGTCCCTGCATCGCGTCGCTTGCAAGGAAGTACATCCCGGCGCGGACATTTGTCTCGCTGATCGCCGACTTGCCGCCCGATTGGGCAAGAGTGAAAACACTAGCGAATACTAATATCGCCGCCAAAACACCGGATCGTTTCAAATAATTTCGTTTCATAAGTTGGAGCATTAAACGCAGAAACAGTTCTTAATGTTTCTCGCTAAAGAATTGCCCGCTAAACACTCGAGCCACACTAAAAGTAAGCATTCTTTCTTTCGTGACTTCCGCGTGTTTCGCGGGCAAATGTCCTATTTCCCAAGCGGGTAATACCGCCAGTTGGCCTTGTAGTCCCGCGTAAGTTTTTGGTTCGTCAGAGCGGCTCTGACCATCTCAACCGGGATCGGCCCTTCTTTCAGAATGGCGTCGTGAAACTGCCTGTCGGTCATTTTCTTGCTATCGACAAGATCCCGGTGCATCTGATGAAACTGCAGTCCGCCCATCATATACGCCATCTGATATAGCGGGCCGTAATCGCCGCTAAACGAACGCCGCACCTCGGCGACAGCGTTGTCGCGCTCGTGGCCGACTTTGTTGACGAGCAGATCGACGCACTGTTCGGGCGTCCAGTTGCCAAGGTGAAAATTCAACGAAAAAATAATTCGTGCTGCTCGGTGCGAACGCCAAAACAAAGCTCCGATCTTGTCCTCGGGGGTGTTGTTAAACCCGCGGTCCCACAACAAAAATTCCCAGTACAACGCCCAGCCCTCGGTGTTAAAAGGCGTGCGAAAATCGCCGCGATACGAGCGGTAACGCTGTGCCATAAACCCTTGCAGATGATGGCCCGGGATAAGCTCGTGATGCGTCACGGCTCGGGCAAAGTGCGGGTTGTTGCCGCGCATCGACATCATTTTCTGCTCGTGCGTCATACCGTCGGTCGGATATGAGACGAGAATAGTCTCGCCGCCGAGGAAGAACGGAGCAACAAGCTGCCGTTCGGGCGTCATCATTTCCATTCGCCAACCGTCGCGGGCGATCTTTGGCACGGTGACGAGATCGTTCTTTTCAACGTATTCAATGGCTTCGTACGCAAGCTTCTTTATCAGCTCCGGCTGTTTTCCGGGTTCGACGTATTTTTGCTTGACGGCCTCGATAGCCTTCATATAATCGTCGCCGTAGCCCATCTCACGCGACGCTTTCTTAAACTCGGTGATGCACCAATCAAATTCCTTGTTCGCGATCTCGACGAGCTCCTCAGGCGTGTACGGGACCATCTCGAACTCAAGCTCCTGGATCAGGGCTTCCCTGCCGATCGGATCGCCGATAATAGTCGTGCGGTCGTCCGCCGCAATGCCGACAAGCCGCGAAGTGACAAACGCCTGATACTTTGCGAGCGCATCATCCGCCGCCTTATACGGCGACTCGCACCACCATGTGAACATCGGGTCGTACAAATTGTAATAACCGTACCAACGCCGCAGCACATTTCTGAGATCACCAAGGTTACGTGCGGCGCGATTCGCGACCGTGCGTTTCGGCCCAGCCCCAATGCCACTTCCTTGGGCCTTTTGCGTGTCGGCGATGCGTTTCGCGAGGTCATTGAGCAGCGTCGCCATCTTTGCCGCGTCGATCGGCACGAGCTGACGCCGCGTGTCCTCAAGGTCGTTGATCGTCTTGGCAAACGGCATCATCCCGGCGACCTCAGCAAACTGCGCGTCCGTCCTCGCAAGCTCCTTTTGCTCGTGTTCGAGATAGTTGCGAAACAAGATGTAATCGACCTGTTCGTCGTGGTTGAGCGCATCAAAGTTCAGCTTTGCAAGCATCGCCAGCCCGTCCGCATAATGCTGCTTTAACCGCGCACTGCGATTTGCGGAGCTTGGTGCCGAATAAAAGCGGTTTAATAACCCGAGATCCGAATCAAACCGCTCGATCACGCCACGCAGCCGCGACGGCGGATCGTTATACGCGGCCAGCTCATCCTTTTGCCCAACGGCAATTTGGGCAAACATCGACAAAACCACACACAGGCAAACGAACTTAGCTTTCATACTCCTCCACCGTTCTATCTTCCCTCTTCCCTCTTCCTCGTCACTCGTCCCTCGTCACTTGTCCCTTCCCCTTTCACTATTTCTATTATCTTAATTAGAATTACAGATATGTCGAGCTTTGTCGGAGTAATAGTTGTTGTCCTGCTGCTCACGCTGATCGGAAGCGGGGCTTTGCTGTTCGTGACCCTCAAGTATTACTGGGGCGAACGCGGCAAGCCACCCGCAACGGGCGAAGAGCGTCGCCGCCTGCACCAAGAAGAGTTACGCCTCCGTGCCCGCCAGATCGAACACGCCCGCCAAAACCCTCCCCGTCCGCGCGATCCTAGCTTTTGGAATAATAGAAAGGTGAGATGACCATCTAAGCCTATCCGCCGCGTGTAAATATCTTTACCTGACGGACGGCTTCGTGGGCTTGTTTAATGATGTCCTCGATGGTTGCTCCTGGGGCTTCGTCAACGCTGATTACGCCGAGACTGACACCTAGAATGTACGGTTTTCCGCTGTGCGAATTATATTCCTCTATCGCGATCTTGACCCTGTCTGACAGCTTGTCGCCGTCAATGCTGTCCGCCGCACGTATCATAACGATAAATTCGTCGCCGTCCGCACGAGCAAGGATATCGCTGCTCGTGAGCGTCGATTCGATCACACCGGCAGCGGCCTTGATCGCGGCTATGCCCTCGTCTCGGCCGTATTTGTTGTTGATGGATTTCAGGCCGTCGATGTCCGCCGCCATTACCCACAGGCTCTCGTCTATCCGCCGCGAACGCGACAGTTCCAGTTGCTGGCTCGCAAGCAGAACAAATCCGCTCAGGTTGTGCAGCCCCGTCGCTTCGTCGGTCAGATTGTGGCTCGAAAGCTCGGCCTTTGCCTTTTGCAAAGCGGCGGTCGTCAGCCGCAGATCGAGCAGCAGATTGATCTGCCGCCCGAGTGCCTCAAGCGCCGCGATCTGTTCGACGGTCAGAGTTCGTGGCTTGTTGTCGAGCAGACAAAGCGTGCCAAGGACGATGCGGTCCTGATTACGGATCGGAACACCCGCGTAAAACCGCGCCTTATAGCCGCCCGTAACGTGCGGATTATCGACAAACTGCGGATCGAGCAGCGTATTCTCGATTATCAGCGGGCTGTCCGGTTTGAGCACGGCGTAAGAGCAAAACGATTGTTTCCGGGGTATCTCGGTCAGGTCAGTGCCGGTCTTTGCCTTAAACCACATCCGCTCATTATCGATAAAGGCGATCAACGCCACAGGCACGCCGCATATCCGCGCCGCCATCGACACAATATCGTCAAACTCCCGCTCGGGAGCGGTGTCGATGATATTGTATCTGGCCATAGCATCGCGACGTTCGCCCTCGATGTTAGATTCGCGTACCTGCATTTCTCGAAAATAAGTTTTGTGCAGCGGCACATCATATATGCCGCGTCCATCAACTAACATATTCAGCTTACGTGCCGTGGATCGCCGGACGTATGGAGCTTTTCGCTGGAGATCATAAACGGATCGATCGACTGGTGAATGTGCGTCGATTCAAATCCAGGAATATTCTTGAGCCTGTTCTTTTGCTTTGCCTTATACATCCCCTCGTCGGCGGCCTGGATCAAGTCGCTCAATGAACGCTTATCCGCGTGGTCCGTCCGGACAATGCCGACGCTCACGCTCAAACGGTATGTTTTCTTGCTCGCGGCGTTGTAACGGTCAAACGCCTCTTGTATCCGCGCCGCCACGGTCGAGGGCGGTATGTTGTGCGTATTGACCATAAACGCGACAAACTCGTCGCCGCCCGTGCGTGCGAGTATGTCCGAACCGCGAAAACAGCTTGCGAGCAACAACGCCGACTGTTCGATCGCCGACGAGCCTTCGTGATGGCCAAAACGGTCGTTGATCTTTTTCAAACCGTCGAGATCGGCAACGAGTACCCACGCACCGGTCGCCGATTCACGCGTGCGCATCTGTTTCAGATACTGTTCACCGACCGTCTGCAACCCGCGGCGGTTATAAAGCCCCGTCAGCTCATCACGCAGCGACAGATCTTTTAGCTCGGCATTTGCCCGCTGCAACTCGATAGTCTTTAGCCGCAGAGCCAGCGTCTGGCTGACCTGTCCGGCAAAGGCACGCAAAACCTCGACGACGCCGTCCGTTACAGTTCGCGGTTCGGTGTCGGCTATGCTCAGAGCTCCTAAGACATAATTGTCGGGTGTCACGAGCAAAGCCGATGCATAGAACCTGATACCAAGCCCGCCCATCACATTGCGGTTGCCGGCAAATCTCGGGTCGAGTATCGCATCCGGCACGACGACAAAATCTTCGCGGTCCATCAGCGCATATTCACAAAGCGAATCCACGCGGTCGATCTCGGTCAGATCCATGCCGATCTTTGATTTGAACCAAACGCGGTTCTTGTCAAAAAAAGAAATCGTCGCTATCGGAGCACCACAGGCTTTTGCCGTCAGCCAGGTGATGTCGTCGTATGCCCTTTCGGGCGGCGTATCGAGTATCTCGTGTTTGCGAAGGCTGTCCAGCCGTTCTTTTTCGTTACCGTTTGTTAGAGGGGTGGTCATAATATCAAGGTTATAAATATAATAAACAGCATCCACGCCGCCCATCCAGACACCGCAGAGCTTGAAAATAATTATCGATCAAAAAAACGCGTGCTAACGTAAAACCGCTAGATTATAAGCCAGTTTGGGTTGTGAAAACAATCTCAGGCGGTATTTGGAAGGTACTAAGGCCAAAAAC
Organism: uncultured Chloracidobacterium sp.; assembly: GCA_964543865.1. Taxonomy (GTDB): domain Bacteria; phylum Acidobacteriota; class Blastocatellia; order Pyrinomonadales; family Pyrinomonadaceae; genus OLB17. The sequence goes on from CAZIZR010000002.1 coordinate 41,589, forward strand.
GCCGGGTGTACCCTTACACCCGGCATTTCCCTATGAACGGAGTTTCGCTTATCAGCAATAAGCGATCATCCGAAAAGGATTATATTTATTTTAGGAATGGTGTCAACCCCTCTGTAAAGCTTCACTTTTCCATAAACACTGCCTAAAACATATGTTCTGACCTGAGGACGCGTGTGTTTTCTCTGAGGAAAATCAATTTTCTTCACAGGAAAATGTATTTTCTTCACGCTCAACGGTTGTTGATTCAGAGCAAAAGGTCGTTGAGTCAGAGGGAAAGGTCGTTGAGCGTGGCTCAACGTTTGCTGAGCCATAGGGAAATGTTGTTGAGTGTGGCTCGACGGTTGCTGAGTCACAGGGAAATGTATTTACCTGACGCTCGACGGTCGTTGCGTGTGGCTCAACGGTTGCTGAGTCAGAGGGAAATGTCGTTGAGTGTGGTTGAACGGTTGTTGAGGCAGAGGAAAAGATCGTTTGGCCGGAGCAAATTCGTGCTTGACATAGCAAACGCGGTGAAATATAGTGCGAACCATAATTTTACAAGCGGGCTAAATTACCTTACTAACGGCTTTATTGTCACGAGAGTGATGTGAGCATATTCCAACGATAGGAGGTCTACCACAATGGCAGACAAACCGTTACCAACCAACGAGGGAGAACTTAATATTTTCATGCAGGCGTTAGTAGCCAAGGTGCCGACGTATTCTGCGACACTTGGACTGACGGCGGGCGAAGTCGATGCCTTGAACGATGATGCGGCAAATTTCGAATACATAATCGAAGCCGCCGCACTCGTCACCGATTCAAAGGACGCTTTCTTTAGCTTTAAGAGAGAATTGATCGACGGCGTGCCAAGCACGACGCAGCTTGCGATACCGACATTTCCGGCGATATCAACGCCGGAACATCCGTTTCCCGGTATCATGAAACGCCTGCGGGCACTGATCCAGCGGATAAAAACTTCGCCCGGATACACGCAGCAGATCGGCGAAGACCTCGGGCTCGTCGATTCGGGTGACGCACCGTTGTCGCCGGATGATCTAACCGCCGAATTTTCGAACGTCAAGGCTCTGTCAGACAGCCGTGTCGAGATCAGCTTTTCGAAACAGGGACAGGACGCGATGAAGGTGCTGTTCAAACGAAACGCGGATTCGAAATTTAACCTCGCGGGCATCTATACTTCGTCACCGGCTATCCACGACGAAGGCCCGATCGATTCCGACACGCCCGAATCACGTCAGTACAAAGGCGTTCTGATGAAAAAGAACGAGGAGATCGGCAACGAATCACCGATCTACACCGTCGTCACAACGCCGTAAAGTGGTCGGCCAAAGGTGCGGGTGTCGTGTTCTCCGCCGGGTACCGGGAGCCGAAAGAGAAAGGCCGCGGGGCTTGATGCTCGCGGCCTTTTTATTTGGAGGTAACGCCCTTGCTTCGTGTGGGCTTGTGCATTGCCTACGCCACTTCATACAAAAAGCTCACACCATCTTCGATCGTTAAACCAAAATTCTCCGCGATGGTTTGGCCGATGTCGGACAGGGATTGCCGCGTGCCGAGAGCGACGTTTTGTTTGGCCGTCTTGCCGTAAACGAGCAGCGGGACGTATTCGCGGGTGTGGTCGGAGCCGGGATACGACGGGTCGTTGCCGTGGTCGGCGGTCATTATGAGCAGGTCGTCGTCGTTCATCGCGGCGAAGATCTCAGGCAGGCGAGCGTCGAAATGTTCGAGCGCCACCGCATAGCCCTCGACATCGCGGCGGTGGCCGTAGAGCATATCAAAATCGACCAGATTGCTAAAGATAATGCCTTTTGACGAAGCATTTAACGCATCTATCGTCACGTCGATGATCTGATCGTTGTTCTTGGCGGTCAGGTCTTCGGTCACGCCGAGATTGTCGTAGATCGACGCGATCTTGCCGATGCAAACGACATCAAGGCCCGCATCTTTCAATAAGGGAAGCAGATTTCCGCCCGGCGGCGGCACCGCGTAATCGTGGCGATTCTCAGTCCGTTTGAATGTATCTGACGTCTCGCCGAGAAACGGCCTTGCGATCACACGAGCGACTTCGTCGTCACCGTGGAGGATATTTCTCGCGATCTCGCACATCTCGTAGAGACGGTCGATGGGCACGATCTCTTCGTGAGCAGCGATCTGAAATACGCTGTCGGCGGACGTATAAACGATGGGTTTACCCGTACGGACGTGCTCTTCGCCAAGATCTTTGATGATCTCGGTGCCGCTTGCCGGCACATTCCCAAGCACGCCGGGAACTTTAGCCTGTGCGACAAACTGATCAATGATACGAGGCGGAAAACCGTCGGGAAACTTTGGAAAACCTTGCTTGAGAATGATCCCGGCCATCTCCCAATGCCCTGTTGTCGTGTCTTTGCCGTCGGATTTTAGTGTGCATTTGCCAAACGCTCCCGTAGGAGCATCGACAGGTGCAAGCCCTTTTAGCGGAGTGATGTTGCCAAGCCCGAGAGCACGCATATTTGGGATATTCACCGTGCGAGATTCTAATATATGCCCAAGCGTATTTGACCCCGCATCGCCCCAAGCCGCAGCGTCCGGCATCTCGCCAATTCCCGCCGAATCCAATACCACCAAACAAACACGTCGAAACTTAGTCGTCATAATATTGTTTATTTTACTCGCCAACTAAACATCTTGCCAATGTCGCGACATCTCGGCTAACATCGTTAATCGAGATGACCGACATTGATCGCCGTAATTTCCTAAGAAGTTCGCTTGCGGGCGGGGCATTTCTTGGTTTCACGGGCCTGATCAACCGTCTCGATCGGTTCAACTCCTACGGTGCCGATGCATTCTCGAAGGAGAAGTCGTTGTTTGGCCCGCTGCTTCCAACCGCGTCATCGAATACAGGTGAAACATTTCTCTCACTGCCCGCAGGGTTTCAATATAACGTGATCGGACAGGCTGGTTCGCTGATGTCTAATGGTATGCCGACACCAACGCTGCACGACAGCATGGCTGCATTTCCGTATCGCGGTTTTCCTGACTCGTTAGCTCTTATTCGAAACCACGAAAACAGTGGTTTTGCCGGTTCCGGCGGATCCGTCACAGGTACGCCCCCATATGACGCAAACGCCGCGGGCGGTACGACTACGCTGATTGTCGATAGACAAACGCGACTTGTAACGAACACATTCCCAAGTCTCTCCGGGACGGTTCGGAATTGTGGCGGCGGGCCAACACCGTGGAACACTTGGATCAGTTGCGAAGAAACGACCGCCGGAACTCTGGGCGGTTTCGCAAAACCACATGGTTACTGCTTTGAAGTTGGTCGGCGTCTTCGTGGACAGCCGGTTGCCCTGAAACAAATGGGTAGGTTCCGCCATGAGGCTGTGGCGGTTGACGCCGCGTCTGGAAATGTCTATCTGACCGAAGACAATACTCCCGCCGGGTTTTATCGTTACATTCCCGATGTTAGAGGCCAACTCGCTCTCGGGGGAAATCTGCAGATGCTTGCCGTCACCGGTCGTCCAAATGCGGACCTAAGGACCGGACAGATCCTGAACGCATCGATCCCGGTCGAATGGGTAAATATCGCAGACCCCGATCCCGCGTTGGCCGATACCGATGCGGCTGCAGTTTACCTGCAGGGTGCGGCTCTTGGTGGAGCAAAGTTTACCAGGCTTGAGGGATGCTTTGCCAACGCTGGCACAATCGACTTTACCTCGACAAATGGCGGCAATCAGGGACGGGGACAAGTTTGGCGTTACACTCAGGGAGCAGATCCGGCACGCGGAACGCTCACATTGATATTTGAATCGCCTAGTTCAGCTGTCTTGGATTTCCCCGATAATATATGTTTCGGCCCGCAAAACAATATGTATATCTGCGAGGACGGCAGCGTCGATAACTACCTTCGGGTACTAGCGCCGACGGGCACATTATCAGATTTTGCACGCAATATCGTGCCAGGTTTCGATTCATACGAATTTGCCGGAGCGACTTTCAGCCCAGATATGCAGACATTGTTTGTGAATATTCAAACGCCTGGGCTGACGTTTGCGATCTGGGGGAATTTCTAGTTTACCGGTGCGGTGTAGCCCTCGCGGGCACGCAACGTCGTTCCTTTTGGCAAACCGGCAACTTCGACTTTGATCTTTCGATACGTGCCGTCCCGCTTTTCGTTCGACGGGTAATAACCAAGCGTGTATTTCGTTCCGATCTCATCCGCGACACTTCTGAACGCATTGCGAGCTTCGCTCAGATCTGCCACCGGAAAAACCTTGCCGCCGGAGCTTTTTGCAAGCTCATTCATCTCGGCATCAGCGATCTCGTACAGCTTTTTGCTTATCGCGAGACGTTCAAACTCTCCCAGCCCGCAAAAATCGACCGCCTTTTCCATATTCGCTTTTGGATTAAAACTCTTGTAATAACGACGGATCTGAGCCTGTGAAAAACGCGTGGCGGCACGACAGTCGCCAAGCAGATTTGACTCAAAATATTCGCGGGTATCGACCTTGATAAAAAACGAGATGATCCCGATCTGCCCCAACATTTCCTTTACCGTCGCAAAGTTTTCCGCACTGGTCGAATCGACACCATCCGTTAATGCGACCAGAGCCCGCCGCCCGCGAAACTCTTCTTTTGGCTTTTCGCGAAAGACCTTTTCCGCCACCTGCACAAGGGAATCATAATACGGCGTGCCGTTGCTTGTTTTTATATTCTCGATGGCCGTTTCTAGTCTCGAGCGATCGCTAGTCAGCCCCGCCAATATCTCGCTGACCGCAAACGCGGTCTTACCGTCGTTCCCTGTATTGAAAGCGACAACGGCAACACGATCACCCGGCCGTAAATTTGCGATAAAACTCTTTGCCGCACGCTGGATCAGCAACAAGTCGTTTCGTGCCGAACCCGACGTATCGAGCAACAGAGCAACCTCAAACGGAGCGGCTGTCGTCGAGAAATCAACAGTTTCCTGTCGCTTACCGTCCTCGTAAATAATGAAATTGGCCTTGGTCAGATTGCGGAGTGGTTGGCCATTGGCAGAGCTGACCGCAATAGGCACATCGACAAGCTGAGTATCGACGCGAATAATGTCGTCCTTGCCTTGGGCAACGGCAAATGTCGCCGCCGCAGCCAAAACCACTAGGATAAACAACACCTTTGCCGTCACAGTAAAACCTCTCTGAGTATTAGGAATTGTAACAAAAACAACCGCCTTAACCGAACAAAATTAAACTAGAAAAGGCCGGAACTATTGCCCCGGCCCCTTCGATCCAAATTTCATCAATTTAGACGTACTTTTCGATCACCTTCGCGATCGCTTCGCGCGAAACCGCTCCAACGATACGCTCAACTTCCTGTCCGCCCTTAAAAAGAACCAGCGTCGGGATGCCGCGAATACCGTATTGCTGCGGCACGTTGAGATTTTCGTCAACGTTCATCTTGTAAATGCTCGCCTTTCCCTCATATTCCTCGGCGATCGCCTCGACCGATGGAGCTATCATGCGGCAAGGTCCGCACCATTCCGCCCAAAAATCTACCAAAACCGGCTTGTCCGAACCGATCACGTCTGCCTCAAAGGCTGTATCTGTTACTTCTTTTGCAAAGTTTCCCATTTTATTCTCCTAAAATATTATTACCTATTTATACTATCCAATTGTATTAAAACCGTAAAACGATCTTGCCAAAATGCGAGCCGCTTTCCATATATCGCAAAGCCTCTTTCGCCTCGTCAAACTCAAAGGTTCGGTCGATCACCGGCTTGATATTTTCTTTGACGATAAAACTGTTCAAATCCTCAAACATAGCCCGCGATCCGACAAAAATTCCCTGCACGCGGACGGCTTTCATAAATACCGGGATCGGATTAAATTCCCCGGCCATATCTAATGCCCCGATCAACGCGATATGACCGCCGACACGCGCTGCTTTCACCGACTTTGCCAGAGTGCCCGTGCCGCCAACTTCCATGACATGGTCGACACCGCGACCGCCTGTTAGTTCAAGCACAGCCTTGTCCCAATCTTCGCGGGACCGGTAGTTGATGGCATGATCGGCTCCGAGAGGCTTAACCCTTTCGAGTTTTTCGTCGCTGCTCGATGTCGCGATCACATTTGCACCGAACGCCTTGGCAATTTGGATAGCAAAAACGGAAACACCACCCGTACCAAGCGTCAAAACCGTTTCGCCGGGCCGAATGTTCCCCGAAACGAAGAGGGCATTCCACGCCGTTACCCCCGCACATGGCAAAGTTGCAGCCTCTTCGAAAGAAAGATGTTCTGGCACTCTGACAAGTGAGTTTTCATTAAAGACGCGATATTCGCTCAAAACGCCGTCCGCGGCTCCTGCTCCGATCGCCGTTTTTGCCGTCTCAGCCGTCGGCCCGCTGTCAATCCAACCGGCAATCACCGTCGAGCAAACGCGGTCGCTGATATTCCACCTCGTGACGCCTTCGCCGACCTCGATTATCTCACCTGCGCCATCCGAAAAAGGTATCGCAGGCAACCGCATTCGCGGATTGTAGGTGCCGCTGACGACCATCACATCGCGATAGTTTAGCGATGCGGCGTTGAGTTTTACTAACACTTCACCGGCGGCAGGACGAGGAGTTTCACGCTCTACTACGCTAAGGTTATCGATTCCACATTGTTCGATCTCGTAAGCCTTCATGCGTGTTCGACGCTCTCCATTACATCCGCCAACGTATACCGCGCAAGTGCGACCGTCACGCTGCTGTCGATCTCTTTTTGCAGGTTACAAAGCACGGCCTCAATGTTCTTACCGACCGGACAATCCTTATTTGGCGAGCCATGCAGTGCAAATACTTCGCCGCAGCAAACCGCTTTATACACATCTACCAAATTGATCGCATCCGGTGTTTTCGCCAGCCGCGTCCCGCCAAATGCCCCTGTCTGCGACGCCACAAGCCCGGCCTGATTCAACTGGCTCAAAAGCCTACGTATTACAACCGCATTGGTGTTAACGCTGCCCGCAATACACTCAGATTTGACTGCCGCCTCGCCAGACCGGGCAAGCAGCGTTAAAACGTGTATCGCCATTGCAAATTGACTATTGGCCGCCATAACTGTAACAAGTATAGTTACAGTTCAACTTATTGTCAACCGCACGTACAAAGATCCGGCATTGTATCGGTGTTAAATGCTCAAAGCAATTATTTAATTATCTCTTGTTTCAAAAAAGCGTAGAATGAGTCGACCCAGTTATCGCTTGGCAAATTTTGCTTTCGCATACCAAACCCGTGACCGCCTTTTGAGTATATGTGGATCTCTGCAGGTCTTTTTACGGCCAACCATTTTTTATACATGTCGATCGCATCAGCCGTAAAACGAAGGCCATCATTTGAGGCCGCAGCAATAAACAAAGGCGGAGCATCAGCCCTAACTTTTGCATCCTTGAGTGTGCTAATGCGCGGCATATTTGTTCCTTTGACAGAACCTAACAGTGGGTAGATCGGAGCCGCAAAATCAGGACGGTTGGCCGCAGTATATTTAAATGCCAGATCAGCGGCGATCGTTCCGCCGGCCGAAAAGCCAATAATGCCGATCTTGTTAGGCAAAACGTTAAAACTTTGGGCATTCTTTCTCACATATTCGACGGCGGTCGCTCCATCTGAAATTGCTAGGGGCACATAGGGATACGAAGCTTCCTCATATTTCCCATTTGTAACGTCACCGAAGAGTATGGGCGACATTTCTTTTACTGCATCATTTGTCTTGCTCGGGACGAGCCGGTACTTCAGCACAAACGCTGCGACCCCTCGTTCGTTCAGCCATTTCGCGAGCTCGATGCCCTCGCCATTGATAGAGAGTGCCCAAAATCCGCCGCCTGGACATATGATCACGCCGGTCCCATTAGCAATTTCGCGTTTTGGCAGATAAACGAACATGCTAGGCTTGCTGACGTTGGCAATAACCTCAGATTGCCAGCTTTCAGAAACGTATCGGCGTTCCGGTTGGGACCATTTCGAGAGATCCGAGGCCAACGGAGTCGGCAGCAATATTTCCTTTTGAGCCGTAACCGATACCGTCAGGAGCAATAGAAAAAATGCCAAGTACTTGCTTTTCATATTCACAATATTCCCTAACTTTGCGTTCTTTAGCCGGGACCCAGAGCTGCTAAAGCATCGGCTATCGCCCCGGCATACAGAACAATGCCAGCCTCATTTGGATGCGTATGATCACGATGAAGGATGTTGGGTGTTTTTTTCACGACCGAATTCCAGTCTGCCACGATCGTATTTGGAAATTCTGCGCTGATCTCAGATAGTCTCGCATTAGCATCGGGTACCCAGTAGCTGACCCCGACCGTATTGACGAGCACCACGCGGCGTTTTGGACCAAGCATATTCAGGATATCGCGCAGGGCTTGTTCCGACGCAGGCTCCTTAAACCCCGCGTTCGTGCCAAAATTAAGGATAACGACACGACGCATAGTGCCTTTATCGATCATGTCCTTAACGAGGGCGGGAGCATCGGCCCACTGCAGAATAGGCCTTGCGTTGACAATAATTCCGGGGAACCGCTCATAGACAGCCGGTGCCGCTCCAGACATTACCGAGTCTCCAAAACCGACGATCCTGTCGCCCGTCGGTATCTTCTGATCGGCAGGCCATGCAGGTTCCGAATCTAAATTCGCGGAACCGTTTGGGGCCTTGTTATTTTGCGAAAGGTTTTTGGAGTTTTGCTCTGCCATGGCTTGTTCACCAAGCTCAACCGCAATTTGAGCCCGCGACTTTTCAGGAGCATTTATAAGTCCGAGCACCGCCATGACCACCGCCGCACAAACACCGGCGGCAGAAATGCCCGGCACGCCAAAAATACGTCTGGCCGGCCGAAAAGAACCTCGTACAGCGGCCCAAGTAGCCTTAAATCCGTTGTTACGGATCGGGACCTCGATCCAGCGAAACGACGCGGCGCTCAATCCGAACGTGACCCCAAGAACGATAAGTGCTGCTGCCCAGCCCGCTCCCTCTCTCTCAGAAGCGACGGGCATAAAGGTAAGAACAAAAAGCAAAACGGGCCAATGCCATAGATAGATGCCATACGAGCGTTCACCGACCCACGCCAGTGCACGTATCTTACAGAGCTTGGTAAATATCGTCGAATCGCCGGGCAACACCGACACGGTTGCGGCACTCAAGACTGATGCCAGTAATAGTCCGCCGTGGTAGGTCCACGCAGCTTCGTGCTCCACAAACACCACCAGCACCATCAGCCCTGCGACAGCTGCAAATCCGATCACCGGACGCAGTGCCGACCACAACTTGTTTGAAAGCAGTTTATCCGACTCAGATAACGCAAACGCCAGGGCAACGCCTATCATTAGCCCAAATGAATGCGTGTCCGTACCGTAATAAACCCGAGTGGGGGATTGCGGATCATATAAGACCGCCATCAGGGCCGCTGATGAAGCGGCGACAATCAATGCGAACGCCAATCGTAAGGCTCTCGAAGTCGTAAACGTGATCAATCCGAGTAGCAATATAGGCCAGAACAAATAGAATTGTTCCTCGACCGCGAGGGACCAAAAGGTAACAAAAAGTGCTCGGGCAGAATCGGCAAAGTAGTCTGTTCCCGCAATGATCTCAACCCAATTCGTACTAAACGTGAGAGCCCCAAATACCTGACGCCCAATATTCACCAGTAGATCGTCATTTACGAGCGACGCTGTTGCCACGGCCGAAACCACCACCAGTAACAGCGCCGGCAATAATCTCCTGGCACGGCGTATCCAGAAAGCCGACAGCGCGATACGTCCGGTCTTCTTTTTTTCTCGCAAAAGCAGCGTCGTGATTAAATACCCGCTTATCACAAAAAAGACATCGACGCCCAAAAAACCTCCGGGTAGCGTCGACGGCCACAGATGAAATACCAACACGAACAGCACCGCAAACGCCCGCAGTCCGTCCAACCCCTCAATGCGCCCTCCCCCGGACACTGCGGGCGGTGCGTCGATACTGTTAGAACTTTCGTCCGTTGAACTCAAGATTGAATCTCCACTTGTATTTTTATTAATTAACTAGCCGACAATACACGCGACATCGTAAATAGCATTGTCCTAAATAATAGGCAGAATTTCTAAGCTGTAAGTTTTATTTTATGGCAGCGACTTGTAAGAATCGCAGAGATCTTATTATTTCAGATCAATATTCTGAACAACCACCTTCATCACGGCGGCGGCCTCGATCTTTCCGCCAAAATTGGTCACATGCACCCCGTCGCCCTGCCGGGCTACCTGCATCCGCCCGTTTTCATCTGGTAGAGATCGGCTGTAAACGCCTTTTAGCGCCAACGAATCCCAAGTATCCACATATACTACGTTTGGAAACTTGGCCGCTTCGGATTTATATACCGGATTCATCGCCGAAAACTTTTTGACAAATTTGTCGTTTCCAGGGATCGGGTGCCCTATCCAGAATACTTTCTTGACCTTTGGAGCGATCCGCGTCAAAAACCGGTTGACTCTCTGAGCGTAAACCTCTTTCCAACTATCAGTACCCAGATCGTGTGCTTTACCCTGATCGTCGAGTATTCCCTGACCGTCATTTGCCCCAAACGTTACGATCAAAACGTCGGGTTTATTTTGCCCGATCATTTCATCTGCTCTCGCCGTCCAATCAAAAAAATCAGTCTTATTGAGCCCGGTCGAATAAAGACCCTCTCTTACCACGCTGACATCCTTAAAAGATATCAGGGCCGTTTCGAGGCCCGGGCCAAATCCCTCTCGCATCAGCGAATCACCGATAAGCAAAAACTTGAGCGGCGGGGTGAGCTTTTGAGAATTGGCAGTCAATTCGGTATTAGAATTTTCCGCAGTCTTGTTACCCGCTCCACTATCGGGGGCCTTTGACCCACACGACGTCAAACCCGCTAAATAGACGAGAATACAAACTAATGTAGAGATTTTAAGATTATTGATGGACATACTTATTGACACAATTCGCAATCAAATACGAAAAATAATATCTGCTATAGAAGGTTAAGATCGGGTTTCAGTAACTCAAATTTCGCTCGTTAGCGATATGAAAATCAAAGGCCTGCGGCAAGTTTACAATTATTTGTGATTATGTCAACAAAAAAGCCGGGCAATAGAAAATGCCCGGCTTTATGCTATAAATGTCACCAAATAGTTAACCTATTTAGCAGGTATTTTGATCTCGCGGCCAGCAGTCAACACAGAGTTTGGCAACAAACCATTGTATTTGGCAACTACGGTCGGATCCGCTCCGGCACGTTCTGCAACTTTCTGTACCGTGTCTCCCGCTTTTGCCTTTACAACGCGGACGTTGCTAGGTAATGCAACACCACCTGAGGAAGTCGGACGCTGATAGACGATGTTGTTAACACCATTACCCGAAACCGGAACAAAGACCTTGCCTCTTGGCGTGGCCATTCCCTGATTTGCCGCCATCAGATCAGCAACGCTGACGCCGGTGCGGTTTGATATCGTCTGCCAAGTCTCGCCTGACGAAGTATTAGAAAGGTTGGTGTTATTAAGTTTCGTGGCCGGGATGCGGCGAAACACAGCAACGATCTCATTAGCCTTTCCAGCCGGTACATTAATGATGTACGGCACTGGCGGCGTGAAGTTGGAGCGGAGATGCGGATTAAGGTAACGAAGATATTGAACAGTGGTGTCCGACGATTGTGCGATCAGACTAAGATTTGTCGATGCGGGTATACGGACCCGGTCATAAACAAGGGGAGCCGCCGGCCTGATATGCCCAAAACCATATTCGTTAGGATTATTAGCAACTAAGATCGTCGCTAGGATCATCGGCACATAAACTCGGGTTTCTGACGGCAGATAGGCATAGGCAGCCCAAAAATTTGTGACTCCCGCACGCCTGATCGCTCTATCAACATTGCCCTCACCACAGTTATATGCGGCAATACCCAGCTCCCAGTTGTTGTAACGGTCATGGAGGAATTTCAGGTATTTTGCTGATGCACGCGTAGCCTCATCAAAACTATTTCGCTCATCGACGTACGCATTTCGCTGCAGCCCGTAACGAGCTCCGGTGCCCGGTATAAACTGCCACAGCCCGGAAGCCGCTGCCGACGAATAAGCGCTTGGTTTCCAGGCACTCTCGACCTGGCCGAGCCAAGCTACATTTTCCGGAACGCCTTCTTCCTTAAAGATTCGGCGAGCCATACGCATGAACATTCCCGACCGGTACAGGCCAACCTCCATCGTGGCGCGTCCGCGGCCGCGAAAATAATTGATGTATTGCTGGATCAGCGGATGAACCTGAAACGCAAACCCGAGCGACCTATTAGCGACCGCCGTCTGAATATATTGATATTGCTGTTGAGCAACCGGATTGTTCTCGATCTGTAGCTCATCCGAGGTAAGTTCAATTTTTGAAAGCTCGTCGAGAGGCGACGGCTCAAATTCCTGTGAATTAAATCCCGTTTTTGGCCCACCCATCGAACCTGCACCGTTGACCGCGGTCATTGCGACCGTCGCACCTGCAGGCGTCTTGGCCGCCGCACTTCTTGAAACTTTTGCCACCGTATCAACAAGCGTCGTATCGATACTCCAGCCGCATGTCAAAGCCAGGTTGTTTACTTGCGGAAGCTGGGCTTCATACGGAAATTCGATTCGATAGACCGTCTCTATCAACTGGTTATAACAACCAAGCAATTTTTGGTCTTTCTGAATATTTAGAGCCGAATAAAGGAAGACCTCGACCGACTTATTAAACTTTTCACCGGCAACCGGACGATTGCCATCGGTATAAGCCAACAAGCCTTCTTTAAAAGAAACGCCCGCATCGAAAAGAACCTTATTTGCGGCAACTTGAGCTGCGTCGATCTGAGAAGTGGATGTATCGTTGCTCGAACGCGAACTGGTGATCTGGCCATTCGTGAATGAGCCAAATGCTAAGAAAATAAATGCTGTAAAGCTAAAAACTTTAATAAATTTCATCAATAATTTTAACGCTGCTAAAAGCCAAAAGTTCCGGCATGTCCACTAGGCAAATGCTAAGCAGAAATACCGACATCTTAACCTTTTAAGAATACCATCTGCCGAAACCTCATGTCAACGCCCAAACCCTTTGTAAAATAAGGACATCCGCTCGAACTAAGACGCTTTTTGCGTCTTTGCTTTGGCCTTTTCACCCGGCAATTTGCTTTCGCGAAGAGCCGCTTCGAAAACCTCGAGCACGTTCTCAACAAATATAAACGTCAAATCGTCCCGAACTTCCTGTGGAAGATCCTCGATATCACGCTCGTTCGGCGCCGGTAAAATGACCGTTTTGATCTTTGCACGACGGGCCGCGAGCAGCTTTTCTTTGACGCCGCCGATCGGCAGCACGTTGCCGCGCAAAGTGATCTCGCCAGTCATCGCCACATCTTTGCGAACCGGCCGCTGCGACAGCACCGAAACCATTGCGGTCGCCATCGTGATGCCCGCACTCGGGCCGTCTTTTGGGATCGCCCCTTCGGGCAAGTGAATGTGGATATCGTATTCGTCAAAGATCTTTTCATCGATACCGAGCTCGCCCGCACGTGCCTTTGCATACGAAAACGCCGCCTGCGCCGATTCCTGCATTACATCGCCGAGCTGTCCGGTAAGCTGTAATTTGCCCTTACCACGATTTTTCAGCGCTTCGATAAAGAGAATGTCACCGCCGACAGCGGTCCATGCCAGCCCCGTGACTGTGCCTATCTGATCTTTCTTAAGAGCACCTTCGTTGAATATACGCGAAACACGCAGATAATCTTTCAAATTATCCGCCGTGATACGGACAGATTTGAACTTATCCTCATGCTCGGCCTTTGCCCTTGCGACCTTGCGGCAGACCTTGCCAAACTCACGTTCTAGCTGCCTCAAACCGGCTTCTTGCGTATATTCGCTGATAGTTTTTGCTATTGCCTTACGGTCAAATTTAACGTCATCCTTTTCAAGTCCGTTCTCTTCGATCTGTTTAGGTATCAGGTGCCGTTTAGCGATCTCGACCTTTTCTTCCTCGGGATACCCCGACAGCGAAATGGTCTCCATACGATCCCGAAGCGCAGGCTGCACCGTATCGAGAATATTCGCCGTCGTCATAAACATCACGTTCGACAGGTCAAAGGTAACGCCCAGATAGTTGTCGCGAAATGTCGAGTTTTGTTCCGGGTCGAGTACCTCAAGCAAAGCGCTCGACGGATCGCCGCGAAAATCCGCTCCGACCTTGTCGATTTCGTCGAGCATGATGAGCGGATTGTTGGTCTCAGCCTGTTGGATAGCCTGAATGATGCGTCCCGGCATCGCACCAACGTATGTGCGGCGATGCCCCCGGATCTCGGCTTCGTCATGAAGCCCGCCAAGGCTAAGCCTGACAAATTTGCGGTTTAACGCCCGCGCAACCGAACGTCCAAGTGATGTCTTACCAACGCCTGGAGGGCCGACAAGACATAGGATCGTGCCCTTTGGTTTTTCGCGCAGCTTGCGGACCGCTAACGATTCGATAATCCGCTCCTTAACACGTTCGAGTCCGTAATGATCTTGGTCAAGTATCCGCTCGGCCTTTTTTAGATCAAGATTATCCCTTGACGAGTTTGACCACGGCAGATCGGTCATGATGTCGAGCCAGTTTCGCAGCGTCGCTGTCTCGGCTGTATCGGGATGCATTCGCTCGAGTTTCTTTAGCTGGCGAAGCGATTCTTCCTCGGCCGCCTCAGGCATTTTGACCTTGAGGATCTTGTCGCGATACTGCTCGATCTCCTCATAAAGCTCATTTCCCTCTCCGAGTTCACTCTGGATCGCCTTTAATTGCTGACGCAAAAAATACTCGCGCTGTGAGCGGTCAATGTCGGCACGAGCCTGCGAATTGATCTCAGCCTGAACCGTCAGCACGTCAATTTCTTTGCTCAACAGTTCATTTACACGCCGCAGACGAGGGATCGGATCCTCGATATCGAGAACACTTTGGGCATCCTCGACCTTGAGTTCGAGGTTTGAAGCGGCAAGGTCAGCTAGGCGTCCGGCATCGTCGAGATTGGCAATGATCGCGAGAACTTCTGGCGAAATATTCTTCCCCAAACCGGCAGCACGATCCATCGAACCGCGCACATTACGTATCAACGCCTCGATCTCCAGCGAATTATTTTCTGCTCCGAGCGGCTCGATGATCGGGGTCACGCCAGACGTTACATATTTGCCGCCACCATCGATCTTGTTAACGCGGCAACGCGAAAGCCCTTGTATCAAAATACGGATACGCCCGTCGGGGAGCTTGAGCATTCGCATGATTATTGCGACGGTGCCGACCGTGTAAAGATCATCCTGCTCAGGCTCTTCCTTGTTCACATCCTTTTGTGAAACAAGCAGGATCATGCGGTCTTTATTGAGCGCCTCTTCGACCGCTCGGATCGAGCGGTCCCGCGAAACAAACAGCGGGACGATCATAAACGGATAAATAACAATGTCGCGAAGCGGTAGCACCGGTAGCACATCCGGTATCTGAACCATTGGCTCTATGGCCTCGGTCTCTGCCAGCGCGACTGGAAATTCGTCGATATCAACCATAGTTCTATGTTAGGGAAATTAAAATGAAAGGGCAAAGAGAGGAAAATAAGGCAAAAGTTAAAAGTAAAAAGGCAAAATCGCCCTACCTAACTTTTGCCTTTTGTCTTTTTACTTTTGCCTTTATTTACTTCTTTTTCTTTTTCTTTTCGGCAGATGTCGCAGCCGTGCGGGATGTGACGAGCGTTTTTAGTTCAGACATGAATTCCGACACGTCTGCAAATTCCAGATAGACAGATGCAAATCGGACGTAAGCGACCTTATCCAAGGCCTTTAGCCGACGCATGATGATCTTGCCGATCTCGGTCGTGGCGAGTTCGCGGTCGAGCGAATCCTGTACGTTTTTCTCGACCTCATCGACGATCTTTTCAAGCTGGCCGGTCGAAACGGGGCGTTTTTCGGCAGCGCGGAGCAAACCTGAAAGAACTTTGTCGCGGTAAAAATGCTCGCGTTTGCCGTCTTTTTTGACGACCATGTACGGGATCTGATCGATGCGTTCGTATGAGGTAAAACGCCGTCCGCATTCCAAGCACTCGCGCCGTCGGCGGATCGAATCTCCGTCCTTCGCTTCTCGCGAGTCAACGACCTTATCCTCAATATGTGAGCAAAATGGGCAACGCATATGAAAGTCGAAATGTTAAAAAGTGCAAAGGTGAAAAAGTCACTTAGATCATTATCGGCCCAACTTTTCCCTTTTCCCCTTTTTCGCTTTTATCCTACCGTCCCTCGGGTTCGAAATCCGGCGAATCGGACTCGATCTCGCGTTCGGCGTTTTCGCTCGACAACAGGCTGCGAAAACGTTCGACGCTGATATCTCCGTGGAAAAGATAGTATAAACCAAAAACGACCGCCGGAGCGAAATAGACCAGATGCATTATGATCGAAACGGCGGCCGCTTGGTCGCGATCGACGCTCAACAGCAACAGACTGCCGGCCGTTGCTGCGTGAAAAGCACCTGCCGCTCCGCCCGGTGTCGGTACTAGCGAACCGAGGCTCGCAATACCCATCACAAAGGTCGAGTCAAAAAATCCCATCGACAGGCCAAAAGCTTTGAGCACAAACCACGTCGGCAGTGCGATCGTCAGCCACAGCACCAGCGTCCAAAACACCGACCAGAAAATACCGGCCGGGCTTTTCAAAATGTTGAGCGAAGCCGCCAACTGACGCATCAGACTGAGCAGTATTGCCCTTACCCGTTTTGGGACGAATCGCCGGTCCGAGACGCGTTCAAACCAGCCTATCAGCGTTGCCGATCTGAAATGGTAAAAGATCAGTGACACGACGCCAAACACCGCAATGGCCAGTAAAACATTGCCCGCCATCTTGAGCGATGCAAACTCCGGCTCCATACCCGGCGGCGGTTTGAACCATATCAAGCTCAACGAAAAGATAGAGATGAGCGACACCAGATCAAAGACGCGTTCGATAAATATGGTCGCCAGCGCAGCGCTTGGACGCACGCGTTTGTCACGCATCGGCAACCACATCGGCCGGACGATCTCACCCGCACGCCCGACGATCAGCACCGCCGCGAAACCCACCGTAGTCGTCGCAAACAGGTCACGCAGATTGGCGGGCGTTATCGGTTTGAGCAACACTCGCCAGCGAACGGCCCTGATAAAATAGCCTACCGAAATAACCACAAAAGACGCCGTCAACCAAAACGGATCGACACTGCGCAGGATACTGCTGACCTGTGCCCAGTCGAGATTCCTGCCAAAGAACCACAATATGAGGATCGCAACCGCCAGCAGGATCAGAAATTTGAGGTATTTACGCAAAATGTTTCGACTCACGCCACACGTGGCAATAAACACAAAAGATATCGTATTTTGAGCGAAAAAACTAAACGGTCCGGCCGGAAAGCGAAAAATGGATCAAAAACGGCCTGTTTCGTGAACAGACTGGAAAGTCTGTTCTAAGACGTAGCCGTTTCCACTCATCAAGGGTTGCGTCCATAGCTGTTGCGATGTTGCTCCCTGCTCTCCAACCATTTAGGGCGTTCTGGGCAAACTAGTTTGCTCAGAACGCCCTAAATGGTTGGAGAGGAGGCTTGGGGATAGGACAGAGTTATGAGTGAGGCGTGGCCTAGGGGCGTTTTTGATCAGCCGGAAAGGCATAGCCTTTCCGCTCATCGAGGGCGTAGCCCTAAGAAAACGGACGCTCTCGTTGTTTTCTCCCCACACCTCTTAGGCATTCTGGGCAAACTGGTTTGCTCAGAATGCCTAAGAGGTGTGGGGAGAGTTTTTTTTGGGAAGTCGAGGGTAGGAACGATAAGAACCCAGTCGCTGTCGCTCCCGGTTCGAGATCTGAAAACTACTGCCCACGAAATACATGAAAGGCACGAAATGAGAGAACCACCCCGTCAGTCCCGATAAAAGACATCGGGACTGCCACCCCTCCTTCGTAAGGAGGGGAGCTGTGTTTTATGGTATCTTTTTGTTGGAACTTTTGAGCGGAACGCCTCGTAAACTCTGATTGACAGGGCGAGGTTTTGTGCTCTTGTTGCTTTTGGCCGACGGGCCTAAGATACGGTTCGAGAGGGGAACGTTTTTGGAAGCGATACAGGCTGTTGCCGAATTTAATGGAGCAGAACTCGTCAAGCGTGCTAAGGCAGGCGACGGCGCGGCGTGGGAGGATATTGTCTCGAGTTTTTCGCGGCGAATTTTTAACCTCGCATATCGTTTCACCTCCAGCCCGGACGCCGCCGAAGACCTGACGCAGGACGTTTTTATCCGCGTTTATCGCAGTCTCGACCAATATGACTCCAAACAGGGAGATCTGGCGAATTGGTTAATGCGGCTGGCACGCAATTTGATAATCGACGATTACCGGCATCGCCAGCGTAATCCGCAAAATTCGATGGCGGACGCGGTGGACGATCACCAGTATCACCTGAGAGCCGCCGGAACGTCGGCACATCGCGAGATGGAGCGAAAGGAGCTGGCAAATCAGGTGCAAGAGGGCATCGACAAGCTGCCTGAGGACCTGAAAACGTGCGTGATATTGCGTGACATCGAGGAGTTGACATATCAAGAGATAGTTGACGTGCTGAAAATACCTGAGGGCACGGTCAAATCGCGGATCAACCGCGGACGTATTGAGTTGGCTAAGATATTAAGAAGAATGAGGGTGGTGACAGTCTAATGAACGATCCAAACGAAATTGCTGATCAGATAGCAAACCAAACGCAGAGCCAGCAGGCTTCCCTAGGCGAAACAGCGGCTAATGTCGCCGGAACGGTAACAGAGATCGGCGGCGAGTTGGCGAGCGAAGTCGCCATTGACGGAGCACTTGATGTTGCCGGCGGTGTCGGCGAGACGGTACTTGATGGTGTGGGCAGTCTGCTTGGGGGATTGTTTGACGCGATCGATTAGGGACAAGGGATAGATCTTTATAATTATGATAGAGCAGGTGAACATTATTAATTGTTCGAATTTCGAGGAGTTGCTGAC
The DNA here is from genome assembly GCA_964543865.1 of uncultured Chloracidobacterium sp. Classification (GTDB taxonomy): domain Bacteria; phylum Acidobacteriota; class Blastocatellia; order Pyrinomonadales; family Pyrinomonadaceae; genus OLB17. Next base: position 60,554 of record CAZIZR010000002.1, read on the forward strand.
CGACTATCTCGATAAGACACTGGAAAGCGCGGCCCACAGGTCCGTTGCGGCCCACGCTCTGTCTTGCCCGCTGTGCCACGCTTTGCTCAACGACGTTAAGGAATCGCTCGATGCTTGCCGCAATATGGCCGTGCCGAGCGTGTCGGTCACGAAATTAGAGGCCCGCGTGCTCTCTATGACGATGCCGGAAACGGCGATGGCTTGCGAAGATTTTGAGTGGCACCTGACCGATTATCTCGACGGATTTCTACCTGCTCAGACATTTCACCGCTGGGAACGCCACGCGGCACTGTGCACGACTTGTGAGGATTTGCCCGGCATGGTCGTGCGTTCGATCGGAGCCTGTTACACCTACAAGATGGAAGAGATGCCCGTGCCAGCAGGTTTGCACGAGCGGATCATGGAAACGACGCTTGGCACACTTGAGATCAAGGAGCTGAAAGTTTCTTGGGCGGCACGGCTTGGCGAATGGATCGACGGCATCAAACTGCCGATATCGGTACCGCAACTTGCTCCGCTCGCGATGATGGTAATGTTTGCGTTTTTGGTCTTTAGCCAGACGGTCTCGGCCGACGGCACGATCAGCAGCGTTTATGAAAAGAGCGTCGAGCTTGCCGAGCAGACATATCAACAGAGCTCGGATGCGTTAAAAGGAAATTCACAGCAGAGCGATAGCATCAAGGTAGACCCGGTTAGCGGAACGACGGAAGTATCGAACGAAAGTGGACAGTAATATTTAGAGATGAATTGCAGTTATCACAGTCATAATGCCGCGACCGTCAGTTGTAATAGCTGCGGGCGTCCGTTGTGCCCGGCTTGTGATCACCGCATCAAAGGGTTCCCTTATTGTCAGGACTGCATCGTTTTGGGCGTCGATCTGCTGCAGCAGCAAAGCCAGACAAATTACGCTCCGTATGTAAAAAAACGCACAAGCCCGGTGATCGCGACGCTACTGTCGATGGTGTGTCCGGGGCTCGGGGCGGCCTACAATGGGCAGACGGTCAAGGCTTTGGTATATTTCGCGGTGTTTGTCGGGCTGTTTCAGATGGCCGTGCTGACGGGCGGTGCTCCGCTGTTTGTGCTGAGCTTTATTGGGATGTGGTTCTTTTCGGCACTCGATTCGTGGAGGACGGCACAAGCGATACGCTCCGGCCTGTCGCCGGATGTCGCTGACGACATTTTGGTCAGACGTTTCTCAGGAAACCCAAAACTCTGGGGCGTTGTGCTGACAGTACTTGGAGCGGGATTTTTGTTTCAACGCCTCTTTAACGTCGGCCCGCTGATGCGCGGCCTGTTGCCGCTGATGCTGATCGGGCTCGGCATTTATCTGCTGAAGGGTTATATTTTCAAGCCCAAGGTCGTTGAGGAAACTCAGTGGTCTTCGCGGCAGCCGTCGGCGAGCTTTGCCCTGACGCAGACGCATTATCAAGAGGCTGACTATAATGTCGCCGGTGATTTTGCCGACCGCACGCGTACGGGAAGTTGGAAAGATGTTTAGATTCGTATTTTGTTGTAAGGAGCCAAGGCTATGATGTATTTAAAGGCCGCGTCGGTAATAGGAGCTTTGTTAGCGGTGATCGCGTTGGTCGTCACGTTTCTCGAAGCACTAATAGGTTTAGTCGGGATCCTTGCTTTTGCCATAAAGATCATCGTCGTTCTCGTGTTCATACTGGTCATCGGATCGGTCGGATATATGGTCTTTAAGGCCTGGCAATCCAAGCAAAACGGATACTAGACGCAATAGTATTTTTGATAGACATCATTAGCCGCTCGAATAGGCAGGACGTTTAGATTTGCCTTTTCGGTCGGCTTATGGTCTTATAGAAGTTCCATTTAATTCGTTATTTGGGAAATTTCAAGCTGGTCTTCCCACGACTGCGAGAGTTTGTTTCGGTAAGTAGACTCTTGTTATAGGTTTCGCGTTAGTCGCTCGCGGCTATTCTTGCGTGATTCCGTGTGTCGGAATGAAAAATTTTCGGCACGTAATCATTGATAAGGAGCTTTAAAGCATAATGCAGAAAAACGACAAGTTTTATACTTTTCTTTTATCGCATTCATCAAGATCTAAGATATATATCAAGAGAGTTGCTATCTCTAGGAGCCTCGTTCATTTTGGCTCGGTTGGTATTTTTCTTGTTCTCGGTTTAACTACATTAGGAATAGGTGTTTCGGGTTTCGTCCGCAACACCGCGCTTGCGCAATCCATTTCGGACGTTCCCGTTACAACTCAGATGGCAGCTCAGCCAGCTCCGGTTGCCGAGCCTGTTCAACAACCTGCAGCGGACGCTTTTACTTTTAATAGCGGCGGCCCTGAGGAAATTGAGGACGTCGACGGCGAAACCAGCGATATCGAAAACGAGATGCGTGAGATACGTGCGACGTTGGACCCGGCGTTCTTGCCGTCGGTTTGGCCGCACGAGGGCAAGATCAATAACGAGTTTGGTTTTCGTCGTAACCCATTTGGTGGACGCTCGTATGAGTTTCACTCAGGAATGGACATCGACGGCGAACGCGGTGACCTAGTCATTGCGCCTGCGGGCGGCACCGTGATCAAAGCGAGTTGGTCCGGGGGTTACGGTAATATGCTAGAGATCGACCACGGTAACGGCCTGACGACACGCTACGGCCATCTCTCGAAGATCGAGGTCGGCGTTGGTGACACGATCACGCGCGGACAGCTTGTGGCGTATGTCGGTTCGACGGGGCGCTCGACCGGGCCGCACCTCCACTATGAGCTGCGACTAAAAGACAAATCGATCAACCCGCGTCACGTACTGCCGCAGGAATCACCAACAGTTCCGGTCAAATAACAGGCTTAGAATTCAACATAAGAAGCGAGTCACTTAGGTGGCTCGCTTTTTTTGTAACCCGCGTATCAAGTGTTAGAATTGAGCCAGATCAATTACCAATTTTCTCTAGAGGATTCCAGCTATGAAATTTAAGAATAATCGTTTTCTAACGCTCGCGATGATGGTCGCGATGCTCGTATCGAGTTCGTCGTTCGCGTTTGCGAACTTTGACGAGGGGATGTTCGCACCCGGACAGATCGCCAGTTTGCCGCTGTTGAAACGCGGGCTGCGCATCAAGCCGACCGACATTTACAACCCAAAAGGCGTCGGCCTGACCGATGCGATCATTCGTCTTGACAGCGGATGTACTGCGGAGTTTGTCTCGCCGGACGGACTGATCCTGACGAACCACCACTGCGGATTTGACGCTCTTGTTCAGGCTTCGACACCGGACAAAGACCTCGTCGAAACGGGCTTTAACGCAGGCAGCCGTGCGGGAGAGATCACCGCCAAAGATTATTCGATCACGCTGACACAGCGTATCGAGGACGTTACCGCAAAGATCAAAGCCGGCACCGACGGTTTGACCGGCGAAGCTCTGGCGGCCGCGATCAAGAAAAATACTGACGACCTGACTGCCTCAGAACAGGCGGCGGCACCGAAAGGCTCGACGATCCGCATCCAAGGGATCGCAAGCGGTTATTTTTACTATCTCTATCAAACGGCACAGGTCAAAGACATCCGCGTCGTCTATGCTCCGCCCCGCAATATCGGCGTTTTTGGCGGCGACCCCGACAACTTTGAGTGGACGCGTCATACGGGCGATTTCACGTTCTTGAGAGCGTATGTCGCACCGGACGGCTCGCCGGCGGAGTATTCGCCTAACAACGTTCCATTCAAGCCGAAAAAGTTTTTGACGATGAATATCGGCGGACTCAAGGAAAATGACTTCGTGTTTGTCCTCGGGTTTCCGGGCGGTACGACACGTTATCGTGAAAGCTGGTCGATCGAATATGCCCGCGATGCCAACTTCCCTTTCCTGGGCAAATGGCTGCGGACACTCGCCGACACGTTGCGGCTGATCGGCTCGACCGACGAAGAAAAGCGGATCAAGTTTCAGTCGGACATCGCCAATTTTGACAACTCGTTCAAGGTCTATGACGGCGGTGCTTTGCGGCTTCGTCACGCAAAAGTTGTCGAGCAGCGCCAGGCCGAGGAAGCAAAACTCGCAGCCTGGATCGCCGCCAACCCCGCTCGGGATGCAAAGTACGGCAAGGTCTTGTCTGAGCTGAAAGCTCTGTCGCTGGAAACGAACGCCGCATCGAAACGCGATGCGATGATCCGCCGTTTTCCTGATCCAAATTCGATGCCTGTTCTCGGCCAGCTTGTCGCGGCGGCGATGTCGATCAAATCAGGCAAAAAACTGACGGGTGATCAAAAGAAAGCGAAAAAGGCGGATATCGAAAAAGCTTATGCGGATCGTGAGCCGGTTTATGAATCAGAAATGATCAAGTTCTTTCTCAAAGAATTTGACTCTCTGCCGTCTAACCAGCGTTTCTTTGCTGCGGATCAAAAGTTTGCAGGTTTGACCGGAAAAGCTCGTCGAGCACCTGAAGCGGCTTTTGCAAATGAGATCGCCAATGGTGACTTTACCAAACCCGACAAGGTCGCTGACCTCTATGATGATTCGTGGGCAAAGTTCCAAAAGGACCATCCTTTCGTTGCAGGCTTGGTGGACGAACGTGCTGCTCTTGCGGCTCGCGGTGCCAAATTTAACGCAAACATCGACCGTCTTCGTCAGGCATATATGGCGGCGATGTTCGAAATGCGCGGCACCAAATCGCCTTATCCTGATGCCAATTTTACAATGCGTTTTTCATACGGCAACGTCAAGGGCTATCAGCCTCGCGAAGCCGAGATCCGCATGCCTTTTACCACTATCAAAGGCATCATCGAAAAGAACACGGGCGTCAATCCTTTTGATGCTCCGCAGAAGCTGATCGACCTGCAAAACGCCAAAGACTTTGGCCGCTATGGCCAGGGCGACAGCGTTGTGGTCAATTTCCTCTCGACCACAGACATCATCGGCGGCAACTCAGGCTCGCCCATACTTAACGGCGACGGCCATCAGGTCGGCATCTGTTTTGATGGCAACTATGAGGGGCTCGGCAACGATTTCTACTATGATCCAAACGTCAATCGCACGATCTCGGTCGATATCCGCTATGTCCTATTCGTCACCGAAAAATTTGGCGGTGCCAAATGGGTTGTTGATGAGATGAAAGTCGTCGGTCGTAAATAAGACTTAGCCCACGAAATACACGAAAGGCACGAAAATAAGAGCAAGTCTCTTTATTTCGTGCCTTTGGTGCGTTTCGGGAGCAATTTCTTATTTGTCGGAATAGTCGAGTTTGATCGAGTTCATTCCGCGCAGGATAACGCGTTGTCGCCGGACGACGCGTTTTTTGTTTTTTGCGGGGTTAAAGATATTGAGCGGTGACGGGATCATTGCGGAGAGAAAAGCGGCCTCGTCTTTTGTCAGATCAGATGCGGATTTTTTGAAATAGTTGCGTGCAGCGGCTTCGGCACCGTAGATGCCGTCGCCCCACTCGATGACGTTTAGATAGATCTCGAGAATGCGTTTTTTGGTCAGTTCGCGTTCGAGGAAATATGTATAGACTGCCTCGCGGCCTTTTCGCAGAAAGTTGCGGTCCTCAGACAAAAACAGATTTTTTGAAAGCTGTTGCGTAACGGTCGAAGCTCCGCGTTTGAAACTCGGCATCGACGGGATCCAGTCTTCTTCGTTGGGTTTGCAGTCTTTTTTTGACGTATTGGCGGCCTTTGCCTCAGCTTTGCACTCTTCTTCGTCCTCTTTCTTGCCCTCTTCGACCGCCTCGTCCCATGCCTTTTGGATCGCGTCCCAGTCAAAACCATTGTGTTGGAAAAAACGTGCATCCTCGCCCGCGAGAACGGCACGCTGTAGGTGCGGACTGATCTGTTCGATAGGCGTCCAGATCATAAATTTCCTCGGCTCACGGCCCTCGGCTCGCGCTTCGGACAGACGAAATTCGATCATCGACGAAGTTGTCGGATTTTCGTCCCGCAGCCTAGATATCGATGGAAAAGTGACGATCTCGTAACCGAGCCATAACACCATCGCTCCGGCAAAAACCAACGCCAACATTTTGACCCAATACCACATCTGTAAACGGAAAATGTATAACTGAAAACGGAAAATTAAGAACTAGCTAGGACACACCCCTGTCAGCCATTTTCTATCTTTCATTACCTATTGTCCATTTTCCACTTTCCATTTTACAATTGACGACATGGGACAATACGACAATGTAGTAGCGGTGATACTCGGTGGCGGGGCGGGATCGCGTTTGTTTCCTCTTACACAGGAGCGTTCTAAACCGGCGGTTCCGCTGGGCGGGACGTACCGGCTGATCGACGTGCCGGTGTCGAACTGTATCAACTCAGAGATCACGCAGATCTTCGTACTGACGCAATATAATTCGGCGTCGCTCAACCGCCACATCTCGCGGACTTATCGTTTTTCGAGCTTTTCGACCGGCTTTGTCGAGGTGCTCGCGGCGGAGCAGACCAAGGACAATCCTGAGTGGTTTCAGGGCACAGCAGATGCCGTCAGGCAGATGTTGCCGCATCTTCGCGACTGGCGCGTCGATACGCTGCTGATCCTGTCGGGCGACCATTTGTACCGGATGGATTACCGCAATTTTCTAAAGCGGCATTTTGACACTGGTGCGGATCTGACCGTGTCGGTAATTCCCTGTCAACAGCGTGAGGCTGAAGAATTTGGATTGCTGAAAACAAACTCGTCGGGTGAGATCGTTGAGTTTAAAGAAAAGCCAAAGGGTGACGCGCTTGAGCAAATGCGTGTGGATACGGCTCGGTTTGGCCTGACGGAAAAAGAGGCCGAGAGCCGTCCGTTTTTGGCATCAATGGGCATTTATGTTTTTAATTACGCTCGTTTGGTCGAGTTGCTCGAAACAGACAATTCGTGGGTAGATTTTGGCCGCGAGATCATACCCGCGGCGATCGAAAAATACACGGTGCAGGCCCATTTATTTAAAGAATACTGGGAAGACATCGGAACGATCCGAGCCTTTTACGAAGCCAATCTTGACCTCGCTTCGCCGCTGCCAAAATTTAATTTCTTTGACGCATCGGCCCCGATCTATACCCGCAGCCGCTATTTGCCGCCGTCAAAGCTCAATAGCTGCGACATTGATAACTCGATGGTCAGCGAGGGCAGCATCCTGAGCGGCGTGCGGGCACGCGGCTCGATCATTGGACTGCGCAGCCGCATCGACGAGGGCGTCGATATCGACAGATCGATCATTATGGGCTCGGATGTGTTTGAAACGATCGACGAGATCCGGGCAAATATCGCGAACGGCAAGCCTCACATCGGCATCGGACAAAACGTCACGATCAGCAAAGCGATCATCGATAAAAATGTTCGTATCGGAAATAACGTCAGGCTGGTAAATCGGGATAATATTGAGAATTATGATGCTCCGGATCGCTCGTATTACATTCGCGAGGGCATCATTATTGTGCCCAAAGGCGGCATTATCAAAGATGGCACTGAGATCTAGCGGCCGCTCGCTCCGCTGATCTTTGTCTTTTTCGGCACCAAATAGCCATCGCGGGTCCGGACGACCACACCCTCGCGATCGACCTTTACCTTAATGCTGGTTTTCTTTCCGGCGATCCTATCTTCTTTTGGATAATACCCAAGGCTGTAAAACTCACGCAGCTCGCTGGCGATCTTAGAATATGCCTCAGCGAGGTTTGTGAGCGTGGTCGCCTCGTACAAACGGCCTCCCGTTCGGAATGCAAGCTGGTCAAGATACTCTTTTGCCTTTTCGTATTCCTCAACGCTCGTACCCGCGGTGCTCGGCGTGCCAACTCCCGACTGCATGATCGTACCCAAAATTCCCCCGTTGTCCTGGCCGGGGATCTTCATCGGAGGCGGTTTTTTGATAACGCTGCCGTTTTTCATATTCTGAACATCGGCAAACGTGTCGTAACGCACCGGATAGATCAGGGCATCAAGTTCCATCGAATCGCTGACGTTGTCGTTATATGTGCTCTGACGGCTCGTTGTATCGACGCCGTCCGAAAACAAAATGATCGCCTTTCGTCCCCGTATGCTGCGTAGCTTTTTATTCATCACGAGAGCCACGGCCTCGTAAAGACTCGTCCCCGTAGCGATCTTAGTTGATTTGATAGCACGATAGATGGTCTGACGGTCATTGGTCGCCTCGCAAAGCACGTGCACCTCTTCGTCAAATGAGATCACCATCACTTTGTCGTTGGGCCTGAGCTGATCGATAAACGCTATTGCAGCGCTTTGGATCTCGCTGATCTTAAAGGTCGTCGAATAGCTCATATCGAGCACCAGTGCAACGGTAAAAGGCTCATGCTCGTTTGAGAACAGCCCTATTTCCTGCTCTACACCATCTTCTGTAACCTTGAAATTTTCCTTTGTGAGGCCTCCGATAAAACGGCCTCTTTTATCCATTACGCGAACCGGGATCGAGACGAGTTGGGTGTTGACCTTGATGATATCGCCGTCATCGGCAACGGTTTTGTCATCAGTTGGGGCTACGATATCGGGCGTGGGCGTTGCGGCAGGTTCGACCGGGCGTTTATTTGCCTTTTCACCCGATTGTGGTTGCGGACGTGTTGACTGCGCGGGAGCACCACTCGCAAAGCACGCCACCATTAGGATCGAAAAAATTAGCAGAGCAAATTTCATTGAAATTAAATCGAATTCGAAGTAATTCTACGATGCAATATACCTATAAAAAAGATGCAAAACGGAAAATATGAAAAGATCAAAAATAAAAAGGTGAAAAAGGTTTGCGTCTATTAGACCACACCTTTTTCACCTTTTCACGTTTTAACTTTTACCTTTTACTTGCCGGCGACGTTACGGTTTGTCTGGCCGACGATGTAGCTCGTTTTTGCTCTGACCACAACATTTTGCCGCATCACACGGATCTTGATCTGTCGCCGATCACCGGCCTGGCCGACCGCCTCAGGATAATATCCGATCGAGTATTGACGGCGAAGTTCTTCGGCAATGCCTGAGAATGCGGACTCGACGTTGTACAGTGTCTGAGCCTCAAACTTACGTCCGCCGCTGTTTTGCGCCAGTGCCTCAAGATATGTTCGCCCCGTCTCGTACTCTTTTGAACTCGATCCTGCTCTGGTGCCGCCACCTCGGCCGACGTTGACGTTACCTCCCATTAAGATCGCACCCAAAATATCGCCGAACGTGACCTTACCCGACTGTCGTGGCTGCGGATTGCCGCCGCCGCCGTTACCCCAACCGCCACCGTTCATGTCGCGGGACGTATCGTAACGGATCGGGTAAAAGAGGGCATCAACCTCTTCGGATTCACGCAATGTACCGGCGTAATTAGCACGTCTCGATGTCGTGTCGACGCCATCGGTAAAGAGCACGACAGCTTTGCGGCCCTGTATCTGACGGAGCTGGTTGTCGATGACGTAATTTACGGCCTCGTAAAGGCTCGTGCCGTCACCAAATTCTAACTGCCGGATAGCATTTTTTAGCTGATAGCGATTATTAGTCGCTGGCGTCAACACATGAACGCTCTCGTCGAACGAGACAACCATCACACGGTCATTTGGCCGCAGCTGATCGACAAACGTCATCGCAGCGTTTTGGATCTCGTCGATCTTGAACTGCGTCGAGGGGCTCACATCGATCAGTAAGATGACGGTGAATGGCTGTTCGACGGACTGGAAATAGTCCAGCTTTTGCTCAACGCCATTCTCAAATATCTTAAAATCGGTTTGCTGCAAGCCCGAGATAAAACGTCCGTCGCGGTCGAGCACCGATACCGGCATTGTCACGAGATTGGTCTCAACGCGAATGATCTCATCGTCACCGGCGACTGGCGTCGGCGTCGGCACAGGACGATTATTACCGCCGATCAAAACCGGAGGGCCGGACGGCGTCTTGTCTACATACGGGTCATTACCCAGCGTCGGCGGTGTCGCCGTCGGCGAGACACGCGGACGTGTAGAGGCATTTCCTTGAGAAAATGCTCCAACTACAAGCATCGCCATGGCCATCACGAGGGCAGTAAAATTTTTCATCGACGCGTATTCTCCAGTCAAAACGTTACTGTGCGGGAAAGCGACGTTTTGATTAGAATTAGCGCGTTTTCGTTGCTATGAATTTTTGTCGAGATGGTCTATCGCCAGATCGTGAAAGCGGCGTCGGACGGAGTTGATATTTTCGAACGGCAACGCACGGTTGTGCGTGCGGTTTGTGAGCAGGATAAAGACGCGTTCTGTGACCGGATCGATCCACAGGCTCGTGCCCGTAAAGCCAAGATGGCCAAAGCTTTCAGCAGACATCTTAGTCCCGGCGGTCGAATCCGGCGTCGAGGCAAGCTGAAACGCAAACGAACGATGCTCGTTCAACCCCGGCGTGAAATTTGTCCTAAATAGCTCGCACGTCTCCGGTTTTAACAGCGTCGTGTATTTCGGCAAAAACTGCTGTGCGATCTTAAACGTCTCTTCCGCTGTCGAAAACAGCCCCGCATGTCCCGCAACACCGCCCATAAAATAAGCGTTCGAATCGTGAACACTACCCCAAATCTGATAGTTTCTAAAACCGTAGTTTGGAATGTCTTTTCCTTGCTCCTTCCACATCTTATAATCACGCGGATCATAAGTGGACAAATCGTATCCAAGTTCAAGACTCGTTTGTCTTTCAAAATAGTTGCCAAACTCAGACGCTGCTATTCTTTGACGATCAGACATCGCTGGACTAAACAAAGTGCTCATTAAACCTAACTCGGAGAAAATTGCTTTTTTCGACACCATCGCTAATTCATCTCCGAAGACATTCTCAACAAACTTCCCAATCAAAATAAATCCAAGGTCACTGTAAGTAACCGGAGGTTGCTCGATATTCAGCGATGTACGAACAATCTCGTTAACAATTGAGGCGGAATTACTTACACAGAGGTAAAGAGGTTTCCACGCGGGCAGATGCGACGTATGGGTCAGCACGTCGCGGATCGTTATCATCCGTTTTCCTTCGACATCAAGTTCTTCCAGGTAGAGGCTGACACGTTCATCAAGCTGAATATCGCCTTTTTCGATAAGTTTCGCGGCAAGCAATCCAGTCACCAGTACCTTCGTCAAACTCGCTAGATCATAAATAGTGTCTAACTTTGCTTCGATCCGTTCGGGTTCGACGACAGCATAGCCGAGAGCTTCGTGTAGGACGATCTCGCCTTTTTCGGCAACGAGATAGACGGCAGACGGAAAATCACCGGCGTCGATACGTTCGTGCAAAAATTTTGTGATCTGTTCGGACATCTGCTTTCTATTTTGCACGATTTATTACGTTACACTTAACTTGCCCGGTAATTTATTGACAACTACTTAGCCGCCAAATAGACTAAGGGTCAAAATTCTTTTCTAGAGGTATATTTATGAGCAAAGCAGAATCAGCAGATCTAATTCTAAAACTTTATGACCTACGCCGCGAAGCGACGATGCGCGAGGCACGCAATTGGTTTTTTAGCTTTAATCCGACCAGTGCGGATGACGTGATGAAAACGATGATGGATCCCGAGGTCGGCGGCTACCTGAGAATGGTGCTCTCGTATTGGGATATGGCCGGTGCACTCGTCAATCACGGAGCCATCGATGCGGAAATGTTTGCGGCTACGGTCGGCGAACACATCGGAGTGTTCACAAAGGTCGAACCCTATATCGCCGAGCTACGCGAAATGTGGCAAACGCCCGAAGCATTTGCCAATCTCGAAAAAGTTATCCTTGATCGTCCTGACGGTGCTGAAAAGATTGCCAAGAATAAGGAATTCATGAAATTCATGCAAGCTCAAATGGCCGGTGGGCGGGCCGACGAAGCCGCTGCCTAGATCTCTAACCGCTGCCAGTGGGCGTCGATCTTTTCGAGTACACCTACGGCCAGACTCAACGCACGTCGTCCGTCCTCACCAGATACGGGCGGCGGCGTTTTGTTTTCAAGACAATCGAGAAACGCCGTGATCTCGGCCCGCAAAGGCTCGATGTCGTTGATCTCTAGTTGATCGACCGTAATGGCGGCCAGAGGATGTGCCGCCTCGGGATCGAGTGATGACACCGAAGCAAATTTCGTCGCGTAATCTAAAACAACGTATGAATTTGTCTGATAAAAGCGTGTCTTACGCACCTTATTTACACCAACACGCGAAGCAGTAATGTTTGCGACCGCACCGTTTTCAAATTCGATCCTTGCGTTCGCGGCATCGACCTTATCCGAGATCACGGGAACGCCAACCGCACGTATCTCCGACACTTTGACATCGCTGCCAACCAACCACTGGATCGCGTCTAGGTCGTGGATCATAACGTCCAGCACAACATCGACATCGAGCGAGCGGTTTGGAAATGGCGAGACGCGGTGGATCTCAAAATACAACGGCCGCGTGACGTGCGGGCGTAGAGCGACCATCGCCGGATTAAAGCGTTCGAGCTGGCCGACCATCAGCGTTGCGCCGGATCTCGCAGCAGCCGAGATCATCCTGTCAGCCTCTTCAAGCGTTAACGCGATCGGCTTTTCGACGAGCACACTTATGCCGGTTTCAAGAAAAGCGCACGCGATCTCACAATGCGTTTCTGTCGGTGTCGCGATCGAAACAGCATCAACCTTGCCAAGCAGTTCGTGCCAGTCGGTAAAGTGCTCGCAACCATGACTTGCTCCGATCTGTGCCGCCGTTTCAGCACTCGTATCGCAAACCCCGATCATCTCGACGCGGCCCTCGGCGGCCAATTCTGCATAGTTTCGCGCATGGTGCCGCCCAAGGCTGCCGACGCCGATCGCCGCAACTCGTAATTTCCCGTTCTCGCTCATAATTTGATAACAAGCCGTTTTTCAGCAATACTTTACATTCTTGATCAAGAACGTGGAAATTACAAAGGCCGACTCACAACCATCAACTACGGTACCCAAATATGTTTGGGTGTCTCTCGCCGTTTTGGCTTTGCTCGCATATTTCACCGGGCTAAATCTGCCGTTTCTTGGGCCGGACGAACCGCGTTATGCGCAGGTCGCACGAGAGATGTTTGAACGCGGCGACTGGGTCACGCCAACGCTCGGCGGTTTTAACTGGTTTGAAAAACCGGCTCTACTATACTGGTTTGAGATCGCATCGTTCAATCTTTTTGGCGTCAGCGAATTTGCCGCACGATTTGGCCCGGCGCTATGCGGACTCGGAACCGTGTTAAGCCTGCGGATATTGGGAAAGCGGTTCGCAAACAAACATTTTGCCAACTGGCTCGCTTTGATAGCGGCTTCAACTCTAGGAATACTCGTTTTTGCTCACGGGGCGAGCTTTGACATTGTCATTACATTTCCAATGACGGCGGCAATGGTCAGCTTTTTTATGTTTGACCAAGCCAAAGACAGATCATTTAAGAAATATCATCTGCCTCTCCTTTTATTTTATTTTTTCATCGGCGTTTCCCTGCTGGCAAAAGGGCTGATCGGTATCATCTTCCCATTTGCCATCGTCGCTTTTTATCATGTGTTGGCGTGGAAACTGCCGTCAAAAATGTTAGTCCTCAGCCTGTTCTGGGGTACGTTGCTTGCAACTGCGGTTGCGGCTATTTGGTATGTTCCGGTGATCTCGCGTAACGGGTGGCAATTTGTAGATGAGTTTTTCATTCAGCATCATTTTCAGCGTTTTACTTCTAATAAATATCAGCACCCGCAGCCGTTCTTTTTCTTTCTATGGGTCCTGCCGTTGATGACTACGCCGTGGCTGCCATTCCTTCTGATCGCGGCTTGGAATTTTGTTCGCGAACAAATTCGTCGCTTTACTACATCGCCAAATATCAGCGTTCCCGCATCGCCATTGCTTCTTTTCTCAGCCGCGTGGATCCTCGTTCCACTGGTATTTTTTTCTTTTTCCGGCTCAAAACTGCCAGGCTATATCCTGCCGGCGGTTCCGGCTGCGGTCATTCTAACGGCAAATTATATTTACGGTCTTGTAGAAAGAAGCAAGCGTTGGAGAACGGCGGTTCTTGCAGCTGCAGCAGCTGTGTTGATCGGAACGATCGGTATGGCGATCTTCGTCGTCCCGAGGGTTTCGGGGGCTGAAACCGTTCATGGCCTGATGGCCGCCGCCAATGATCGTGGTCTGGCGAACGAGCGTGTTTATACGCTCCATATGATATCTCACAGCAGCGAATTTTATGCCGCGGGGCGATTGCTCCGCGAGCCGGATGGGAAACTAAAAAAACTATATAGCCCAGCCGAGATCATATCTGAAATGCAGCGTGCCGGTGTGAGAACGTCGCTCGTCATTGTGCCGTTTGAATATCAAAAACAATTGACTGACAGCGATCTGCTCGCATCAGAGCTTTTAGCCGACAACGGCGAGATCTCAATATTCGCCGTAATGATCAGGTCATCGCTCTGACGCCCTGCGAAGCCGATCCATCAATGCCGAACCGATGCCTGTCTCCGGCACAGGTTCGCAGTAGATCGTTTTGATCGTACGGCGGTCGCAGTCGCGAAAGAACTCAAAGACAGCTTGGGCATACTCATCGACTGAGGGAAATATCCGTTCACGTTTGAACGGCAGCCCAAAACTGTTTAGCCCAATAAATGCCGCATCCTCCGCAGCCGTTACTTGCGAGGCATTCTTTACAATGTGAACGCTGGCTCTCGGGGCGTAGTGGCGGTGGAGCAACCCGGGGCTTCTGGCTACATCGCCCTTGACGTGTTTATAGACCTGAGTGTTTCCGACAATTTTTCTCAATTCGTCAATGGAAATGGCACCTTGCCGCAGCAGCAGCGGCACGTCACCGGTGCAATCAACGACAGTCGATTCGAGCCCGATCTCAGTCTGATCGCCCTGTAATATGCAATCAACCTTGTCAAACATATCCTCGCTGACCGCTTGCCATCTAGTCGGGCTTGGCCTGCCGGAAATATTTGCCGATGGGGCAACGACAGGCACCTGACATGCTGTTAGAAATTGGCTTGCGATCTCAAGTCTCGGCATCCGGATGCCAATGCTGTCGAGTCCGGCCGTCGCAATTGGCGGCACCTTGCCCGATCTGTATAGGACAATTGTCAGCGGCCCGGGGAAAAAGGCCTCGATAAATTTCTCAGCTCTGAGCGGGATGCCCGCGACCAATTCGCCGATCTGATCGACACTAGAAACATGCGTTATCAGAGGATTGTTTGGCGGGCGTTTTTTTAACTTAAAAATATTGGCGATCGCTTTTTCGTTAAACAAATTCGCACCAAGACCATAGACCGTCTCGGTCGGAAACGCGACAACGCCGCCGCGTTTAATAAATTCGGCGGCCTCAACCGGATCATTTGTAAGAACAGTTTTCACAAAAGAAGTTTTACGCAAAGCCACGAAGAACGCAAAGGAAGAACTTAGCCACAGAGAACACAAGTAAGCAGGAGCATATTTTCCGCGTTTATTGCAGCATCGTTTTTTACTCAATGTCCTCTGTGGCAAATTAGCGATATCATATTAAGGTGAGCATCGCCGACAAACTCAAAGATCTGCCGACCGCATCGGGTATTTATATCCACAAAAATGATGCTGGCAAGATCATTTATGTTGGTAAGGCAAAGAATCTGCGGAGCCGTGTGCGGCAGTATTTTCAGTCGAGCCGCAATATGGACCCGAAAACCCGGCGGCTGGTGAGCTTTATAGCTGATTTTGAGTTTATTGTTGTCGATAATGAGGTTGAGGCTCTCGTGCTTGAGTCAAATCTGATCAAAAAGCACAAGCCGCGATTTAACGTCCTGCTCAAAGATGACAAATCTTACCCGCATCTAAAGCTGACGAACGAGCCGTTTCCAAAGGTCGTCGTCACGCGTCGTATCGTCCGCGACGGGTCGAGTTACTACGGGCCGTTTTTGCCGACGACGCTGGCGCGTAAGACGCTCAATCTGGTAAATCGCGCCTTTCAACTGCGAACCTGCGAGATCGAGATCAACGGCAAATTGCCGCGTCCGTGTCTCGAATATCACCTAAAACGCTGTCTCGGCCCGTGCGTCAAAGGACTCTGCACGCAAGAGGAATATCAGGAGGCGGCGGCTGATGTCAAAATACTGCTCGAGGGCAAAAACAAAGAGCTTGCCAAAACGCTCGAAGCCCGGATGTGGCAATACTCTGAGGAGAGCAAATTTGAGTTAGCAGCCAAATACCGCGACCTGCACCAAACGGTCCTTTCGCTCAGCGAAACGCAAAAAATGGCGACCACCGCCGACCGCGACGTTGATATCCTCGGCTTTTACCGCGAGCGGCAGCGGCTTGCGCTGCAGCTATTTACAATGCGCGAGGGCCGCATCGTCGGGCGCCGCGAATTCTTTTGGGAAGATCTGCCCGAAGACGAGACGTTTCGCCCGGAGGAATTTTTGCGTGATGTCCTGCTGCAATATTACTCGACCGATTACGTCCCGCTTGAGATCCATGTGCCGCAGGATTTTGACGACCGTTCGGTGATGGAGCAGCTTTTGTCCGAACGTCGCGGCCGCAAGGTAAAGATACTCGACCCAAAACGCGGTAAGAACCGGCATCTCGTAACGCTCGTCGAGACAAATGCCAAGATCGCTTTCGAACAGCGTTTCCGCGTGCTGAAGCCGGATTCTCAAAAGGTACTCGAAGAATTGCAAGAACTGCTCGAACTGTCGTATTTCCCCGAGCGGATCGAGTCGTTCGATATCTCAAACATCTCCGGCTCGGAAAATGTCGCAGGCATCGTCGCGTTTGAGAACGGCAAACCCGCGCGGGCAAACTACCGCCGGTTTATCATTAAATCCGTCGAAGGGGCGAATGATTTTGCGTCAATGCACGAAGCTGTTTTTCGCCGCTATCGCCGCATGACAGAGGAACAGACGCCTCTGCCGCAGCTAGTCTTTATTGACGGCGGTAAAGGCCAGCTTTCTGCGGCCGCCGCCGCGATGCAAGCTCTCGATCTCGAACAGATCATGCTAGTTGGACTGGTAAAGCCGCCTAAGCAACACAATCAGATCTCGCACCTGCTCATCTACGGACGCGAAGACCAACCCATTCCATTTGACCGTAACTCGCTCGCGTTTCGCCTGATATTGCAGATCCGCGAAGAGACGCACAAGACAGCTATCGAGTTTCACCGCAAACGCCGCGAAAAACGAGATTTCTCTTCCGAATTAAGCGAAATACCGGGCGTGGGCGAAAAACGAAAGATGAAACTGCTCCGCGAATTTGGCTCGATCGAGCGTATCGCCAAAGCCGAGGCGTTCGAACTAAAACCATTTGTCGGAGCCAAGACCGCGATCGAGATCTACACGCATTTTGACAACCAACGAAAGATCGCGATAGACAGCACCAACAAATAAAGCGGCCCCCGCTTTGGCGTGTGAGGTACAGCGACGTTGCCGCACACGCTTTTGGCGAGGACCGCGTTTCGACCTTTGAGCTTTCGCCCAATGGTCAAACCTTAGTTTTTCCTGACGTAGGTCTTGTGAACGACGACCTTTGATTTGTCGTCCACCGCCTCGATCATCACGTTGTCCTTGTCCTCACGTTTGACGAGCCGTGCACCGGCGGTCGACCGTTCGGTCGGTTTTGCCTTGTCGGAGTCTGCGATAAAGCCTTTGACCGCATCGGCTTTGACCTCGTCGGCAAGCCGCACGCCGCGTTGGGCGGATACTGCCTCGGTCGCCGTCGCCTTCAGATTCTTTGACCAGAGCTTTTTGAACAGAGCGTTCGACACAAAAATATCGGCGCTGTTTATCTGGCCGTTGATAGCAAATGCATAGCCGATCACGTCGGATTTACCGTCGATTATGCTATCGAGTTTTTTGATGTATTCATCGATGTTGGCGATGACCTTTTTGTTTTCAAGGCTCAATTGCAGGCTCGATGCCGAATCAGTCGAGTTCACCGACCCGCCGATATTCTTTGCGAGGTCGCCCTGGGCCTTGGACACCTTTGCCCAGACCTCTTGCTGCGAACGTGACGCGTTTGCCGCGATCTTTAGGTCGCGCGTGACAATGCGGTCGTTTGAGCTGGTGAACTGTTTCGAATCCTCATTACCACGCTTTTCCCAACGCCCCGATTCGACGCAAAACGCCTCGATCTTTACACGCCCCGACCGTGCGGGGATGATGATGCTCACGGCTAGCACGCGGTCTTGTTTGCCGCCTTTGACGATATCGCCGGACTGGATGAAAACGTCCTGTTCTTTTGACAGGTTTTCTACCTCCAGCTCGTTGACGTCAGACGTCTCATACACGCGAAACAGCTTTCGCTCCATCGCCTCTTGCAGCGTCATCATGTTGGTCTTTTTCGACTCGTCCTTGCCGTGGATGAGAAAGATGGTGAGATTTTTGTAAGTGTATGGCGAAGATATCCTGTAAGCTCCGCTCTGGGCCGTCGCGGTCATAACCGCACCCGAGATCAATGCAATTATCGACAAAATGCCGATCTTTAGTCTTGTATTCATATGACAACTCCTATTCGAAATACTTAATTTGTGCTCGGGAGAGCGTCGCCTATATGTATTTGGAACGGAGTTGCCGCCAAGTTCTTGCAGAAAACAAATATTGCATCAAATGCTGGTCTTTTGGTCCGGTCCGGACCAAGGTGGACCAAAGTGGACCAAGGTGGACCAGAATTAGGGCGATTCGCAAATTTGGGTTAGAATGTGTGCAATCCGTCAGCAATTTTAGCGGCAATAAAATTTATAGGAGAATTGTATTTTTATGTCAGATAAGATCTCGGCAAAAGAAGTGATCGTTGGGGTAATTGTGCTTGCGGTCGTTGGTGCGGCGATGTTTTATACGCTAAGCGTTTTTAACGCCGAGAGTGGGCAAAAGGTGGCCGAGATCTCGCAGCAGGGCGACAAAGAGGCGAGCCACGTCGATACGCATGTAAAGCTGATGTCGATCGACCCGATCAAAGGCGATGCGTCGGCGAGGTTTGAGTTCACGCCGAGCGAAAATCTGCTGGCTGAGGACGGCACGCTCAAGCAGGAGCTAAAGCTGTACGTCAACAGCGCCAACGGCAAGCAGGAGATCGATTTTGCCAAGGGCAAGTTGATGACGCCGGTCGAGGCCGTTTTTAATATGCACGAAGGCCAAGCGACGCAATATCCTTTTGACAAATACGTCACCGACATCGACATCTACATTACGAAAGGCAAGGCGGATGACAAGAAACCGGCCACGGCTCCTGCTCCGAAAGAGCCCGCCGAAGGCGAAACGGCCGAAACTCCCGCAAAGACCGGGGGCGACGATCTGGAGCTCGCTCTATCAGTCGATTTCCTCGGCTCGATCCCTGGCTATAAGATCGAGGCGGCGAACGCGAAATACTCCGAAAAAGATTTCGTCGGTATCGAGACCAAGATCGAGCGTTCGGGCACGGTGGTGTTTGTCTCGATGTTTGTCTCGGTGCTGACGTGGGCCATCACGATCGGCGTCCTGTTTTTTGTTGGCTCGCTAATAATTCGCGGGCGTAAGATCGAGATCAACATGTTCTCGTTTATGGGTGCGATGCTATTCGGGTTTTACGCTATCCGCAATTCTCAGCCAAACGTACCGCCGATCGGTGTCTATAGCGATTTTATGTCGTACATCTGGTGCGAGATCATCATCGGCGTGTGTCTGATCGCGTGTCTCGTGGCGTGGGTGCTAAGGCCGCAAAAATAAGTTTTTTTTATCATCACGGAGGCTACTAAATGAAATCGATACTTACACTGGGAATGATCACATTTGCCCTGACGTTTTGCGGACTGGGCGATAAATTAAAAGGGCTGACCGGCTCGGGCGGCAGCAATACTAATACGACAACGACAGGTTCTAACTCTTCATCGACATCTTCGTCGTCCAGCAGTGCCGAAAAGGCTAAGCCAAACGCCGCGCAGCAGGCGATCATTGACGGCGGCACTGAGACAAAATGGGACGACCAGGGCCTGTCGTGGAAACTACCTTCGGGATGGAAAAAGATGGATGTGAAGAAGGAGAGCTTTAACTACAGCTCGCCGGATAATGCGTTTTTGCTCGTAAATATTTCGGTACTTGGCGATAATTTCCCGGCGGATGTCAGCCTCAAAGCCTACTACGATCAGGCGATGCAGCAACTAAAGAACGGCAAATACGAATCGGTTAAGATGGTCGAGATCGATGGCATACAGGGCGTCGAATTTACCGAAGCACCGCCCGAGGGCAAAGATGATCCGCGCCGACACCAATGGATCGCGTATCGCAAATACCTGGGCCAGACGCAGCAGCTTAACGTGATGACCTCGACCAAGGGCACCAACTTTAGCAAGCACACGGACGATTTCACTGCGATACTTTATTCGATGAAAGCGGTTAAATAGTCGCTGGTCAGAAAAGAAAAGCCCGCACAATCTGCGGGCTTTTTTGTTTGAAGTTAGTCGGCGTGCAGCGTCGGGGCGTCGGCGTGCGGCACAAAGCATTTGCGGCATCGTGCCTCGTATTTATCGCTCGCACCGACCTCAACAAGCTCATCGGACTCAACCGTTCGCTGAGTAAAGTTAGCCGTCGCCCCGCATTTAACACAGATCGCGTGGATCTTTGTAATATATTCGGCGACCGAAAGTAGCTGTGGCATCGGCTCAAACGGTCTTCCGGTGTAGTCCTGATCGAGCCCGGCAACGATAACACGTTTTCCACGCTCGGCAAGCTCGTTGACGGCGGCGATGATCGCCATGTCAAAAAACTGAGCTTCGTCAATACCGACGACCTCAGTATCATCGTGAATGTGAGCCAACATTCCTGCGGTGTCCGCAACCGGGATTGAAATGTGCTTTTGGCCGGAGTGCGACGCGATCTCTTCGTCAGAGTAGCGCACGTCGATTCCCGGCTTAAAAACCTGTACCTTTTGCCGGGCGATACGCGCACGATTCAACCGCCTTATAAGCTCTTCGGATTTACCCGAAAACATCGATCCGGCGATCACCTCGATCCAGCCGATACCATTTTGACGCACCTTGCGGCGTTCGTCTGCATTGTCGAACGCAAATTCTTCAACCATAAAAACTCTGTCTATCTCATGTAAGTGAAAAAAGAGATTATCACGCACCGGGAGATTTGTCATTTTTGAACCGTTGCTGAACCTCTAAAAAGACCTCATCTACGCCGATCTCATCGATCACACCGCTATTGATGACGGAAAGTTTCTTGGTCAAAGGCCGAAATTCGTCCGGTGCATCTATATGAGAAATGAGGATGATCCATGCATCTGTCGCGGCGGCGAGATGTGTGGGGCCGGTGTCGTTGCTGACCAGTACCTTTAGAAATGTGAGCGCCGCAAATAAGGGCAGCAGTTTTAACTTGTCGAATATGATGGCAGATGGCGGAAACTTAGACTTAACTTCAGGCAGCAGCTCAATTTCTTCCGGACCCAAAAATACCAGCACCTTTGCCGCCGTCTGATCGACAATGCGGCGAGCCAAATCCGCATATTTATCGAGCGGCCAACGCCTGCTCGGATGCCCGGCACCTAAAAACATCCCGACAAGTTCGGCGTCATCGGCGACCCCGTGGCTCACAAGTTGCTCGCGAAACTCGCTCCTTTGCTCAGAAAACGGTTCAAGTTCTAGCTCCGAGTTATATGCGTCGATCCCAAGCGGAGCTATCACGTCAGCGTAACGTTTCGAGATATGCTTGCCTCGGTCCTCAACAGCCGGCTTGACCGGAAAATTAGAAAGCCAATTTAGCGAACGCCGACGGCGGTCAGAATAAAGCCGGCTAGGAATACCGGCAGCAAGCCCCAAAAGGTTTGTCTCAGGCAAGCTGTGCAGATCGACAACGAAATCAAATTTGCGGCGGCGGACATTGCTGACGAGTTTCAGCAATGACGCTATCGACCGCAGCTTGTTTCCATCTCTAAGTTCAACACGGTCGACGACTATCTGGTCATCAGAAATTTTTGCAAGCTCGATGATAGCCGCAGTCGATTTTCCTGACATGACCGTGATCTCCGCATCCGGAAAATGTTGTCTGATCGCCTTGAGCGCGGGCAGGCCGAGCACCACGTCGCCCAACTGGCCAAAGTGGATCACAAGGATATTTTTGTATTGAGGATGAGCTTGAGCCAAGCCGATATTTTACAACATTCTCAGGTCAGAGCCTGTCATCTCATCAGGCTTTTTGATCCCGAGCACGCTCAATATCGTAGGGGCAATGTCGGACAGTGAGCCGTCTTCGCGAAGCCGGACGCCGTTGGAAGATGAGTCGAGGTAATGAAAAGGAACTGGGTTTGCTGTGGCGGTAATGGACGTTTCGCCGCTGTCGAGATCGATCATTTCTTCGCAATTGCCGTGCGTTGACGTGATCATCACAACGCCGCCAGCCTGCTGAACCGTCTCGCAAATACCGCCGATACAGGTATCGATATATTGAATTGCCGCGACGGTTTTGTTGACATCGCCGGTCTCTGCCATCAATTCTGCGGCGGGAATATTAGCAATAAACACGCCATTCGGGGCGATCTCTAGACTACTCAGCAGCCGGTCCGTGATCTTAAAACTCTGGCTCTCGGGCAGATCGCCAGATCTGTTTCCCGAAATGACGATCTGCTCCTCGAAATGCGCCTGCATATCCGCTCCGCCGTCAAAAAAGTGAGTCAGGTGCGGAAAACGCGATTTCTCGGTGATCTTAAAACTCGGTATTTGGAGCGATGACAATACCTCAGTCAGCGTGCCTTTTTCCGGCTCTTGACGAAATGCAGCGGGCAGATTAAAGGCACGGTCGTATTCGGTCAGGCATACCGTATCGAGCACCGGTTTGGCGGACACCGTCTCGTCTGGAATACATAGCGCCCTTACAAGCTGACGCATCGTGTCTGCACGGTGATTAAAAAACACCGCAAGGTCGCCGTTGCAAACTTTAGCGACGGGCACGTCGGGTGATCTTTCGATAATTATTGGCGAGATAAATTCGTCCGAAATACCCCGCAGAAAAGAGTTACGAACGGCTCCAACAGCGTCGTTTGTGCGTTCACCCTCTGCATGGACCAGCATCGTAAATGCACGAGCCGTCCGTTCCCAACGCTCGGCACTATCCATCGCAAAAAAGCGTCCGCAGAGCGTCGCTATCTCGCCAATACCGATATCGGCAAGCTTGATCTCGAGCGCCTCGACATAGATATCCGCCGTTCGGGGAGCCACGTCGAGCCCGTCGAGGATGCAATGAATATAGACCTTTGTAAGGCCGTATGATTTTGCAAGGCGAAGCAATGCGAATAGATTTTCGGTCGATGAATGCACCCCGCCGTCGCTCAAAAGCCCGATCAGATGCACCGATGCGCCGGTCTCTTTTGCCTTGGTAAAGGCACGATTGAGCACCGCATTATCCTTAAAATCATCCGAAGCGATGGCGTCGCTTATCCGTGAAGTCTCAGTCTGAGCACGCCGTCCCGTACCGATATTGAGGTGGCCGACCTCCGCACTGCCGGGTTGCTCGTCAGATTGTCCGACCGCCGTTCCGGCAGCAGCAAGCGTCGTCATCGGAAAACGCTCACATATTTTGTCGTAGTTCGGCGTGTGGGCGATCGCGATCGCGTTGCCCTCGGTACGCGGTGCAAAGCCCCAGCCATCTAGGATGACAAGTGCGACCGGACGCCGATTTATTGCTATTGTTGAACTCATGAGGGGTACGACGAAAGATGTCTATTTCGATTATAAACGAAACGCGGGTGTCGAGTGTAATAATTTCTAGTATGCGTCAGGAGCTGGTTTTTCCATCCAGCGTTCGGGGTGCTTTAGCTCGCTAAAACCATATTGTTCATACAGCCCATGAGCGTCCCGCGTCGCCAAGAGCCACCGCCGCAGACGCTGTAGATCGGGTTGTTCGACGATCACCTGTATCAGCCACTTGCTCAAACCCTGCCCGCGATGCTGTTCGACAATATAGACATCACCGATATAGGCAAACGTCGCCCTATCGGTAACAACACGGGCAAACCCGACCTGTTCGCGGCTTTTGTACACGCCAAAACAATCGGAATTTTCGACAGCAGTAAGTGTCTGTTCGAGCGTGCGGTTCGTCGCCCAATACGATTGCTGCGAGAGAAATTTGTGTATAGCGGCGAGGTCAAGCCGCCGCTTGTCAGTATCGATCTCGTAATCACCTTTGCGGATCTTCATTTAGCTAAACAACTCATCCAAATCGCGGGCAGCGATCCACATCGGCCTGCGATGTCAGACAGTACTTAGACATTTTCTTTCATCGCGAGCAGCCGTTCACGTCGCCGAGCCATTGCTGTTGGACTATCAACCAACCACTCGGCTTCATCGGCCCGCAGATCCGCGAGCTTTTTCTCATACATCGCATCACGCTGCTGGATAAGCCTGAGGCCTTCGCGGACGACTTCGCTTGCGGAGTTGTACATACCGCTCGCGACTTCGCTGTTGATCATTCCTTCGAGTTCTGGTGTAGGTGAAACGTTCATAGCGCGAGAATAACAAGCTTTGTTATCAATAACAAGGTTTGTTATATGCCGAGTATTCGGCGGGCTCTGCTGCGAAATCCGGCGGTTGCAGCTTCGGGATATTTCGATACTACCAGACGAAGTTCGGCCAGCAATTCCGGTGAGTTTTTTGCGACATTTGCCGCAACCGTCATCGAAAAACAGCGGACAGCGACTGTCTCAGCGGGGTTGTCCAAAAGACTGTAGCATGCGTCAAACACTCTGCCAGCGTATCGGCTTGGGATCTCGACAAACTGTAGCAGCCGAACAACGTTTCGACGAACAGCAACATGCACGTCGTCCCGCTCAAGCTGTTTTATCAAAACATTGTAATAAGGCTTTACGAGCTCCGGATGCTGCTCGATACAGTTACTCACTGCCCACGCGGCACGCTGCGAGACGCGATAAACCCGCCCGAGAAATAGCCGCATCAACTCCGCAAACCGCTCCGCATCGCCGTTGATATAGTTGACGATCTTCGCGGTCTGCTCCTTAGAATGCTCCTCGAGAAGGGCATCGCGAATGTTCATTACGCGATCTGATAAAACGCCTTGCTGCCCGGGTATTTCGCGCTGTCACCGAGGTCCTCTTCGATACGCAGAAGCTGATTATATTTGGCAATACGGTCGCTGCGGCAGAGGCTGCCGGTTTTGATCTGGCCGGCGTTCGTCGCAACAGCAAGGTCGGCGATAAAGCTATCCTCGGTCTCGCCCGAACGGTGCGAGATAACCGCCGTCATGTTGTTCGTCCGTGCAAGCTCAATGGCATCAAGCGTTTCCGTGAGCGTGCCGATCTGGTTGACTTTGATAAGTATCGAGTTTGCCGCACCAAGCTCAATTCCCTTTTGCAAGAATTTTGTGTTTGTGACAAAGAGGTCGTCGCCGACGAGCTGTACTGTTTTACCAACCTTTCCAGTCAGGTTTACCCAGCCGTCCCAGTCGTTTTCTGCCATGCCGTCCTCGATCGAGATGATCGGGTATTTTCCGCACCAATCGGCCCAGTAAGTTGCCATTTCTTCTGATGAAAGCTCTCGATTGTCGCTTTTTTTGAAGATATATTTGCCGTCCTTAAAAAACTCGCTCGACGCAGGATCGAGTGCGATCATGACATCGTCCCCGGCTTTGTATCCCGCGATATCGATGGCTTCTAGGATAGTTTCGACTGCTTCGTCGTTGGATCTGAGGTTTGGGGCAAAACCGCCCTCGTCGCCGACGCTGGTCGAATAGCCGCGTGATTTGAGCACATTTTTCAGATTGTGAAAGATCTCGGCACCACACCGCAAAGCCTCAGAAAAACTTTCCGCCCCAACCGGCATGACCATAAACTCCTGAAAATCCACGTTGTTGTCGGCGTGAGCACCGCCGTTGAGAATATTCATCATGGGCACCGGCAGGGTTTTGGCGTTTGTGCCGCCAATGTACCGGTAAAGCGGCATTTCCTGATGTGCGGCGGCGGCTCGAGCATTTGCCAGCGAGACGGCAAGCAAGGCATTGGCTCCGAGCTTTGATTTGGTCTCTGTGCCGTCGAGGTCGATCATCGTCTGATCGATCAGCGTCTGATCGAGACAATCGAGCCCCTCAAGTTCGCGACTGATAGTTTCGTTGACGTTATTGACCGCAGTCAAAACGCCTTTGCCGAGATAACGCGATTTATCGCCGTCACGCAGCTCGACCGCTTCGTTCTCACCCGTTGAAGCACCGCTTGGAACGGCCGCCCGGCCCGATGTTCCGTCTTCTAAAATAACCTCAGCCTCGATGGTTGGATTGCCCCTCGAATCCATCACCTCGCGTGCCCAAACCTGTTCAATATAGCTCATCGCTGATCTCCCTAACCTTATTTTGCAAAACTGTAGATCGTATCCAAACTTGCAACAAAAACGCTGCTCTTACTCTGCGTCATCACGCCGCTGGCGTATCCGGTATCGAGTTTGGCGACATCGCCGCCATTTTTCGAAACTCTGCACAGCACGTCGGCCGATAACCCATCTTCGTCAAAAAAGTAAATATTTTGCTCGTCAATGACGAACTGTTTTAGTGAAAATGTCTTTGCGATAGTTTGCGGCTCGCCGCCCACTTTCGATATTTTGCGCAGGGCCCACCGCGACTGGCCCGCTCCGCGAAAGCCAAAATACAGATCACCGCCGTCCTGCTCCAGCTTATCGATACCCTCTTTGTCGCTTGCCTGCAAAACAACCTCAGGCGTGCCGCCCGCTTTTGCTTTTTTCATAATGCTCGAGGGCGTCGTCCAATAGACAAACTTATCATCGACCACAATGTTTCCGGGCGCCATCTGCTGATCAACGAATACTTCTGCCTTTCCGCCGGTTTTTGCCGCCGAATAGATCGGGCTGGGTTTGATCGGCGTCGCCGACGAGTAATAGCCGTGATTTGCCCAATACACCCGCTCATTGTCTAGCACCATGTCAATCCCAATGCCGACGGATTCGCTAACAACAGCCTCCCGTTTACCGTTCTCTTTTGCGATGCGGGCGATCTCGCCGCCGGAGTTCCAATAGACGAATTTGTCGTCCTGAGCGATGCCGCCCTGCTCGGCCTGCGGGTATTTTTCACCGTTGTCGAGCATAGTCACAGCTCCGGTGTCGAGCGCGGCTTTTCTCAAACCATTCGTACCCGCATTTGCGTCAGCGACCGTTCCGCCGATAGTGGTATAGGCAAACTTATCGTCAACAACTATGCCTGAGACGTGCGACAGGCCTTGTTCCTTACCCGCGATCTTTTTCCCCTTAGTCCATTCTGGCTTTGGCCCGCTTTGCGTACCGCCGCAGCCTAGTCCTACCAGCAATAGGACAGCTCCGGCAAAAAATAAACCTGTAGTGCTGTTTTTGATCTTCATTTTTTTCTCAAATTAAACCCACAAATTAAGGCTCAATAGCTACGAGACGCCCTTTTCCAACCTGATCTGTTTGATGCGATGTTTATCTACCTTTTCGACCTTGAAAACATGGCCGTTGAACGGCACGGTCTGTCCTTCTTCGAGGATCTGGCCAGCCTCTGCCATCAGGAATCCGGCGATGGTCGTGTAGCCCTCAGATACGGGCAGCGACATCTCGAGTCGGCGGTTGAGATCGCGAACGGCAAGGCCGCCGTCGAGCAGGTAACTGCCGTCGGGCTGCTCATCGATCTGTTCGTCAACCTCGATGTCGTGTTCGTCAGAAATATCGCCGACGATCTCTTCGAGTAGGTCTTCGAGCGTGATAATACCCTCGATGCCGCCGTGCTCATCAACGACAAACCCAAAGTGAAACTTTTCGTTCTGCATCTGACGCAGCACATCCTCTAGATGGGCGGTATCGACGACATAACTAGGTTTGTGGATGACGTCGGCGAGCTTAAAGCTCTTTTGCTTTTTCGTGTACGCGACCATATCTTTGGTGTGAACAAAGCCCGCGATATCATCCAGCGAGCCGCGATAGACCGGCAGACGCGAATAACCGTGCTGCTGAAACGCATCGACGATCTCGTCGAAGCTACAGGTTTCCGGCACAGCGACGATCTCGGTGCGCGGTATCATCGCTTCTTTGACGGTCGTTTCCGAAAACTCGAACACCCGGTTGATCAGCCGCTGCTCTTCTTCGTTCAGGTGTCCGCTTTCCTGCGATAGCTTGATCAGGCTGCGGATCTCATCTTCGCTATAGCTCGAACCATGTTCACCTGTCGCCTGCAAGCCAAAGAGTCGTACAGTTTTTGTACCTGTCCAATCAAGCACGCGGATCGGGTAGCTAAAGATCGTGTAGAACCAACGGAGAGGAGCCGCGACGAAAAAAGAAACGCGCTCAGACAGTTCGAGGGCCGCCGTTTTTGGGGCAAGCTCGCCAAAGACGATATGCAAAAATGTGATAGTCGAAAATGCTATCGTAAAAGATATCGTGTGTAGGACCGGGCCAGAGGTTAAGAACGCAGCCCCGGTCGCTTCGCCAATGTACGCCAGCCCGGGTTCAAGCAATGCGGCAACAACGGGTTCGCCGACCCAACCGAGGCCAAGCGACGACAGCGTGATCCCAAGCTGGGTTGCCGAAATATATGCGCTCAAGTTGTTGAGCATTTTCAACAATCGCTTGGCGGCCGCATCGCCTTCGGCCGCAAGCGCCTCTATCCGCGATTTGCGTACAGCGACGAGTGCAAACTCGCTGGCGACAAAAAAGCCGTTGGCGAGGACTAGAAAAATGACCAAAAGGATCTTTGCGAGAGCAAACAACGGAGTTGGCAGCTCGGGCGCGGTCTCGATATCAGCAGCGAAAAATAGAAGCAAACTGGCGGGGTCGTCCATTACGGATCAGGGTTTATGTAAAACAGGCCGTCTTGTCGACGGTATCGATCGATTCTCCAAAAAAATATTGCCCGCAAGAGGGCCGAATTCGAAAATTATAGCATATATCCTGTTGCGGCGACGCTTGATCCGATCATCTACCCTCAACGTCAAGCATCTCTTGGATCAGCATTCGGCACGATCCACAGCCGCCGCCGGCATTGCAGATGGCAGTCACTTGTTCGACAGTTTGCAGCGATCTCTTGCTTATATATGCGGCGATAGTTTCCTCTAAAACCCCAAAGCACGTACAAACGAGAGCTTTTTCACCGGTAAATTCTTCGCGTCGTCTCGCCCGCAGATCGACAAATGTCGCCCGCAGTGCCTCAATGCAGACATCGGCGCATTGCCTGCGATCTGCGGGAAACGGAACGAGATCGTTTTCGATGGCGACAGTCAACTCCTCTTGATCGAGGCTGTGCAGTTCGCTCAATTGCTTGCCCGTTAATGTTTCTGCCAAAACATCCGCTGCCGCGACCATAAAGCCGCAGCCGTTGCTGCCAAAACTGATCGATTCGAGTGTTTTGTCATCATTTCCAAGCCTGACCGAAAATCCGGCTGAGCATCCACATAGAAAACTTGCAGATCTGCCGCTCGCATCAGCCTCTCCGAGAGTGTCGGCGTTTAGCAGTGAACACAGTCGTTTTTGTATCTCGGCGGGATAAATCGACATTAATGTAAAAGTAAAAAGTTAAATAGAAAAAGTAAAGGCCGAGGACGGCAAGGCAAAAGTAAAAAGGAAAAAGGCAAAACAGATATCGGCGAACTCGTGTAAAATAGGATTGTGAAACCGCTCTATTTTTGCCTTTTTACTTTTGCCCTTTTACTTGCGTCAGCGTGCCGTCCGGCGGCGGCTCCCGTGACTGTCTCAAATCGCCCCATCTCGATCAACGACCGCCCGACGACCAACGTTCCAATGCCGCCGTCAAAGCCGATGGCTGACATGAGTTGGACTACGGCTGACGATAAGGTGCAAAAGCTAGGCGATCTCAAAGGCAAGGCCGTGATCCTCGATTTTTGGGCGACATATTGCCCACCGTGTATCGAAGAGATCCCGCACCTCAATTCCCTACTGGCAAAACACGGAGCCGAAAATTTGGCGATCATCGGTCTGAATGTGGGCGGAGCAGAAGATCTGCCGCGAATCCCGGCTTTTACCACAAAGACCAAGCTCAATTACCCTATCGCCTTTCCCGAAGATGCTCTCAGCAACTTCATATTTTCCGAACGCAGCGACATACCCCAAACCCTGATCATCGACCGTAACGGTAAGATAGTAAAGAAGATAGTCGGATTTAGTCCGGCGATCCAGATCGAGCTTGACGCCGCCGTCGAACAGGCAATAAAAGCCAATTAAGCCGTTATCGTATGAGAGACATCCCCGTCGGCAACGGCAATCTGCTGGTAAATTTCGACGATAAATATCAGATCCGCGACATCTATTTTCCCCACGTCGGCCAGGAAAATCATACCGAAGGGTTCCCTTTTAGATTTGGCATTTGGATAGACGGAGTGTTTTCGTGGATTTTCGAGGATGGTTGGGAACGCGATCTGCATTACGTGCACGGAACTCTCGTGACAAACGTCACCTTAACCAACGAAAAACTAGCGATCAAGGTCCTATGCAGCGATACAATCGCGGGCCGCGAAAATATCTATCTCCGCCGCATAAATGTAAGCGACCTGAGCGGCGGACCGCGCGACGTGCGTGTGTTTTTGCACCATGACTTTCGCATTTATGAGAACAAGGTCGGTGATACTGCATTTTTCGATCCAGATAATGGCTCGATCATTCATTACAAAAAACACCGCTATTTTCTGATCAACACTCAGCCTGCGTTCGATTCGTTTGCGACGGGACGAAAAGCGTTTCGCAATAACGAAGGCACTTGGCGTGACGCGGAGGACGGCGATCTCGCGAATGGGCCGATCACCGAGGGCTCAGTGGATTCGACGGTGGGCGTTTATTTCATGCTCGACGCCGACGCTTCGCACGAATTCTATTACTGGATCGCAGCCGGAGCTTCGCACAACGAGGTTGACAAGCTAAATAGCCACGCACTCGAACGAGGGCCGGGAAAATATTTTGGTGAGACTGAGCGGTTTTGGCACGAGTGGGTCAACAAGAGTGATGTAGAAGTCGGCGACCTGCCGGATGATCTGATCCGGTTTTACAAACGTAGCCTGCTCACGATACATACTCAGATCGATCATAATGGCGCGATCATCGCCGCCAACGATTCCGACGTATCTGAACGAGCAACGGATAATTACAGCTATTCGTGGATGCGTGACGGTTCGTTTGTTGCAAACGCCCTCGACCGTGCCGGTCATACCGAAATAAGCCGCAAATATTTTGAGTTTTGCGAGCGGTGCATGCACCGGAACGGCTATTTTTTCCAAAAATACAACGCCGACGGCACACTCGGGTCGAGCTGGCACCCGCGTTGGGACAACTATCGCAAAACGCCAATGGTGCCGATCCAAGAGGATGAAACCGCACTGGTGTTATGGGCTCTGTGGCATCATTTTGAGAAGCATCGCGATGTTGAATTTATTCAGAAACTTTACGCATCGATGATCTTGCCCTGCTCCGATTTTCTTGAGCAATTTCGAGACGCCGAAACAAAGCTCCCAAAGCCAAGCTGGAATCTTTGGGAAGACCGCCTGGGTGTGCACACATTTACATGTGCGAC
This sequence comes from uncultured Chloracidobacterium sp., assembly GCA_964543865.1. GTDB lineage: Bacteria > Acidobacteriota > Blastocatellia > Pyrinomonadales > Pyrinomonadaceae > OLB17. The sequence continues at coordinate 91,904 of CAZIZR010000002.1, forward strand.
GGTTGTCGCCGGTCTGCGTGCGGCGGCAAATTTTGCCGCGCTTTTTGACGACGCCGACAAAGCTGCAAAATATGCAACCGCCGCTGATGAGATCGTTGAGTCGATGAAAACGCATCTTTACAGCGCCGAGCTTGGGCGTTTTTTGCGCTCGCTGCAATCAAATGGCGGAGACCAATTACAGCCGGACGCAACAGTCGATGCTTCGCTCTTTGCTGTATTTTATTTTGACTGTTTTGCGGCAGATCATCCGATGGTCACCGGCACAATGCAGGCGATCAAGGACAATTTGCTCATCAAGACAAAATATGGCGGTGTCGCGCGGTTTGAAAACGACGGCTATATGCGTGTCTCAGAGGATGTCCCCGGCAATCCGTGGTTTATCTGCACGCTCTGGCTTGCGGAATATTACATCGCCATCGCCAAGTCCGCCGAAGACCTAAAACCCGCCCTCGACATTCTCGAATGGACAGCGAAACGTGCCTTGCCATCTGGCGTATTGGCCGAACAGATCGATCCACTGACCGGTGAACCTGTGTCGGTTTCACCGCTGACATGGTCGCACTCGACATTTGTCGCGACGGTACACAGTTATCTGAGGAAGATGAAAGAATTGTGAAGTATTTCTCCACAGATAAACACAGCATCACAGAGATCTCATTTAACAAATATCTCTCCTTATCCGTGTTTATCTGTGTCCATCTGTGGCTAATTTCCTTTCTTGCGTTAAAATCATAAGTTATGCGAAAAGCAAAGATCCTTGCCACGCTTGGCCCCGCCTCGAATACAAGAGAGGTCATTGACGAAATGCTCAAAGCGGGCCTCAACGCCGTGCGTATCAATATGTCGCACGGCACGCAAGAAGAGCACGCAGCGACCATCAAGACTGCCCGCGAAGCCGCCGCTGCACTCGACCGCCCGATCTCGATCCTCGTTGACCTATCAGGGCCGAAGATTCGCACGCGTGGTTTGAAGGACGGCATTCCCGTTGTATTGAAACCCGGACAGCAGTTCGTGATGACAAATCGCGATGTGCCGGGTGACGACAAAGAGGTCTCTACGAATTACGCCGATTTGCCGTCGGTGGTCTCGGCGGGTGCAAGAATACTCGTGGACGACGGAGCGATTGAGCTGGTCGTTGAAAGCGAGACCCCGACCGATATTATTTGCCGCGTCGTAACCGGCGGCATACTTGGTGAACGCAAGGGCATCAATCTGCCAAATACTTCGCTGCCGATACCGTCGCTGACGGAAAAAGACCACGCCGATCTCGTATGGGCGATGGAGCAAAATGTCGATTACATCGCACTGTCTTTTGTCCGCACCGCCGCCGATTGCAAAGAGGTAAAGGATCTCATTAAGAAGCTAAATAAACGAAAACTGGGACGCGCTCTGCTCGTCGCAAAGATCGAAAAAGCCGAGGCTATTGAAAATCTGCTAGAGATACTCGCCGAAACAGATGGTGTGATGGTCGCACGCGGCGATCTGGGCGTTGAGACAAGTGTCGAGCTCGTGCCCGTTTATCAAAAACGCATCATCGAGCTTGCGGTTGCTCAGGACAAATTTGTCATTACGGCAACGCAGATGCTGCAATCTATGATCGTCAACCCGTACCCGACGCGGGCCGAGGCTTCGGACGTGGCAAACGCCGTTTGGGACGGCACTGACGCGGTGATGCTGTCAGCGGAAACGGCCAGCGGCCTCCATCCGGTCGAGGCGATCAGGACGATGGTGCGAATCATCGATTCGGCTGAAACGATAAAGGCAGATCAGCTCAAAAAACCTGCAAAATTTTCACAACCGCCCTCACGCCGAACTAGCCAGGCCCTTTGCAAAGCTGCTGCCTACGCCGCAAAAGAGATGCAGACCGAAAAGGTCGCGGTGTTTACCGAATCCGGGCTGATGGCACGGCGTTTATCGTCTGTTAGGTCGGGGCTCCAGACGTTTGCCCTGACAACGTCAAAAGACGCTTGCAATCAGCTGTCGCTGATATGGGGTGTGAGGCCGTTCTTTGAGCTTTCGCATGACCACGCTGGCGGCGGAGCCGGAATCGGGGATGTGACGATGACTGATCTGACAACTTCCGAATCAGACGCAACTGATGATCTGCTGCGGGCCGGTGAGAAAACGCTGCTCGATGCCGGCGTTGTCGAGAGCGGCGAAACAATAATAATGATGGCGGGCCGTTTGTCGGGATTAGGTTTGTCGAGCTCGGTTATTGTCTGGTCGATCGGCGAAGAAGTGCCGCGACGCTAGACGACGGTGCCAAATACTTTGCCGACGAGTGCGGTCGCTCCCATCGCTATTGCTCCCCAAAAAAGAACTCGAAGCGAACCTGTCAAAATGCTCGCACCACCCGCTCGGGCTGCAACACCGCCCAATAATGCTAGAAAGACCAACGAACTAACCGCAACCACCGGTATCATCGTCGACCCTGCAAACACGACCGTCACCAAAAGCGGTAATGCCGCCCCGACCGCAAAACTGACCGCTGAAAAGACCGCCGCCTGAACAGGACGAGCACTCATTACCGAAGAGATGCCAAGCTCATCCCGCGCGTGCGCACCGAGAGCGTCATGGGCCGTGAGTTGTTTGGCCACCTCGAGCGCGAGGTCTTCGTCCAATCCGCGATCAATGTAGATCCCCCGCAACTCTTCAAGCTCATGCTCAGGGCTTAGGGCAAGCTCTTTTTTCTCGCGTTCTAGATCAGCTTTTTCCGTGTCTGCCTGTGAGTGAACCGAGACATACTCGCCGGCCGCCATCGACATTGCTCCGGCGACAAGGCCTGCGACTCCGGCAACAAGTACCGCGCTGTGCTCGGCCTGTGCCGCAGCCACACCGATAACAAGGCTCGCTGTCGAAACGATACCGTCATTTGCACCAAGAACGGCGGCACGCAGCCAGCCGACGCGGTGCGAACGATGCATTTCGTTGTGGCCTTTTCTCATAGTTAATCGCGAACAGAATAGCCTATTGGTGGTATTTTGACAAAAGGTTCTCGCGTCCCCAACGAAGCGTGGCTGCCATCCATGCGAGTTCGTCAAGAAAGCCATCCGCACGCTGGTCGTAGGCGTCGTCGAGCAACTCTCCGCCGTCGCCAAATTTCGAACTCACCAACGGAAAATTGAGATCGCTAAACGTAACGGCAAGGCCAAGCTCGCGAACCATCGGCACCATCGACTCGATCACACGAGTTCCGCCCCACGGACCAGCTGAGACACCGACAAAGGCGACGGCCTTGTGAATGTACTCTTTCAGCAGAAGGTCTAGCACACTCTTAAGACTGCCCGGATAGCCGTGATTGTATTCCGGCGTCACAATCACAAGGCCGTCAGCGCGAATCACAGCGTCGCGCCACTCAGGAAAGTCTCCACCAATCTCGGTACCATAGTGGTCCCGCGGCAGATCGTAATCGCGCACATCGAAAAGCCGAGTGTCAATATCGTCCCGCTGCTCCATTTTTGACAGAACCCAATTTGCGACATGCTCGCTCTGACGATCTTTACGATTCGTTCCCAACAGAAGTGGAATAAAAAGTTTTTTGTTCATTACTCACACAATGCCCGAATTCGGTAGATCTATTCCAAGGTAATGACTAACCATCGGCTCGGTATGTAAAAACTCCCATCTTGTTCTGGATAAGGTTGATCGCCTTGAGCGGACGGATCATAACCTTAAATTCAGTGATCTTACCGTCGGCGTTCCATTTGATCAGATCGACACCGTTTATCGTAATGCCGTCGATCTCGGCCATAAATTCGAGCACCGCGTCCTGCTGCCCGACCACTTCGCGGACATAGCGAAACGTGCCGTTCAACAACAGCCCTGCGGCCGCGGAGAGATACATTATCGTGAGGGCATTGCCGGGCTGCGGCGTATGAATAACGGGTGAGTGGAAAACAACATCGTCTGCGAGAATGTCCGACAGGCCCGACATATCACGATCAGCGACGATCTTATGCCAAGCCGTAATTGGATTATTCGTATTGTCCATTTATTCCGAACTCAAAACCTGTGCAACGGTCTCTTTCTTAAGTCCGCCGTGTTTTTTGACATAATCGGCGGGCGATATCTGTTTGTCACGCCAGGCGTCGAGGTGGCCGACCTGATGGACGCATTGGATGGTGCATGTCGGGGCGCACCATTTTTCGGTGTGATATTCCCGGTGCATATCGGCGTGGGTGTATTCGAGCAGAGGTATGCCGGGCGTACCGCGCTGCTGCGAACACCAGCTAACGATACCGGCCTCGTCAATATACAGATAACGGGCACCCGCACGACAACGCCAATCGTATTCGCCGCCATCGACAAGTGCGTCCTGAAACCAGTTCCAGCGGGCGTACGAGCTTTGCCCCTTGTCCTTGATCTCTTTATAGACCTCTTTTTCGCGGGGCGTCAGGCCTTTGAGCAAGCCGTCGCCATCGTGGATCACACCAACCGTCGATGAGAATCCAAGCTCTCGAGCGCGGTTGGCGATGATAAGAGCTTCTTCGGGATTTGCAACGCCGCCGCCGACCACCGAGTTGATGTTAACCTTAAATTTAGCGTAGTCGCGAAGATTGACGAGCTTGGCGTCGAGCACCTTAAGGCTCTTTTTCGAAACGTCGTCGGGCGTGACGTTGTCAATGGATATTTGCAGATAATCGAGGCCCGCCTCGTTTAGCTTTTTGACTTTCTCCGGCTGGAAATAATAGCCATTCGAGATCAGCCCCGCTATCATTCCGTGATGACGGATGCGGGCGATGATCTCGTAGATCTCGGGGTGCATCATCGGTTCGCCGCCGGAAATCGTGACTACAGACGTGCCAAATTCGGCAAGCTTGTCGATACGCTCAAGCATCACGTCGATCGCAACAGGATCGCTCGTTTTGTCGAATTCGTTGCAGTATGTACACGCCAGATTGCACCGCCGCATCGGCACGATGTGCACGAGTACGGGGTGCTTGGTCGAGGCAAAAGCCTTGATGGTGTGCTTAACACCGCGTGTAAATCTGCTAAAACTGCTTGCCTTTGGCATAAATAGACCTGACTCTGCGGCTAAACACTAGATTATAGGTTCTGGCACAGGCCAATTCAAATTAAAACCCCGGCTGTGTCGAATCAGCCGGGGCATTTTCGATTGATAAAGCTGACCGTTACGCTTTGATCTTTTTGACGTTGCTTGGATAGTTCAAAGCAAACACCTTAGTGTCGATCTTGACGTTTTTTTCTAGACCCGACAAAAGTACGGTCGTCGTGTCGTTGTTCTGTTCGGTGATCTTTGCCTGGAGCGGCATCCCGTTACCATCGACCCATAATTCCGCTAGCTTGTAGCTTGTCTGGGTTTTCGGTGTCAACTGCAAATGCCATGTCTTTGTCCCGCCTGAGATCCCCTCTTCGCCAATGTAGACCACATCGTAATTTGCTTTCAGTTGATCTCTCGACATGTTCATAAACGCCAACGCCCCGCCAACAGCAGGTGAGCCCTTGGACTGCTGAACTCTACCTTGGATGACCTGGCCTAAACGCGGACGATACAACTCGTAGTTATCACCGATAACCGCCATCTGTTCCTGAACCGGCTGTGTCCAATCGATCCTGACATACATCTTGCCCTTGCCGGCGATCTTAGTGATGTATTGAGTCGTGCCTACATTAGTGTCGGAAACATTGAGCTGAACGTTCGTCTTGACCATCGTGACGTTCGCTTTCAGCGTCTGGAGGGCCTTATTATGCTCGTCCATACGCTTTAATATCGTGCCGAGCGGGCCTTGGGCATTGGCACTCGATGCTATCAGGCCAAAACACATTACAAATAAACTTATGATTACGAATTTACGCATATAAAAATCACTCCAACCCGTGAACAAATAATATTATCTATGAATTTACTTTGCGGTGTCGGTCACAGTTTGGACGGTCGCGGCGGCGTTTTGGTTTGCCGGGGTTTTCGGTTTGTTAAACCACGACTTTGGCGTCGCGAATATAAATATCATTATCAAAATGCACAGCACGTCCCATTGCCACGAAGCCCTTTCATAGTTCCAATTGATCACGTTTTTCATACGCTAAAGTTCAATTAATTATGTGGCCGTCACGCATCTGTATCGTGCGTGTGCAGACGGCGGCCGCCTCGGGGTTGTGCGTGATCATAATGATCGTCTGGCCAAATTTCTCGTTTAGCTCTTTGAACATATCCAGCACGATCTGCGAATTTTCCGAATCGAGATTACCCGTTGGCTCGTCCGCCAAAATTATCGCCGGGCCGTTGACGATCGCTCGTGCCAGCGCAACACGCTGCTGCTCTCCGCCGGACAATTCGAGCGGCTTATGATGCATTTTATCCTCAAGTTTGAGCAGTCTCAAGACCTCGCGACGCTTGTCTGAGTTTTTTCCGCTCGCTCCGGTGTGGATCTTCTCAGCTAATTTTAGGTTTCCCTCGGCCGACAACGTCGGGAACAGATTGAATCGCTGAAACACAAATCCGATCTTTCGCCGCCGGATGTCGGTTCGCCGCGCATCCGAAACCTTTGCGAGATCCTCGCCGTCGATCAGGATGCTGCCGCTAGTGGGCGAAAGCAATCCGCCAAGCAGATGGAGCAACGTCGATTTGCCGCAGCCGGACGGGCCCATAATGGCAATAAACTCACCCTCGGCGACATCGAATGACAGCCCGCGAAGAACGTCGACGTCGAGCTTGCCGACTTTGTAGGATTTTTTTAGATCTATGGTGCTAAGGATCGGTTTCATCTTCGGGGGCGGTTAATTTTTTGCAGCCGGAGCCTTGTTGTCGAAAAGCGGCTGTTCGGTCACCGCTTCGAGTAAGCGTTTATCGAGATCGACCTCTTCTAAATTCCATGTATTTTGCAGGACAAACGCCGCGTCAGGAAATGTCGTGCCGATCGTTACGGCCTCGGGCGTTTGGTACGTCAACCGCATCGAGTATCGCTCTTTTGGACGCGTCACCTGTATCTCAAGCGGCAGATTAGGATAATTTCCGGTTGCCGTCAGACTGCCCTCTTTGCCATAAACGATATCAGACTCAATCTCGCCCTTAGCATCAAATATCTGCTGCCGAGCCAATCTGATACCACCGACACGGTCAAACCAAAAGCGGCGCTTTATCTTTAGCATCCCGTCCGGCTGCTTTGAAAATTCATCCAGCAGATAATATCCGCGTGTTACATGTCGCACAGGCGATCTTGTGTCAACGGTCATATCTTCTTCCTGCTGAAAGATCGTGCTCATCGTATAGACATTGGTCTGATCGATGGGCTGCACAAGCATCGCATCCGTAAAATGCTGGGGACGTAAATTCGCAAAAGCGTTGACACTTTCCTTTGTCTTCTTGGCGTTTTCCAATTCCGCCGTACTTAATTGCCGCTGCAATTTTGTGTAATCGGCGTTATTGGTTCCCTTAAGAAACTTTTTGTATTTTCCTGTTCCGCCATCCATTAAGATGGCAACACGGAAACGCTCGCCGTCGGATGTCATCTGCGCTACATCCGAGTGGATTATCGGCACCTGAACCTTGAGCAATATTTTCCCCGGACGCTGAACGACGACCTCTCCATCAGCCTGACGATAGACCTCTTTACTGCCAAACTCGGCAAACGAATTATCCTCAAATTTGAGGTCCATCTTAGCCCGCATCGAATTGACCCGAGAAAAGCGTTCGATCTCTTTGAGCAGCTCGGCTTGTGATGAATATTCGGTCTTTAGGAGACGAGCGGTCACTTTATCTTGCTTGACCTTAATACAACCCGACAATAGAAATATTGTCGTTGCGACGAGGATCAGCAAAGATCGATGTGATGGATTGATAAAACGTATCATTCGTTTCCGATGGCTGTAACGTGGGGCGGCGTTGCTTAAAATCGCCCGTAAACGTCTCAAACCGAAGATGATAGCACGTCAAAACGCCATTTACTACCAATGAAAAGACGCGGGAACGAGATAATATTTCTCCCGCTCCCGCGTTCATTTTGATAAAAACTAATATCTAGCCGGAAAACGTTCCGGTTCCACGCGTCAGATAATCCTGCATCGTGTAGGCAAACATTATCGCCAGCCAGAAAAAGCTGCCGACCGCCGCCAGCCAGATCAATCTTGGGCTCCAATAAACATGCATGAAAAACAACATCACGGCCGTCATCTTTGTGAAGGCGATCGCGAGCGCAAGCAAAGTGTTTGCCCCGGTGAAGATAGAATCAAGATCCCAAAACGACGTAAAGTAAGTAAGTATCGTTCCAACCACGAGGATCAGAAATATTCCGATATACTTCGGAATATTCATATGGTCGTGCTCTTCGTGATGTTCTTCGTGTTGTTCAGCCATAAACCTCTCCAATCCTTAGTGCCCCGCTAGAAAATGCCTTCCCAGCAGATACAGTAGCGGGAACAGGAATATCCACACAATATCGACAAAGTGCCAATAAAGCCCCGACATCTCGACCGGCATATAATATTCAGCGTTATAGTTACCCCTAAACGCCGTCCACAGGAGCCACAGCATTAGCCCCAAACCGACTACCATGTGCAGGGCGTGCAGGCCGGTCATGACGAAATAAAGATAAAAGAATATCCGCACCTTATCTCGAAACTTGTCAGCGTCGATCTGGCCGTTTGAGAAATACCCGATCTTTTCCGATTGGGTAAGATAATTCTTGTCCTGGGCGAGCTTTACCAGCGAGCAATCTGTCCACTGAAATTCACCACGCGGATTGGGGTGCTCTACAGCGGGGGCGTTATGGTCAACTTCCCAGCACGGTTTCGCGTGATCTGTTCCATGCGCCGCATTGTCATCCTTGATCTTTTTATTGACGCCCGCAAAAGGTATCAGCCCGTGATTATATTTGTCGGTGTATTCGATGGCCTTAACGCCAAGAAACGTCGCACCAAATATCATCGTAAAGACGATCATAATCACCTGCATCCAACGGTTGCTCTTTTGCGCGTAGTACACGGTCAATGCCATCGTCAGCGAACTTACGATCAGCACGAGCGTATTGAGCCCGCCCCAAAATGCATCGAGGTGGTTGGAGCCCGCGGCAAATGCCATCGGATACTTAGAACGAAATACGAGATAGGCGGTAAAAAGCCCGCCGAAAAACAGGATCTCCTGCACGAGGAACATCCACATCCCGATCGAGACGCTCTCTTCCTGCTGGCCCATGTCCTCGAACTGGTGCTGCAGCCCCGGCTCGTGATAAACAAATTTATCTGATGTTTCGTGTGTCGACATTTGTGTTAATTAGGACCGTTTATGCAACCGTGGCCGCATCGCGCTTTGCTCCCTCTAGATCCAACCCGCTCTCTTCGCCAAATTCGTATGCCTCCCACGTGACAACCGGCATTACGTCAAAATTCTCGGTTGGCGGCGGCGAGCTTGTACGCCATTCGAGCCCGGGATGCATCCAAGGATTATCCTCAGCTTTCTTACCAAAGATCAGCGAGTGAACCAGATAAATGGCCGGCATTATCAGGCCAATACCCAGCACCGAAGCACCGGCAGTCGAAAAGATATTAAGAACCTGTAATTCCTCAGGGTAAGCGGCGTAACGTCTCGGCATCCCTTGATAACCAAGTATGAACTGCGGGAAGAATGTCAGGTTAAAGCCAACAAAAACGAGCATTGCCGAGATCTTGCCCCAAAACTCGGAATACATGCGGCCGGTGATCTTCGGCCACCAATAATGGATACCGCCGAGATATGCGATCACCTGTCCGCCAACCATCACGTAGTGAAAGTGCGCAACGACAAAATATGTGTCAGTTAAATGGACGGTCAGCCCAATGGAGCCCAGAAACAGACCGGTCAGGCCGCCGATCAGGAACAATCCCATAAACCCGATCGCATAAAGCATCGGGGTATCGAACGAGATCGAGCCTTTGTACATCGTCGCCGTCCAGTTAAACATTTTGATGGCGGACGGCACGGCAACAACCATCGTGAGGAACGAAAATACGAGTCCCGCGTAGATCGACTGGCCGCTAACAAACATATGGTGTCCCCATACGAGGAAACCGAAAACAGCGATCGCGATGCTTGAAAAAGCGATGAATTCGTAACCAAAGATCTTTTTACGCGAAAAGTTTGAGATCAACTCAGAAATAACGCCCATTCCCGGCAGGATCATGATATAGACCGCCGGATGCGAATAGAACCAAAACATGTGCTGGAACAGGATCGGGTCGCCGCCAATTGACGGGTCAAAAATTCCAACGTGTGTCGCACGCTCGATCGCGAGCAATAGAACGGTGATCGCCACTACAGGTGTTCCGAGGATCATTACGAGACTCGTCGCGTAATGTGCCCAAACAAACAACGGCATGCGGAACCAGGTCATACCCGGTGCACGCATCGTATGGATCGTGACGATAAAATTCAGGCCTGTTAGGATCGACGAAAAACCATTTACAAATATGCCTAGGCCAACGAACATAACGAACGAATTCGAAAATGTCGTGCTATAAGGCGTATAAAACGTCCAACCGGTATCAACGCCGCCCTGCATCAATGCAAACAACGTCAATCCGCCGCCAAGCCAGTAAATATAAAGACTAATGAGATTGATACGCGGTAGCGCAAGATCCTTGGCACCGATCATCAGCGGCAACAGGAAGTTGCCTAGAATAGCCGGGATCGACGGTATCAGGAAGAAAAAGATCATCAAGATGCCGTGCTGGGTAAATACCTTGTTATAGGTAGCCGTATCGACCAGATCACTCGCCGGAGTCAACAATTCCAAACGGATAGTTGCTGCGTAAAGCCCGCCCATCAGAAAGAACGCCGACACCGAGATCAGATACATGATCGCGATACGTTTGTGATCTTTGGTCAATAGCCACGAAGCCAACGTCGAGCCATTGGTCAAATAATTGCCCTTTGGTGTATCGGCGTGACCCTCTGTGATTGCAGTTTGCGCGTTCATAATCCTTAAAAAATACTACTTATTCGTGTTCGCGGCCGGTTTTGCAGCCGGCTTATTAGCCGCCGCCGTATTTGCGTTTCCAGCCGGAGCCATAGGCGTCGTCGCTGTGGACGATGTGGCTGCAGCATTCGGGGTCAGCGATTTGATATACGCGACCAGTGCATTGAGCTGCTCCTCGGTCACTTGGCCCTTAAACGTTGGCATTATGGGCTGAAATCCCTCTACGACCTGCGATGAAGGGTTCAGGATCGAGTTGCGAATGTATTGCTCGTCCGCTTTCACAGTCGTACCGCCGACCAATTTCACATCGTGATTGTAGATGCCTTCGAGCTTTGCTCCACGTTGGGCAGGGCCGCCGGCGTGACATGATGCACAACCAAGCTTGTTATTAAATAGATCCTTGCCCTGCTCGACGGGTGTCTGGCCCGAAACGTTGCCGCTCAGCCAGTTGTCAAAATCACGCTGCTCCAAAACATATATCCAGCCGATCATGCCTGAGTGGTTAAGACCGCAATATTCCGCACAATAGAGCTGATATTTGCCGGGCTTTGTCGCCTCAAACCACATGTATGTGTATCGCCCGGGCACCACGTCAGCTTTGGTACGAAAAGCGGGTATCGAAAAATCGTGCAGCACATCCTCGGTGGTCATGGTCAGTTTCACCTTTCGGCCGACGGGTACGTGCAATTCATTGATCTCACGCTGGCCGGTTTGATGCTGTGCTTTCCACATCCATTGTTTACCGACAACATAGACCTCCATCGCATCTTCGGGCGGCGTGAACTGATTAAAAAATACGATCGCTCCGCCCAAAAAGATCGTCATCGAGATCACAAACGGGATGATCGACCATACGGTCTCAAGCAGCATCGAGCCGTGCATTTCTTCGGGTGTCGCATATTTTTCAGTCTCCCGGTATTTGAGGGCAAAGAAAAATATCGCCGCCACGATAGGTATCGTGAAAGCAACGCTCACCGCGATCAGGTAAAAATACAGAGCATCTACCTGCCACGCGAAAGTCGAGGCCTGATCCGGAAAAAATGGTACCCAATTTGTATGCTGCATAACTCAGTTGTCAGCCGTCAGTCACCTGAACGATCAACTATTAACTCTCTACCGTCTTTCGTTTATTTCTCCGCCAAAAAATAAAGCCCATAAAGCCCATCAATGCTAAGGTAACGACGCCGCCCAATCGCATCACCCGCAATATCGCAAGACCGTATTTCCCGGTCGAAGGGTCGTAATGGTAGCAATAGAGCAGAAGCTGCTCGGCGGCACTGCCCACCTTGTTCTCATTCGACTCCATGATGCCGAATTTTACATCCTTGGGCGAATAATCTATGCCGTACAGATAACGCGAAAGCTTGCCCTCGGGCGTTGCGATCATCACTCCGGCGGCGTGGGCAAACTGGTTGCTCTTTTCGTCCCACTTATAACTAAACCCGGCGGCGGCGGTCGCTTTATCAATCGCCTCTTGCGTACCGGTCAGGAAATGCCAGCCTTTTTCGGCTCCGGCACGTCCGTAACGTTCAACATAAGCGGCCTTTTTGTTTTTCGCGAGATCGACTTTGTCGTTCTCACGGGCGTCAAAGCTGATCGCAACCACATCAAAATCTTTTCCGGCATCAAACGTGATGCCTTTCAACGAACCGCTCAGCCCATTCAGCACCTGGTTGCAAAGCATCGGGCATTCGTAATAAACAAACGCAATTATCACCGGACGTCCGGTGTTGAAATAGCTCCCGAGTTTTACAGCCTTGCCGTCCTCGTCCTTAAACTCAAGGTCCAAAGGCATCTGAGCCCCGAGCTTTTGCTCGATACCGATCGTTTTCAGCGGTTCAGGCAAGCCATTTGGCTCTGACATCGCCGAATCGTACGTTCGCGGGCTATAAAGCGGCGAATTGTAATGCTCGTTCTTTTGAGCGATGGCCGTAAGAGTGAATAGTGAACCGTTAATAGTGAATAGCAAAAGACAAAGCACTAGTCTAACGCCGCGACCAAAGGTCCCGGATCTCAAAGTGCTGACTCTTAACTTTTGCCTTTTCACTTTTTACTTTTACCTTGCGGTTTACCGCCGTTTCTCCGACGCCAACCGCCCCGCGCTTGATTCTGATATAAACCCGTGGGCCTTTTTGAAAAGTTCTTCAGCATCTGCGCCTGATTTTGCTTTCACATTTTGGCTGAGGAATTTCTCCTTTGCCTCATCGATCGGCATGACGGTAACCGTTCCGGTCTTTGCGTCTTTTTTACCGTGTTCCCACAGATCAAGCCACTGCTTGCGCAGTTCACGATACTCCGCTTGCGGAGCACTAAGCTCCAGATTGACGCGCCCTTTTTCAGACTCAACGCCAAACCCGGGGGCCGCCTGTAGTCGTGGCTCGGCCGGTAGACGTTCTTTTTCGCTTAATATCAAGGGATTTGCCGGGCCTGCGTTTTCTTTGTTGTAATCCTTGAGTACATTGAGCAACGCCCACATCAGCCCAAACGTGATACCGATCAGGAAAAAAAGCCCGATCGCGAACGAGAAAATGCCCTTGAGCCCTATCTCATTCTCTTCGTAGGCCTTATTAAGGTCCGCCACGCTGTCACTATGTTTCTTTGACGACATATCAGTTTTTACTCAGCTTACCGTTAATTAATGCCCGTGACCGTGTTCGACAGCCTCTTCAAAATATGGATCTTTTGCCGGGACCATAGCCCGTTTTTGCAACTGGCCAAAGAACCACCACAGCCAGATACCGCCGATAGCGATCGGTGCAACGAAATCCATCCAGCTAATAAAGAAGGCTCCCTTCTCTAGTGTTCCCGAAACGCGCGGCGTCGGCCCGATCAGGTAAAACATATCGACGATACGCATCACCAAAATAAACATCGCGAGTGTTGCCAGCCAACGTGCCTTGCGTTTGAAATCCTGCTGGAGCAAAACGAGGAACGGGAACGCAAAGTGGAACACGATCAAGATGATCCCGATATAGCCCCAACCGCCTTTCATTCTCGCGAGATACCAAGTCGTTTCTTCGGGCAGGTTACCCGCCCAGATGATCAGGAACTGCGAAAAATTGAAATACGCCCAAACCATCGTCAACGCAAGCATCAGCTTGCCGAGATCGTGGAAATGGCGTTTGCCAAGCACGCGGTCCATTGGGGCTGTGCCTGAGAGGTTTGCGAGCAATGCAACGCAAAAGCAGAAACAGCTCAGTCCCCATCCGGCAACGAACAACAATCCCCACATCGTCGAAAACCAATGCGGGTCAAGCATCATCATCCAATCAACGACCGCAAAGGTTACTGTCAAGCCAAAAATGACCATTGAGGGGCCCGAAAAACGCGAGGCTTTTTCAAGCACAAGTCGCGAATCTTCGACCGTTTCAGTCTTATCCTGCTGCACGGACCATTTATTCAGGAGATACGCCATCAGTCCAAACACGGCAAAATAGATGGCAGAACGCACGATCCAAAACCACGGGGCCATGTAGATACCACGAGCCTCCATGATGTGGATGTCAACCGGAGCTTTACTCTCCGCCATGTGCGTAAATTCCATAAAGCTATGAAAATAAACGCCTAGTGCGAGCGGGATAAAGAACAAGATCACAAGCGGCATCGTACGCGTCGCAGCCTCAAGAGTACGGCGAATAACGACGCCCCAGGCTCCGCCGGTCATATACTGGAGCATCAGCACGCCGAGCGAACCAAATGTAATACCGGCCCAGAATATGAATCCGAGCAGCCACGAGCGAAGCCCCTGTTCGGGGTTCAAATATGTACCGACGCCCCAAGCAAGTACAGCAATACCGCCCGCACCGAGTGCGAGTGTTCGCCAACGGCTGATCACGGCCGGTGCTTGATAATCACCAAGATTCGCCATTTAGCGGTGCCCTCCGTTGGTATTTGCGTTAGCTGTCTCACCCTGCTTTGGAGCAGCGGTGTTCGACTCAGTTTTTGAGCTCATCTTAAGACTCTCTTCCGGATTCTGACTTACCTGCAAAGCCCGGATATATGCCACGATCGCCCAGCGGTCAGCCGGCTGGATCTGGTATGCGTAGCTGCTCATCCTGCCCCATCCATTGGTCATTACGTCAAAGAAATGGCCGACAGGGGCATTTCTCAAACGATCATCATGATACGTCGGTGGCTGCGGAAAACCGCGCCTCACGACCATACCATCACCATTGCCCAGCGGTCCGTGACAGACGATGCAGTGGATGTTGTAACGATCTTGACCGCGATCGACCAATTCTTTGGTGACCGGGATCGGAAATTCGTCAATGTCATTTGGAAAGCTTGTGACGAGCGTGTTCCCCGACGCATCAGTTGTCGTCGCAACGGGAGCGTTGAGGTTCGGATTATCGATCTTACCGGTATAAAACCCCTTGTTGTCCTGTAGATGTCCGCGGGCGACAGTGCCTGCAACCTGATCTCGTGTCGAAAGGCCGTCCTTAAACCACTCGCTCTTTTTATAGACCTTGTAACGCGGCTGATCCTGCATATCAGCACGCAGACCGCAACCGACCGTCAGCAGACAGTAGGCGGCAAGAAGAAAGATGTAGAGGTAGTTGCGTTTATTCTTCAACATCAAACACCTCCTGCGGGGCAAGGCTTTCCATAAAACTTCGGGTTTCGGCGTAATCGTACTTTTCGTCCTTTGACTCAATGATCAGGAAAAACTTTTCACGGGTCGCGAGAGCAAATCTCGGCACATTGAAAACCGGGTGATACGGTGCCGGCAAACCATTGAGAAACAACATCCCAAAAACCGCAACGAAAGCTGAGAAAAGGATCGTCAGTTCGTACGCCGGCGGAATAAATGCCGGCAGGCTGAAATGCGGACGTCCGCCGACGATGATCGGCCAATCGAACACATGGACGAAATATTGCAAACTAAGCCCAGCCAGGAGACCGGTAATACCGCCGCAAAATATCAAATACGGCAAAATGCTTCGCTTGATGCCAAGAGCCTCGTCGATCTCGTGCAGCGGAAACGGCGAAAAAGCGTCCGTTTTTGTATAGCCAGCATCGCGCACCTTACGCGCCGCGTCGACCAGATCGGACGGCGTATCAAACTCAGCCATTATCCCGTGAAGTTTGCTTTCCATAAGCTTAACTATTCATTACCAACCACTTTTCGATTATTCGTTAGGCGGATCGGTCCGGTCGTATGTATATTCGACCTCGTTCACGTTCTCCTCAAAATCCTGTTGATGCCCGTGCACATTTGCTTCGGGTAGCAGCGTTCTGACCTCGAATATCGAGATGATCGGCACAAATCTGACGAACAGATATATCAGCGTAAAGAAAAATCCGATCGTACCGATAAACATCGACCAATCCCAAACACGTGGGCTGTACATCGCCCAGCTTGATGGCAAAAAGTCGCGGTGCAGACTCGTCACGATAATGACGAAACGCTCAAGCCACATACCGACGCTGACGATCACCGATATCACAAACAGCCAAAATTCGCTTTCCCTAAACCGTTTGAACCACAAAAACTGGATCGATATGCCGTTACAAAAGATCAGCATCCAGTACGACCACCAATACGGGCCTTCCCAGATGCGGTTCTTGACCATAAACACTTCGTACTGCGACGCACTGTACCAGCCAAAAAAGGCTTCCATCGCATAGCCATAGACCACGATCAGGCCAGTCGCGAGCATGACCTTTGCCATATAGACAAGGTGCTGGTGCGTGATGAAATCCTGCATCCTGTACCACTTTCGCAGCGGGATACAGAGGATCAGCACCATCGCAAAACCTGCGAACACAGCACCCGCAACAAAGTACGGCGGGAAAATGGTTGCGTGCCAGCCCGGGATCTGCGACACCGAGAAGTCAAATGACACGATCGAGTGGACCGATAACACAAGCGGCGTCGAAAGGCCCGCGAGGATCAAATAAGTGATCTCATAACGGTGCCAATGACGGGCAGACCCACGCCAGCCCCATGAAAGAGCGGCGTACACAAATTTGAAATACTTATTCTTAGCCCGGTCGCGAAGCGTCGCAAGATCCGGGATAAGCCCAACATACCAGAACAACGCCGAAACCGTCGCGTATGTCGAAACGGCGAACACGTCCCATATCAAAGGGCTACGGAAATTGGGCCAAATGCCCATAGTATTCGGATACGGGAACAACCAGTACGCAGCAAGCCAGGGACGACCTGTATGCAATAGCGGAAACATCGCGGCGCAGGCAACGGCAAAGAGCGTCATTGCCTCAGCAAAACGGTTGATCGACGTACGCCACTTTTGGTTCAAAAGCAACAAAATTGCCGAGATCAGCGTTCCGGCGTGGCCGATTCCGATCCACCAAACAAAGTTGATAATGTCGAACGCCCAACCGACAGGCTGGTTATTTCCCCAGGCACCGATACCGTTTGCGAGCAGCCACATTACCGAAAACAGCAGGAGCTGAGCGACCATAAACGCAAGGCCGAAACCGATGAACCAGTGAAACGGCGTACGCTTTTTCAACGTCACGTCACTGATCTTGTCGGTCACACTCGCAAACGAGTGGTCGCCCTCGATCATAGCGGGGTGCAGTTTTGTTTGAAGTTCTTTATCGTCCTTCATAGAATCTTAAAGGCTAAAATTGCTTAGTGCCCTTCGCCTCCCGCGGTCTTGGTTTCGGCTTTTGGTGCAGCTGACGCCTTTTTGACCGGCGCCTTATAATCCGGCATTTCCTTGTTCTGATTCTTAAGCCCTGCCAGATATGTCGTGCGGGGCTGAGTGTTCAGTTCGTTGAGCAAAATGTAATTGCGATGGTCTTTCTTGGCTTTCGCGATCTTGCTGTTCGGATCCGAAATATCGCCAAAAGTGATAGCCTCGGTCGGGCAAGCCGCCTGACACGCGGTCACGACCTCGCCATCGCGGATCTTACGCCCGTCCTTTTCGGCCTCGATACGAGCGGCAGAGATTCGCTGCGTACAGTAGGTGCATTTTTCCATCACACCACGGCTACGTATCGAAACCTCAGGGTTACGCATCAGTTTATACTGCGGGGTGTTCCAATCTTGATACAACAAGAAATTGAACCGGCGGACCTTGTAAGGACAGTTATTTGAGCAATAACGCGTTCCGACACAGCGGTTATAGACCATGTCGTTGAGGCCCTCGGCACTGTGAACCGTGGCATGAACCGGACAGACGACCTCGCACGGAGCCTGTTCGCACTGCTGACAAAGCACAGGCTGGAAATGCGGACCTTCGGGGTTATTGACGTCGCCGCCGCCGTAATAGGCGTCGATACGCAGCCAGTGCATTTCGCGGCTTCGCTCGACCTGCTCCTTGCCGACGACCGGAATATTATTTTCCGACTGGCAAGCGATCACACAAGCATTACAACCGACGCACGAATTGATATCGAGCGTCATGCCCCATTTATAATTTTGGTTATAGACGGCCTGATGCTGCTCGTACGGATACATCGATTTCGGGTATTCGTCGTGCTGATGGCCGATGGTCGGATCTTTTTCAAACTCGTCGATGTCCCAGACACGCAGGATATCGCGGCCCTCCATATTAAAATGGATCTGCGTCGAAGCGACCTGCGTCGACTCGCCGCGTTTGGCGATCTCACCATAGCCGTAATCCATTGCATCCGAACGCCTTACGTCAAACGCACTATAGCCAAGCCCCGTGCCGACCTTACCGGCACGCGTGCGGCCATAGCCCATATAGATCGTGACAACATCATCCGGCTGGCCGGGCGTGATCCACATCGGAACAGGCTTTTTGATCTCGCCGCCCTGATATTTCATCGTCACGAGATCTGACGACATATTGCCGCCGCGTGTGTTAATAAAACTCGTCCCGCGAACGCCGCCGCTCTTTTCGTCTTCGTCGTTTCCGGTGTTAACGCCGAGCTTCTTAGCGGTCGCTGGGCTGATCAAAGCCACATTTTCCCAGGTGATCTTGTTGAGCGGATTTGGCAGCTCTTGCAGCCAGCCGTTATTGACGAAACGCCCATCATACACACACGGATCAGGGAGGATCGATATTTCGACATTTCCCGACGCGGCAGGTTTTGCCTCAGGCTGACTCAAAAACGCCGTGGTTGCCGTTACAGTCTTTGCTGCAGCGGCTGTATTTGGAACAACGCCGTCGTGAATTGCCTTGCGCCAGTTGTCTTCAAAAGATTTTGGCGATGTTCCGGCAGGAACCGCAGCAGGAACTGCGGCTTTTGGAGTTTCTTTAGCAGCCGGAGTTTCCGTCTTTGGAGTCTCTTTCGTTGCGGTTGGGGTCGGAGTCGCGACCTTAGCTTCCGTTTTCGGCTCTTCCGCCTTATGCTCACCGGTCTTGGGTTCGTCGGCCTTAGCCTCAGTCTTAGCCTCTTCTTTTTTTGGCTCTTCTTTAGCGACCGGAACGACCGCAGCAGCCGTGATATTTGTACGCTGCCAATATTCTTTGACAATGTCAGCGTCTTTCTTATCAAAGCCTTCCTTCATGAAAAGCTGTACGACTTCGTGAGCATTCTTGCCGTCATAAAGCGGTGCGACAAGCGGCTGGATGATCGAAACCGTACCGTCAAAAGCACGCGTATCGCTCCAGCTTTCGAGATAATGCTTGTCATGAATGTGCCACTGACAATGTTCGGCAGTCTCGTCAAAATACAGCCCGTTATGCACACGCATCGGGATCTTTGCCATTCGCTCGGGCGACAATTTTAGGTCCGCCGGCGAATTGTAAACCGGATTGCCGCCAAGGATGACGAGTAATTTGACGCGTCCGCCATCGACATCGGCGATCAGCTCTTTGAATTGCTCGATCTGCGTCTTATCCGCATTCGGCGACATCGGATCGGTATAAACGACCGTCTGTCCGGCATTGCCAAGAGCGGCATTCATAGCATGTGCAAGGGCGTGAACGATAGGCGGCTGGTTATCGCCTGCAACAACGATCGATTTCCCTTTGTGCTCGACGAGATCTTTTGCCATTGCAGCGATCCATGCAGCATTTTCCGTGTAGGTCGATGTCGCACCGGCGACTCCGACCGCTTTTGCCACAGCCTTTGCCACCTCAGCCATTTGGCTCGGCTTGACCGCGAGGCGGTGATCGGCTTTTGCCCCGGTCAGGCTGATCGTCGTCTCGATCGAATAGAGGCGATTGATCTCTTTCTTTTCCTCAGAAAAAGCACGGCCCTTACCAAAATCTTTGATGTAGGCAACGTTAAAGCCCGAAAAAAGGTCAGCGCTGAGCGACAAAATACGCTCGGCCTTATCAAATTTGTATATCGTCTGGACAGGCGACCCAAATGCCATCTTGGCCCCGGCCATCGCATTGTCGGCGTTGACCGGCTCGTACTGTATCCATTTTGAGTTCGGCAGCTCGGTCTTGATCTTGGCAAACTGATCGATGAGGGTCGGCGACGTGACCGTTTCAGTAAGGATGCGAACGCCGGCGCCGCCATCTTTACGATTTTCCTCGATGGCCGCACGAAACTCGGCCATGAAAGATTCCCAGTTTTTCGGGTTTCCGCGAAACGTTACTTCCTGTGAACGGTCCGGATCGTACATTCCCAAAAGCGACGCCTGTGCGAGCACATCGGTCGCACCACGGCTGCCCGGATGATCGGGATTGCCCTCTAATTTTACCGGACGAAACTCATATGCTTTTGCGAGCAGACCGGTTGCGACGCCACTCAACGACATAGCGGTCGCAAAATACTCTGCCTTGCCGGGCAAGCTGCCATCGGTCGGCCTGACGGGGGCAACGATCTTTTCAGGCGGCTGTATAACGCATCCGCTCAAGCCCGCCAGGGCGAGCGACGCACCCATTACCTTTACAAAATTACGGCGGCTCAGGCCGTTATCCCACTCTTCGATCTCGTGCGGGTATTCTTCGGCGATAAACTCTCTAAACTCAGGCGTGTCGGCGTGTTCCTCGATGCTGCGCCAATAATCCTTGCCGTTCTGAGCAAGTATCTGGTCGCGGATCGCGGCAAATTTATCCACAGAGGCCACAGGATTCTCTGAGGCTGTTTCCCCGATCAAATTATCGCTCTGCGTGGTCTGCGGTCGTTTCATAAAGTTTTTCAACTCTTTTACTGTCCTGTTCCTACCTGTGGCAGGTCGAGCAACTCGTCATCATTTCTTTGCTGCGGATCTTAAGATCGTCTTTCAACTGCTTACGTTCTTTTTCGTCCAGATCGCCATCCTGCCAAGCCATATTAAATACTTCTTTCTTAGGACGAATAAATTTTTCAGGTGCGCGGTGACACGCGATACACCATTCCATCTGCAGAGTGTTTTCCTGGAAAACGGCCGGCATGTTATCGATCTGGCCGTGGCACGTCGAACACCCTACGCCCTTAGCGACGTGAATGCTGTGATTAAAATATGTGTATTCGGGGAGATCGTGGACGCGTTGCCATTCTATGGGTTTGTTGTCACGGAAGCTGGCTCTTACTGGTTCGAGATACGGGCTGTCGGCCCAAAGCTGGCTGTGACAATTCATACAGGTCTGCGTGGATGGCATACCTGCCGTTGCTGTCGTTTCGACCGTTTGGTGACAGTAACGGCAATCGATACCGTCGTCACCGACGTGGTGCTTATGGCTAAACTGCACAGGCTGCTGCTTTTCGACGTATCGCCCGGTCAGATAAGATGACCGCGAAAACTGTGTAAAAGCAAAGCCGCCAACGCCTGCTAAGACCGCGGCCGCGACCATGCTGATCCTGGCGATGTTGTTTGCACTTTTATTGAAGAATTGTGCCATTTTTTAGTCTTTCGCTAACTGACGACCTATGAACTCATACCCGCCCTGATGCAAAACCGAAAAGGCTGTGCGTTGATCAGGGTCTGGGCCTGCGAACCAGATTGTATAAAAATTGCGAACCGTAAAACTGCTACTAATATTACAAGAACTTAGAAAATCCGCAAATTGCACAATAAAAAAAATATCCCAATCTGCATTCAAGAGCAATCGCCGTTAAATAAGTAACCTTAATTAACAGAATAATAATTTTCTTGTTTCCCTAATTACTTTTCGGCAAGCAGTGCCGCACCGGTTGCCGCAGCAAATTCGCCAAGCTCACCCTCGACGATACTGACCGCCTCAAACGAAGGTGCAAACGACAGCTCGCGTGCCCGCTCAACGATCGCGTCAAGCACCAGATTCTTAGCATCCATTATCTCGCCGCCGACAACGACCTTTTCGAGATTGAGTAAGTTGATGACGCTCGCGATGGCGGTGCCGACATAAACGCCGGTTCGAGCGAGCATCATCTGGGCAAAATCATCGTCCTCACGCGCCGCGCCGATAATGTTGTCAAGCGTGATCGATTCTTCGTCGAGCGAATTTAGCGACGATGTGCTGTCCTGATGAAAGCGTGCCTTGGTCCGCCGGACAATATTCTCTGTCGATGCAACCTCTTCGAGCCGCATGCCTTCGGAATTGATCGGGACAAAACCAAATTCGCCCGCAAAGCCCGACGCACCACGCCAGATCTCGCCGCCGAGAATGAAGGCACCGCCGACGCCCTCGCCCAGCGTCGCGTAAAAGAAATTGTCAGTGCCGCGTGCCGCACCCAGAATGAATTCGCCGTAGGCAGCAGAATTGGCGTCATTTTCGATCGACGCGATCAGCCCCGTCGCGCTGCTGATCTCTTTTATCAGGTCAAAATTTGAGTGTTCGGGAATGTGGGCTGAAAATGCCACGCGATGCGTTCCTTGATCGACGAGCCCCGGCACGGCAACGCCTAGCCGGTCAAAATCACCGACGTCTTCCTTGAGGGCGCCGATCAAAGATTTTACCTGCTGCGCGGTTTCCTCAGCGGGGTCAAACGCTATCGACCGCGTCGCGGCAAGCTTTACATCCTGATCGACGGCGACAGCCCTCAGTTCATTTGTACGGATCTCAACGCCGACCCTGATCATTCCGGTATTGCTCATAATTAAAGGCTTGGTTTTCAGAAACTACCGCGATTTTAGACACTAGGCTTGTCAGTGTCAAACACCACGCCGGACGCTCTGCTAATTGACTGTAACCAATATGAAAGTTACTCTTTTGTGTGCAGTTGACGAGGCGGGCCCGCGATATTTCACCTCTGTAATATGGATCAGCAACTTTACGATCTAATAGCTCAGTATGGTATTTACGCAGTTTTTGCGTTGTGTACGGTCGAAGGCGACATCACGCTACTCATCTCGGGAACCATGGCACACGGCGGTTTGTTTGGCAACTGGGGATTTTTCAAGCTTTTGATCGCTGGAACCATGGGCGGAATTGTCGGTGATTGCGCCGGCTACGGCATTGGGCGGATATTTCACCAAAACGCCAAAGACTATCGTTTTTATCAAGTCGCTCAGCCGCGTGTCGAGAAAATAATCGAGAAATTTGGCGGGTCAGCGATGATCATCTCCAAATACATTTACGGCATCCGCGTTGCGATGTGTGTGTTTTACGGCGTCGGGAAAATGCCCTTTCTGCGGTTTCTCTGGCTGAGCTCGATCAGCTGTTTTTTGTGGGTGCTTTTTCTTTCGGGCATCGGATATTTCTTTAGCGGTGCGGTCACATCGATGATCGGCGACTTTAAGCAGGTCGGTTTTGTACTGTTCTTTGTCGTGATGATCGGCATTATCGTTTTCTACGTAATAGAACGATATTGGCTGTCCGAACGCGTCGAAGCCGCCAAACCTGAAACGATCCACAAGATCGAAGAGAAATTGCACGCCGTTGAAGATATCGGCCTGACGACACTGCAAGACATCACCGAACGCCTACATCTCACCCGCGAGCCTAACAAAGATGATGGGGACAGGGTGAAAAAGATAGAAGATGAGATTTAGTTTGTGGGCTGTTCACTGTTCACTGTTCACTAATTTATGATAATCGAATCATCCGCCCCGACACGCGTCGATCTGGCTGGCGGCACAATTGATATTCCGCCCCTTTTCCTTTTTCACGAAGGGGCCGCGACCGTAAATTTCGCAGTCTCGATGCTGGCGCATTGCCGTATTGAGACGCGCGATGACGACCACATCATTCTCGAATCGATCGACCAAAAGCAGAGCTTTGAAACGACGGTCGGCGACATCGCCAGCCTCAAAGACGAGCCGCGTCTCGAGCTGCTGTCAAAGCTCGTTTATTTCTTTCAGCCGACGACGGGCTTTCACATGACGACCAAATCCGAAGCTCCCGCCGGTGCTGGACTCGCGGGTTCGTCAACGCTCAATATTGCGTGCATTGGAGCTTTGAACAAACTCGTCGGCGACCGCTACACGCCCGATCGTTTTATCCCGATCGCGGCGGCGGTCGAGTGTCAGGTCATCAAAGTTCCGACCGGTTATCAGGATTATTACTCGGCACAGTATGGCGGCGTGGCTTGTATCCATTTCAGCCCGGCGGGTATGGAACGCGAGTTACTCGACATTGACGTCGCCACGCTCGAACGCCGCATTGCCGTCTGCTATACCGGCGAGCCGCGAAACTCCGGCACAAACAATTGGGAGCTGACAAAGCGTCACATTGATGGCGACCAGGAGCTTTTTGATCTGTTTGACGGCATCCGCGACACTTCGCTAGATATGCGGACCGCTCTACTCACAAATGATTGGGACGCGGTCGGTGAGATCCTAAAAAAAGCTCAGCCGCAGCGAAAACAGCTTTCACCAAACATTACAACGCCCCAAATGGATCATTTGATCGATACGGCAATTGCTAATGGAGCGGTCGCCGCCAAAGTCTGCGGTGCGGGCGGCGGCGGATGTATCGCGTTCTATTGCGAAGACGGACGCCGCAGCGATGTCGAAGCGGCAGTTGCCGCTCAAGAGGGTGCACAGATCCTTGATTGGAAACTAAACACCGACGGATTGAAGATAAATATCTCCTGATCGCAGAAAAGTCGTCCGTCGTGTAGAAAAGTCGTTCGACGGCTCAAAAAGTCATTCGACGGCTCAAAAAGTCATTCGACGGCTCAAAAAGTCATTCGACGGCTCAAAA
>CAZIZR010000002.1:116859-159784 GCA_964543865.1 uncultured Chloracidobacterium sp.
AGTCGCCCGTTAGCCCGAAAAGTCTTTCGACGAACGAAAAAGTTAATATTTGTCACGAATAACGCCTCCATGGTGTTTTGGTTATAGAAAAGACATTTTCTTGATCAAAATATTCTGGAGGCTTTTTATATCATGAGGACTAAATTCCGCAATTTACCGTATTTTGCCGTTGCTCTGACGGCGCTCATCATTGGCATCGGTGCAGCTTCTGCTTTTGGCAGCACCAAAGGCTTTTGTGACAACAACAACTGGTCAAACGGCGACAACGTCTCGTTTAGAGAACTTCGCGAGATGACCGCCCCGGCGGGCGGGACGATCACCGTCGATGGCCGTCAGAACGGCGGCATCAGCGTTCGCGGCGAAAACCGCTCGGATGTGCTTATCCGTGCTTGTGTCCAGACTTGGGCAAAATCCGATGACGCTGCCAAAAGCATCGCGAGCAGCATCAGGATCAATACGTCAGGCACGATCCAGGCTGAAAATTCGTCCGGCGAAAAAAACTGGTCGGTGTCATACGAGATCAGCGTGCCGCGTTCGTCAAATGTCGATCTGACGGCTCACAACGGCGGTCTGTCGGTCAAAGGCGTCGATGGTTCGATCAACTTTGAGACGATGAATGGCGGTGTCAATCTCGACGGCGTGGCCGGTACGGTCAAGGGCCGCACGACCAATGGCGGCGTAAATGTCAGACTAGTCGGATCGTCGTGGAAAGGCACAGGACTCGATGTCCAGACCACCAACGGCGGCGTCAATATCAGCGTCCCCGAAGGGTTCGCCGCAAATGTCGAGGCGGGAACGACCAACGGCGGTTTTACCAGCAATATCGTGGGACTGCAGCCGGAGAAAAGTGACGATGATAAGTATTATCAACGCAAGACAAAAGTAAATACTGCCCTCAACGGCGGCGGCCCGCCGGTCCGGATCATGACGACAAACGGTGGTGTCAGGATCAACACGATCTCGGATAAAGAATGAATCTGACAGCTTTGCCGTAATGCAGTGCGGCGAGGCTTGCCTCGCCGTAACAGCTTAAAAAAGAACTACGCCCTCCCGACGGCAAGCAGTCGGGAGGGCGTGATCTTTTTGGAATAGTTGATCGGTCAGGCAAGCCTGACCGCAGTGCATTTGGGCTAAGCCCCTTACGCCGCTTTTCGCAGCTCGATCGCTTTTGTCAGTGAGCGGAAAATATCGCGGCCGTCGTTCGACCCGAGCAATTCTTCGCAGGCACGCTCGGGGTGCGGCATCATGCCTAGTACATTTCGGTCCTCATTACTTATGCCGGCGATGTTCGACCTCGCACCATTGGGATTTGACTCGTCGGTGATCTCGCCGTTTTCGTCGCAATATCGAAACACGATCTGCCCGTTTTCCTCAAGCATATTGTAAGTCTCGTCGTCGCAGGTGTAATTCCCTTCGGCGTGGGCGATAGGGATCGAAAGCACCTTATTGCTCTCAACTTCGGTCGTGAAAGGCATATTGCTGTTCTCGACCTTTAGATTGACGTGTTTGCAGATAAAATGCAGCCCCGCGTTGCGACGCAAAGCACCGGGCAGCAGACCGCTTTCACACAAGATCTGAAATCCGTTGCAAATACCAAAAACAAATCCGCCGTCCGCCGCAAACCGTTTGACCGATTCCATCACCGGCGAAAATCTCGCAAGTGCTCCGGCCCGCAGATAATCACCATACGAAAATCCGCCGGGGACGATGATCGCGTCAAAGCCCGTAAGGTCAGTTTCTTTGTGCCAGATAAAATCGACCGGCTGGCCGACGTGCTTTGAAACGACGTGATACGCGTCGTGATCGCAATTAGAACCGGGGAAAACTACAACGCCAAATTTCATTGCGAGATCTCCACTCTGTAGTCCTCGATCACCGGATTTGCAAGAACGTCCTTTGCGATGCGTTCAACAGCATCACGGGCATCCGCCTCTGAAACTGAGGGGTCGAGAGCGATCTCAAAGAACTTTCCCTGGCGGATGTCGTTGATATTTTTGTAACCGAGTGATTCGACCGAATGGTGGATAGCTTTGCCCTGCGGGTCAAGCACACTCGGCTTTAACGTGACATAAACTAATGCTTTCATGTATTGCACCAAATATTGGACCAAAATAAATTTTAGATTGTTACGCAGAATCTTGTATTTATCAAAGTCTTATGTTAGATTTCACGTTAATTTCGTTACAGCAATTGTTCAAATTCACATTACTTTAAAGGAGAACTGTAAAAGACCATGGAAAATTCTGGAAAATCAGCACTTGGGTTAGATCCTAACGTTGCCGCCGGGCTCGCTTATATCCCCATTTGTGCGATCGGGCTCATTATGAGCATCATCATTATCGTAACCGACAAGACAAACAAATTGGCTCGCTTTCATGCGTTTCAATCGCTCTTGCTCGCAGCAACCTGGATCGTGCTCTACATTGCTGTAGTTGTCGTGGTCGGCGTTGCCGCTGCGGCAAACTCGGGTGCGTTGACGTTGCTCGCTACCCTGCTTTGGTTCGTCGTCATCCTCGGCTTTTTGGGCGCGATGATCTTTTGCTGCATCAAAGCCTTTATGGGACAGATCGTCAAACTGCCGATCATCGGCAACTTGGCTGATAACTGGTCAAACTAGTTAGCTTTACAATTAGGGTCTTTGGTTCTGTTGTTAAGAACAGTGCCAAAGACCCTTTACAAATTTACGGAGAACAAAATGGATAACTCAGGAAAATCAGTATTTGGCCTAGATCAAAACGTCGCGGCGGGACTGGCATATTTACCCATCTGCCTTTGCCACCTCATCGTCAGCATTGGCATCATCGCCACCGACAAAACTAACAAACTGCCGCGCTTTCATGCGTTTCAGTCGCTGATGCTATCAGCCTCGATGATCGTTGGTTATGTCGCGATGATGGTTGTCGGCGCTGTTATTATGGTCGTCGCAGGTGCTGCGGATGTCCCGGCTCTCGCCTTTCTTGCGATAATAGCTTACTTCGTATTCCTGCTATTTATCCTAATGCTATTTATCGGGCTGATCATTAGCTGCATCAAGGGTTTTCAGGGCCAGATCTTCAAGCTTCCGATCATCGGCAACTTGGCCGATAAGTGGTCAAACTAAGCAAAAACTCGATCAAACACCTGCTCCACATTTCGCAGGTAATGTTTCAGGTCAAAGACGCGGGCAATTTCTTCGGTCGAAAGATGCGAAGAGATGTCCGCGTCGGCTTTTACCAGTTCGTGATAATCGCCGCCTTCGTCCCAAACCTTCATGGCGTTTCGTTGCGTGTAAACGTAGGCGTCCTCGCGAGTAACGCCTTTTTGCGTTAGGGCAAGCATCAACTGCCCGCTGAACACCAGCCCACGCGTGAGGGTCAGGTTCGCGAGCATATTCTCCGGATAAACAACCAGCGTATCGAGCAGCGAAGTCGCCTTTGCGAGCAGATAATCGAGCGTCGCCGAAGAATCCGGCAAAACGATTCTTTCTGCCGAAGAATGCGAGATATCACGTTCGTGCCACAGAGCCACGTTCTCCAATCCAACGATCGCATTTGCTCGAACAGTTCTTGCCATGCCGCAGATACGTTCCGAAAGGATAGGATTTCGCTTGTGCGGCATAGCCGACGAGCCTTTCTGGCCCTTCTTGAACGCCTCTTGCGCTTCCCTCACCTCGGTCCGCTGCCAATGACGCACTTGCAGAGCGATCTTTTCCAGCGAAGAAGCGATGATCGCCAGCGTGCACATATATTCGGCGTAACTCTCGCGTTGAATCACCTGCGTCGAAGCCCTCGCCGCCTCGATCCCAAGCTTTTCGCAAACCCTTCGTTCAACGTCCGGCGACAGATGTGCGAACGCACCGACGGCGCCTGAGATCTTGCCTTTTGAAACTGCGGAACGAGCGGCGACGAGACGCGAGCGGTTCGCTTTCATGTCCTCGAACCACAACGCCCACGTCAGCCCGAACGACGTCGGCTCGGCGTGAATTCCATGCGTACGCCCGATCTGCGGCGTGTCCTTAAACTCGAACGCCCGCCGTTTCAGTACTTCCATGAGCGAATCGACCTTCGCGAGCAAAATATCGCACGACTGTTTCAACAGCAACGCATTAGCCGTGTCCACAACGTCGCTCGAAGTCAGCCCGTAATGCACGAACCGCGACGCTGGACCGATGTTCTCGGCCAGATTCGTCGTGAACGCGATCACGTCGTGGTCGGTTGTCTTCTCGATCTCATTGATCCGCTCGACGGTAAACGCCGCCTTTGCCTTGATCTCCGCCAAAGCGTCCTGCGGAATCGTCCCATCCTCAGCATGCACCTCGCACACCGCGATCTCCACGTCCAGCCACTTCTGAAACTTGTTCCCAAGAGCCCAAACCGCCCCCATCTCCGGCAATGTATATCTTTCGATCATCCTATTAATTTTGCTCTTTCCCCCATTCCTTTTCGAACAAGATCTTTGAATTCCAATATCTGGTTTTCATCCCGAAAAAACCTCTTAGGTAAAGGAATAATTGCCCCAGATACAGGAGATAAAACAAAATCGGATTTGGTTTCTCGCACCTCATGATACTCCGTCCAGCCCACTTTCACCTCAATGTTAGGAGCTGTGACAAGAATGTCTTCAGGCGTAAATATATATTTGATCGTTCCTTTTACCCCTCTTGCCGCGTTCCGTGCCGAAATAAATGCTGTACTTGAGATCAAAACTGTCAACACTACCGGGACAAACAACAGAAACAAATTTGAATATCGATTTGTCAAAACAGCGGATACCACAAACGCTAAGGCAGCCAACGTCATCAAGAGAAAAAACCACTTGAATCGTCGAAATACCCACCCCAAAAGCACTCTCAAAAAATCGCGATATTCCGGCAGATAATTTATTTCAATTTGAACGACTTTTTCCACAACCAAATTGTCAAATAATACCTTTGGAAATGAGAAGCTCCGCATTCAAAACCGCGCAACCCGCTGCTCCGCGGACGGTGTTATGGCTCAGGCTGACAAATCTGTAATCGGCAATATTATCCGGGAAAACACGTCCGACGGTGATCGTCATACCGTTGCCGTTATCACGATCAAGCCGTGTCTGCGGACGCGAAGGCTCGTCCGTCACCTCAATAAATGTTTCCGGCGACGAATGCAGGTCAAGCGACGGAAAGGTTTTCATCGCGTCAACCACCTCTTCGAGCGTTGCGGTATTTTTTAGATTTACCCGTACCGAGACCATGTGGCCGTCAACGACGTTCACACGAAAACACTGTGCCGACACGGCAAAATCAGCTTTTTCAATGCCGTTTTCCGTGAATACTCCTAATATCTTCTGCGCCTCGATCTCGACTTTTGGCTCTTCGCCGGCAATGTAGGGAAACACATTGTCAGTAATATCGAGCGAGGCGACGCCCGGATAACCGGCACCAGAGATGGCTTGCAGCGTCGTGACAATAGCCGATTCCACGCCAAATTTACGATGCAGAGCCGCCAGTGGCGGTGCAAACGATACGACGGCACAATTCGGATTTGTAACAATAAAACCCTTTGCAAAGCCGCGATTTTCGCGCTGTTTTTCGATCAACCCGACGTGATCGGCATTTATCTCAGGTATCAGCAGCGGCACGTCCTCGTCCATGCGATACACAGACGAATTCGATATAACGGGATAACCTGCACGAGCAAAAGCCTCTTCGGTCTCGCGGGCCACGCTGCCCGGCAAACTCGAAAAAACGATGTCGCAATCGAGCGGCGGCTCGATCGGCTGGACGACGATGTCACGAACATTCGCCGGTATCTTGCCCGGCAATTTCCACGCGCACACCTCAGAATACGGTTTCCCAACCGACCGATCCGACGCCGCGAGTCCCGTTATCTCAAACTGCGGATGATGCTCTAAAAGCTGAGCAAAACGCTGCCCAACGGTGCCTGTGGCACCCAAAATTCCTACTCTGTATTTTCTGCTCATAAGCGATCAACTAATTGCTTTTACCGACTCAAGGATTGAAATGGTACGTAAGGGTTCCTGTCACCCGCACTGGCTTACCTGAGAGCAAAGTAGGTTCAAAAATAGCCTTCCTCGCAGCATCCTCCGCAGCTTTCCGTAACAGAGGATGGCCTGAAACGGCGGTGGCCGACTGAACTTTGCCGTCGATATCTAACTGAATGTTAACGAGCACATTGCCCGACGCTCTGACGGCCTTTGCCGCAGCCGGATAAACGGGCTGTGGTAGCGATTTTGCCTTATCATTAAGCATTCCACCAGAAACGCTTCCCCCGAAAACAACCTCGGACTCACTATTTGACGCCGAGTTAGATTCTAGACTAGGTGACGAAGCCGTATTACCTGAAGACGTCGGAGTTGCCCCCAATGTCGGCAATGGCGTCGGCGTTGGATCGATCTTATTGCGGATCGTGCTACAAAAAATTGCCGATGCAAATATCAAAGCAAAAGGGATCAATTTCATAGCGACAAAGCCTCTTTCATCCGCCTGACGCCCTCGGCCATTTTTTCCTCGGTGTTGCAAAACGATATCCGCAAAAATCCTTTTGCCTCGTCGCCAAAAGCAACGCCGGGCACCGTGACGACACGATTTTGCAGGCATTTTTCGGCAACCTCGATGTCATCACCAAGCGAGCGAACGTCGAGCATGGTGTAAAAAGCTCCTTCGGGTGAGGTCGCGTGCAGCCCCATTTCTTTCTCGAACAGATCGACAAGAAATTCTCCCCGTTTCTTGTACACCTCGCGAGCGTTTTGTTTTGCAGCCTCAGCCTCAGTTGACCAGCCGAGCAGCGACGCCTTCTGCGTGATCGTCGATGTGCATACCGTCGTAAAACCGTGCAGCACCTGAATGGCATTGATCACCTCGGCGTCCTTACACGCCGCCCATCCGAGCCGCCAGCCGGTCATCGAGAGCGACTTTGATAAACCACTGATAATGATCGTCTTATCGTAAAATTCGGATGCCGAATGCGGCCGTTCCCCAAAATACAGATCGCTGTAGATCTCGTCTGACAATAGCCATATTCCGGTTCCATTCAAAGCCTCGGCGATATCGCGTAGATTATGCTCGGTCAGTATCTTTCCGGTTGGATTTGATGGCGAGATCACAACAGCCGCTTTTGTTTTCTCGGTGATCTGAGATTTGAAATGGTCGATATCAAATGCAAAATCAGTTTCTGCAGGCATTCGATAATACACAGGTACGCCCTGTGCGATCCGGGTACAGGCATCGTATGCGGGAAAACTTGGATTTGGCAACAGGACCTCATCGCCTTCGTCAATGACGCACATAAATGCGTCAGTCATCGCCTCTTGCGAGCCACAGGTCACGACAACACCGGTCCGTGGCAGATCAAGGTGCGGATATTGGCGGCTGATCAGGTCGCGAAGCTCCGGTATGCCGGGATGCGATGTGTAGCCGTTTTGCTCTTCGCGGGCTATGCGGGCGGCTTCGTCACGCAGAAACTGCGGCGTCGGCAGATCAGGTTCTCCAAGGCCAAAATTGATGCTATCAGGCAACGCCCGCTCAAAAAACTGACGTATGAGCGTCGGCTGCAAACCCTGCATTCGCCGGGGTAAAGTAAATTTTTCTTCGCTTCGGACAGGCATCATCCCTTGTCTTCCTCGATTTTGCCTTCTTCGAGCTTTTCGCGGATCTCGCCCACCTCGACGTTGAATTCACCCTCAGCCTGCGCCAGCGGGTCGGCGTTTATCACGCCAGCGAGCGATTCGATCTCGCCAATTATCTTTTGACCAAATCCCGTAATGCTATCTTTCAGGCCATGTTTTTCGCCATTTTCCGGCTCATTTTGTCCCATAAATTACCTCTACGGCTATCTTAGCAATTTGCGGTGGGTTAAAAAAACATCGTGAAAGATTCAGTTGACGGCAAAGTCTATAAAACCGTTGTTCGGATTTGCCGAGAGTAGCCTTACGCGGACCTTATCGCCAACATTTACGTTATTTTCGCCGTTGACGATGCGGCCATCGACCGGCGGACGCAGGATACGGGCGAATACACCGGCTGACGTATCACCCGTGACGATCGCGTCAAAACTCTCGCCGATATGCCGCTGCATCACGCTTGCGGCGACGATCTTTCGCATCTTACGCTCGACCTTACGGGCACCTTTTTCCTGTCTGTTTGCGTGCTCGGCGACCGAATCGAGTTCTTCGGCGGTATATGGCGACGGAGTTTTGTCGATCACACTTTTTACGAGACGCTGGACGACGATGTCGGTAAATCTACGGTTCGGGGCTGTCGAATGGGCATAATCGCGAACCGCCAGCCCAAAATGCCCGCCCGCGTCCTCGCCCTGACGCTGGACGACATATTCGCCGCTGCCGATAAGTTTAACGATCGAAAGCGAGAGGTCCGGGAAATGCTCAGGATCGGCGGCACGGCGTTTTGCAAGAAACGCGGCGAGAGCGGGCTGGTCTGGCTCGGCGGGCAGGTGTTCCCCAAACTCGGCGGCGATACGGACTATCCCTTCCCAATTCTTTGGCGTATGCACAACGCGGCGGAGCGACAACGCACCGTTGTTTTCGAGAAACTCTGCCATCTCGACATTTGCCG
This sequence comes from uncultured Chloracidobacterium sp., assembly GCA_964543865.1. Taxonomy (GTDB): domain Bacteria; phylum Acidobacteriota; class Blastocatellia; order Pyrinomonadales; family Pyrinomonadaceae; genus OLB17. Next base: position 125,408 of record CAZIZR010000002.1, read on the forward strand.
CGACCATAAAATTTTCGATCAGTTTACGGGCAGCATTTGGTTCAACGGAGCGGATTGATTTAACCTCGCCGTTCTCGACAACGGCTGTCGATTCGACCGACTCAAATTGGAGAGCACCTTTTACCGTTCGATACGCCTGGAGACGATCCGCCGCCTTGTCCTGCAACTCGATCTGCTCGCGTAATCCGGGTATGCGAGCAACCTTTTCCGGAACATCCGCATTGCCATCGAGCCACGGCCCGATCTCTTCGTACGACAGCTTTGCGCGGTTATTGACGAGAGCACGGTAAAATGTCGATTCGGGCACATCGCCATTCTCTTTGATCGTCATCTCGGCGACGACAGCGTGTCGGTCAACGCCCTCGTTTAGCGAGGTCAGATCGGTCGAAAGCTCCTCAGGCAGCATCGGGAATATCTCGCTTTGGGTATAGACGGTAACTGTATTTTGCGCAGCGTGCATGTCGATCGGTGAATATACCGGAACGAGGAAGTCAACATCTGCAATGCCAACAAGCACCCGAATATCACCGTTCTCCAACTGCTCAGCCCACTCTATCTGATCCAGATCACGCGAAGATTCGTTGTCTATCGATGACCACAGCAGATCCCGCATATCGCGAACCCCATCGCCGTCCGGCTCGCCGCTCGCCTGGATCTGCTTTACCTGCTCCCAAACCTCATTTGAGAATTCCGGCTCAAATCCGTTATCGATCATCGCCTGTCGGGCTTTACCGTCGAGCCAATTTCCGGAACCGTGATCGTTCATTTCCCTTTTCTTACTTTGCGGACTTCGCGTCTTTGCGTGAAATTACCTATCTCAAATAATCTTCCAACTTCGTCGAAGCGTCCGTCTTGTCGTCACGATATTTGACGATGATCGGGCAATAGATCGACAGCCCGTTTTCTTTGCCAAAATCATTTGTCACGGCTCGCGAGCCTTGGACAACGACCGCTCCGGCAGGAATTTCGAGTGAACCGCCGTCTTCGGATTTGATCACGCGGTTATTTGGCAGGTCAAAAACCGGCGTCGAACGCGTCAGTATCACGCCGCTCGCAAGCACTGCGCCCTCACGGACGATCGTGCCCTCATATACGCCTGTATTACCGCCGACGAGCACGTCGTCCTCGATAATTACGGGCGTTGCGTTCACCGGCTCAAGCACACCGCCGATCTGCGCCGCTGCAGAAAGGTGCACACGTTTGCCGATCTGGGCGCACGAGCCAACGAGAGCATGGCTATCGACCATCGTTCCCTCGTCAACATACGAGCCGACATTGATATACGCGGGCGGCACGACCACAACGCTCGGGGCGACGTAGCTGCCGTCGCGTATTGCCGAACCGCCCATCACGATCCGCACACCATCATCAAGAGTCATCGGCCGCAGCGGAAATGTATCCTTGTCAAAAAACTGCAAAGTCTCGGTCGGCATCGACATCTCGACCATCTTACCCATCCTAAACCCGAGCAAAATTCCCTGCTTGACCCACGAGTTCGCCCGCCAAACACCGTCCGTACCTTTCTCCGCCGAACGTATCTCACCACGACGCAAGGCGGTCTTGAACGACTCGTATATCTCACGGTCATCCGGCGTAAATTCGGTCTTTGCGAATAACTGTTCTATTTCGTTTCTTAAATCCATCTTAATTCGGTTTTGGCGGCCTAATTCGTGCCGTTTGCAGCACGACGATCTGCCAGTTTCCTTTTCGTTTTTCCCAGAGGCTTGTGTATCGCATTGCCATCGGGGATTGCTTTCCGCCGATCTCAAACACCATTTTTACAAATGCGGTGACGATAGCCGTCTTTGATTTTTCATATACACGCACAGCGATATTCTCGTTTGTAACTGAGATCGTTTTCACCGTTTCGGACGGCTTTAGCACCTCAAGCTCCTCTTTCTTGCTCCGCGTCCCGCCATTAAAATCCGTGATGAAAAGATCGTCGGCAAACAGCCCGTCAAGGGCTTTTTGATCGCGGTTCTTGACGGCATCGGCCCATTTAGCGACCGCTGCCCGAACGTCAGTTTCGTCGCGGGACATTTTTTGTCCGTAGCCGACAACTGTCAGAGTGATAATTAGTAGAATCACTAAAAACAGTTTCATTTAACGCCCACCACTTTCATCACAGCTTTGAGTTTTGCTCGCGTATCAGCCGTAACAGGCACCAGCGGCAGGCGCAGATTTTCTTCGCATAGGCCCATTTCTTTCATCACAAATTTGCAGGGTGCGGGTGAGGCTTCGATAAAGTTTGCCTCCATCAGCGGCAGTATTTTGTAGTGAATTTTGCGGGCAAAATGAAACGAGCCGTTGAGCGCATGCTCGACCATTTTCGACGTTTCTTTTGGGATCTCGTTAGCACAAACGGACACCAGCCCGTCCGCACCAAGCGATATAAGCGGCAGCGTCGAAGCATCGTCGCCCGAAAACACCGTAAAATTCTTAGGCCGTCCGGCGAGTATCTCCATAACCTGTGAGAAGTTTCCCGACGCTTCTTTGGTCGCAACAATGTTTTCGTATTTCTCGGCAAGTTTTAGCGTCGTCGCTGATGAGATGTTGGACGCAGTTCTCGACGGCACGTTGTAAAGCATGATAGGAAAGCCCTTTACCGATTTAGCGACCTCGCCAAAGTGAGCAAGCATCCCCTCTTGTGTAGGCCGATTGTAATACGGGGCGACTACGAGAGCCGCGTCGGCACCGGCTTCGCGGGCCTTTCGGGTAAAATCTATCGTCGCGGCAGTATTGTTGCTCCCGGTTCCGGCGATGACATGAGCCTTATTTTTTTTGGCGACCTTTACCGTCATTTTAATAACGTGCAAACGCTCAGTCTCGTCCATCGTGACGTTTTCACCCGTGGTGCCGCAAGGCACAAGTATCTTTACACCGCCCTTGATCTGCCGCTCAACGAGTTTCTTAAAACAAGCGTCATCAACCGAGCCATCCTTGTAAAAAGGCGTTACCAGAGCCGTCGCACAGCCCCGCATCCAATCAAGTTTCATCGTCATAGCAAAATACTAATTGCCTCTAAATTTGGGTTAAGTATATTCTTATCGAGGTTGAAGTTACAAAATAGTTCGGTGAAATTTATGGCGGTTACAAGAATTCTTTTCCTACTGGTTACCGTTCTCATATCTTTCGCTTGCAAAACTGCTGAGAAAGCTAAAAGTACCAACCCAAAAATCAACTCGCCCCAGAAAGCACCTGCCATCGCGGATAATTTTGCGTATCCGATCGGCAAGGCTGAACTCGTTACTCAAGCCAAAGATGGCGATGAGTGGTACAACGCATCAGACTTTGGGGCAGATGCACATCTTGGAGAGGATTGGAATAAAAACACCGGCGGAAATACTGACTGCGGCGAGCCTGTCTATGCAACTGCAAATGGCATAATCACATTTGCCCAAGACGCCGGGCCCGGTTGGGGAAATGTTGTAATTGTTGAGCATACGCTCCCCTCAGGTGAGAGAGTTCAGTCTCTTTATGGTCATATGCTGGAGATCGCACGTAAAGAAGGTGATGTAAAGAAACGTGAGCAGATCGGCAATGTCGGTAACGCAAATGGCAGGTATCCATGCCATCTTCATTTCGAGATGAGAACTAGAGATTGCCCGATGTGGAATCAGGCGGGTGGAGGTTATTCAAATGAAAGGAATGGATGGACCGACCCATCCGATTTTATCGATTCACACCGTTAAAAAACGTTTCCAGTTTCTTAAGATTCAGCTTCCCATCCGTCCGAACGCCGGAGCAGATATCCAATCCGAATGGCTGAACCGTCTCGATAGCTTCTTGAACATTGTTAGCGTTCAACCCGCCCGCTAGGAAAACCGGTTTGCCGCAAGTTTTAACGATCCGCCGAGACAATGACCAATCGTGCCGCCGCCCGGTGCCGCCAAGCTCTTTTATCTCTAATGACGGGTTACCGCTGTCGAGCAATATCGCATCGACATGCTCAGCGATCTCGCATGCTTCATCGACAGATCTCTCACCAACGACATGGATGACCTGAACGAGTCTGATATGCGGCAATGCCTCGCGAATGGCATTGTATTCGCGGCCTAACAGCTCATCCACGATCTGGATCGTATTGGTTCGTGTGCGGTGATGATGGTCGATGATGCCACTCGCGGTCTGTTCGCTGGTAAGCAAAAACGCCGCGATCGGTGGCGGAACAGACTGTGCGATTCGATAGATCTCGTCATCCGAAATCGGTCCCGGCCCCGATGGCATCGCTCCGACCAAACCAATAGCCGAAGCCCCAAAAGCTATCGCATCCGAGGCCTCCTGTTCATTGGCTATGCAGCAGATCTTTACGCGGATCATGTGATCATTCGATTGGAAAGAGCTTTGTTCGTGATTCTCCCGTAAATCGATGGATCAGTCGCGATACCCGGTTTACCCATATTTTCGACTCGTCCCCTTTTGTTGCGGTCACCTTAAACCCGACCAAATTCCAGTTATCTGCCCCGACACCGCCGCCACCGGTGTGTCGGACTTCGATCGATCTGATGTCATTTAGTTCAAGATCATGCGAAGTAACCAGCTCTTTGTTCGTTATTCGCCGGGTGCTGTTACCCGGCCAGTTTGCTCCGCGGTTTGCATTAAAAATGGTTATGACCCGGCTAGATCTTTTAAGATGGACAATAATATCCACGTTGTCATTGCCACCGCGCAGGTCGTCATCGCCCGTTGTAAATTCCGCAGTGATCGTTATGTTTCGTAATGGATCCTGACGACTTGCGGACAAGACCGAAAAGGCCTTTTCTCTGTTGATCTGGTTAAACCGGTGTATTGGCGAAGCCGTTTTGTCGACCAACAGCTTAGACACCTCGCGAGCACTCCCTCCGGACGGATCAGGTTTTCTTATCACGAGCCGAAAGTTGTTCAACTCCCATTCGTCATTACTATTAATGCCCGTGTGGCGAAGGACGACCGTCGAGATCGTATCAATATCTAATCGTGAAGAATTTGGGATCTCTTTGGTTAACGTAAACTCCGAATTATTGTCCCATTTGAGGCCGCCGTTAAGATTTTCCAGGGTATAAGTTTGCGTCGAATTATAGATCTTTAGGACCAGCCGAACATTATCACCCCGCCCGCGAAGGTCATCACGTCCGGTGCCAAACGTCGCAGTTACAATCGCATTGCCAGAAGTCGAAGGAGCCGGAGGTGTTGTATCTCCATAATTGATCGGTGTGCGGTACACAAACCCGTCACCTGGCACAGGTGAAGTGCTAAATGTGAACCTATACACATTTCCCCTCGGGTTGAATTCTGCCACCGAAACATTTCTAGTCCGCCCCGATTCGCGAATCGTTGCCGTAATAGTGACAGCCTTTACGACCCAGTCATCTTTTTCCCATGTGTCAAATCTGTATCCGCCCGTACCGTAATCACGCTGCCGCTCAAGTACAAATTCTGTAATGTCGCTCAGGGTCACGTTTTCGGGCAGGGCGACAGTTACCCGGCGAAGCGAATTGTTATCCCAGGTTTGGCCACGATTGATGTTGGTTTTTTTCACCTCACGCCCATCTCTCAGCTTTATTGTGATTTCCGGATTTTTTTGATATTTCTTTCGCTCTAGGTTATCGTCACCGGTTTTGATGTCGATATTTAGAGTTGTTTGAGCGCTGCCCCCCGCCGTCAACAAAAGAACCGTAATGAATGCAAATTTATACATCTTGTTCACCTACTTGCCTCCTTCAAAAACTACCGAAAGTACATCATCAATAATATCAGTGAATTCATAGAACCCGGTCTTTCCGACGATCCACTCAGCGGCCATGATCGCCCCGAGGGCAAAGCCTTCGCGTGAGCGGGCAGTGTGTTCGAGCAGGATTTGATCCGCAGGGCCATCAAAGCCGACACGGTGTGTGCCCGGAATATTTCCGGCACGAGTTGCGGCGATGTCACCAACCTCGACGTGTTTGGCAACAACCTCTTTGATCTTCAAAGCGGTGCCGCTTGGGCTGTCTAGTTTGCGGGAGTGATGCTGTTCCTCGATAAATGTTTCGTATTGCGGAAATTTGGCGATCAGCCCGGCGGCAAAGTCGGCGATCTTGTAAAAGAGATTTACACCTATCGAGAAATTAGCGCCAAAGACAAACGCACCGTTTCCCCCGCCGACGATCTGCTCGATCTCAGCGCGTTGGCCGTTCCATCCGGTCGTTCCCTCGACTAGCGGCACGCCCGCGGCAACGCAGGCCTCGACATTTCGGCGCACGGCCTCAGCGGTCGTAAAATCTATCGCCGCATCGACGCCGCGTAGCTTTTCCGCCAATTCTGCCGCAGACAAACCGGCATCCGCGTCGTCAATGACGACGGCGATCTCATGTCCTTTTTCTTCGGCAAGACGGTGGATGAGCTTGCCCATCGCTCCATAGCCGATAAGTGCGATCTTCATATTTTTTCACCACATAGGAACATAGAGCACATAGGTCTATTCCTCGGGAAAGTGTCGGTAAATCTCATTAACCAGAGTCTTTTGCCCGTCTTTGAAAAGATTGACGGAGTTAAAATTCAAAAGTAACCCTTTCGGAGCTTTCAATAATTTCATGTAGGTTAGCAGCTGAGCTTGATGGATCGGTGTGAATGCCGACACGGCTTTAAGTTCTACAACAAGAAGATTTTCAACAAAAAGGTCACACCGCAGATCGACGTTGATCGCCAACCCCTTAAAATTAACAGGGACGGTCATCTCAGTGAGAAAATTGATATCTCTCAACGATAATTCATGCTTTAGGCACTCATGATAAACATTTTCGAGAAGTCCCGGGCCTAGATCTTTATGAACCTCGATGGCCGCACCAAGAACATCATAACTCAGCCTATCGATGATCTTTTTGTTCATTCTACCTATGTGCTCTATGATTCTATGTGGTTAAGAGCTTCTTCGTAAGGTCAACATACAACACAACCGCATCTTCGAGATCTTTTTTCAGCACAAATTCATCTTTTGTATGAGCAACCAGTATCGATCCCGGGCCGAGTAACAGCGGCTGTCCCCAGTTGCCGAGGTGCGGAATGTCGGTCGTGAATCGCACGACCTTTTGTTCAAAACCATCGACCGCGAGCATCTTGACCGGCAAGCTGTACGACAGTATTTCGAGCTCGCCGCGGTCGCGGATCAGGCTTTGCAAGGCGTCACGGATCGGTTCCATGGGCGTTGTCAGGCGAATTAGCAAGCCCGTCTCCGCGTGCGGCGGGATGACGTTGAGGGCGATACCGCCGTCGAGCGTCGCTATGTTACAGGTCGTCTCACCAAAAAAATCATCGTTTGGAAACTTGGTGTGGCGGACGTCTTCGAGGATGTCGAGCAGCTTTTCTATCGCTGAATCGCCCTGCTCGGGATACGCCGAATGAGCCGCCTTGCCGGTCGTTTTGATCTTTGCCCGAAATGCTCCTTTCGACCCTATCGCCAGATCGTTGTCGGTCGGCTCGCCATTGATAAGATATTCGCATTTCGCGGCGAGCGGATGGTTGTTTGCGACCTTTGCACCTGTCGAAGCCCGTTCTTCCTCGACCGTGTAAAGCAGCCCCATGTCTTCGATTCCCTCTTTTCGCAACAACTCAGCCGCAGTTATCTGCGCGGCAATTATCCCTTTCGCATCGCATGAACCACGCCCGTATATCTTCTCGTCGTCCTCAGTCGGCGGGATAAACGGCGGCACCGTATCCATATGCGTCGAAAGCCAGACACGCGGCGTGTCGTTCAGATAGGCAATGACATTATTCTGCTCTGGCTCGACTTCTTGCAGCTCGACTGTCCAGCCAAGCGATTCTAGATGATCGCGCAGCCAGAACCCGACCGCTTCCTCTTCGCCGGAAACGGACGGGATGGACATCAGAGATCTTGTTAGTTCAAATAGCTCCATATAAAAAAAGCGTCAAATCACTTCTTAGCCTGTGATATAGCTATGTGCACGATCTTACCCGCTCCACTATTTCGCAACACTTCGACTTGGATCATCGCCAAATAAAGCTCGCCCGTCGTCATTTCTGAAAGCATTCCTACGCCAGCCACTGGTTTAAATTTAACACCCGTTTTGGCCAAATTTAGACTATTTCGCGTGCTTTTCGCCGTGACCTTAGCTCGATCGATAGTTAACGAACCAACAAAAGCCTGTTCCGGCGTAAACGGAAAAACATACGTTTTGTTATCAAGGATAACGGCGACCTCTATAAAATCTTCCGAATCGAGCGGTTGATATCCGATCAGCCCAAGTTTATCCCAGACCGAAACGCGTCGAAGGCCTTCGACCTTGCGATCAGGCCTGCCAAGCAGATCATAAATGTCGGCAGACTTTGCCGGCATTTTCACGGCCTTGCCGTTGATAAAAAACCCGGCACTTTTAACCACGATCGCCGGACTCGTTTGAGCCTCTGCGGAAAAAACTGAAAATAAAAGTAAGGTGATATAGATGGCCGGCACGAAATAAAAAGAATTTTTGTTACGCATAACAAACAGAACGAACTAAAAAAGCTCTTCGTGCAGGCGTTTTATCACATCCGCCGCAAATTCTTCTTTGATAACAAATGTCAGGTTCACGCTTGAGGCTCCGTGCGAGATGAGCGCCACGTTGACATCCTCAATGGTTGAAAAGACCGTCGAGGCGAGGCCGGTAGATGCGCGTAGGCCTTCGCCGACGACGCAGATGACGGCGTAGCCCGGATCGATCTCGACGTCGCCAAGGCGTTCGAGTTCGGTGACGATCTTGTCGAGTTCGCCTGTGTTATCGAGCGTTAGGGCGATCGAGACCTCAGACGTCGAAATGACATCGATCACGGTGCGAAACCGTTCAAACACCTGAAACACGGCGCTCATAAAGCCATAGCTGCCGAGCATCCGTGCCGACGAGATACGGAGGATGGTGATGTTTTTTTTGTGGGCGATAGATTTGATCTTGTTAGGCGTTTCGCCGCTGTCGGCAAGCACCATCGTGCCGATCTCATTAGGCTCAAAGGTATTGCAGACACGCACGGGAATTGCATTATCGACTGCCGGTTTGATCGTTTTTGGGTGCAGGACCTTCGCCCCAAAATACGCAAGCTCAGCGGCCTCTTCGTAGCTTAGAACAGGGATCGTCCTCGCGTCAGAGCAAATACGCGGGTCGCAGGTCATCACTCCCGTCACGTCGGTCCATATCTGCAATTCACTCGCTCCGAGTGCGGCCGCGACGATCGCCGCCGAGTAATCCGAACCGCCGCGTCCGAGCGTGGTCGTTTCGCCGGCACGGTTTGCGGCGATGAATCCACCCATTATCGGCACTTCTCCACCCGTGATCAGCGGCCCAAGCTCAAGCCGGACGATCTCATTTGTCTCGTCAATTATCGGTGTCGCGGCGCCGTATTCGTCATCGGTGACGATCAGCCGACGCGAATCGACCTGTCGTGCCGCAACGCCTTTTGACTTCAAAACCTCTGCCAACAAACGCGACGAAAGCTGCTCGCCGTAGCTGACGATCGCGTCTTTAAGCATTTGCAGCGGCAAACTGCGGCGCGTGACGCGCATCAGTAGATCGGACAGTTCGCCGCGGGCAAACTCCAATTCGCCGTTGAACGCATTGGGTTTATCGGCGGGAAGAAAATGCCTGGAAACCTCGGTGTGGCGTTCAAAATGAGGCTCTAGCGACGCAAAGGCCTCGGCGAAATCACCCTTTTTTGCGATTTCAAATGCGGCGAGCAGAGCGTCCGTGACCTTTGTCATGGCCGATACGACGACAACAGGATGCCGTTCGATCTGCGTCGAGACAACGTGAAACACGCGCTCAAAAGCCGCAACGTCACCGACCGACGTGCCGCCGAATTTCATTACTGTTGGGCCTTGTCTGCTCAAACTGGTCAAATCGAAGTTCTAATCTAGAAAAGAATTATTCTACGATAGATTTGACCGATTCGCTCTCGCAGCCTCATAAAGAATTGAGAAATTAAAATGCCGCGAACTCTCCTTGACCGACGCGGCCGATGGTTTGATATCCAAACAACTCGATGTCCGGCGTCAAGTAGCCCTCTTTGACAGGCTCCTCGCGGACAAGATCGGTGCTCAGATATTTTTTGTTGTCGTCACAAAACACAGTGGCGACGATCGCATCGGAACCGAGCTTTTCTCGTGCGATCAATGCCCCGAGGAAATTTGCTCCGGACGAAATACCGACCGCCAACCCCAGTTCGGACGCCAGCTTTTGTGCCATCAATATCGAATCGCCGTCAGAGACCGTGATGATCTCGTCAAGTTTGGGCAGATCACAGATCGCAGGAATAAACTCGTCCGAAATCCCCTGAATACGATGGCTACCGACGTTATGGCCGACCGTCAGCGTCGGCGATTCGGCAGGTTCGAGCGGGTGCATTTTGATATCGGGGTTCTTTTCGCGAAAGTATGCAGCAGTTCCCATTATCGTGCCACCCGTTCCTACGCCTGCGACGAATGCGTCGGGTTCAAAACCGACCTTTTTTAGCTGGGCCCAGATCTCCGGCCCAGTCGTTAAGTAATGAGCCTCGGCGTTAGCCAGGTTTGAGAATTGATGCGGCAGAAACACACGTCGATGTTCGAATTTGAAGGCATCCGCCAGTTCAATACTGCCAACAAATCCACCCTGCTCGTGGCTGACGAGCGTCACATCCGCTCCGTAGCTCTTGATCAGCGAGATCCGCTCGTTGCTCATCCAATCCGGCATAAAAACATGAACCGGATTGCCGAACGCGTGGCCGATCCCCGCGAATGAAATGCCTGTATTGCCGCTCGTAGCTTCGGCGATGATATCGCCTTTGCGGATCTGTTCGTCGCGGTACGCCGAGCAGATGATGTGCAGGGCCATACGGTCCTTGATGCTGCCGGTCAGGTTCAGATGCTCAGCCTTGGCAAAGATCGTGCGACGTTCGCCTTTGTAATGAAAGTGGACAGCGAGCAGCGGCGTGTTGCCGATCAGATTTTCGACATAGCTCGAACTCGTCGGCACGGCACTAAAGTGATTTTGATATTCGGCAAGGCTTGAAGTTTTCATGTCGCTTTTTCGCGCACAGTCGCTCGTAATATCTGCATACCACGATGTGAAAACCTAAGCTGTGCTATTTGTCACAATCTGGGAATTATCGGCACAATTTTACCCGCAAAGCACTGCACCGCCGTTGATGTTGAGGATCTCGCCTGTGATATGACGAGACCAATCGGAAAGTAAAAAACAGATCGACAGTGCTACGTCATCGGTGCTTGCGATACGTTTGAGCGGTATGGAGTCGATCACTCGATCTTCGTATTCCTTGTCATCAAAAGCCGGACGCACCATCGCAGTCTCGATCCAGCCCGGAGCTACGGCATTGACGCGGATCTTTGGGCAAAGCTCGCTGGCGAGGGCTTTTGTAAAAGATATCTGTCCACCCTTACTCGCAGAGTAATTTGAATAATTTGCCTCGCCGCGTTGGCCCGAAGTCGATGAGACCATCACGATCGCACCTGATGGCTGCTTTTTCATTGCGGGCACACAAGCCTTGGTCATCGCCCACGCGGATTTGAGATTGGTGTTGATGACCTTGTTCCAGAGTTCCTCGCTCATGTCCTCGATCGGCGCACCGTCCCAGACGCCCGCGTTGCACACCAGCAGATCGATGGCCCCAAAACGCTCGACCGTCTCTTTTGCGATCTTTTGCGCGCCAGCAAATTCGGACACGTCCGCCTGCACCGCGATCGCACCGACGCCTTTGTTAATGCACAGATCGACCGTGTCCTGGGCCTCAAGGTCGCTACTCAGATAGTTGACGACAACATTCGCACCGCCCTCAGCCAGCCGCAGAGCCGTCGCCCGCCCGACGCCACGCGAAGCCCCCGTAACTATCGCCGTCTTACCCGCAAACAGATTTCCCGGCAATTCTATACTTCTTTCCTGCTCTGTCATTTAGTCAATTTTCAACGCAAAGTCGCAAAGAGGCAAAGCCGCAAAGTATTTTTTGAACATTCTTTCTTTGCGTCTTAGCACCTTTGCGTCTTTGCGTTAAAATCTTTTCAATGCACGATAACCTCCTAGAAGATCAGCCCGTCGCCTGGACGCCGACGCCCGACGTTCTCGAACGCGCACAGCTCACCAAATTCATGCGGCAGGTAGGCGTTTCGACTTGGGACGAACTTTATGCGTATTCGATCAACGATGTTGAGAAATTTACCGAAGAGGTCATCAAGTTCCTCGACATAAAATTCGACCCGCCATACCAAAAGCTGCTCGATACAACTGACGGAATAGAATTCCCTAAGTGGCTCAACGGAGCCGGCCTCAACATCACCGAAATGTGCCTCGACCGATGGCAGACGGACGAGATGAAAGACCAGCCGGCGGTGATCTGGGAAGGTGAGGAGGGTCAGTCATCAACTTTGCCTTACTCGTGGCTTCTTAAAGAAGTTGATCTCTGCTCACGAGGCTTACGTGCATTGGGATTTAAAAAAGGTGATGCGATCGGGATTCATTTGCCGATGATTGTGGACACGATTATTGCGTTACTTTCCATAAATAGAATTGGAGCCATTGCGGTACCGGTTTTCTCTGGTTATGGAGTAGACGCAATCGCAAGCCGACTCAACGCTGTCGAAGCAACAGGGTTGTTTACGTGCGATGGCTTTAGTCGCCGGGGAAAGTTCTTCGACGCACTGGGTGTGTCCATAGACGCAGTATCGAATTGTCCTTCGGTGAAACACGTTTTTGTGTCTAATAAAACCATCGACTATCTTCCAGATCGGGTTGCTTCAGACAAATTCATGGAGTTTGATGATTTGATGTCATGGAGCGATCACTGTCAGGACGAGAATGTAGAAAAGACCTCCGCCGAAGACCCGCTCATTATCCTCTACACCTCCGGCACGACCGGCAAGCCTAAGGGTATCGCGCATACGCATGCGAGTTTTCCGATCAAGGCGGCGCAGGATATGGCGTTTGGGACGGATGTTGGCAAGGGCACGCGAATATCGTGGTACACCGACATCGGCTGGATGATGGGGCCGTGGCTGATCTACGGTGCGTTGATAAACGGCGCGACGATCTGCATCTACGACGGAGCTCCGGACTATCCGACCCCCGACCGCATGTGGGAATTTTGTGCTAAGCACAAGGTCGAGGTGCTGGGTATCTCGCCTACACTGATACGGGCGTTATCCAATTGTGGCGACGATTTGCCAAAGAAGCACGACCTAAGTTCGCTGCGTGCTTTCGCCTCGACCGGCGAGCCTTGGAACCCTGCTCCGTGGTGGTGGCTGTTTGAAAAGGTCGGCGACAGCAAACTTCCGATCATCAACTACTCCGGCGGCACCGAGATCGCGGGCGGCATCCTGATGGGAAACCCCTTGCTGCCGATAAAGCCTTGTTCGTTCCCAGCTCCGTGTCCGGGGATGGATATCGATATTCTCGACGAAGACGGCAATCCTGTCGAAGCTGGAAAGGTCGGCGAGCTTGTTATCAAACAGCCTTGGATAGGAATGGCACGCGGCTTTTGGCAGGAGAAAGAGAGATATCTCGACACGTATTGGCGGCGTTTCAAAGACATCTGGGTGCACGGCGATTTTGCCATGCGTGACAAAGACGGCCATTGGTTCATACTCGGCCGCAGCGACGATACGCTAAAGGTCGCTGGCAAACGCGTCGGCCCTGCCGAGGTCGAGAGTTTATTAGTCGCTCACCCGCTCGTCACCGAAGCCGCCGTCATCGGCGTCCCGGACGAAGTAAAAGGCACGGCGATGGTGGCGTTCGCGGTGCTGACTGGAGAGCAAGCATCCCTGCTTGCTAACGAAGACAAAGACGCAAGCAAGATGCTTGCCCTCCAGTCCGAACTAAAGGCTCTCGTCGCCAAAGATATGGGCAAGCCGCTGGCTCCGTCAAAGATCCATTTCGTCTCGGCTCTGCCAAAGACCCGCAATGCAAAAGTTATGCGCCGTGTGATCCGCTCCGCCTATCTTGGCGAAGACCCGGGCGATCTCTCAGCCCTCGAAAATCCGGCGGCGATTGACGAGATAGGACAGGCAAGCAGCAAATAAAACATTGATGCGTCAGCTAATACAACATACCTGCGGCAACATTTACGCGGCTTTGGTCAGCACAGCGTTTATATTTATGTCGGTTATCGCTTGCGGCGGCAGTTCTACGCCAAAAACCGAGTCTATAAAACGCGGTGAGCTGACGATCAACACTTACGGCCCAAGACCGGGCATCGGCCACGGTGACGGCACGCCGGGCGGATGCACTTTTACATTTAAGGGTACGACCTACGCGACGCCACCGATGGTCGAAAAGGGCGGGAAAATGTTTCGCTGCGACATCAAGCCAGACTCAGACGAACCCGTGATCCGCATCGCATTTTATCGCCCTGAAAATGACTGGACGTGCGGCACGAGATTTGGCGCCGAAAAATCTGTCTGTCTTCCTGACCATTACGAGGCTGTCGGCGGCATTTTGACGGTCAAGGACGGCGAACTTGCCTTTCACGAACATGGATTTTGGGATGTTTCGTACGATTGGGGCGAGCATTCGGTCAAGTTCAAGGACGGACGCGAATTTGACTACAAAACCTGGAAATGGAGTGGTTGCGGGCCAGAGCCGCTCAAGTTTGTTAAGTCCGGTTCGCTGACGGTCGCAAGCGGCCAATTTTGCGATTCCGAAGACTGGTCACGTATCTATTTCGATGGAAAAGAACTGCGGCCGGAAGGAGCGGGCGATCATCCGTTTGATTCGGTCGGCATCAACCAAGACGCCTCTAGCCCAAGCGCGACCGCATGGATCGGCGACGTTAGAGGATTTGTTTATCTGTCCAAAGGCAAGCCGGTTTTCAAAGAAGTTGGAAATTCTCCGGAGTTTATCGACGACGGCAAAGCGGCACAGTGGTGGTCCGAAGATTACCAGACACGCTACAAAATGCTCCTCACTAACGAACTCACTTCGTCACAAACCCGCGACGAGGTCCACGCTGTGCTCGAAAAAACCACCGCAGAAAAAGAGATACTAAAACAAACCACTCCGCTGCTGACATCGGACGAATTCGCAAAATTTGAGATCGATTATAAGGACCGTCACGGCCAGTTTTATCTCGGCGACCTGAAAAAGTTTGACGAGTTAAAAGACATCGGTGCTTACCCATATCGAGGCACAAAATTGCTCTCGACCGCGGCCGGTGATTCGGTTTATTTTGTATTTGCGTTAAGAAACGTGACCGAAACACGGACACTCGACGCACAGTGCATCGGTACATTTATCACCAGTATTATCTGGTTTCGCGCGGACGAAGCAATGATCCCGCGAGAAGCAAGATCACAAGTCATCTCATCCTGCTTGCTCGGCAGAAAACAGATCGGCGAACCAAAGATCGTCGATGGCAAACTCACCATCAGCTATCAGGACGCATCAGGAAAGCACGAGCTGACTTATGATAACGGAACGGCTGAAGCGAGTTTTACGATAAATTAGGAAAGCTGTTCTCACTTTCGACGGAATAGGAGTTATTAAGCCATGAGAAACCCGTATCTTTTTGCAATTCCCTTTGCAGTCGTTGCCCTTTGTCTGTGCGTCATGCAAGCTTCCGCTTGCAGTTGTTTGGCCCAACCTTCGGTCCTTGACGAATATGACCGTTCGCAGGATGTCTTCATCGCAGAAATCATTGCAGTCGATATAGCCAAGGATGAATATGAATCTCTTGGCAAACGGGAAGGAGTTGCCGGTGCTCGCGTACGTGTAGAAAAGAGTTTTAAGGGTACCCTGAAGAAAGGTTCCGAAGTTTTTTTTGAACAGGGCGGTGGTGCCAACTGTATTTGGACTTACAATCAGGAACAGATAGGTCAGCGAATCTTGGTTTATAATTCACCGCACAAAGATAGGCGCTACATTTCCGAGTGTGGAAGATCAAATGGGTTGCGATTCGTTGCCGACGATCTCCGATATCTTGAAAACATGGATAAAGTGCGTGGAAAAACACGAATCGCCGGCATTTATAAATTCGGATTTTTTGGCGGAGTTCCTCAGGCGCATTCCGTAGAGGGAAAGAAAATTAAGTTCGTCGGAAAAGCGAGGACATTTCGCACGGTCACCGATAAAGATGGTGTGTATGAAATCTATGACCTACCGCCCGGAAAATATTACATCGAGGCTGAACCGCCTCCCGGCTGGAAGTTGGATAGGTACATGGTCGAAAGAAGTCTCACTACGCAAATTGTTTCTCCCGAGCTCATTGAATTTCACTATTCGCTCAAGAGATTCCCTAACCGAATTCCTATTCGTGTTGAAACCGGGAAGCATATCTCTCTTGACCTTCCATATGAGATCGACAACTCAATCACGGGAACGGTAGTCGGTCCGACGGGTAAACCAATGAAAGGCGTTTGTGTGACCGCAGTACCCGCTGACAAAACTGAGTTTAAGTATGGCCCCTCCAGATGCACAGACAAGCAAGGAAGATTCGTATTAAACGAAATCTATTTCAAAGAGTTTGTCCTAGTAATCAATGGCGACGGAGAGGTTAGCGGCGATGAACCTGTTCCGATGACTTTCTTCCCGCGTGGCGCTGACCGGTCGGCGGCCCAGGTTTTCAAGATCGATGAAGGGGTAAAACTCGCCATTCCTACTTTCCGCATCCGCACGTTGGTCGAGACTGTCACTTTGAAAGGCACCCTTTTCTATAGTGATGGCTCAACTGTAACCTCGCATCAAAAAGTGCAGTTCATTTCCGATACACAGGACAAGACACAAAAAAGCGATCCATATGACTATACCGACGACTTCGGGAGATTTGAGCTAACGATATTGAAGGGTCAAACGGGAAAGATTCGTGGTGAGATCATAATGGGAGAACGCCAGCGCTTGGGCTGTCCTGAGGTCTTAAAAGCCGTTATCGAAAAGCACGAACTAGGGGGTATTTTCACCGCGGCAACACAGTGGAGAGCGATTGCCGCAAGAAAGAGTGAAAGCGATATCGAACTGAGTTTCGCCTTTGCAGAATGCAAGGTTCCGTAGAGTCCGCAGTAGGACCCAAGGTGGAGCAAGAACGATGATAAAGTCACTCGATGACCGTCAAATCAAGCGTGCGTGCGAAAAACTGTCGCAGGAGCACGAGGAAATGGCGTTTGTTTACAACACTTACGGCCCGCCGCCGCTGTGGGATCGCCCGACGGGGTTTGGGACGCTACTCAATATTATTTTGGAGCAACAGGTGTCACTCGCGTCGGCAAAGGCTTGTTTTGATAAGCTCGCTGCACATATTGGTGATGTTACGCCAGCGAATTTGCTTGAGGTGAACGACACAGATCTCAAAACCATCGGTTTCAGCCGACAAAAAACCGCATACGCACGGCATCTTTCCGAGGCGATCATCAATAAACATATCGACCTCGACGGTCTGCACACGCTGCCCGATACTGAGGTCAAAGCCGAACTTATCAAGTTAAAAGGCGTTGGCGAATGGACGGCGGATGTGTATCTGCTAATGGCGATGCTACGGCCGGACGTAATGCCGCGCGGCGATATTGCCCTGCATGCGGCGTATCAAAAACTGACGGGAGCAGAAAACCGTCCGGGCTCGGATGAATTTATCGCGATCGCCGAACGGTGGAAGCCATTCCGCTCGGTCGCGGCAAGACTGCTGTGGCATTTTTATTTGAGTGAAAAAGCATTTCCGAAGCCCGCACGTAATTAAGGGCGTGATCCGAATGTTGGATGTTACGCCCTTGCTAACGCGCGGGCTTCTGCAGTTTTTGAAATGACGCGGCGAATATTTTTTTCAGCAAACTATTCACGAACTTTGCAGCATCTGTTATCGTTAGGATACCAACTAGAAATTTTGTTGAGGTAAATAAATGAAGATCAGATCTATCGCCGCCGCAGTTGTCGCAGTTTTACTGGTAAATACGCTTGCATTTGCCGCTGTTGACACCCGAAAGAATAAGGCCAAAAAGCGCCAATCGAGCCGACTGGTAACAATGCTGCCCGCTTCGGACGGCGTTGCTATTTTTGATGCAAAGCGTTTTCTTGACGACGCTCTGCCGCGTTTGTTGTCAGCAAATCAGCCGATGCTGGGCGAGATAATGGCAAAGATCAACGAAATGGAAAACCGCACCGGCATCGATCTGCGTAAATTCGAACAGGTTGCCGTCGGCGTTGCTTTCAAAAAGGTCTCGGCCAAAAAGATAGATTTTGAACCCCTCGTTATTGCAGGTGGCGACATCAACGCCGGTGCACTTGTCGCTGTCGCAAAGCTTGCGTCAAAAGGCACTTATCGCGAAGAAAAGATCGGCGAGCGGACAGTTTATGTTTTTGCTCTGAAAGATGTAGCTCAAAAACACGCATCAAAATCATCTCAATCAAAAGTCAGCGGCATGATCGACGACGCTCTGAACAGCCTCACAAAAGAGATCGCCGTCACCTCGATCGACGCAAATACGCTGGCCATTGGTACGCTGCCGCGTGTCCGAGCTACGCTCGAAGGCAAGACGCACGCTCCTGTAGAATTGACATCGCAGTTGTCGCAAAAAGAAACAGCGGTGATGAGCTTTGCCACTCGCATTCCGGGCGGTATGGAATCACTTATACCGCTCGATAATGACGAGCTGGGTAAAAATATCAATTCGATCCAGCTAATGGCGGGTTCGCTTGACGTAGCTGAGGCGGGTACAAATCTGCACGTTATGGCACGCACATTAAAAGCCGATCAGGCACAGAGCCTCTCAGAAACGCTTGACGGCCTGAAAATGCTCGGCGGTGCGATCCTCGGCGGTTCAAAACGCCCCGACCAACAGGTATATGGTCGATTGATCAAAAATCTCACGATCGCTAACCGCGCAAACGAGGTGACGCTCGATCTGCTCATCCCGCAGGCTGATATTGATATCCTCATCGCGAGTATCAAATAGGAAGGAAAGAAAAGGGGAAAAGGAGAAGAGGCGAAGAGGAGATCTGCTCCTTTTTCGCCTCTTCACCTGTTCTCCTGTTCTAATTATCTTCGCCTACGTCGGTACGGTGAGGATGATCTTTGCCTTGCAAATTGATCCAGATCGCGGTTATACGAGCCGTCGTCGCCAAACAGCGGGAATAGCTGTAGATCTTTAGAAATATACGCGGCACGCAGCTCGACGGGACGCGGGCCGGCTTTGACGACACGCACTTTTGTCCCGCGAACTTCGCTGATCCACGCCGCAAATTCCTCGGCCCTGCCGACGGTTGCTGAAAGCAGCAGCATCCTGATCCGCGGAGGCGATAAGATGATCGATTCTTCCCACACGTGCCCGCGTTCCTCGTCCGCGAGATAATGGGCCTCGTCAAATATCACAAAATCCGTATCGACTTGTTCGCCCTCGCGTAAGGCGTCAAATAGCTGATTACGATAGATCTCAGTCGTTCCGACGATGAGCGGTGCACTCGAATTTTCTTTACGGTCGCCGGTCAGGATGCCGACGTTTTCGGCACTAAATTCTAACGAAAATTCAGTATATTTTGAGTTTGTCAGAGCTTTTAACGGCGTGGTGTACCAGATACGTTTGCCGTCGGCGAGCAAGCGGCGGATCTCTTCGCGGGCGATCCACGTTTTGCCGCTGCCGGTCGGCGCTGTGACAAGCACGTCTTCGGTCTCGATCGCGGCGAGGGCTTCGATCTGAAAAGCATCGGGCTTGAAAGGCTTTTGCTCGGGCACGCCAATGCCTGACAGCAGACGTTCGATGGCCTTTAGCTGTCGCGGGGTCTGTTGCACAGGCGGGCGAGACGCGGAACTTTCGCGTGCAATAAAGCGTTTATCTTTTCGTTCACCGAAGTGCCGCTTGCGCTTATTTGCTGAGCGGTTTCGGTTACCAGAGCGGGCCATGTGATGCGATTTTAGAGGTTTGCACCGGAGAAGTCTAATCTTTTCAAACGTCCGCCGAAAATGATAAGATACTCAATTGCCCTGCAACATTTTGCGGGGTGCGGGCGTCTAAACTTGCAGCTAGCTTTTTGAGACTAACGCGATATTTATATTTAAGCCTTATGTTCGAGCAGTCATTATACGATACAGAACCGGTTGCCGCCCCGACGAGCGAGGGTGACCTGTTTCATACGTACGAGATCAAAAACTGGGAGTTTGGCCCGCGCATTTATAAGATCCTCGGCATCGCCGCGATCGGTAATCTGCTCGCGCTGTTGGTCTTTGCCCAGACCTCGGTGCTCACGATGAAAGGCTGCGACAGTCCGCTCGTCGGACGTGTCTGCGAGGCTCTCGATGTGGTGTATGTCGGTGCGATGGTATTTGGCACTGACCGCGATTATATTGACGCAGCGTACGAAAAGACCGATCTTGGCGACGCCGACATCACATTTGTCGATGTCAGCGGCACGGCTCCACCGCTCTCTTACCCTGAGGGTTATTTTCAGATCGCAAACCCCGAAGAATTTGCCATGCTCCAGCAACAGGCAAATGACCCGATGTTTAACAACAGCAGTTTTCCTCCGGGCATCCCTTACACGGCGCCATCAACCAGCGGTAACAGCCTGCTCGATACGAAACCGAATCTGCCGAAAGCAAACAATGACGTCATAGATGGCGATCTGCCGACGCTTGGCAGCGGCGGCACGACCGGATCGACGACCAAGCCGCGAACTCCGCGTCAGCCAAAAGCTACGCCTACGCCAAAAACGGATGACAGCACAACGGCGGGAAATGATCCAAAAGTTGAATTAATGGATCCGGCAAAGCTTGACATCAACAAGCGTCCGTTTGTTGACTTGGCAAACAACGTCAACGATCTGCTTGACAAAAAGCAGGTTCGTTTGGATTCGGCGTTCCTTGTCAACGCCTCTGGCAAGCTGACAAAAGAAGGCAAGCTCGACCAAAAATCTTTTAGGTGGGGACAGATAGCCAGCGACGACCAAAATATCATTGAGATCATTAAAAGCGGCGTTGCCGCGATCAACGACAGTGGTTATTTGCAATATCTGAAAGATCTCAGCGGCAAAGATTTTACCATGACGCTGCAACAGGATAATGCGAGTATTTCGGCTCTGATTCAATCAGAGATGGAAAGCGAGACGCGTGCCCGTTCGATCAGCAGTGCCCTGAGCCTGGCGATGTCTATCGCCAAAAAGGCAAAGGGCGGTGAGGGAGCCGATCAAAATGACAAGGACGACCTGTTACTGCTCGAAAGTGCTAAGGTCGAGGCTGTCGGGAAAAAGATAGTTTTGAGGTTTGCCGTACCAAAAGAGGTAGCTCTCAAGATGATCGAAAGAAAGCTCGCCGAGCAAAAAGCAGCTCCAAAACAGCCAAACGGCAACGCGGTCGGCGGCCTGTCGAGCAATACGGCCGCTCAAAAATAAGATTTGACACAGCGTAAAAACCAAAACTCGATCCTGCTTTTAGCGACACTCGGCGTGTACCTCGGCTTGGTGCTCGCCGGCGCGACGCCGCAGGTTTTGGCTCATGCGGCGACGACAAAGCAGTTTGATATTCGCGACGAGATCGAGATGGTTGACGATCTCGATAATAAACCCGACGATGAACGTTCGCCGGTTACTGAGTCGGTCAAGATATATCTCGAGGATGTCGAATATTTTCTCTCAAGCCTCGGCCGCCTCAAGGATCGCGGTAAGTTTGATCTCTCGAAAGACACGTTCAGTGTCGCTAAAACGGCCATGCTACCGTGTGTCGCAAGTAATCTTGCGGGCCGCTACACGCCGGTAAAATTTGAGAGTACAAACGAAAACTCACGCACTGCCCTGGATTATTTCAGCCGGGGCATGGAGTATGGCTATTCGCTTGGCGATTGTATTGCTAATGACCAGTTCAAAGGCATCGACGCGACCGATTCGCGTTTTAGCTTTTCGCTTGACGCCAAAACTTTTGCGGTAAATGTCACTGTCAAGAAACAATCGCCGCAGCGTGCTCTCGACCTGAAACGCGATCTTGACAGCGTCATTGCCCTTTACGCGGCAAAGGCTGACGACAAGCTTCGCAAACAGATCATCGCAAACACGGCCTTTCGTGCAGAAAACGGACAGGTCGTCGTCACAACCCAACTTCCCCGCGGTTCACTCGATCCGCTGCTTGCATCAGACGCAAAGTAGCGGCGAGCACCATTCAAAAATCGCCATAGTTAAATAGGATATAATTCGCAAGAGTTGCGATGCGTAAAGTGTCAGTAGCCCGCACGTGAGTAAGGGCCACGCGAGGTTGATCCGCTTCTGGGGAAACGAATTCACGTTACCGCCAAAGGTGAATTTAATCTAAACATGCCCTTACTTACGTGCGGGCTACGGACACAAACTAGCGACTCTCTACCAGAGGAAATCATGGCAGTTAATAGTTTTGCAGATAAATTAGTTAAGAAAATTTTTGGCTCGTCGAGCGACATCTTTTTGAAGAATGTTAAGTCGGTCGTCGCGCAGATCAACGCTTGGGAACCGGCGCTCGAAAAGCTCTCGGACGCCGAATTACAGGCACAGACACCTAAGTTCAAACAGATGATCGCCAATGCTCTTGAGGGCATTGAGGACAAAGAGGAGCGGCGAAAGGCTGAGCAGGCGGTGCTTGCCGACATTTTGCCCGAGGCTTTCGCGACAGTTCGCGAAGGCTCGCGTCGTGTCACCGGCATGCGTCATTTTGACGTGCAGATGATCGGCGGCGTCGCTCTGCACCAGGGCCGCATCGCCGAGATGCGAACAGGTGAAGGTAAAACGCTCGTCGCGACACTTCCCTCGTATCTTAACGGCCTGACCGGACGCGGCGTCCATGTTGTGACCGTCAACGATTATCTCGCTTCGCGTGACGCCGAGTGGATGGGCAAAATTCACAAATTCCTCGGCCTGACCGTCGGCTGTATCCAAAACGATATGGACGACGTCGAACGCAAAGACGCTTACTCTTGCGACATCACTTACGGCACGAACAACGAATTTGGTTTCGACTATCTTCGCGACAATATGAAGTTCGATGTTGATTCGCTCGTCCAGCCCGATCATTACTTCGCGATCATCGACGAGGTCGATTCGATCCTCATTGACGAAGCCCGTACGCCGCTAATCATCTCGGGTGCCACGGACGAGGCGACCGATAAATACTACACCGCGAACCAGATCATCCCGCAGCTCGAGCTTGGCCACAAGGACGAGGAGACCAAGGTAACGACGGGCGATTATCTGCTCGACGAGAAAAATCATTCGTCCGTGCTGACCGAGGCGGGTGTCACCAAAGCCGAAAAGCTGCTTGGCGTTTCGAACCTCTACGATCCGGCAAATATGGACCTACTCCACTGCGTCGAACAGGCGTTGAAGGCACACACGCTCTACAAACGCGATCACCATTACGTCGTCCAGGACGGCGAGGTGATCATCGTTGACGATTTTACCGGTCGTTTGATGGCCGGAAGGCGTTGGTCCGACGGATTGCACCAAGCGGTCGAAGCAAAAGAGGGCGTCAAGATCGAGAAAGAAAACCAGACGCTCGCGACGATCACGCTGCAGAACTATTTCAGAATGTACGAAAAGCTCGGCGGCATGACCGGGACGGCCGAGACCGAAGCCGAAGAATTTAATACGGTTTACGGGCTCGACACCGTGCAAATACCGACCAACCAGCCGATGATCCGCGTCGATTCGCCGGACATGATCTATCGCACGCTGCCCGAAAAATGGGAAGCTGTCGTCGGCGAGATCAAAGATCTGCACGCGAGCGGCCGCCCGGTTCTGGTCGGTACCGTGTCGGTCGAAAACTCAGAGCTGATCGCCGACAAACTCAAATCGCTCGGCGTTCCGCACAAGGTCCTCAACGCCAAATATCACGAACAAGAAGCCGAGATCATCGCCCAAGCGGGCCGCAAAGGAGCCGTCACCATCGCGACCAACATGGCCGGCCGCGGTACCGACATCCTACTCGGCGGTAATCCCGATTCGCTAGCCCGTGATTACCTCAAACGGATGGAGATCAATCCGGACGAGGCGACCGAAGAGCAGTTTGACGAGCAGCTGCGTAAGGCAAAGGCTGTCGTCGCGGAAGAGGCGAAAGAGGTCGTTGCCGCCGGCGGGCTGCACATCCTCGGCACCGAACGCCACGAGTCGCGCCGCATCGATAATCAGCTTCGCGGACGTGCCGGCCGTCAGGGCGATCCGGGTTCGTCGCGTTTTGTTTTGTCACTCGAAGACGATCTGATGCGTATCTTTGCGGGCGATAAGGTCCGCTCGATGATGGAATGGCTCGGCATGGAAAACGGCGTCGCTATCGAATCAAAGACCGTCAGCCGCCAGATCGAACGTGCCCAAAAGGCCGTCGAAGCACGTAACTTTGAAACGCGTAAACACGTTCTCAAATACGACGACGTTATGAACCGCCAGCGTGAAACGATTTACGGGCTGCGTCGTCAGTTGATGTTCGAGCCGGAGCATCGCGAGTATTTGCTTGGAGAATCGGGTGTTGCACGCGACCTGCTCGGCGATCTGACCGGCAGCTTTTTGTCCGCCGCCGTCACACCCGACCAGTGGGAAGTCGATACCTACGCCGCCGAGATTGAGAACATTTACGCCATCGATCCGGCCAAAGACGCGGGTGTCGATTTCAAGACGATGAACGCCCCCGAGATCGAAAACGCCATCTGGGCAAAGGCCATCGCGTCGTACGAATCAAAAGAAAAACAGGCCGGCGAAGAGAGCCTGCGGGCGTACGAGCGTTACATCATGCTCAATATCATCGACAGCCAGTGGAAAGATCACCTGCTCTCGATCGATCAGGTCAAACAGGGCATCGGACTGGTCGGCTACGGCCAAAAAGACCCGCTTGTCGAATACAAAAAGCAGTCGTTCGATATGTTTCAGGACATGCTCGACCGCATCGACACCAATACGACCAAGGCGCTGTTTCACCTCGAGATCGTCAACCGTGACGAACAAGAGGAGGTCGAGCGTCTCGAACGCCTCGAGCGTCAGCGTGCCAACCGCCAAGCCGCCGGCATGGCGTTCACAGGAGCCATGGGAACCGCCGAAGCCGCCGGAGCCGAAGCCGCGAGACACACGCCCTTTGTCCGCGACCAGCCCAAGGTAAAACCAAACGACCCATGCTACTGCGGCAGCGGGAAGAAGTTTAAGAAGTGCCACGGGGCAGGCGCTTAAGCGTCTTGGGCTTTGCCCTGATGCAATGCGGCGAGGCTTGCCTCGACGGTTATTGCTCCTAAGATCCTTCGCCCCACCGGACGCTTTCGCGTCCGGTGGGGCGAAATGGTGTGAGGGTGAGCCTTTACGTTCAGGCAAGCCTGACCGCAGTGCGATCGCGGCAAGCCGCAAAGCTAGAAAAACGTGGCTCCGGCCGTCTTTTTTCTCGTGATATAATCCCCTATCATGAGGAACCCCACTTTCGGCGGATTGCTTGTTTTAATTGTACTATTAGCCACCCTGCTTGCTAGTTGCCTATCTGTGGGCTTTCCGTTTAGAAGAGAATTCGTTGAACGGAAAAGTGTCTCCAACTTTACCGTTGACGGAAACGACATCTATTTTGGGGCCGGACCAAATCTTCATAGACTCAATGGTTCAACCAAATCGGTCGAAACGCTTTACACCACCAACAATGCTCGCGTCGAGCAACCAATCCTTGCGGATGGAATGGTCTATTTTGGAGTGCTGAATGGATATAGTAAAAATGGTACACGCGGGGAACCGGCGGGTTTTTATGCATTTAATCCGTTGACAGAAGAAAAGCTGTGGAAATTCCCATTAAACAAAGGCTATGGCACATTCGGAACTTTCCCGGCTATTAGTGGGGATCGTATCTTAGTCTGCGCCCGGGAGCATCTTTACGCTCTCGATAGAAAAACTGGGAATGAATTGTGGAAAATAGATAATTGGATGGGTTCTACTGGAGGCACTGTTAATATTCCCTACATCTTCGACAATCATGTCTATTTCATGGTTGAAGAAGAACTCATTGCAGGGACTAAGAAAACAGACGAAAACGATGGTCACTGGGCTGAAGTACCGATAGAAAATGGAGAACGTTCGATCTTCCCAATTGCCGAACGTCCCGGAACTTATGAAGACTCAGACGGAACAGGTGTTGGCACACTTGTCGATGGAGTGATTTACGGCAACAGCCGCGTTGGTCGTTTCGGTGCCTTAGATCTTCGCTCGAAAAAGTTATTGTGGGAAGTTGCAACTGATACGCTTATTAAGCCGGTCGTTCTGGACGGCAAGGTTTACTTGGTTCGCAACGAAGAAATCCAGGCCATCGATCAAAGGACGGGAAAAACTATTTGGACCAAACCTCTACGCGGCATATCAAATGCATTAACAGGCGGAAGCGATTATTACGAAGAGAATCATGCTCGTCGAATGACCTCAAACGATGAGCTGTTGATCGTTCAGGGTTCTGCTGGAATTGGCGCGTTCAATCTAAAGAATGGTCTCGAACAATGGCGATTGAATTTGCCGTCAACATCGACTTCTTCGCGCCCTGTAATAGTTGGCGATAAAGCCTTTGTTCTTTCTGAAAGTGACTGCTCCATTCTTGAATTAGCCCTAAAGACTGGAACTGAGAACGCTCGCATTGCAATACCCAGTTGCTCATACTACCAGCTTCTAGACGACTAATTGCCGTGTCGTCCACTTACATTTTTACATACACACAGCTTACTTTTATATTCTGACAGTATATTTGTACATAGACTCATATGATATTTACACAGACATATCCGCATATTAGATAGACGCACCGCATTCTTACACACTCTTATCTGCACTTTACACAGACGCATCGTAGTTTTACACTATCGAAAGGTAGTTTTACACAGACTGAGGTGAAAGATGCTTAGATTCAATATTCAACGTGTTTTTGCTCTTCGCGGGATCAATAATCCTTATGGACAGCTTGTTAAGCTCGGCATTTCGCGGCCGACTGCGTGGAATTTGCTTGATAATAAGGTCAACAGCATTCAGGGAAAGCACCTGGAGAAGATTTGCGAGTACCTCCGTTGCGAACCGAACGACCTGTACGAGTGGAAACCCGACCGCAACACCGTTTTGCCCGACGAGCATCCGCTAAAAGGGCTTCGCCGCGATAAAAAAGCGTCGAATTATAGTGAATTGATCAGAAACATCCCTCTCAACAAGATAGATCAGGTCGAGGCTCTGCTGTCAGGACTGCAATCCGACGACTAGCTGCCCGTCACCTCTCTCAACTTTTTCCTGCAAGACATCCACACTCCGTGCGTTCCTCCGATTGGAATGAAAATATCCGATATTTACGGCGGTTTAACTGCTGCCGACGGAGGAAAAATTATGAAAAGGTCATTATTAGCCGGCGCTGTTGTATTAGCGGCGGGAGTTTTTGCGTTCTCGTACACGGGCATTCGCCCAAGCGGATGGTTTGCTCACATAGCAACTGTCACGCCAAACAAACCGCGAAAGACGATGCAGCCGTTCAAATCAGAGGCTGAGCTAAAGGAGCATTTTAAGAAATTTCAGGATTCGCGAGGCCGTACGGGCATAACAACGGATGGAGATACTTACGCCTCAAACAGTACCGTCACAACCGATGCCGCTCCTTCACCGTCGGCCGGGGCAAAGCCGATGTCGGCTTCGAAAGACGGCAAAGAAGAATCGATCACAAACAACCAGCACGCGGGAGTCGATGAGGGCGGTATTGTTAAGGTCCACGGCGATCATCTCGTAATACTGCGGCGCGGGCGTTTGTTCACCGTCAAGGTCGGCGGCAATGCTCTCGAACCCGAGTCGTCGGTCAACGCATACCCGCCCGGCATCAACCCAAGCAACGATTGGTACGACGAGATGCTTGTTTCGGGCGACACTGTGGTCGTCATTGGTTACAGCTACGGACGCGGCGGCACCGAGATGAATCTTTTTGACATCAATCGCAGCGGCGATCTCGCATACCGCTCGACATATCATTTGCGGTCAAACGATTATTATTCGTCGCGAAACTACGCCAGCCGTCTGATCGGCAACAAACTCGTCTTTTACACGCCGCAGTATCTCGGCTATTACAGCGACGGCAACACACAGTTCCCGGCTGTCAGAAAGTGGCGCAAAGGGGCAAAGGCAAATGAATTTGAACCTGTCGTATCGCCGACCGAGATCTATCGTGCCGAACGCCCGATCGATTCGGGCTCGGTCTCGGCACTGCACACGATCACCGTCTGCGATCTTTCGTCAAAGACTATGGCGTGTAAAGGCACGGCGGTTTTAGGTGCGGCGGGACGAGTGTTTTATGTCTCGCAAAAGTCAGTCTATGTCTGGACGACCGATTACAACTATGGCGGCGGCACTCCGAAATCTAACTCACTGCTCTACAAGATGCCGCTCGACGGCTCGGCTCCAAGTGCCCTCGGCGTGACCGGCAGCCCGATCGATCAGTTTTCATTTCTCGAAAGCGAAGGTGAGCAGCTCAACGTACTCGTCCGGAGCGACGGTCGCGGCGATCAGATGTGGGACGGTGAGCGATCAAATGGCGACATCGCGATGTTAAAGGCATCGGCCGAAAGCTTTTCGGACGGGAGCGAATCGGCGGTTAAGGCCAACTACCGCGATCTGCCAAATGTCGATGGCTACACGTTCCAAAACCGCTTTGTCGGCGACTATATGCTGTACGGAACGGGTAGCGGCTGGGGACGTCAGAATCAGCGCGACGGTGCCAATCTTTTTGCGGCCAACTGGAAAACCGACAGCGTCGCAGAACTGCATCTCGCTCACAACGTTTACCGCATCGAACCGCTTGGCGGTGACGCGGTGGTTGTCGGCACTAACGGGACAGACCTTTATTTCTCGCCCGTCGGACTCGACGACGGGGCAAAGGTCTGGCCGAGCTATGTCCGCAAAAACGCTTCGCAAGGCGAGCTTCGCAGCCATGGCTTTTTCTATAAACCGGACGGTGACGACAGCGGATTGCTCGGTTTGCCGATCGCCCGCGAAGGTCGCAGCGGGTATCGCCACCTGATGGAAGATTCGGCGGCGATCATCTTTCTAAAGAACAAAAACCTCAATTTCAGTCAGATCGGTGAACTCGAGGCCCGACCGACCGACTCCGCTGACGGCTGTCGTGCGTCGTGTGTCGATTGGTACGGCAACGCCCGCCCGATATTCTTGCGCGGACGTATATTCGCACTTATGGGTTATGAGCTGGTCGAAGGAAAACTGAGCAAAGACCGGCTTCGCGAAGTTCGCAGGATCAACTATACGCCGCAAGGCTGGTGGCCAAACGATGACCGTTCAGAGGAGGAATAATGGCAAGGAAAAAGGCGGCTTCAAGGCCGCCTTTTTTATTTGATCCTCTTTAGACTCCCCTGCCCGCTGATCTGTCGGTTACCGGCGACGCGTTCCATCTGTTCCATTGCACGAAGCAGATTTTCGCCAAGAACCTTTTTAATATCGGTCTCAGAATAACCGCGGCGGAGCATTTCGTAAGTTACGAGAACGAGATCCTCGGCTCCATTCATCCCGGCGGGCAGCATAGGCACACCATCAAAATCAGAGCCGAGGCCGACATGGTCGATGCCGGCGATCTTTTTGATATGGTCGATGTGATCGACGATCCTGGCGTAAGTTGGCATGTAAATAGGATTAGCGTCCTCGAGTTTTCTGACGGCATCGTCAAATGCACGGCGGTCGCTCTTAAACTGCTCGGCAAGTGCGTCGATCTGCGGTTTGAGCCGCGCTGAGCGTTCGTTTTCCTCTCGATTTGTGCGGGCGTCGAGAAACGACGGATAAAAATTGACCATGATCACGCCGCCGTTTTTGGCGACGCGTTTTAGCACGTCATCAGGCACATTGCGTGTGTGGTCATTAACTCCACGGGCACCTGAGTGCGAGGCGATCACAGGCGCTGTCGAGACATCGAGAGCATCGTTCATCGTCTTGACCGATATGTGTGAGATATCGATGAACATCCCCAGACGGTTCATTTCGCGAACGACCTCTTTGCCAAACTCGGTCAGCCCGCCGTGCCTTTCGTCGCGATGAGCGTCACCCCAGTTTGTCGCGACATTGTGCGTCAGCGTCATGTATCGCACCCCGAGCCGGTACATTACGCGGAGCGCGGCAAGCGAATCTTCCATTACATAGCCGCCCTCGATGCCCATGAGGATGCAGATCTTGTTTTGCTTCTTTGCCTTGCGGATCTCAGCGGCAGTCGTGCACGACGTAAAGTCTTTTGGGTTACGTTCGACCTCGCGATACGTCGCGTCGATCATATCGACCGCACGGTGCATCGCTCCACCGGTTTTCATCGTGCTACCTGAGACGTAGATCGCGAAAAATTCGCCGGTAATACCGCCCGCCTTTAGCCGCGATACATCTGTATGAAACGGGTCGCCGCCGAGGTGAAATTTGCCCACCGAGCTGTTTCGCAGATCGTAATCTTCATCGACAAGCGGCGATGTGATGTCGTTGTGGCCGTCGATGACGATCGCTTTTTTGTGGATCTTGACGGCCTTTGCCCAGATGGCCGGATCGGCACCGGCGGGCATCGTCTGTGAAAATGTAGTAACGGCGAATGTGAGCAGCAGGCAAATTGCAGATATCTTTTTCATAATGTTGGTCGCGAGAAACGCGCCTAGTTTAACGCTTTTTCAGGTGAATGAACAATTCCCCGCAGCCTGAAAAAAGTATGGTCAAACAAGCGCGTAAAATGGTATGATGTATGTGCGTTAAACCCTTTTTAACGCACGTTCTTAACGGTCCCGACCACAAGACTCAACAATCACTCCGCCCCAAACTCTTTATTTTGAGTACTTTACATTAGCTCGATCTGACGGCTGAGATTGCAGTTCGACCGTGTCACCATCAGTAACAGATCGCCCGAAATGGCAAGAAAACCGTCCAATTCGAAAATAGATCCGGCAAGTTCGCCGGCCCGCGATAGCACATTTCGCAGCTTCATCGAGAATCTGCCGGTGATGTTCTATGCTGTCGAGCCGGTCCAGCCGCATCTGCCGATCTATATTAGCCCGACCTTTGAGCGGTTCGGCTATCCGCTGGACGTTTGGATGACCGACCCAAATATTTGGGACCGCGTCATTCATCCGGACGACCGCAGCCACGTTCTGGACGCGACGCGCAAAGCGATGCGCAACCACGAGAGCATCGATTTTGAATATCGGGTCGTTTGTAACAACGGCGACATTATTTGGGTCCGCGACCGCAGCTGTTTTGTAAAGGGTAAGGACGGCGAGTTGATCTGCTGGCAGGGCGTGATACTCGATGTCACCGAGCGAAAACTCGCCCAGCAAGAGCTCGAAAAACGCGAGAATCTATACCGCACTTTGGCTCGCACTATCCCCAGGACGGCCGTCCTACTCTTTGACCACAACCACCGTTACACTCTCGCCGATGGTGAGCAGCTCAAACATCACAACTGGACGACCGAGATGTTTGAAAACCGCACTTTGTCAGAGGTCTTTCCGCCCGAGATCGCCGACGAGTGGTTTGCTTACTACGAGCGGGCCCTAGGCGGCGAACGCGTCATCCTCGACATTGACAATGACGAAGGTGCGTTTCAGGTCAGCATCTTGCCTGTTCGAAATGAAAAGGACGAGATCTTTGCCGGGATGGTGATGTGGCAAGATATCACCGACCGCAAGCGAACGAACGACGCACTGCAAGAGAGCGAGGCTCGTTACCGACAGCTCTTTGAAAATGCCAACGACATCATTTATGTCCACGACCTAAGCGGCAATTACATATCGATCAACAACGCGACCGAGCGGATCTTTGGCTACACCCGCGAAGAAGCTCTGTCGCTGAATATGAAGCAGATCATTGCCCCCGAGCATATGAAGCTCGTCAAGCAGAACCTGCTCAAAAAGATCAAGGGCGACATCGGCCAGACGGTCTATGAGGTCGATTGCATCCGCAAAGACGGCACCCGCGTGACGCTCGAGGTCAACAGCAGCACGATCATGAAAGACGGCGAGGCAGTCGCCGTTCAGGGCATTGCCCGCGATATAACGGCCCGAAAACTTGCTGAGGAGTTGAGCCGCAAGAACGAAGAGCGTTACAAGGATCTCTTTGAAAACGCCAACGACCTCATCTACACCCACGACCTGAACGGCAATATCACCTCGCTCAATCGTGCCGGCGAGGTCATCACCGGCTACACCCGCGAAGAAGCACTAAAGATCAATATCGCAACAGTCGTCGCGCCTGAGTATCTCGAAGGTGCCCGTACGATGACCGCTCGCAAGATCGAGGACGAACGCCCGACGACATACGAGCTTGAGATCATCGCTAAGGACGGCAGGCGTGTGCCGCTCGATCTGAGCACGCGTCTGATAGTCAACGACGGTATGCCGGTCGGCGTCCAGGGTATTGCCCGCGATATTAGCGAACGCCGCCGCGCCGAAAAGTCTTTGCACGAGACCCTCTCGCTCTTTACGACGACGTTCGAATCGACCGCCGACGGCATCGTCGTGATGGGGCTCGACCGCCGCATCGTCACGTGCAACAAAAAATTTGTCGAAATGTGGGACGTCGATCCTGCGATCATCGAAAACAAAGACGGCGAAGCTCTAGTCAAGCACGTCGCCAGCAAGGTCAAGGACAGCGACGAGTTTATCGCAAAGCTCAAATCCACGTATCAAACTCCGGATGAGACATTTTCGGAGATACTTGAGCTTGCCGACGGGCGTCTCATCGAGCGCTATTCGCAGCCGCAGTATCTTGAGGGCAAACCCATCGGCCGCGTCGCGAGTTTCCGCGACATCACAGAGCGCAGCCGTGCCGAAGAAAAGCTTCGCTACTACGCGCTCCACGACACGCTGACAAACCTCCCAAACCGCGTATCGTTCATGAATCATCTCAAGCAGGCTGTCGAGCGTGCCGAGGGTAATGATTTTGCGCGATTCGCCGTACTGTTCCTCGATCTCGACCGGTTCAAGGTTATCAACGACAGTCTCGGTCACGCGGTCGGCGACAAACTGCTCATCGCGATCGCCGAAAAGCTTTCCGCGTGTATTCGTCCCGGTGACATCGTCGCGCGGCTTGGCGGTGACGAATTTACCCTGCTGCTCCACCGTAGCGGTGACGCAAACGAAGTCGCGCATGTTGCCGAACGCCTGCAAACGGCGATCTCTGAGCCCTTTAAGATCGATAACTACGAGGTCTTTACGACCGCCAGCATCGGCATTGTCGTATCGAGCAACGTCGAGCGTCGTGCCGAAGATTTTCTTCGCGATGCTGACGCGGCGATGTATCGTGCTAAGGAATCGGGCAAGGCGCGTTACGAGATATTTGACCGCGAGATGCATGTGCGAAACATGAACCTGCTCCAGGTCGAGACAGATCTGCGTCACGCGGTCGAGCGAAACGAGTTTGAGGTTCATTACCAGCCGATCGTCGATCTGGTGACGGGCCGCGTACAGGAATTTGAGGCTTTGATCCGTTGGCGTCACCCGAAACATGGTCTGATCGCGCCGAACGAATTCGTCGAGGTCGCCGAAGAGACCGGCCTGATCGTCCCCATCGGCAAATGGATCCTCGAAGAATCTTGCCGCCAGACCGCCGAGTGGCAGCAGCACTATTCGTTCCCGCTATCGATCAGCGTCAATCTCTCAGCCAAGCAATTGATGCACCCGACGCTCACCGGACAGGTCAAAGAGATACTCGAACGCACCGGGCTCGACGCACTGCAACTAAAACTTGAGGTGACCGAGAGCACCGTTATGGAACACAGCGAACGCTCACTCAAAGTGCTTCAGGAACTCGACGAACTCGGCATCGCTCTCTCGACCGACGATTTTGGCACCGGCTATTCAAGCCTCAGTTACCTGCAGCGGTTCCCTTTTGAACGCATCAAGATCGACCGTTCGTTCATCAACGTCCTCGGAACCGACGAAAAGAGCGGCCTCATCGTAAAGACAATTCTGATGCTCGGCGAAAACCTAGGCATCGAGGTCGTCGCCGAAGGCGTCGAGACGCTAAAACAACTCGAACTGCTCCGCGACCTTGGCTGCAAGCTCGGCCAGGGCTATCTTTTCTCCCGCCCCGTCATCGCCGCCGACGCCGACAAGTTTCTAACCCAAGGTGCCGACCTCACAGGCCTCACCGCCGGCATCGACCTCACCAACACCGGTCCCGTAATCGAGGTAACGGACGTCCAATAAACGGCAGAAACCCATTTCTCTCTCGCCCAACACTATTTTCTTCACGTCCAACGACATTTCCCTGTGAGTCAGCGACCGTTGAGCCACGCTCAACAACATTTCCCTCTGACTCAGCGACCGTCGAGCCACGCCCAACAACATTTTCCTCTGAGGGCGCAACTGTTTCCTCTGACGGCGCAACTGTTTCCTCTGACGGCGCAACTGTTTCCTCCGGCAGCGCAACTGT
Source organism: uncultured Chloracidobacterium sp. (assembly GCA_964543865.1). Classification (GTDB taxonomy): domain Bacteria; phylum Acidobacteriota; class Blastocatellia; order Pyrinomonadales; family Pyrinomonadaceae; genus OLB17. The sequence continues at coordinate 159,697 of CAZIZR010000002.1, forward strand.
GTCGCGTGACGACGCAAGTGTTTCCTCTGGCGACGCAACTGTGTCGCGTGACGACGCAAGTGTTTCCTCTGGCGACGCAACTGTGTCG
>CAZIZR010000002.1:159884-201267 GCA_964543865.1 uncultured Chloracidobacterium sp.
CGTCAGGAAATTTGATTTTCCTATGGAGAAAATGTCCGTTCTAGCCAGTGTTTATAGCGGTTTCGTGCAATTTAGACATAAAAAGGCCTCGTCCATTGCTGAACGAGGCCTTTTGCTTTTCGTAGCTCTAACGCGGTTTTGCGTTTTTTACGTATTTATCCATCCAGTTGACCATTTCGTAGAGCGTGTGCTCGGTCGATTCTCTCGCCGAATAGCCGTGAGATTCGTGGGGGAGCATTACGAGACGCGCCGTGCCGCCAAGACCGCTGATGGCGGCGAAGAGGCGTTCGGAATTGATCGGGAACGTGCCCTGATTGTTGTCGGCTTCGCCGTGGATGAGCAGGATCGGTTCATTGATCTTGTTTGCGTAAAAGAAAGGCGAGACTTCGGTATAGACCTTGGTCGCTTCCCAAAAGTTACGCGTCTCATCCTGAAAGCCAAAGGGCGTCAACGTTCTATTATACGCACCGCTGCGGGCGATACCGGCACGAAACAGATCGCTGTGGGCGAGCAGATTCGCGGTCATAAACGCACCATAGCTGTGCCCGCCGACGCCGACACGGTCGCGGTCAACCACGCCCATCTCGACGCCTTTGTCGATCGCCGCTTTTGAGGCATCGACGATCTGTTTGATAAACGTATCGTTTTTGGTCTCAGGCGGGCCGACGATCGGCATCGAAACATTGTCCATGATCGCATAGCCGCTCAACAGCAGGAACAGATGCGAGATGCCGCCGATCTGGGTAAATCTATTGGTCGAACCCGCAACCTGTCCAGCCAGAGCACCGTCGGTAAAGCTCTCAGGATAAGCCCAGACGAGCGTCGGCAGACGTGTTCCCTCCTTGTAACCGGGCGGCGTGTAGAGCGTAAAACTCAGATCGACGCCGTCGGCACGTTTGTATTGGACGAGCTGTTTTTTGATACCGCGCAGCTGCGGTGCTGTGTCTTTGAACTCGGTCACCTGACGGTAAGCCAGCGCTGTGCAGACCTGTCCTTTAGGGCAAACCTGGCGAATAAAGAGATTTGGCGGGTCGGTCGGCGAATCTTTGCGGGTGAAAAAGTTCATCCCGTTGTCGTCGATCATCCCGGCGAACGCCTCATATTCCTCAGTGCCCGAGCGAACGATCTCGCTGATCTCAAGAGTTTTCAGGTTCATCCGGCGAAAGAACGGACGGTCGCCCTCTTTCGAAGCACCGGCACCCGTCAGAAAGATCTCGTCGCCGTTTTGACGAATAAGGCTGACGCCGTTTGGCTGAACACGCGTTACCGGCTGGCCGATGTCGTTGTAACGGTCGTTGATATTGAGGTCGGAGATGACCTTGGCGTTCGCCGTGTTCTTGTAATTCGTCAAAAAGATCCGGCGCTTTTGCGTGTCGCGATTAAAGTCAAAGTAGAGCATCATCCCGTCTTTCTCACCAAACGAGCGGCCCTGAAAACGATGCTCGGTCTTGAGCAATTCGGTCGCCGTGCCGTCAAATGGGGCGGCGAGCGTCATCACTTTGTCCCTGTGCGGGACCTTTGCTTTCGGATCGCCGCCGTCGAGAGCCTCGACCCAATTGATTGTCGAACCTTCGATGGGTATCCATTGGTAACCGCGCGGCCCTGTCTGCACGCCGCCGCTGACAATATTGTCGAGCAGAGGCTGATCGGGCATCGACCGGACGAGTTTGCCTCCGGCATCCCATATCTCGACCTTTTTGGGGAAACGGAACGACGGAAACAGATACGAATACGGCCTGACAACACGCGACACCAGAACATACTTGCCGTCCGGCGAAAACACGCTTTGCTCAAAGATCGCAGGCGTGCCGACCATCTTTGCCTTGCCGTCGAGTCCGATCAGAGCGAGCTGCGACGTAGCGTAATAGTCGTAAAGCTTTTCATCGTTTGGCGACTTTAGCAGATCCTGAACGGTGGCAACAGCACCGCGACGGCCCGTCGTTTCCTGGATATTTGGAGCAACCGGAACAACATCCCTGTATTGCGGAGCAGCACCGCGACCCGCAGGAACGAGCGTCGCACTTATGTGCGTCGAGCCTTCCCAACCGTAGCCGCCAAACGCCGTGTTGACGTAATAATTCCCTAGCCGTTTTGCCTTGGCCGTCGCTGTTTCTACGAGCCAAAGCTCGACGCCCGCGGCGGTGATGTTGCCAAACGCCATGTACTTGCCATCAGGCGACCATTGCGGCCCCGAGATCTTAGCCCCGGCCGGCAGAGTGACCTGCGTCTCGCGGCCATCGCTCACGTTCTTGAGCGTCAATTTGACCGAATAAGCCTGTAGATGCGGAGCGCTGTTGTTCGGATTTACGCGCGTTCCGGCGAGCCTCAACATTGGCTGCGACAGGTCCGCGATCGGCGGATAACGCAGCGGTTCGAGCATCGCGATCCGATCCCGCGTCGGCGAGATCGACGTCGCCGGTATGGCGGCCGCATTCAGCACGTCCATTATTTCCTTAGGCGGCTGCATATAGCTGCCCTGGGCAAAACCAAGGCCGGACAAAACTAAAAGTAACGAGGTAACTGCGATTATTCTCAATCCAAATATCTTCATATATCTCCTAAGATGTCTGTCCCTGAAAGGGACATCACTTTTTCCTTAATCCGTTTACTACCTTGCCGGTTATGCCCGGAATAATTCCTCTCTCGTTGGCGTGGTTTTCGGTGAACACGACCAGCACAAATTTAAGTCCGTCGGCTGTCTCTACATAGGCCGCATCGTGACGGGTCTTGCTGGTCCATCCGGCTTTTGACCATAGTTTCACCTCCCGCGTATTGCTGTCGATGAAATATTTGCCGGTAAAACCATTGTTTTGATCGTCGGCATCTATTGCCTTGCCCCAAGGGTCGCGTTTCATCAGCGCCATCATCGCCGCCGTCCGCTCGGGCGTGTTCATCCGCCCCGTGACGATCTCAGCGAGTAAGCGGGCCGTCGCGTTGGTCGTGAGCATGTTGCGGTTCGCCGCCTCGGTCGGAAAGTTTCGCGACTGACGCTCGATGCCGTAGGCGTCCTCGCAAAAAGTTTTCTGATTGACGTTGATATTCGTGTAGCCCATTGACGAAAACCAGCGGTTGACGCGGTTGCGTTTGTACTGCCACGCCTCAAACTCTTTTTGCGGCAACTCCGCACCGCCCGACGTACCCGTTATGACATCGAGGATGTACTGCGTCGCCTCGTTTGAGCTGTCGACGATCATGTCCCGTAAGCCCCGCTCGAGTTCGGGCGTCATCTTGACCTTGCCGTCCTCAAGCTGCCGCTCAATCGCCGCCATGTAATACATCTTGACGACGCTCGCCGAATAGATCCGAGCTTCGCCGCGAACCTGAGCGGTCATAAAGTTTGCCGGATCGCGAAGATCGATCAGCGTTGCCGCAACCTCGTCGGGCTTTACGCCCTTTGACGAAAAGTCCTTAAGCATCTCATTGACGGCGTTATCAAGGATGTTCTGCAGCGTTGGCGAAGATTGGATGGCCGGAGCTTTGTAACTCTTTGGCGGGGTGATCTCGATCTTTTTGTCCGGTTTCTGCGCCGCCGACATGACAAAAGACAGACAAATAAGAAAAGGAACAAATAGCAGTCGCATCATACAAAATCTCCTTAAATCTTTACCTGAGACGGTTTTAAGAGTATAAACGAAAGGCGGCATCATATTCCATTTTTGAATCAAATGAGCGAAGAAAAACTGATACGCGGGCTCGGGCGGCTCGATTTTACGGCGATCATCATTAACACGATCATCGGCGCGGGCATTTTTGGCTTGCCTGCACAAGTATATGCCCAGATCGGCAGCTACAGCCTGTTCGCCTTTTTGGCGTGTGCGGGCATCATCGCTCTCATCGTGCTATGCTACGCCGAGGTTTCGAGCCGCTTTTCAGCAACCGGCGGTCCGTATCTCTATGCACGCGAGGCGTTTGGCCCCGTTGTCGGGTTTGAGGTCGGCTGGCTTTATTGGGTCGTGCGCGTGACGACATTTGCCGCCAATTGTAATCTGCTAGTAACGTATCTCGGGTTCTTCGTTCCCGGTGCTAACGAAGGCGCGATGCGTATTGCCTTTATCAGTCTAGTCGTCCTGATAATAACGGTCGTCAACGTTATCGGCATTCGCGAATCCGCTACGATGACAAATCTTTTCACCGCCGGCAAACTGCTGCCGCTACTGGTCTTTTCGGTCGTCGGGATGTTTTTTATCCAGCCGGGCAACTTCAATTTTGACGTCATACCCGCGTACTCGTCATTTTCAAGCGCGGTGCTGCTGTTGATCTATGCGTTCGTCGGATTTGAGGCCGGAGTTGTGCTCGCGGGCGAGGCAAAAGAACCGGGTAAGACAATGCCCTTTGGCCTGATCGCGGGGCTTGGGATCGTTGCCGTGTTTTATGTATTGATCCAGATCGTCAGCATCGGCACGCTGCCGGGACTCGCGACTTCGGAGCGTCCGATAGCTGACGCCTCCTCCGTATTTCTCGGCCCCCTTGGTGCTGCGTTCATCACGGTCGGGGCGCTGATCTCAATATTCGGGAATCTAAATGTCGGCGTTCTCAGCTCGACGCGGATGCTCTTTGCAATGTCCGAACAGCGTGACCTGCCACAGGTTTTTGAAAAAACACACGTCCGATTCAAAACGCCGCACATCGCGATCATCGTGACCGCCGCTATCATTTTGGTCACGACAATAATGTCGTCGTTCCTCACTGCTGTTGCAATCGCAACGATCACACGGCTGCTGGTTTACGCCACGACATGCGGAGCTCTGCCGGTTTTTCGCATGCGTGACGCAGCACCGCCATCGCACTTCACACTGCCGCTCGGCATCGGTGCAGCCGTTTTATCGTTATTGCTCATCGGTTGGCTGCTGACCAATGTCGATTTTGCCAAAGAGGGCCTCGCCGTGTTGGTCGCGGTCGTCGTCGGGCTTATTATCTTTGCAGGATTTCGACTCGTTGGGCGTTCAAACAATGACGCCTTAGGCGAAACGGAGGAATTATGAGAAAAGCGTTATTTATTCTGAGCATTGTCGCGGTCTTTGCGGCGGTCGGTTTTGGACAGCGGATCGAGGACGGCAGCCGCAAAACCATCGGTTATATCTCATCCAGCGGGACGGTCGAAAACGGCAGCCGCTCCACTATTGGTTATATCAACTCGGACGGACGTATCGAAAACGGCAGTCGTTCGACGGTCGGTTATATTAATAAAGACGGCCGCGTGGAGAACGCTAGCCGCTCGACCATTGGTTACATCAGCAGTAGCGGAACCGTCGAAAACGGCAGTCGCTCGACCATCGGCTATGTCAATTCGAACGGCCGTGTCGAGAACAGCTCGCGGAGCACGATCGGATATGCCGAAGGCGTCGATCAGCGTCACGCCGCTCTATTTTTCTTCTTTTTCTTTAAGCCAAATAACTAATAAATATGACAAGGATACTCAGCAGTCTACTAATTTTGTCCGCTTTTATTTCTGCCATTTCCGCTCAAAAGTCCATCGTTCCGATCGTCGATCTAAAGCTTGGCGGCCTGCTGGGCGGTTCGCAAGACGGTAAGTGGATCGAGCCAGGACTCGCTGCCGAATCGATAATGAACGGCGGCAGCGACCTGTTTATCTATGGGTTTGACGGCAAAGAAAAGACGCCGATCTATTCGGCAAAACGTGCTCCGGCCGAGGATGTTTGCAGTGATTTTTACCGGACAGAATTAGACATAAAAGATCGGCTCGGCCTCGGATTGGGCGTTGCTGCCCCGTGGAACGCGATGCCCCGCATTCCTAAACGCCTGAAAACGCCAACGGCCGCTTACAAAACTGCGATCACCGCTTTGCTCAAGAAAGAAGGTGTCAAAAAACCGGTCGTAAAAACGGCGCAGATCTTTCTTATTGATCTGGATAACGACGGAACGGATGAGGCGTTGATCACCGCGACGAATATCAAAAGCGAATTTGGTGTCGGCTGGAAAGCGGGCGAGTATTCGTTTGTAATGCTTCGCAAAGTGACCAAAGACGGCGTCAAAGACTATCTGGTGGATGGCAATATTTTCAAAAGCGGGCAGGACAACGGCGGTGCCCCGAACCGCTACGAGATCTCGTCGATCGCGGATCTGAACGGCGACGGCAAGATGGAGGTCGTCATTTATTCGGAATATTACGAGGGAGCGGGTGCCGCAGCGTTTGAAATGCGCGGTGGCAAACTTGAGCTAATTAAGGAAATACAGGCAGGCTGCGGCGTGTAGATCGACTATTGAAAGACTCCCTCACCGAGGAAATTTTCCCGCAGATAGATGATCGTGTCGTTGAGCGTTTCCTGCGGGTCGCGGGGGTCGAAGCCAAGCTCTTCGACCGCTTTTGACGAATCAAAATACCAAAAATACTCAGCCTGCTCGACCTCGTTCGGTGCTACGGGCGACGGCTTGCCCCAGTGTTTGTAGAACGAACTGATAATGCTCGAACCGGCCATCGCCAGCTTTTTCGGCACTTTCAGAGCCGGAGCTGCAACCTCTGACAATCGTTCGAGTCGTCCAAAAAACTGCTCAAACGTCATATTTGCCGCACCGAGCAGATATCTTTCCTGATGATCTCCCTTTTCTAACGCAGCAACAAAAGCCGCCGCCGCATCGCGGGCATCGACAAAGTTGAGCCCGCCGCTCGGGGTGTAAGGGATCTTGCGGGCGAGGAAATCGAGCACCGGCTTGGTCGATGACAGACGCTCATCGTCAGGGCCGAGCAGCAGCGACGGATTCATAATGACGAGCTTTCGCCCGTCGCCGTCAAAATTTTCGATCGCGGCACGTTCCTGATAATATTTCGACGCATAATACGCCCAACGCGTGAGGATCTCGACCGGCTGCGGAAACGTCTCATCGACGACCTCGCCATCCTCGCTGACGGCGAGCGTACCACTCGACGACGCGAGCACCATCGTCTGCACACCGGCTTCTTTGGCGGCTTCGCAGAGGATGCGAGTGCTTTCGAGGTGAATTTTGTTCATCGCGGCTGCATCGTCGTTGTCCCGCGAGACCTTGCCCGCGAGATGAAATATCGCCGCCACATTTTTTACCGCTTTCGCAACATCATCACGGTCGGTCACTGAGCCCTCAACAGCCTTGATGCCCGAGTCTTTCATCCATTCGGGCACACTCGACGCCATAACTTTGAGGTTCTTCTCGCCGTACGCAAGAAAATTCTGCACGATGTGCGTGCCGAGAAAACCGGTCCCGCCGGTAATGAGGATACGCTTTTCGGTTTTTGCTAATGCTTTTGTCTTCGCCATTTATTTATGAAATATTTACCGCAAATGAACGCAGATCAACGCGGATAAAACATTGACATGATCTGTGTTCATCGGCGTCCATCTGCGGTTAAATTTCTTACGCTAATTCTTCCAAGTTTTCGTAATAGGGTGTGCCTCGGTATTAAAAACCACCTTTTTCAAATCGAACTTTTTCTCGTCCGCGAAAAGCAGATAAAAATATTTCAGCGTCTCGGCGAGCCAAAAGCTGTGCATATGATCGGTCTTTTCTTTTGTTTCGACATTTTTCAGCCCCGCGTATGCGACATCTGTGCGGCAGTGTTTTACGAGGTCGTCGAACATCTGTTTGCCCATTGCCAAATATTTTGGATCTTTTGTTGCCTGATATAAAATGTACGTAGATTCGACGATCTCGGGCCGCAAAGGGTAACCGCCGTGCTCGATCTTGCCGGTTCTATAGTTATAAACCTCAGGCTCGACACCCGCCACTTTCCACATCTTAAAGAGCGAATCCTGATAAGCTCGGGCACGATTGAGGTCGCCGTCAAGCACTAGCACCGCCGGAAAAAACGCGTCAAGTGCACCGGTCGTTGTCGCGGTGCGTTTGCCGGTATTCATATCGGCGTGGCCGTACCACAGATCGCCGACATCCTGTTTGCCTGTGCGGTTTAACTTGCTGAGCGAATCGCCCTCGTCGGCGAGATACGAGTGGACCTTGGTGATCGAAACTTCCCACATATTGCGGCAATCGTTGTCGCCAAATAGGATCGAGCATTTGAGCAGATACTCGTAATACGAATCGATCTCGGCACTCAGATGACTGTCAGTATTGGTCCATTTGCCGGTCTCGACACTGATATTTGTCCCGACAAGGCCGATATCCGAACGCCGGTTGAAAGTCTCGACCAGCGCCCGTTTTGCTTTCTCGTAATAAATGGGCTTACCCGTCAGTTTGCTTAACGTGCCAAATTCGATCAGCAGCGTGCCCGTTTCAGCGGGGTTTGAGACAGCACCGCTCGTTTGGCCGGTCCTGAGATTTACGTTCTTATACGGCAAGCCCGTCGGCGAATTGAATACCGGCAACAACCGCCTGCCAAGATCGTCCGCAAGCGCGAGCAAACGCTTGTCATCGGTCATCTGATACGCCGAGAGCAGCCCGCCGAGAATGCGGATCGTGATCTCAAAATTTTGCACCGAGATGTCTTTGTCAAACGACAGATTTTTGACGATATATTCGCGCGTCGCGTCGGCCTCTTTCTTAAAGCCCAGCAAATACAACGAATCAAGCGAATCCACCGGTGTCATCAATATGCTCGTCCCGTACCAATCGCGGCACGTTTTCGAGATCGGTTTTAGATCGTCGTGACCCCAGCAATACTGCTTGTAGCCGTTCCACGAATGCAAAAACTCAGCCTTGACCCGCTCGGCCATCTGTTTTTTATCGACCGCCTGAGCGGAAACACTCGAATACGATCCTAGTGTCAATACACCAATGACCACAGCTATTAACTTAAAAGATCTCATTCCGTCTCTGTGTTCTCTGTGTTCTCTGTGGCAAACCTCTCCTAATTATCGATCACTGGCTCCTGCTTTCGCGATCTCCGCCGTTCGGCTTTCCATTGTTTTCTGAGGGTTTCGACATCAAATTCACGCCGCGTACCGTCACGCATATCTTCGACCTCATGTTGGACACGGGCGGCGATCAGGCGATACGCCTCGGTATTTGGCACGCCCTCGGTCATTTTCTTAAGCTCGTCGTATTCGAGGAATCTGCCGACCTTGGCCCCGACCTTGGCACCGATGCTCTTGCTCTTTGGCAGGATCGTCCCCTTAGGGAACGCGTCGTAGGTACCCCAAATGTAGATGGGCAAGATCCCGATCTTTTGGTTGAGCGCAAGATAACCGATTATCGGTTTGAACTCCGCGATCTGCCCGCTTTCCTGGCGGCCGCCCTCTGGAAAGATCAGCGCGTTGTATCCATCGTCGAGTATCTGCGTGACGTGACGCAGCGATTGGCGCAATGAGCCCGTGCGTTCGATAGGCACAAGTGTCGTAAAATTGTTCATATACGCACGCTTGTATTTGGTGTCGAACCAATAATCCGCCGCCGCGACCGCGACCGTTTGTTCGGCAACGTCTTTGCCCAAAGCCTTTTTCACGAGCCCCGTGTCGATGTGCGACGTGTGATTTGGAGCTACGATAAAATTAACGTGCTGCGGCACATTGGCTTTGCCCTCGATGCGTGTTTTGAGCACGTTGTCGTAAAGCGTATCTTGTGCCAGATCGACCAGCGAATTACCGACACGACGGACTAGCGAAGGAATGTAGATCTCTTCTTCATCTTTCTTTTCCTCGACCCGCGGCTCGTCGGCAAGCTTTTTAGACTTATCGACACGCTGCACCGCCGTCAAAAGCTCGCGAACGGTTTGTATCTCGTTAAGCGTATCCGGCGACATCACACGCCCGCCCGCATCCTCGACCGCGGCTTGTAGCTCGACAAACATCAGCGAATCAAACCCGAGATCCGCGAGTTTGTCCTCCATCACAACATCCGATAGAGGCCGGTTTGAAACCGACGCAACGACCTTTCGTATCCATACCGCATTGTCGTCGCCCTTAGCATCGACAACCGTTTTGGTTTTTGACTTCGACCGCTCTTCAAGCGTTTGCAGCATCTCAACGACCTGAGGACGTTTGACCTTGCGGGTTGCCGTTCGCGGCAGTTCGAACGGCGTGATGTGCAAGACCTTTACGCGTTTGAAAAACGCGAGCCCCGCCGAAACCTCGCGGAAATGCTGTTCGATATGTTTGTTTACCTCGCTCCGCGAAAGGGCGATATCGTGCTCGTAATCCGGCACGACAAGGGCCGCGATCTTTTCACCGCCGTCGTCATCGGGCAAGCCGACAACGCTCATTTCCTTGATATAAGGCGATTTACCGTAATGGTCCTCGATCTCGTCGGGATAGATATTCTTGCCGTTCGAATCGATTATGACATCCTTAGAACGCCCGACGATAAACAGATTTCCGTCGTCGTCTAACCGTCCGAGATCGCCTGTTTTAAGCCAGCGGTCGGTCATCACGGCATCGGTCGCAGCTTCGTTATTGTAATAGCCGACCATCACGTTTTGTCCGCGGGCGAGCACCTCGCCAACGCCGTTCTCGTCCGGCGAATCGATCTTGACCTCAACGCCGGGTAAAGGTTTACCTACACTTCCCTTGAGCATTTTATTACCCGGACGAGCGACCGTCAGAACAGGCGAGCTTTCCGTAAGTCCATAGCCCTCAAGCACCGTAAACCCAAGCCCGTGCAGATCTTTTTGCACCTTTTCACTCAACGCCGAACCGCCTGATATCAAATATCGCATCTGCCCGCCCATGCCCTGATGTATCGGGAAAAACACGATCGGGCCTAGATTAAAAGGCGTATTGTCGCGTATCCAGGCGTTAAATTCGATGACGTTATCAGCAAGGTCAGCGATCCAGTCACCGCGTTCGCGAAGCCGCGTTTTGATCCGCCTATGCAGCATTTCCCACAATGCCGGAACACCGACGAGTCCCGTAACATGACTGTTCTCAATTGTTCGTGCAAGATCCTCAGCGGTCAGTTCATTGAGATACGTGATCTGCGTTCCGTTTGAGAATGGCGTCAAAAACCCGGCAGAAAACTCGAACGTGTGATGCATCGGCAGCACCGACAAAACGCCATCGGTGATATCCATATCAAGAACGGATGACAGCATCGAGATCATGTTGACAAAATTTTTGTGCGACAGCATCACCGCCTTTGGCGTCCCCGTAGTGCCCGATGTAAAGATCAGCGACGCGATCGCGTTCGAGTGGATCTTTGCCGGGAGCAGAGCATTTCGCTTTGCTTCCTCGGTCTCGGGCTGCATCTCAAAAACCTCGTCAAATGTCCAGACGGCAACCTCTAAACCCGCTTCTTTCAATGCTTTGGCGAGGTCAGGATTCTCACCCGCAAGTTTCGGGCTGACAACGACCGCCGCCGCCTCGCCCGCCTTGGCAAACGCGACGATCTCATCAACTGTGCTTGCCGGATCGATCGGTATCGCCGTCGCACCGGCTTTGAGAATGCCAAAATACGTCATTCCCCATTCGGGCATATTGTTTGAGAAAAGGATGACGCGGCTGTTCGCGGCAATGCCTTTTTTGGCGAGAAATCCGGCGGCACGCAGCGTCAGTTCGTTTACGTCCTCGTAAGTGTATTGCTCCTTGCGGCCATCGCGTTCGATACGCATCGCTACGCGCGTCGGGAAACGTTTGACCGACGTGTCGAACAGATCGAGCAGGTCTTTGTAGGTGTATGAGCGTTTTTCGACAGCCTTTAGCTCTTCTTCGAGCGTCGGCAGCACCCATTTTCGCATGCCCGGAAAATGGACTTTGAGCCAGTAATCGTACCAATCGAGCCGTTCCGGATACCACGGCAGCAGCTCTTTTTCTTTCTCACGAATAAGAGAGTGCAATTCGCGAACGTTGTCCGAACGGTACAAATATTCGTTATCGATCATGAACGGTTTGAACATCGCAAACGCGTCCATCGTCGCTTGGGTCGATTCTTTGAAACCCTCGGTCGATTTTTTTAGATCAGAAATAATGTTGCCGATACGCCCGCCGCCCCAACGCGGCGTCGCCCGATCCATCAGATCGTCCGCACGCTTGGCGATCTTATTGAGCATCGGGGCACTTGTTAATTCATAAGTGCGTTGTTTGACCGTTTGGGTTTCGATCATGCCGGCGAGTTTGTTCGCGAGCTTATTACCCGTCTCTTTTTCTTCAAAATGCTGACGTTTATACAGCCCGACAAGCCCGACGATGCGTTTCATATCGTTCGGGTTCGAGTCGCCGGACGATGCCTGAAAGACGAGCGGCGGTTTGTTATCGACCAGCACATTCATAGCAGCCGCGAGGATCGCCCCCGAGACCATATCGACCGGGATGACATCGAGTATCAGTTTTTCGTTGACCGGAATGATCGGCTGGCCGCGTAACGCGATGAGGATAAGCGGAGCCGTCGTCGTAAAGCCTTCGTTCCAGCCGGGGAAAGGATATTGGTTCGAAGACTCGACAATGCTGGGGCGCACGAGCGTTTTCACAATATCGTCCTGCGAAGCAATGATCTGCTCCGCAAGCGATTTCGAATAAGTGTAGATATTCGTCCAGCCCCAATACTCTGCGCGCTCGGACCCAAGCTCGGTCGTGCGTTCGCGGATCCACATCTTGCGCTCGCGGAAAATTGCGGATTTTAGCTCGGCCTCATCATCCGGGTCGCGGCCCTCGTCCATAAACCGCTGCCGCGCCTGCTCGCGAAACTTTGCGATCTGCACCGCGTCGTCCGCTTCTTGGCGAGCCTGCTCTGACAACCGGGCACAGTCCTCAACCTCGCGGTTTACGTCAAACACCGTCCCGACAAGCTCGTCTTTTCGAGGAAAATACCCCACAACCGGCTCATTTTCCCAGATCGGCCCGCTCCGTTTGCCCGCCACAAAACATGTCGAAACGTGAACTAGACGAGGCTTTTTCATCATCCGGGCAAGTTTAATGATGTTGTTCGAGCCATTGATATTAGTTCGCAGAGCCGACTCAAGCGGCGGGTTAAACGTCACGTTTCCGGCACCATTTATGATGATGTCGGTATCCCGCATTATCTTTTTCGCCTCTTTTTCATCGAGGCCAAGATACTCGTTCCCGACATCGCCATTGACCGGCACGACCTTGCTCTTTATGAAATCATCAAACCCGTCGCCGTATTTCTCACGCAGCGGATCGAAGGTCGGCGAAGTCACAATGCTAGTCCAAAACCGTATCTTCGACTCATTAGCATCCCGCGCCCGCACGGTCGCATAGACCTTCCCGATATCCGGAAAATTATTCAGCAGCATCGACAACGTGACCTTACCCACAAAACCGGTCCCGCCGATAAAGAAGATCTTCTTGCCCTTAAATGTTTCTGTTGGTGATAGTTTCATTTTCTAACGAAGAGCGGATACTCCAATCCGCGAATCAACCTGCGATGTCACAGGTACACCAAAAGTCCCGGTCTTCTCACGCGCCGTCAGGCAGTTTTCTCCCAGACTCGATTATTTCTTGGACCTTCTCTAAGGCTTCGTTGAGAAGGTTGGTTTCTTCGCCTCGAACCTTTTGTTTCATAGCTTCCAATTTGGGCTGCCAGCGTTCGGCGGCCCCGACGAATTCTCGGGCAGCCTTTATCATCAGCCTTGAGTAAGGTTCGCGAGTTGCTAACTCGTTCAAATAATCGCTGGCCTCATTAATAATACGGACGACATCGCCTAAGAGCTCTGAGCGGCTGCCCATCGGGAATTCACCAAATTTTTCAATAAAATCCGCCGGTTCCTCAGGCCTGGCAGTATTCGGGTCCGACAACGCGGCCAAGCGGCGGTCGACTGCCTTTGTCAGGATCTGAACTCGCTCAACTGGGGACTTCGATTCCTGAACGAGATCGTTTTCATTAGTTGTCAAGCTATCGCGCCGCCCCGCGCTCTGCCCTGAAACCGTCGTAGCAATGGACGTTAGAACCACCAACGAAAGTAAAAGAATCTTCATAACAATCCTCTAGTCCGAAACGTTACACAACCCAATTATCGGCTGATGCAGCATCGAGATCTCGGCGTTGCGGCCCATGTACGAGCGGGCCATCGCGATGGCTTCGGTTAAATTGTCGGCGCGTTCCCAGCCGAGCATTTCGGGGACGTGTGCGTTTTCGGCTCCGGCGACGATGACGTGGCCGACGTGCTGGCGGCCGTTTTCGCCCCAGTACCACATAAAGAACGGGTGCGCTCCGTGATAGGCGTTACCGCGCCGGTACATCTCGATGTACGCCGGATTGCTGGCAAATTCGCGCTCGTATTTTTCACGAAGGTAAAAAGCGTCGCGCGATTCGGGCAGCAAGCGGTGGAAAAACTCGATATATGACGGGTGAAAATTATGGTCAAATTCGTCAAAACACGGATGCGTAATGATCATCACGCCGCCTTTCCTTAGCAAAGGTTTATTCCGGTACATATTAAAGTGATACCCAAGCGCCATCACCTGCACCAGCAGCGGATTAAGCGCGGAATAGACGTTATACGGCGAGATATCGGGGATGCCGGAGATGAGAATGTCGCACTGGCCCTTGACCGGGATCTCGTACTGGCGATAGTTCATCTCCAGAATTTTCTCGTGCACCGGCTCGGTCGAACCTGCGTAACACGCGATCAGCTCGTACTGCGCAGGGATCGCGTGCAGCATCTTTCGCCGAGCACCGCGCGGCAGATTTGAGAACGTCCGTTTCATCGCTTCCCATTTGAGGCGGTCGGCAAATGAAAATTCGTCCTCGTTTCGCGTCAGGATGTCATAGCCATCGGAAAACATCTTGTTGTTCAGCGCGGTCTCGATGTGAAACACCTTGCAGTTTTCATCGACGAGCTTCCCAAGCCGGATGACCTTGTGATTAAGCACGGATTTTGGCGGGTCCATGTACGAATCGCTGTCGCGGATCGTCTGCGGTTCGTGATGCGCACGTAAGGATTCGTAATCGCATAGGCCGACCGCGACGGATTTGTGCCCGCCATCCATCGGCACAAGATTGATGTTGATATAGATGAGCAGGTCGCTCTCGATCGCCCGTTTATTGACCCGCAAAGGCTCGTTGTGCCGTGTGTGGCCAAGCGTTACCAGATTGTCGTCGTCCTCGGCGTCGTGGTTGTAGTAGTGGTCGGGATAGTAGGCGTCAAAGATCGCCGTGCCGACCATTCGCTTCATTTCCCACTCGGTCATCTTGCGGTGAAGCGAATTTGCGATGATCAGATGCACGTCGTCAACGCCATTTGCCCCGCACATATCCAGCACGACCTCAAGCATCGTCTGCCGCAGATCGGGCGTCGCCATCGGCGGCAGCGGCAGCGAAATGTCGTCCATCGCTATCGTCACACGCATGCCCGGTTCGAGCAGAGCATAGAGCGGCTCCATCTCGAGCGGATGATTTACCGCATAGCGTATCGCCGCTTCGCGATTTGGCAGCCCCTTGATCGGCGGATTAGGATAGATCACCCGCGTGCCGATCGGCAGGTCGTTGATAATAAAATCCTCGCCATTCGGCATGATCCGCGGTGCGGAATCTTTGTCGATATAGACAATGGATTCGTGTGTTTTTCGTCTAAGCTGTAAAGCCATAAATTTCTTTCTATCTATCTGTGTTCATCTGTGGCCAAATTTCTTACTTCAGATCGAGGATTGCCCAATCATGCTGTAAAGCCGTTTGTTTCAATCTAAAATCCGGACAAACCGCGACCGGATGTCCGACTATGGACAGCATCGGCAGGTCTGAGATCGAATCGGAATAGGCGTAACTGTCGGACAGATTGATGTTCTCGCGTTCGGCGTATTCGCGGATCCATTGTGCCTTTGTCGCCGATGCCATCACGGGCGGCAGGACGCGGCCGGTAGCGTAGCCGTTGACGAATTCGAGCCGGTTGGCGACATAGTCGTCAATACCGAGATGGTCCATTAGTTTTGCTATGGTGAAATCGAGAGCACCTGTCAGAACGACTTGCCGCTGGCCGTTTTTTACCCCCGACCGGATGAGGTCGTATGTACCGGGAAACACCGCCGGTTTTAACACCTCTTCGAACAGCTCGTCAGAAAAATACCTCAGCCGATCCTGCGAAAAGCCCGAGTAACTTTTGAAAAAGACCTCATTAAATACATTTCGCGAATACAGATCGGCGACGCCAAAAAAAGGTAGCTTTGCGATCGTGCCGACGCTTTTTTTCGCCGTCTGCCACAGGCCCTGTTGCCTCTTGGCGTAAAAGGCGAGCGTGTGGACGAGATTGGTGCTGACCAGCGTCCCCTCAAGATCGTAAAATGCGGCGGCTTGTCCGTTTTTGTTCATTTTCAGCTTTATGCTAATGTAAGGACGCCGTCTCTTTAATTACTAATTAATAATTTGGTAATTATTAATTACTAGAGTCAGGTCCAGTTTTGCGTTGCTAAATATTATCACTTTTCGGCAAATTCGAGAACGCTTGACGTCAAAGTTCTTCGTTTTGTAATTACTTTGTAGATACACATTATGCGGCGAGCTATATTTCCGGGGTCATTTGACCCGCTAACCAACGGCCATCTCGATATCATCAAGCGCTCGGCACCGCTTTTTGACGAAATGATCGTCGCGGTGCTCAATAACGCGGACAAACGTCCGATGTTCACCGTCGAAGAGCGTTGCAACATGATCCGTGATGTATTACCTGACGTTGAAACCGATGGCTGTACGATGCGCGTCGAGAGTTTTTCAGGATTGACGGCTGATTTTGCAAAACAGTCTGAGGCGACCGCCATTGTTCGCGGCATTCGTGCCGTAAGCGATTACGAATACGAGCTTCGCATGGCCCTGATGAACCGCCGTCTCGAACCCGGCATCGAGACCGTATTCCTGATGGCAGGCGAAGAATATTCGTATGTTTCATCAACGCTGATGAAACAAGTATTCGAACTCGGCGGGCGTGTCGAAGGGCTGATCCCCGAACTCGTAGAACTAAAGATGAGGGAGAAAACAGGAAATAATTAACGCAAAGACGCCAAGATGCGAAACCGCAAAGACAGGCGTTATTAAAATTCACTGGACCGAATAAATCTTAACTTTGCGTCTCTGCGACTTTGCGACTTTGCGTTAAAATCTCTTTATGTCTTTCCCCGTTTCAGAACATGTCAACGCGATGCAGGGTTCATCGACTCTGATCGCCGCCCAAATAGCTGCCGAGATGCGTGCCAAAGGTATCGATGTCATCGACCTATCGGTCGGCGAGCCGGATTTTGACACGCCGCAATTCATCAAACAATACGCCTGGGAAGGACTTGAAAAGGGATACACGAAATACACGGCGACGGCCGGATTGGCGGAATTTAGGAACGCGGTAATCGATTTTTACCGTGCTAGGTTTAATGCTGATCTGACGGCTGGCGAAATAGCGGCCTCGTGCGGAGGAAAACAGGCACTCTTTAACGCCGCCTGTACACTGGTCAACCCCGGCGACGATGTCCTGATCCCCAAACCGTATTGGGTAACGTTTCCCGCGATAGCGGCTTTTTGCGGGGCCAACAGTGTCTTTATCGAAACTGAGGAAACCGATTTTGTCCTTACTGCCGAACAGGTCGCAGAGGCGATCACGCAAAAGACAAAACTGCTGATACTCAATTCGCCAAACAACCCGACTGGCCGCGTAGTGCCGCCGGACGAGATGCGGCGGATCGTCGAAACGTGTGCCGCACGCGGCGTGTATGTTTTGACTGACGAGTGTTATCTGTTTTTTGCCTATCGGCCCTCTGAGCCGTTCACCTCGGCGAGCTTGCCGCCGGAGCTGCGTGAATTTGTATGTGTCGCGGGCAGCTTTTCAAAAACGTACGCAATGACCGGCTGGCGTATCGGCTACACCATAGCCAATCCCGAATGGACCAAAGCCATCGTCAAGCTGCAAAGCCATTCGGCGACGCACCCGACTTCGTTCGTCCAATACGCCTGTGCGAAAGCTCTGCAGGATATCGAGGAAACACTCGATGAAGTTCGTGTGATGACCGCCGAGTACGAACGCCGCAAAAACTGGCTGATCCCCGCTCTCAATGAGATCGATGGATTCAAGTGCGCGATGCCCGAAGGCGCGTTTTATGCGTTTGTAGATGTGAGGGAGATGTTGGGTGAGAGATTTGCTGCCTCCGCCCAGATCGCCGACCTGCTATTAAAAGAAGCCCACATCGTCGTCACCGACGGCGAAGGTTTTGGTGCAGACGGTTTCTTACGATTCTCGTACGCGACCTCGATGCAAAATCTCGAACGGGCCGTTATTGCAATGAAGTCAATGTTTGGCTCTTCTGCCTCAAGCACAGCTTAGCCCCGATTCGTTTATCGTTCTTCTAGGTTTAGCACTGTCGAAGAACCTATTTATCCACAACAGTGCCCATTTTCACGACTTCAAAATCAGATCCTTTGATCGATTTTAAAGTGCGCAGGTCGTTGTCGTTCCACCGCGGGTCCGGAGCACCGCTCAGATACCAATTGCTGCCGTTATCGGCGAGTATCATCCCGTACTTTTTCAACGCACGCAGGATCACCTGCATCGCAGGCGAAAATTTTGCGATGTCGAATGAAGCCTTTAGCCGCACCCGCATTCCCATCGGCGGAAGATTGGGGTTCGGGTCGTTACTTGCGAAGTGGCTCGCGGGAAACACGTAACCGCGTCGAGTGCGGGCGGCTGTAAATCGCAAGGCATGTGTGATCTCTTTCAACTCGTGAACTTCGTCGTAACGGACCAACCCGGGAAAAACAGGCAGACCCGCTGCATCGGCCGATGTCCAGCCCACCGGTCTGACAGCGTTTGTCTTTAGATCAAAGACCGCTCCGCCGACGGCCTTCCAGCCGCCTTTCGTAGGATATGCCGAGAACAACTCGTACAGTTTCCAGTTATCACGATCTATCACGATCACATGACGGTCGCCGTCTCCGTTGGGCCCGCCTTCGATCGGGGCGTCGAGAGGGACGGGATACGGTCCGGGATCGCTTTCATCGACGTAATCAAAGGTTATCGGCACCCGCCGCTGTGAGCCGGACACAACAACATACGGAATGCCATTCGGAACGCCTTCCCACGCGGTGCCGAAATCAGGATGCAGGGCTGTGGCTGCTCCCATACTCGCGATCAGCTTTGAGGAATTGGGATCGACCGATAACGCCGAGATGTCCTGATTCCATGGATTGTCGGCTGGAAAGACGCGTCTGCCACGCAAACTGACGTTAACACCCGTCTCAGGCCCGCGCTGTGCCAGCACGTCACAGGGAAAGATGTAGGTAACGATCGCCAATATGGCAACGATCACGCCTAGAGCCTTTATTTTCTGCATTTTACACATTTTGAGATCAGTCCGGATCGACCTGAGCGTAGTACATATCAAATTTTAAGTACATCGGCTTGACGCCAAGCGTGACAAATTTTCCGGCAAATCCGCGTTCCCAACCGCGGCGCGGTTTGTTATTCGTGCCGCCGATCCAGGCGTCGGTTATGTACAGTTCCCAACGGTCGGTTTGCGGTAGGAGGTTTGTCCCGCCCATGCCCGCGATCGCGTAGAGACGTTTGTTTGCAGGGGCCGAGAGACTGTACTTGCACGTATAAAACTCGCCGTCGTCGCGGCCCGCGTCTGTAGTCGTTGTGTTGATCGGTTTGTTGCCGTTGTCCGGATCGAGGATCGCAACATAGAACTGTCCGCACGGACTACCCGGCCTCGACGAACCCCTTGCGCTCGGGATCACGCCGTATGATCTATTTACGCGGATAACGCCGGTCAGCGTCTGCATTGGAGGAGAACTGCCCTTAAGTTTTTCGATAACGCCCGGCCCGTATTGAGCCGGGGTCGAAACATTCGAAGTGAAGGCGATAAAAATAGATCCGATGATCGAGAGCGTTCCTTTTAGAATTTTGTTTTTCATAATCGTATTTCTCCTGTATTAGCGGCGATGAGCGTCTTTTTTCGGCCACTCCTTTCGGCCTTCATCACCGTGGGGCCGTTCGGCTATTGCCATACGACCATAGCCGTTGCAAAAACTATCCGCTTATCTCCCGAGCCGCTCACCTCTGACCGACGCCCCCATAATTGTTCCGCTAAACGACTTGCTGCCTTTGTCCATCACCAATTCACCAACACCGACGAATTGGTCGGCCGGCCTACCCGGCAAGACCGACCGCCAGATCGTAAACCGTAGTTTATCTCCGCTGATCACGCCGTCCCGGATCTGGCCGAGCATAGGGTTGTTGGCACTTAACACGCCCGAGACCGAACTGCCCGTTTGCTGGAGGACGATGTCTGGGAACTGGCCTGCTCGCCAGGCTCCTGCGAAGTTGGGTGCACGTGTGCCGTTCCACGAGCCGCCGGACGCGTCGTCCGGGTTGTCGGTCATGCTAAAACTGCCCTCAAACGACTGGCCATCAGACGACATTGTGAACTTTCCCGCTCCGCGGCCGCCGTCCTCGGCCCATTTGAACCGCAACACGTTGTCCTTAACCGTGCCATTAATGGTGCTGGCCGCCTGTAGCCGTGTTCCTGACGAATAAGAGACGGTAATTAATGCATTGGCCGTATCGCTCTGCGGCCTGACGCTTGCGGACAGGCCGTTTCGTGCATACGTGCCGCTCACGACGGTGCGGCGGGACGTGGATTGTAATGTCAGGACGATCTTTCTACCACGGCTCGTCACTGTGTTCCACGTTCCGCTAAATTCGACCGTAGATTGACCGTGAGCGATGCCGGCCGAGGTAAACAGTACGATGCCGCCGATGATAGTGAAGCAAATTCGCTTTATTTTGTTTGTCATTTCTATATCTCCAATTTCTCTAACTTCGACGTTTCATATCGTCAAAAACTATTGACCTAAGACCGACACCGTCGCCAGCGTCTTTCCAGCATCGGTCAATATGTATGTATAGTATTTGCCTCGTTCAACCGGCATTTGCCGCGAACCTTTCCCTAGTTCAACGAGAAATGTCTCCTCGCCGTTGTTCACCTTGAACCATATCTCGGCGTAAGGATGATCCGGCCCGGCATCCCAGGTCAGTATCACAAAGCCGACGGGGTCGGCAATATTCCCAAAAATTGGCTGGCTCGAAATGATCCCCGGAACTTTCATTGGCGTCGGCGGCTCGGTTATAGGTTTCGTCGGCGAACTGACAGGCTTTGGCTTTCCCTTGTAAGTATTGAGCGGCACGTTAAAACTGGCCGGAGGAGGGCATTTGAACTTTTTGTTGCTCTGCCACATATGTCTGATATTGGGCGTTTTCTTCTCGTATCCATGTCCATTCAGCCGGCCGGCAGGGTGGAATTGTGCATCATACACGCCAATGGAGCCATCGATCCAGAGTATTCGAAAGTTCACGAGGTCGCCTTTGAGCGTCCCATAGACGTTGACCGCGGGATATCCCGAATTAGTCGAGATGCGGGCTTTCCCGGTAAGCACTTCTCCGTTTTGCTCCATAGTGAGAACGATTGCGTACTTTAGTCCTCGCTGCTCGATATTCCAGACACCGCTCACATTCCATTGTTGACATTGCGCCATAGACCGAGTCGGCAGCAGAGTAATAATAGCTGTTAGCAGACAGCCCAAGATAAGGGTCCTAGTTTTGATTTTCATATGTGTCCTCATTGTCCGTTACGGGTTCTTTAGTGTTCCGGTCACGGCTGTGCCGTCGATAGTGCCTTTGAACGTTTTTCCGTCCACAACGAATTCACCTGCCCTTACATCATTTGCGGGGTTTCGAGGAACCAAGATGAAGCGGAGTTTTGTGCCGTTCAGAGTCGCGTCCTGCAGGTCGAAGATACCCTTGGCGGTTTTATAAACGCCGGTCACGGCCTTACCGGACTGTTTGAGTTCCATGGATCCTTTAGGGCCTGATTCGTTGACGATCCAGGTTCCGCCGTACGATCCCATCTTTTTTCCGCCAAAGCCCATCATCTCGGTGCTACGTTCGCCCCACCATGCATTATCAGCAAACCCGGGAAACGAGCCACCAAAGGTCTCACCGCTGTTGCTGATCTGGATTCGTCCAGTGCCGCTCCCTTTGTCTGACTCCCATTTGAATTGCAGGATCCTGCCATCCACCGTGCCCTCGATCGTCCCGTTTTCGGATGGATAGCGGCCGGTGACATTAGCTCCTTCCTGAGCGATCACGAGCGGAACGCGGACACCGATCTTGTTAACAAGATTCCACGTGCCCGCAAACGAAGCTGGCGGAGCGGGAACGTATGTTTTCCAGCTATTGGTCATGACTTGAGGTTTTGTCGCCGTCGAACTCCCGTCAAAACCTTTCCCGTCGTCGTTCAGCGTAAACTCTCCGGTTCCTTCCCAACCCCCGTCCTGTGTCCATTTGAAGGTCAGCTTGTTGCCCGTCACAACGCCGCCAAAGATCTTGCCGTTGCGCGGTGAATAGCTCCCCGTTACCTTGTTGCCCGTCTGTGTCAGCCGTACTGTATACCTGGTCGAACCCCCGGCGACCGTATCCCATGTGCCGGCAAATGACTTTTTACCGCCCTGGGCATGAGCCAATATCGGCATCAAGGCAAGGATCGCAACGAACATCACTGTTTTTAGTGTGTGTGACATATCAAATATCTCCTCGAATCATCATTCCGTCCGCGTCTCAGACCTTTCCCACCGGTAAACTAAATTCGATAACTGCCGATCTCACAAATTCCTTGCCGCCGTTCGAGATCGTTACAAAAACCTTCATCTTGTTCGCGTCGTCCCCACGCAGTTGCAAAGCCCAGTAGGGAAAGAAGATAGTGGTGTCGGCGTAGTTCGCCCGGTCATACGGAGATGTGAAAGGCTTCATCATGAGGATCGCTTTGCCGTCTTTCGTGGCGTAGGTATTGTATTTAGCGCCAGGCGCCGTTGTCCCTATGTAGCCAGCACCAGGAGCGCTTTTTGCCTCGAAAGCAAACGAACCCCCATCCGCACGGTGAATGTTTGCGAGTATTGCGCATTCAGCATTCAGAGCGTTCGTTAAGGCAAACTTGGTGTGGATACGTATTCCGGTCTGATCTTTCACTTTCACTCCCGATTCGACCCAGACCTTTTCGATCGTGCCGGCAACCTGTGCTGATCCGATCGACGCCCCAAGAAATAGGAGACCCACGATCACCGAGCTGTTTATGAAAATTCGTTTCATTTGTTTTTAGTTCCTTTGATAAATTAGAGCGGACATTGAGGACACGGAAAAATCTTTGTATTTCGCCGTTTTAGCGCTAAGATTCCAATATCGTTACCAAGGATAAGGAGCCGAAACGGTTCCTCAATTTGCTGTCCGCTCATGTAGAGAATTTAGGCGGGAGCTGATGAAATGTCTTTGGATTTAACATTAAAAAATCGTGAATTTAACTTAAAAGTGGCTAACTCCAACGGGCACACAATTTATGAGTTCGAAGATTTTCGACTCGCCCCCGCAACCCGCCTTCTTTATCGTGGCAGCGAGCAGATCGACCTCACGCCAAAGGCCGTCGAGACGCTGATCGCCCTGGTCGAAGGCGAGGGAAACGTCATCAGCAAAGATGATCTGATGCAAAAGATCTGGGCTGACACGGTGGTCGAAGAATCGAACCTCGCCCAGTATCTTCATGTCCTGCGAAAAACCCTCGGCGACACCAGCGACGGCAAACCTTACATCGAAACGCTAAAACGACGCGGGTATCGGTTTAACGGTACGGTTCGTGCCGTCAAAAATGACGCCAGCCCGACAAAACCGGCCGATTCCCAAACTGAAATGGCTGCCCCAAAAGCGGAGCAGCCGAAAATTACAAACGCCGCCCCTCGCGGCAATGTTAGAGTGATCGGAAATGTCGCCGTTGACCTCGACCCGGGGCAGCAGATCGAGCGAGCGGACAATATCTATACTGTCCCCGGCTGGGTTCGCGAACCGGCTATCGACACGCCGCCGCCCGTCACTCCGACCCGCCCGAGATGGCTGTTGCCCGTTGCGATCGTGCTACTGGCAGTCGCGTCTGTCGGTGCGGCATTCGGGATCTATAAATTTTCTACGAGAGGTCAGACGACCGAGTCGCGAAGCATTCCGTTTCTCGGGTCTGATATTACACGCCTCACGACGACCGGCAAGTCCAAGTATGTGGCGATCTCGCCGGACGGCCGCTATGTAGTCCACATCGTCGGGGGTGATGACGGTGAGAGTCTTTGGGTTCGTCAGGTCGCGGTCGCAAATGACCTGCAGATCGCACCGGCTGCCCAGCGGTCTCTCGTGTGGGTCACATTCTCGCCTGACGGAAATTTTGTCTATTATCTCGCGCTGGAAAGAGACAAGGGCGATACCGAATTGTTTCGCGTTCCCGTGCTTGGCGGGCCTACGCTCAAGGTCGGCCACAATGTCGGTGCTCCGGCATTTTCGCCTGACGGAACCAAGATCGCGTACATGATGCAGCGGTCCGAGGAAACAAGGCTGATCGTAACGAGCGTTGACGGCCTTGGCGAGACGTTGCAGATCCAACGCCAGGCACCGGATTTCTTGCTGCCAAAAGAGAAAAAACTCGTTTCCCGCCGCGAGCCGGATTATCTATATGCATTTTGGTATTCACCCGCGTGGTCGCCTGATGGAAAAAGTATCGCTTTTCCGGTCGCTCAGGGTGATGAAAAAGGCCGCTACGAAACAGTTCTCGCCGTTGACGTCGAGACAGGGGTCGAACGCAAACTGACAGAGGCTCGGTGGCAGCAGGTCGGGCAGCCGCAATGGCTCGCAGACGGACTCGTTGTATCCGCGTCAGAATCATCGACCGCGCCGCAACAGCTTTGGCATATTTCTCTCCCGGACGGAACAGCCTCCCGCGTGACCCGCGACCTAAATAATTATCAGAACCTGAGCCTAACATCCGACGGGAAAACGTTGGCAGTAATTCAAAATCAGGCCGTCTCAAACATTTGGACCGTTGGCGAAAACGGTTCGGCCGCAAAGCAGGTGATATCAGAGGCCGGCCTGTTCAACGAAATAATCTGGATGCCCGATGGACGTATCGCTTACACGTCAAATGCGGGCGGCAGCTCCGACATCTGGACAGTGGACGCTGACGGCAAGAATCTGCGGCAGCTTACAGTTGGTGCGAATGCGAGACTCGGGCTCGCCGCGACGATAGACGAAAAACATCTCGTCTTTTCCGCCGAACGGGACGGCAAGTATAACCTGTGGCGGATCGGTATCGACGGTTCGGGACTGACGCGTATCACGAATGGCAACGGCGAATACTATCCGCAATGCACGCCAGACGGCCAATGGATCGTATATCAATCAGGCGGAAATTTTCCGACATTATGGAAACTGCCAACCGGCGGCGGCGAAACGATACAGCTGACGAAAACAACCGCCTCACGGCCGTCGCTTTCGCCTGACGGCAAATTCGTCGCCTATCACTATCTGGACTCGAGCTTTAAGCCATCTAAATGGGGGATCGGGATCAGCAGCACCGAGGACGGAACGCGGGTGAACCGTTTTGATTTTGGTCCGGCCGTCGTCGAACGTCTCGTAAAATGGACGCCTGACGGGAGAAATATCGCATTTCTCAATAGTCCCAACGGTGTTCCAAATATCTGGCTGCAACCGCTCGACGGTGGTGCACCAAAACAACTCACCGATTTTCCATCGGACAATATTATTGCTTTTAACTGGAATGCGGACGGCAAACAACTCGCCGTAATTCGGGGCGTCGAAACAAGCGACGTGCTACTGATAAAACGATGAGTCTGGTTACTGGCCAAAGACCAGCTTGTGTCCATCGCAATCGGTGACCTCGATCTCAGTACACTCGTAAACGCGCTTTGTCGGAGGATAGGGAATTTCAACACCGCGTTCGATCAACTCGTCATACAGGGCTTGGACATCGGCAACAAAAACATACGCCTCCATGCTTCCGCAACGGATACTTTCGTTATTGATGGTCGCGTCTGTGTCACCTTTGCCAAAGTGAATCTCGACATTCCCGCGGCGGACGATGCAATAGACAGGAGGTTCTTCGAAAAAGTAACCGAGTATCTCAAATCCGAGATTGTCCCGGTACCACTCCGCCGTGCGCCGGACATCCGGCACGACAAACTGCGGGGCGATTGATCTTAGGTTTCCGTCTAACATCTATCCGCCCGTCATCATCAGACCAATATCCTCGGTCGTGGTAGTTTTCGGGTCAACTTCGCCGACGATCTTGCCTTCGCGGATGACGAGCAGACGGTCAGCGAGTGCGGTTACTTCTTCGAGCTCGGCAGATACGAGCAGAACGGCAGAACCTGCGTCACGCAGCCCGATAAGCTTGCGGTGGATAAACTCGATAGCACCGATATCTACACCGCGGGTCGGTTGGGAAACAAGCAGCAGTTTTGGATCGAGGTCAAACTCGCGGCCGATTATCAGCTTTTGCTGGTTGCCGCCGGAGAGGGATTTTGCCGAAAGCTCAGGGTTTGGCGGGCGGATGTCAAAATTTTCGATGATCTCTGAAACGCGTTTGTTGATCACCGCCGAGTTCATAAATCCTGCTCCGGCGGCGACCGGCGGTCGGTAATGCACGCCAAGGATCGAGTTTTCGGCGAGGTCAGAATCGAGCAGCAACCCGCGTTTGTGCCGGTCCTCAGGGATGTGGGCAATGCCAAGCTCTTTCAGTTGCCGTGCGGATTGGTTGGTGACATTTTTGCCGTCGAATTCGACCGTACCGCCCGTGGCTTTGTTCAATCCCGCCAAAGCCTCGATAAGCTCCGTCTGGCCGTTGCCCTCGATACCGGCGATACCGACGATCTCGCCAGCACGGACGACAAACGAAACACCATTCACCGCAGAGCCATGATTGCCCGTTACCTTAAGGTCCTTGACCTCAAGCACCGTTGCCTTTGGCTCGGCGTCAGTCTTTTCGACACGCAGCAGCACATCGCGGCCGACGATCATTCGTGCAAGGTCTTTCGCGGTCGTGTCAGCAGTCATCGTATGCCCGACCGCCTTGCCGTCACGCATTACCGTCACCTCATCAGAGATGGCGAGCACCTCATCGAGCTTGTGGGTGATAATAATGATGGTCTTGCCCTGCTCTTTCATTCGACGGAGGATAGAGAAAAATTCCTCGACCTCTTGCGGCGACAAAACGGCTGTCGGCTCATCGAGGATCAACAATTTGGCATCGCGATAGAGAGCTTTGAGCAATTCGACCCTCTGCTGCTGGCCGACCGACATATTTTCGATGTATTCGTTGGGACGTACGCCCAGACGCAATTCGTTTGACAGGGCGAGCAGGTCGCGGTTGGCTTTTTCGATATCGAGATTTGCCGCCGAACCTGTCTCAGCTCCAAGCACGATATTCTCAGCCGCCGTCATCGTATCCACCAGCATAAAATGCTGATGCACCATGCCGATGCCCAATGCGATGGCATCGTGCGGCCCCTTAATATCGACTTTGTTGCCGTCGACCAATATCTCACCGCTGTCGGCGTTGTAAAAGCCGTACGCGATACGCATAATGGTCGATTTCCCCGCACCATTTTCCCCGACAATGGCATGGATCGTACCCTTTTCGACCTTGATCGAAACGTCATTATTCGCCGTGACGTTTCCGAATGTTTTTGTGATATTTCTTAGTTCGAGCATGATTATTTAGCCATCGCATCCGTAACTTTGATCTCGCCGGAGACGATCTTCTTTTTGGCTTCTTCGGCCTTTGCGATCACTTCCGCGGTGATCAGCGGTTTGTTGTTGTCGTCCATCGCGTATGCAACGCCGTCCTTGTCTAGGCCAAAGACATGGAAACCACCGTCAAATTTACCACCGAGCACCTCAACAATGACGTTGTAACATGCATTGTCGACTCGCTTCACCATGGATGTCAGCACAAATCCGGGCTTTACGCCGTTTTGATTAGAATCGACGCCGATGACAAATTTGTTGGCTTGGCCGTTGGCATCGCGGCCATATTGCTCGACCGCGTCAAAAGCTCCGAGCCCCGAGTTACCAGCCGCCGTAAAGATCACATCCGCACCTTTTTCTATCTGCGCAAGCGACAGCTCTTTGCCCTTGCCGGGGTTGTTCCATGCGCCGTCGGTCACGCCGACGTAGTTGTCGATGACCTTGATATTGGGGTTTACAGACTTTGCACCTTCTTCGTAGCCGGTCTCAAATCGGTGAATGAGCGGTATGTCCATTCCGCCGAGAAAACCAAGCACGCCGGTCTTTGATTTCGAAGCGGCGATCACGCCCACCAGATACGATCCCTCATGTTCGCGAAAAACGAGCGAGGCCACGTTCTTTTTCGGCGTCTTACCGTCGGCCTCAAATATTACGCCGTCAACGATGGCAAATTTTATGTTCGGATAGTCGTTCGCGACCTTTTGCATGATCGGCCCCTGGGCAAAACCGACGCCGAACACGAGATCAAAATTCTTTTCGGCAAACGCCCGCATCGCCGGTTCGATCGACGTCGGATTGCCGGGCTCTACATCGTAGAGACAGATGTCGAGGTCCTGTTGGGCACGCTTGACGCCCTCCCACGCGGCCGCGTTGAACGATCGGTCGTTTTTGCCGCCGATATCAAAAACGATGCCGACCTTGATCTTACAGCCCTCGCGTTTTGCTTCGGCCTGTTTTGCACACGAGGTGGCAAACATCGCCGCCGCGACAATAATTGTGCTCGACAAAATAGCTCTGAGTTTCATAACCGTTTAGACCGTCGCCTTTATCAATTTGGTTGTCTTGGGGATTTCCTTGCCTATTTTATACGCATTTCGCAATTTTTCGCTAATCAGATCGGCCTGACTTTGCCGTCGGCAATAAACTATGCCGAGCGTATCGCCTTTTTTTACGCGGTCACCGATCTTTTTCGCACACGAATAACCGACGGCATGATCGACTCCGTCCTCAGCCCTGACCCGCCCGCCGCCGATATCAGAAACCGCACGCCCAACAGCAAATGTGTCCACTTCTGTCAGATAACCCGCCGATTCGGCTGTAATTGCGATCTCTTTTAATGACTTTGTCAGCAGCTTTTCAGGCCGATCGCAAACCTTAGGATCGCCGCCCTGCAATTCGATATTGAGCCGAAATCTTTCAAGTGCCTCACCTGATCTCAGTACATTCTCAATTCTCAATTTTGCACTCTCAATTGTTTTATCGATCTTGCATTGCACAAGCATATTAGCCGTCAGATCCACCGAAAGCTCGAGCGTTTCCCGCATAGACACATCGCCCTCGCCGCGTAATATCTGCAGACACTCATACACCTCATGAGCGTTACCCACATATTTTCCAAGCGGCTGGCTCATATCCGTAATGAGGGCCTGCGTGTTGACGCCGAAGGCCTTTCCGGTCGCACACAGCTCGGCCGCAAGCTTTTTAGATTCGCTAAATTTTTGAATGAACGCCCCCGAACCGGTCTTAACATCAAGAACGAGAGCATCGAGCCCCTCGGCGAGTTTTTTGGACATTATCGACGCGACGATCAGCGGGATATACGGCACCGTCGCGGTCGCGTCACGTAAGGCGTAAAGCTTTTTGTCGGCGGGTGCGATCTGTTTTGTCTGACCGATCAGCCCAAATCCGCACGCCTTCATTACGGCCTTAAGCTTTGTGAACGAGAGATTTACGTTAAAACCGGGGATGGATTCGAGCTTGTCGAGCGTCCCGCCCGTATGCCCGAGCCCGCGCCCCGACACCATCGGCACCGCCACGCCGCAGGCGGCAGCGATCGGAGCAATGATGAGTGATGTTTTGTCGCCGACACCGCCTGTCGAATGTTTGTCTGCCTTTGGTGCGTCGATGTCCGACAGATCCATTATCGTCCCCGAATGCAGCATAGCACTCGTGATCGCATTTTGTTCGCGGCGGTTCATTCCCCGCGTGAACATAGCCATCACAAGCGCCGTGATCTGATAATCCGCCCAACCGCCGTCGACAACGCCATCAATAAAAATGCCGATCTCGGCATCAGATAGAGATTTGCCGTCACGCTTTTTTGCGATTATTTCCTGTGGACGCATATTAACTTTTTACTATCAGAACTACCGCCTGTGCCCGCACCGCGCGACGCTCGCCGACTGCATCAACCCGTTCACCGGTCTTTGCCTTGACACTAACTTGATCGATATCGATCTCAAGTGCGACGGCGAGATTTGCCCGCATTGCATCAATATGGGGTCGCAATTTTGGCAATTCGAGATCAATGACTGCGTCGATGTTGCCAACGGAATAGCCCTTTTCTTTTATCAAACCGACCGCGTAATTTACGAACTGCGCGCTTTCCGCATTTCGCCAGCGTTCCTCGTCATTTGGAAAATGCGTACCCAGATCGCCAAGCGCGAGCGATCCCAACACAGCATCCGCCGCCGCATGCATTAAAACATCCGCATCCGAATGCCCGTCTGCACCGAGATCAGACTCGATCTGCACGCCGCCAAGTATCAGCGGCCGCCCCTCAACAAGACGATGTATGTCTGTGCCAAAACCTATCCTAAACATCGGTTAAAAATATTTCGGCCAGTCTAAGATCTTCAGGCCGCGTGATCTTGATATTCCGCGAGCTGCCCTCAACTATCGAGATCGATATGCCCAGTTTTTCGACGAGATAACATTCGTCCGTTACATTATCGCCAAGATCGGCGTTCGCAAAAGCTCTCACCAAAATATCGTGACGAAAAGCCTGTGGCGTCAATGCCCGACGCAATTTATTGCGGTCAACTGTGCTGACGATCACGCCCTCGGATATTTCTTTTATTGTATCAGTGACTTCAGCAACCAGACACGCCGCACCGGCCTCATCGGCTTTTTGGATCGTTTGCGTTATTTCCCTAACCGATACCAACGGCCGTGCACCATCGTGAACCGCCACAACATTTGCCGTCGCCGCGTCGATAACGTCGAGTCCGTTTTTGACGGATTCAGCACGTGTCGAGCCGCCCGCGACGACAGATCTTAATTTTGAAATTTCAGATCCCAGATTTGAATTTTGAAATTGTTCACGTCCCGCTTCCGACAAAACCAACACTATCTCATCCACATCAGGACAAGCCTCAAATCGCTGTAAAGTATGTACTAATAATGGTCTGCCAAGGATGTGGGTAAATTGTTTTGGCTGATCGGAGGAAAATCTTGAGCCTGTTCCGGCAGCGACGATGATGGCGGTATTCATAGTGAACAGTGATTAACTAACAGTGAACAATGAAGAGAAATTTGTGATCGTTCGGGCCTATTCCACTGTTCACTATTCACTGTTCCCTGTCCACTTTCTTACTCGATCTCTTCGATGATGGTAGTTTGCCGCAGTTCACGCGTCGCTTTGCGAAAACCGAGCGACCGCGAATCGTGTACGCTGAACGAGCTGTCCGTTGTCTGTGTCGCTTGAGCAGCGGTCGTTTGCGGCGGGGCCTCGTCTCTTTCTTCCCACAATCTGCCAAAGATCATCTTGCCGGCGGTCGTCTGCAGTACGCTGGTGACGGCGATGTCGGCGGTTTTGCCGATCAGTTTGCGGGCGTTATCGACCACGACCATCGTGCCGTCATCGAGATACGCGACGCCCTGATTGTATTCCTTGCCTTCTTTTAGAATGAAAACGCGCATCGCTTCGCCGGGTAGGACGACCGGTTTGACGGCGTTGGCAAGCTCATTGATATTGAGCACCTCGACCCCGCGAAGCTGCGATACCTTATTCAAATTAAAATCGTTGGTGACGATCACCGCATCAAGCTGTGCACCAAGCTCGATCAGCTTCAGATCGACCTCTTTGACCGCCGGAAAATCTGTCTCGACGATCTGCACGTCAAGCTTGCTGTTGTTGCGAAGCCGCTGGAGCATATCTAGCCCGCGGCGTCCGCGTTGGCGTTTTGACGAATCTGCCGAATCTGCGACCTGTTGCAGCTCGGCAAGTATAAAATGCGGGATAATGAGCGTTCCGCCAAGGAATCCGGTTTCGGCAACATCGGCAATGCGTCCGTCGATAATGACTGACGTGTCGAGGATCTTAAAATCCTGTTTTACATGCTTGTCGCTGCTAAAAATGCCTCCGAGCGCGGAAAGATCAAGATAATCACCTTTTGCCGCACCGACCATCAGGCCAATATAGCCCATAAAAAAGGCAAGCGAGATGGTCAGAAACGTCTGCATCTCGGCGGACACCGCCGCTTCTTTTTGTATCGAGATGAGGACTCCGATGAGAAATGCTCCGACGATACCGAGTATTGAGCCGACCGCTGCACCGATCAGAGTCTTTAGCGACGCACGGCGAACCCGCATTTCAAACCCGATAATGATCAGACTGATCGTGCCGCCCAAACCGGCCGATAATATCCGTCGCGTCGTTTCGTCACCAATATTTACCAGGCCAAAACGCTGCGTTCGCTCAAACGGATTGAGCAGATAGCCCAGCAAAATGAGCAATCCAACGAACGCGACCCGCAATATCAGTACATCGACTTTCATCGTTAAAAATTCTAGCACGAAAGACGGCCTCAACGTTAAATCCGTCTTGCACAATTGCCGTCAAAACCGCTATTTTCGCTACCTTATCAAACGCCGATTCGCGTCCGATTTTCAGACAAAAGCGAACTGTTGTATCCTTGTTCTCTCAATGGCAAAACAACCTGCAACGATATTTGTATGTCAAAACTGCGGCAGCCAGCAACGAAAATGGCTCGGCCAATGCCCCGACTGCGACGAGTGGAATACGCTTGTCGAAGAGCGTTTTCGTGCCGCCGCGCAAACAAAGGGTGCAGGCAGCTTTTCGTCCGCATTCTCAACCTCGCCCATCGCCTACGGCACTATCGAATCACAGGACGACGCACGCACCTCGACCGGTATCGACGAGATGGACCGCGTGCTCGGCGGCGGCATCGTCGCAGGCTCGCTCGTGCTGATCGGCGGCTCACCGGGCATCGGCAAATCGACCATTGTTATCCAAATGGCCGATAAATTAGGCAAACACGGCATTAAGGTGCTCTACGTTTCGGGCGAGGAGTCCGAACGGCAAATAAAAATGCGCGGCGAACGGCTCGGCATCGCTGCTGACAATCTATTCTTGCTGCCCGAAACAAATCTGCAATCCATCCTCGCCGAGACCGAAAAGATGCGGCCCGATCTCGTCATTGTCGATTCGATCCAGACGGTTTTTAGCGAAAAGATCGAGTCCGCTCCCGGCAGCGTCTCGCAGGTACGCGAAGTCGCGGCGCAGTTCATGATGTTTGCCAAACAGACCGGCACGCCCGTTTTCCTCACCGGCCACGTCACCAAAGAAGGCTCGATCGCCGGGCCGAAAACGCTCGAACATATCGTCGATACCGTGCTCTATTTCGAAGGCGACCGTCACCACAACCACCGAATAATCCGCGCGACAAAGAACCGCTTTGGAGCGGCAAACGAGATCGGTGTGTTTGAGATGACAAATGCGGGGTTGGTTCCGGTTGCTAATCCGTCGGAGCTGTTTTTACAAGAGCGGCCTGAGAATGCGACCGGTTCGGTCGTCACCGTCTGTATGGAAGGCACACGTCCGATGCTCGTCGAGGTGCAGGCGCTTGTTTCGGGAACAAAATTTGGCAGCGGACGGCGAATGACGCAGGGTTTTGATCACAACCGTGCTTCGCTGTTAATAGCAGTTCTCGAAAAGCAGCTCGGCTTTCAACTCGCGGGGGACGACGTTTTCGTCAATGTCGCCGGCGGCATGGAGATCGACGAACCCGCCGCCGACCTCGGCGTCCTCGCGGCCATCGCATCGAGCTTTCGCAATCTACAAGTCCCGCCCGAAACCGCCGTCTTTGGCGAAGTCGGCCTAACCGGCGAGATCCGCGGCGTCCTCCAAGCCCAAGCCCGCGCACGCGAAGCCCAAACCCTCGGCTTCAAAAAACTCATCCTCCCCGAATCGAATAAGAAGGGTTTGGAAAAATTGTTAGGCATCCGTGTCGTCGGTGTTAAGAATCTTGAGCAGGCAATGGATGAGTTGTTCTGAACGAATCTTCGTTTACCTTCGTATCTCTAATTTCGGAGAAATAGTATGCGAATAAAATTACTGGCGATTGCAGCAATAGTATTGCTTGCCACGCTGCAAAGCTTTGCACAAACAAAGGACGAGGCTGAGTTGACGAGGCTTGTTAACAAGATGGTCGCGGCTCAGGTCGATTACGATGCGGCGGAGCTTGATCGGATCTTTACGGCTGATTATATCGAGATCTCGCCGGTCGGTGAGTTTGATCGCAGGGACAAGGTGCTCGGGTTTTATAAGCCGGAGCTAAAGCCTGATGCTACAAAGGTTTCGACTAAAGCCACAGCTTCGGAATGGTCGATACGGATGCGTGATAAAAGCGCTGTCGTGATCGTGCGGCTCGATTACACGATCACCGCCGACGGCAAAACGCTGCCGCCGAGAGGCATCCGCGTAATGGTGGTGTGTGCAAAGGAAAAGGGCGGCTGGAAGATCGCTTCGGCCCAATACACAGGCATTCGCCCGCCGCAGCCGCCAAAACCGGTTCAATAGCCGTCGCTGCCGGACATGATGTGCTGTAGTACGGCGTCGCGTTTTTGGCGGATGTCGGTGATGCGGGGCGAAGGGTCGTCGCCGACGAAGGTTGGCGGCAAGGTGAACGGATCTATTTGCAGCGGCACGCCTTCGTTTTCGAGTTTGTGAGCGATGATCTTTGAGATCAGCGACTGTTCGAACTTGGTGATCTCGACAAATTTAACGCCGATGCCTGTGTGTTCGAACCGGTAGAGAGCTTTGCAGTGCAGCGGCAAGTAATTTTTGTTTGGCAGCTCGATCTCCATACGAAATTCATCGCCGATCAGAATGTTTTCATCCCAATCGGTAAAACAACCTCCGATGCTGATCTGCTGCAGCCGCGTTAGTTGTTTTTCGCCGAATTTCGAGTAGATGATCGCAGGGATATCTAGCGAAAAACGGATGTGTTGTCGTTGGTTGATGGACATCTGCTATTACTATTCTATCGGTTCGTCGCCATCGCACGCAACAAATAAAAAACCGCCCCGGTTAGAGCGGTTTTAGATAAAGCTGCCTATTATCGCGTTAGTTATTCGCGGCTTCGGTCTTTGTGCAATGCGTACTGAAAGCATCGATCAGGGCCTGGGCGATCACTTGCGGCGGACGGCCTTCGAGATCGCGGCGTTCGAACAACTGAACGAGCTCACCGTTCTTCAAAAATCCGATCGACGGCGACGACGGAGCGTACCCCGTAAAGTATTCGCGGGCCGTTTCGGTCGCATCGATATCTGCTCCGGCAAAAACCGTGATCGAACGATCCGGCACGTTTGGCGAATTTGCCAGCGCCATCGCAATGCCCGGACGAACGCCGCCCGCAGCACAGCCGCATACTGAATTTACAACGACCATCAGCGTTCCATCAGTGTTTTTGACCGCTGAGTCGACAGCTTCGGTCGTTTTAGTTTCTTCGATCCCGAGGTTTGCAAGCTCTGCACGCATTCCATAGATCATTGGTTCCGGATATGGCATAAGTTCGTATTTACTCCTAATAATTTGGCCGGAAACAAATCCTGACCTTTTTTTCAAGTATTCAATAATAGACTGGTTTAGTCAAGCGACATTGCTCAGAACAACGCAATTTGCCGAGCCACGACTTAACCTTTAGAATTGATGTTTGTTCCGCAAGCGGCACGGGTTAATAAATGGCGATCGAGATCGAAAAAAAGTATCTGATAGATAAAAAAAAGCTTGTCGAACTGACGGCAAGGCTTGGCAAGCTCGGGGCGGTGTTTTCGTACGAGACTTTTGAAGAAAACTACCTGCATCGCGGCGGTCTGCTCGACGGCAAAGCGGCTGTGCTGAGGCTTCGCAAGACAGAAACCCGCACGATCCTCACTTACAAGGAAAAAGTCCCGACCGAGAGTGAGTTCAAGCAGCAGATCGAATTTGAGACTGATGTTTCCGACGTTAACGCAACCGAGAGCATCATCGAAAAACTCGGTTACAAGCTCTCGGTAATTTACGAAAAGCACCGAAAGGCCTGGCATTTTGGTAATGTCGAGGTCGTGCTGGACGAGCTGCCGTTCGGGTATTATATGGAGATCGAAGGAACAATCGAAGATATTCTGGCGGTCGAAAAACAGCTCGGTGCGGATAAGCTAATTACCGAATCACGCGGCTATCCACGGTTGACGCTCAAATACGGCAAAGATGAAAATGGTGTGTTTGAGTCGCGGTTCGATAAATCAAAAGCTGTCTAACCCAGATCCGCCTTTCCCACAAACGACATTTGCGAATCAAACCCGCCACCTTTTCTATCCGCAAGCTTTTTATAACTGCCGTCCGCGTTGAGGATGCGGGCGTTCGTCTCATCTTTTAGATAGACATCGAGCATCTGTTCTTTTAGATATTTTTTGATCTCAGCATTGAGGATCGGCGCGACGACCTCGACGCGACTGTCAAAACTGCGGTGCATGAGATCGGCGCTGCCGATATAAACTTCCTCGGCTTCGCCGCCGCCGTTCGCAAAATACAAGATACGGCTGTGTTCGAGAAAGCGTCCGACGATCGAGCGCACCCGTATATTCTCCGACATGCCCTTGACGCCGGGCCGCAACGCGCATATCCCGCGAACGATCATATCGATCTCGACACCGCTTTCCGACGCGGCATAAAGCTCTTTGATCAGTTCGACGTCGGTGATGCTGTTTGCTTTGATAATTATTCGTGCCTCTTTACCGGCGAGCTTATTTTTCTTTTCGCGGCGAATTAGCGCGATCAAGCGTTCGCGTAGGTGCAGCGGAGCGACGATCAGACGTTTGTATTTATCCTGTTGCGAATAGCCGGTGAGGAAATTAAACAGGCTCGATGCGTCTTCGCCGATTTCTTCGTCGGCGGTCAGCAGGCCGAGGTCCGTGTAGATCTTTGCCGTGACGGGATTGTAATTTCCGGTCGCGAGATGCACATAGCGGACGAGCTTGTCCTTTTCGCGCCGGACGACAAGCAGGACCTTTGAGTGCGTCTTTAACGAGCTGATGCCATAGACAACGTGAACTCCTTCGTTCTCCAGCCGCCGCGCCCATTCGATATTATTCTCTTCGTCAAAGCGTGCTTTTAGCTCGACGAGCGCCGTCACCTGTTTGCCCAAACGGCTCGCCCGCATTAACGAATTAACGATCGGCGAGTCTTTTCCCGTGCGATACAGACAGATCTTGATCGCCTGGACACTCGGATCCTCGGCCGCTTCGGCGATAAACTCGGAGACGGTATTAAAAGTCGTGTACGGATGATGCAGCAGTATGTCCTGCTTTTTAATAACCTCGAAAATATTCTCTTTCTTTTGCAGCGGCGACGGCACGACCGCCGTGATCGGCCTTTCTTTTAGATCGGGACGATCCAGGCCATAAAGCTGCATCAGGTCCGGAATATCGACAAACCCCTCGACCCGCTCGATCTCGTCCGCCGCGAGCCCAGTACCGACGGTGAGCAGCTTGACCATCTTTTCAGGCATTGCCGCTGCGATCTCTAACCGCACCGCAAACCTATCACGGCGACGCTGTAATTCGCGTTCGAGCGTTCGCATCAGATCGCCGGCCTCGTCCTCGCGAAGCTCGATATCCGCATCGCGCGTAACTCGGAAAAGAAACGCCTCGCTCGTTTTCATATGCGGGAAAAGCTCAGCTACGTTTGCCGCAACGACTTCTTCGAGCAGCGCATAGCGACCTTTTTTTTCGTTGATCGGTATCAGACGCGGGACGGTCGCGGGCAATTTGATGCGAATAAATCGCTTTTGCCGGAAAAGATGTTTCAGATTCGTTTGTGTGAACGTTCTGTCCGGTTCAATGTAGAGGCCTAAGTTTATGCTCAGATTTGAGATGTATGGAAACGGGTGCGACGAATCGACCGATTGCGGCGTCAGGATCGGGAACAGGTTATTACGAAAATATTTATCGAGTAGCCGTTTTTCTTTTTCGTTCAAGCGGGCATACGATTCGATCGTGATCCCTGCCTTTTTCAGTGCGGGCAAGACATTGTCCGAGAGAAAAGAAACCTGCCGCTTGAGCATCGGCCGCAGACGTTTGTACACCTCGGCGAGTTGTTCGGACGCGGTCAAACCATCCGGTGAGGTCTCGCCGATGCCCTCAGCGATCTGCTCCTTAAGGCCCGAAACGCGGATCATAAAAAACTCGTCGAGATTGGTCGAAAAGATCGAGAGAAACTTGAGCCGTTCGAGCACGGGCAGGCTCTCGTCAGTCGCCTCGTCGAGCACGCGGCTGTTAAATTCGAGCCAGCTCAGCTCACGGTTAAAGAGCGTCCTGCGGTCCACCTCAGCGGCGTCTTGCACGACTGTCTCGACCTTTTTATTTGACCTTGGCCTTTTCGTATCCGTTAGAGTCATATGCGGCGGGCTTAGATTATAAAAGAAGCCGCCGCCATTAGAAAGAATTTTGATGTTAAATCTTTTTGACGAAAATGTTACGCATTTTTATGTTCGATTACGATCCAACGCGGCTCATCGCCGTCACCGTCGATGGTGACCTTGATCGTGTTATTTGAGATCGATGTTTCACCAAGTCTATCTGCCCATTCGATGATCGTCACTGTATTTTCATTTTCGAGTATCTCCTCTAACCCGACAGCCGCCGCGACGTCCATCGCCGCGTCTAGCCGCCACAGATCGATGTGATATACGTCAAACTTCGCCGTCTTGTACAAATTTACAAGCGTAAAACTCGGGCTCGTCACTTCATCAATGTCATACTCAAGCGCGTTCAAAATGCCCTTGGTCAGCAAAGTCTTACCCACCCCAAGCCCACCGTATAGCAAAACAACCTCACCACCCGTGAGCGAAGTTCCGAGCGTTTCCCCAAGCTCAAATGTGGAGTCGGGCAATTTAGAAACTATTTCTTTTTGGTCCATCAATAAATCAACAGGATATTCAGGATAGGCAGGATGCTTTTTCTCATAATTATCCTGCTGATCCTGTCCATCCTGTTCTAATTCTTTTCCAACTCCGCAAACGCTTCTGTCAAGCACTCGCGAACATCCGACGCCGTCATCACACGTTTGCCGCATTTCTTTTCAGCAATATCGCCCGCCATTCCGGCGAGATAAACCGCCGCGACGACCGTCTCAAAAATATCGATCTCAAACCGCACCGCCTGAGCAACAAATCCGGCAAGAATGCCCGCAAGCGTATCGCCATTCCCCGCTTTCCCAAGCCCAGAGTTCCCTGTCGGATTTACAACCACGCGGCCATCGGGCGAACCGATCAAAACACGCTCGCCTTTGAGAACAAGGATGACATTGTTATTAACAGCAAAATCACGAACGGCCGCAACGCGATCTTTTATCGCATCTTTGTCATCAGTCTCAAGCAGCCGCATAAATTCCCCTTCATGCGGTGTGAAGATAAGGGCAGAAACGCGAGTGTTAACGAGCGTGCCGTCTTTTGCCGGATGAGCACGCTCCTTAACAGTCGCGTTTCCGCCCGAAAATGGAGATATCAAATTCAACGCATCCGCATCAATAATAACCGGCTGACGACGGTTTGCGATCACC
Source organism: uncultured Chloracidobacterium sp. (assembly GCA_964543865.1). Lineage (GTDB taxonomy): Bacteria > Acidobacteriota > Blastocatellia > Pyrinomonadales > Pyrinomonadaceae > OLB17. Next base: position 199,166 of record CAZIZR010000002.1, read on the forward strand.
TTTTCTACAAACGCTTTCGTGCTCGCATCTTGCGACAACCCGCAGCCGATCGCAATCGAATCCGTCTTTTCAAGCAGCTCGCCTATCTCATCAAACGCCGCTTCCGAGATCGCTCCGGTTACCGTTTCGGCTACACCGCGGACCATCACCTCTGGCAACACACGCGACGCGACCGAGTCTTTTGACGAACTTGGCGTCACAACTGTCACCAGCCCGACACCGGAACGCATCGCCGCATTCCCCGCCAAAACCGCCGCACCCGAATAATTCTCCGACCCCGCTATCAGGAGCGCATGTCCGCGTTTGTTTTTGTACGAATAGTCATTAAATCGCGTGTTTCTAAGAAAACGAGCAGCATCGTCTCTGTCCGCCACGAATAGTAATGACGGCTGAATCTCGATTAGATCTGGTGGTGAACCAATGTCGGCTACTATAACGTCTCCATTAACCTCGGACGCAGGTGAAAACACATTTGCATATTTCGGTGCCGTAAAGGTCACAGTGAAATCTGCTGGAAAAGTGGGCCCTGCTACCTCTGCATGATCGGAAAATAACCCTGATGGAATGTCGATAGAAATGAATAACTGTCCACATCTGATCGATTGGTCACCTATTCGATGGACTAGGTCACCCAGTGGCCCACTCAATGGCCGCGACAGCCCAGTTCCGAACAATGCGTCAACCACAACGTCATGGTGGGCAGGAATGTTTAACCACTCGGGGTCATAGTCCTCAAACAGAATAAGACAATTAACATTTGGACCATTTGTGCTTTCTGAATCATCAAATTTTTTTAACGCGTCAAAGTTGACCCGTGCATCTCCAGACAGCGATCCGACTTTCGAAAACAGATAAACAAAACAATTTGCTCCCTGTGTCCACAAAATTCGAGCTAACGCGGCGCCGTCTCCGCCATTATTACCCGTTCCCGCCAGTATGTTGATAAACCGATCTTTGACCGAACCCCCGAGTTTTTCCGTGATGACGCGTGCAACGGCGTGGGCTGCATTTTCCATTAGCAGGAGCGACGGAATGCCGTACCGCTCGGTCGTCAGGCGATCGACGGTGCGCATTTGCTCGGCTGTCAGCACTTTTTGCATAAGATAATATTGCCCACGAAACACACGAAAGTCACGAAAGCAGGAGCTTTTCTTATTTCGTGCATTTCGTGTGTTTCGCGGGCAAAAGAAAAACCGCATCGTCTCGCTAACGATGCGGTCCTTTGAGTCGATTGGAGATCATGAACAGACCTTTGGCCGTCGTCACGGTGGATAAATGTACGCCACTGTGCTCTTACACGCTTTGCTTCCGTTCACTTAATAGAAAGGTCTATTCGCCTCTCACTTCCACAAACTGCGGCAAATTGCCGACTAAAATGGTGATCCCGGGTGGATTCTAACCACCGACCTTCCACTTAGGAGGCGGACGCTCTATACAGCTGAGCTACGGGACCACAACGAACTTTGGATTTTGTATTGCCGAGTGCAGATTGTCAAGGTTTAGCTGTCGTAATGGATCAGCGACCTGACATCATAGCCGTCAAACTTGCTCCGTCCATTCAGAAAATCGAGCTCGACGACGAACAAAAGCCCCGCGACAGTGCCGCCGACGCTCTCGACAAGGTCGATGACCGCACGGGCCGTGCCGCCTGTGGCGAGCAGATCGTCAACGATCAGGACGCGATGGCCGTGGCCGACGGCGTCCTTGTGCATCTCGAGCGTGTCCTGGCCGTATTCGAGGTCGTATGATATCGAGACCTTTTCGGCAGGAAGTTTCTTAGGCTTGCGCACCGGAATGAATCCCGCACCGATCTGGTAGGCGATCGGCGTCGCAAAGATAAACCCTCGCGATTCGACGCCGATGACGGTGTCGATCGGGCCGGGCGGCACTTCGCTAACAAGCGCGTCGACAGTGTTCTTGAGCCCGTCGGCATCGAGAAGAAGGGTCGTAATATCGTAAAAATTGATGCCCGGTTTTGGAAAGTCGGGCACCTCACGGATCAGATTCCTAAGGTGTTCCATTGTTATTTTTCGATCCTAAATGTTGAATATGCACCGCTTGGCTCGATCACAAGTTCCTCTACCGCCGATACCTGCGAGTAA
>CAZIZR010000003.1:0-194361 GCA_964543865.1 uncultured Chloracidobacterium sp.
TAGCCGGTTACGAAGAAGCCAAACGCTGCCTCAACTGCGACGTACAGACCGTCTTTAACGCCCCAAAATGCATCGAATGCGACGCCTGCGTTGATATATGTCCGACGGCGTGCATCACGTTCACCACAGACGGCGACGAACAAGACTTACGCGAACGCCTAAAAGTCCCGGCTCTCAACACAAGTCAGGACATCTACGTCGCTGACGGCCTAAAAACCGGCCGCATCATGGCAAAAGACGAAGACGTTTGCCTCCACTGCGGCCTCTGTGCCGAACGCTGCCCCACCGCCGCCTGGGACATGCAAGCCTTCTGGTACAACGTCACCAAAGCCGGCGAGGTCAAGTACGCTCCGACCGTCGTAGGGAATTTGGTGCAGATAGAAAGGAATGGGAATGGAGTAGCGTAAGGCCGTGACGTACGTTTGGGCGGGGTTATTTTTAGTCGTGTTCTTTGGCGTATTAGTCGCGATATACGCATTTTGGGGGAAGCGGTCGAAGGGAAAAAAGGTCGAAGCCGCGTTCGCGGGTCGCGAACCTTTAACCTCAGAGGACATATGTCGAACAGAGTTTCATTACGAACGCGTATCTCCCGATGTCGTGGCCCGCGTGCGAAACGTTTTGGAAAGGGAACTTGAAGCCGATCTGTCACGAATGCGATCTACGGACGATTTCTCCAAAAATCTGAGTTTCTTTTGGGATTACGATTCGTTGGCCGCCGTAACCGTGGTTCAATCGCTCGAAGAGGAGTTCGACGTCGTGATCAAGGACGAGGAAGCCGAAAAGATGCTTACCTTTCGGGATATGGTGCTTACAATGTCTGCAAAATTGCAGCCGAAGCACTAAAAGTCTCACACGAACACCAAAAAGTTCGAGACGAAGCGTAAAAGTGCCTCACGAGGGCCAAAAAGCTTGAGTTGAAGTTTGAAAAGTTCCGTTCGAAGCCCGAAAGGTTTGAATCGAAGACCGAAAAGTTCGAGTCGAAGGGCGAAAAGGTTGAGTTTATTGCACAAAATTACCGTTCGACGGTGAAAGAGTTTGACCCGATCTCCAAAAACCGTCCCCAAAGGGGACATAGTTAATAGCGTCGGGGGCAACCCGACGATGACAGGTGTAAAAATGATCCCGTCCCTGTAGGGGACTAACATACAATGGCTCAGACTCTCTTCAGCAGCTATTTCCACATTGTCTTCTCGACTAAGAACAGGTTTCGGTTTATCGCACCTGAGATCGAAGATGAGCTTTACGCCTACATTGGCGGGATCGTGCGAAATTTCGATAGCAAATTGCTTTCCGCCGGAGGCGACGCTGATCATGGGCATTTTTTAGTATCGATGAGCAAGAATCATCTCGTTCCCACTCTCATTGGAAGCGCGAAGCGCGATTCGTCTAAGTGGATCAAGACAAAAGGTGGAATACTTACAAAGTTTGGTTGGCAGGACGGATACTCTGCCTTCTCGGTTGGCTTTAGAGAGATACCTGCTGTCGAGAAATACATTAAGCATCAAAAAGAGCATCACAAGGAAGAAATGTTTGAGGACGAGATGCGTGGATTCTATCGCAGATACAAAATCGATTTTGACGATAGATATGTTTGGGATTAATTTGTCCCTTACAGGGACATCACTTATTGATTTGACCATTTCGTCGGGTTCCACCCAACGCTATTAAATTTGTCCCCGTTGGGGACGTAAGAACGCTATGAATCACGACCGAGTATTTGCGTACACTTTTGCGAGTATTTATCCGCATTATGTGAAAAAGGTCGAGTCTAAGGGGCGGACTGTGGCGGAGCTGGACGAGGTTTTGCGGTGGCTGACGGGGCACACGCAGGATGGTTTGGAGCGGGTGATAGAGACAAAGGTGAGCTTGCGGACATTCTTTGAAGAGGCTCCGCACCTCAACCCAAACGCCTCGCTCATCAAAGGCACCGTCTGCGGCATCCGCGTCGAAAACATCGAAGACCCGCTAATGCAAAAGATCCGCTACATGGACAAACTCATCGACGAGCTCGCCAAGGGCAAAAAGATGGAAAAGATACTGCGAACGGCAGGATAGAAGTGAATGGCAGACGAATGGTATCGACGAAAGTCGTGGACGAAGGCGGACGAGGATGAGTTCTTCGTGCGACTTGGTCGAGCAAGAAAGGACGGGCGAGCTCAATACTTGAAAATTCAGGCACTGGAGCTGATCTACACTCGCAATCCTAAGCTCCTGACCGTCGCGGAATCTCTGCTCAATAAACTTCTGACGGATTATCCGGATGATCGCATACAAAGGAGCCAAACATTTAATTCTCTTGGAACAATTTATCGATCAAGAGGAGATTATGAGAAAGCGCTAAGTTACTTCAAGAAGGGCGTCGATTTCGAGCTAGAGTTTCCAAACGTAATCTCAGGAGTACATCTCAGTTATGCAGAGTTAGTCGTCGAGACTGAAAGAACGGAATGCTACGACGAAGTTGAAGAACTCTTATTAGCCGACATGAAAGGAAGCGGACTTCTTTTCCCGGCGAATGCGTACACAATTGCTTCCGTTTTGGCTGTAATTTCGGCGCACAAGGGCGATGAGGATTCCGCAAGATTCTACGCCGACCTCGCGGAAAAGAATGCCTCGGCAAAAACTAACACGCTTTGGAACCCGCGAAAAAAGCATCTCGGGCTTGTTGAAAAAAGAAAAGGCTGGCTAGATGGATTGGTTAAAAAATCAATAAATTTGGTAAAGAGATAGGTTATGCCCAAACTGATCGCCGCGATGAATATGACGCTTGATGGGTTTTGCGACCATACTTTGGGGATCGCGGACGACGAGATCCATCAGCATTACGCCAACTTGCTGAAGCGCGCCAGCCGTTTTCTTTGGGCGGAAGACAAATAAATAGACACTTAACCGAAGTGTTTCTTAGCTATGAGGCAAAGGCGAGTTGAGGCATAATTAAACTGTGAAAACAAACGATTTCGTAATCAGGTTTGCTAACGTCAACGGGACTGGGTCGGCTTCGGCTAACGCTTTGTTTACCAAGGCTGTGTTTCGGATGGGGGTGCCGGTGACTCCTAAGAACATTTTCCCTTCGAATATTCAGGGATTGCCGACTTGGTACGAGGTGCGTGTCTCGGAGAAAGGTTATTTGGGCAGACGTTCCGGGGTCGATATGATGATCGCGGTGAATCCGCAGTCGATGAAGCGTGATTATGCGGACGTTGTCGCTGGCGGATTCTTTGTTTATGACAGCACAAAGCCACTGCCGCCGACCTATGACCGCAAGGACATCACGCATCTCGGCATCCCGATGACGGAGCTTTGCAATGCTCAGTTCAGCGACGCTAGGCAGCGGCAGTTGTTCAAGAATATCGTTTACATCGGGGCTTTGTCGGCGTTATTGGACATTGAGTTTGCCGTGTTGGAGGGACAGATCGCCGAGCAGTTCAAGGGGAAAGAGAAACTCATCGAACCGAACATCCAAGCTCTCAACCTCGGCGTCGATTACGTCAAAGAGAACTTCGATTATCCGTTACCTTTGAGAGTAGAAAGGAGAGATCTGCTCGGAGATAAGATATTGTACGGAGGCAATTCGGCTTGCGGTCTCGGCGCCATCTATGCGGGAGCGACCGTCGCGGCTTGGTACCCGATCACGCCTTCGACGAGCGTCGTCGATGCGTTTGCGAAGTACGCCGCTAAGTATCGCGTCGATGCAGATACGGGCAAGAACAACTACGCCATCGTACAGGCCGAAGACGAACTCGCAGCGATCGGCATGGTCATGGGCGCGTGCTGGAACGGTGCGAGAGCGTTCACGGCAACAAGCGGCCCGGGCGTGAGTTTGATGAACGAATTCCTCGGTCTGGGCTACTTCGCCGAAGTTCCGACGGTTCTTATCGATGTTCAGCGAACAGGGCCTTCGACCGGAATGCCAACCAGGACGCAGCAATCGGATATCTTGCTCGCGGCGTACGCGTCGCACGGAGATACGAAGCATCCGCTGCTGTTTCCGGCTAATCCGAAAGAATGTTTCGAGATGACCGCCGATGCGTTCGACCTAACTGAGCGGCTGCAAACCCCAGTTATCGTCATGACCGACCTAGACCTCGGCATGAACGACCACGTCACTGATCCGCTCGTTTGGGACGATTCCCGTGTCTATGATCGCGGGAAAGTGCTGACCTCGGAGCAGCTCGATAAGATATACGCCGTCGTCGCTGCGACCAATGGCAACGGACATAACGTCGAGGCTCAGCCCGATCAGGAAGCGGAGCATGCCGGTGACTTTTTGGAGCAGTTCAATAGCAAATGGGGCCGATATTTGGACATCGACGACGACGGAATCCCTTATCGCACCATCGCAGGTACGAACCCGACGCGAGGAGCATTCGTAACGCGCGGCTCTTCCCGCGACGAATACGGCGTCTACACCGAAGACGGCGCCGCCTATCAGAGGAACGTCGATAGATTGACCAAGAAATGGGAAACCGCCGCGACACTCGTACCGGAACCGTTGTTTTACAAAAGCTCCCCTCCTTACGAAGGAGGGGTGGCAGCCGCTTCGGCTGACGGGGTGGTTCTTTCTTCTCGCGATGGTGTCATCTTCTTCGGAACCTCGACAGATTCAGCTCTCGAAGCACTCGAACATCTCGCTGCCGATGGCATTCACCTCGACGCAATGCGGCCACGGGCGTTCCCGTTCGGAGCATCTTTCCGCGAGTTTGTCGATTCTCACGAACGCATCTTCGTAATCGAACAAAACCGTGACGCCCAATTCCGCAGCCTAATAATGATCGAGCTCGGCGTTGACGCATCCAAGCTCATCTCCGTCCTAAACTACGACGGCATGCCGATCACGGCGGACAACATTTACAGGCAGATCACAGGATCAATCACAAAATGACATACGTACGATCTACATTTCGACATCCGGCTTTGCCGAAGAACGACCTTGGTTACACGGTTGATTATTATGAGGGCTCGCTGAGCACTTTGTGTGCGGGGTGCGGGCATGATTCGATCAACGCGGCGATCGTGGAGGCATGTTGGCAGTTGAATATCGAGCCGCACAAGGTCGCGAAGCTCTCGGGAATCGGCTGTTCGTCTAAATCTCCGGCGTATTTCTTGTCGAATTCGCACGGGTTTAATTCAGTTCACGGACGAATGCCTTCGGTAGCAACGGGAGCAAATCTCGCGAATCGCGACCTGACATATTTTGGCGTATCGGGCGACGGCGACACGGCTTCGATCGGAATGGGGCAGTTTGTTCATGTTGTTCGGAGAAATCTGAATATGGTTTATCTCGTGATGAACAATGGCTGTTACGGCCTCACGAAAGGTCAGGATTCCGCGACCGCGGACGCAGGTTCCAAATCGAAAGCGGGAAGCGTCAATCTATTCGAAGCCATCGATCTCGCTTCGCTGGCGATAGAATTGGGAGCGACGTTCGTCGGGCAAAGTTTTTCTGGCGACAAAGAACAACTCACGCCGCTACTCAAAGCAGCGATGTCGCACAAAGGGTTTGCGTTTCTCAATGTCATTTCACCATGCGTGACGTTTAACAATAACGCCGGTTCGACGAAATCGTACGATTACGTCCGCGAACATGTTGAGGTAACGGGAACGATGGATTTTGTGCCGATGATGCGCGAGATCAAGGCAAGTTATGAAGCAGGTGATGTTTCGGATATTACGATGCACGACGGCAGCGAGATACGCTTGCACAAACTGCAGAAAGATTGGGACCCGACAAACCGCCGCTCCGCGATGAACGCCGTTCAGAATGCAAAAGACAAAGGCGAGATACTAACCGGATTGCTTTACATTGACGAATCTTCGCAGGATCTGCACGAGCTAATAAACACAAGCAACACGCCGCTCAATGCGATGCCGCAATCAATACTGACGCCGGGCTCAGAAGCACTCGCAAAGCTTAACGCTTCGCTCAGATAGTTATACCTGTAGAATTTCGAAATTAAATCTTAGATAGACCTTAAAACCACTATGAAAAAATTGATGATCTTAATATCCGTTGTTTCGCTCGGCTCGTTCATTGCGGCTTGTGGCGGAGCCGCGAATACAAATGTTAGTAACGCAAACACAAATGCAAATGCGGGCAAATCCAACGCCGCGACGCCAGCCCCGAGTGCAACACCCGCACCGACCGCCGCAAATAACACCAACGCCAATGCCGCTCCGAAAGCTCAGGCAAAAGGCGATGAAGGCGAGGTGGATGGGGAACTGCAGGTCGGGAAAACTGAGTCGGTCATACTTTACGTCGGAGAAGAATCTGGCGATTACGCCGCTTACTGTTTTGCAAATGACTCAGACGCCGGCAAGGCGATCTTAGCTGCCTGTAAAGACAAACAGCAGTGCGTAGTAAAAGGAACGATAGACGGAACGGCTAAATGTAAGGTTCCCGGACTCGAAGCCGATCTTTCCGATAGCGGACGAATAACATCTGTTAATTCAGTCAAATCGTTGGGTAAGAAGAAGTAATTCCCACGTTATTTACAACAAAAAAAAGGCGGCCATTTGCGGCCGCCTTTTTCAATTTAGAATAAACATAGATCAGATCCCGGGCTGTTTCAGTATTGCGGCCAAAGCCTGCATTTTAGCCATATGCGGGTCATTTCTCATCGTGCGGGACTGTTTATCGACCATTGCTGCAAGGCCGGCTAGCTTTGCTTTGACAGGTTTGCCCAACGCAGCTCGAAGCTGGGATATCTCGGCAGCAGAAAATGCCTTTACACGTTCGAGCTGGTCAACATAAGCCTTCGCTACGAGTATTTTATTTGTCCATTCGATCTTTTGCTGGTTCTGAACATTTAGCTCAGCCACACGAACCGATTTGGCAGCATTGATCTCGTTTTGCGACAGGTTCATGGTCGGCGTCAGCTCAAACACGTCGAGCCCGCGGGCGATCTCTGACGAGTAGATGTTGCCGTTATACCAATATGCCGACCACGATCCCGCGAGAACGATCATCTTGGCGTCGATCGGTCCGCGGTCAAAATACGCGATTTCCATGGGTTTCGAAGGATCGGTGAAATCCATTATCGAAATGCCGCCCTGATACCAAGCCTGGACCTTGATATCACGGCCGGGAACAGGAATGAGCGAACCGTTGTGAGCGACGCAATTTTCGCTATCGGTCTGAGCTGACGGCATTTTGTAATAACTCGCAAAGCTCAGCTTGTTATCACGCAGATTAAAAATGGCGTTCGCTCCCCAGACATTTGGGTCAGTTGGTCTGCAGCGCGCTCCCATTCCGCCGCCCCATTCGTCGGTAAACACGACCTTTTTACCGTCGTTGGAGAATGCCGCCGAATGCCAGTATGAATAGTTTTTGTCATTAACGGCGTCAACGCGTTTGGGATTTGCGGGGTCTTTGATGTCCAAAATTATCCCGTTACCAGAACAAGCTCCAGCCGCGAGGCCGATCTGAGAATAAACCGTAATATCGTGACACTGGTCTGTGTCAGCCGGTTTGCCGGTACCGTCGTCATCGTGCGAACCGCCGTTATTGAGGCCGTTAATAACTCCTGTTCTTGAATCCATAAAGATACGTGGACTCGATACGATCTTTGCGTTTTGCGGGGCGGCAACCGGCACTTTGATTACTTCGATCCGAAATTGCGCCGTATCCGGATTCTTGTCCGGCGTGCCGCCGGAGCAACCCGCGAGTTCCGCGTCTGGCCTAACAAACGAGGTGCCGGAAACATAGATATAGACGTTGTCCTTATCATTAGGATCGGTCACGAGAGTATGCGTGTGCGAGCCGCGACACGTCTGCACCGCTCCTACCTGTTTGGGATTTTTGATGTCCGAAATATCAAAGATGCGGACGCCGCGAAAGCGGTCTTTCTGAGCCATCGGCGGACCAGGATTTTGTCCTGCAGCGGGTGGGGGATTTGGCGGAAAACCATCGGTACTACAATCGAGCCGGCCATTTTGCATTTCCACGGACATGAACATCAGATTTTTATAAACGGACACATCGCCTTGTCCGCCGGGACAAATCATCGATGTCAACAGCTTGGGGTTTGCTGGGTCCGCAATGTCAAAGATGTTCATCCCGTAAAAATTACCGAGAAAGAGATGATTGCCCTGAAACGCCAAGTCAGAATTGGCAAACGCCAAACCTGCGAGCGCCATTTTCATCGTTGGGGGAATTTGAGCGCCTTCAGGCACGCCCAACGCCTTAAGGGCCGTTCCGACCTTAGGACCATTTGCATCAACGCCGAGCTGAAACGCATCAGGTTTTTTGAGCAGCATTAGATGCTTCATGCCGACAGCCGCTTCGCCTGCGTCCCACAATCCGGGCGTCAGTTTGAACCGCGGATCTTTTACATCCGCACCCGTCATGCCAGCCGGAAGCGGAGGGGCCTTTTCGATCGCCTCTTGGGCTAACGCGGTAGCCATAAAGCACGAACAAATAAATAGGGAAATCGCTAACAAACGGAAAGTGTATCCTCGGTTCATCTTTTCTCCTCTAATTGTCTTTACCCAACATTGTCTGCATTATCTTTATCTCGGCCCGCTGGCCGCTATCGACATCTGTCGCAAAATTAAACAGCTCAGCGTCCTGGCCCGATCCGGCCGAATCAAACATTTTCTTTACCATAACAAGAGCTCCTTCATGGTGCTGTATCATGCCCGACAGAAAGAGCGTATCAAACTCATTTCCTCTCGCCCGTCTGAGTGCCGCCATTTGCTTTCTGGAGAGCATCCCAGGCATTAGATGGCCTCCGCCGCCGTGATCCATGTCGGTCATATCGTCCATCTCCATTTCTGTGGGCTCGCCGCGTGCCACCAGCCAGCGGCGCATAAAATTCATCTCGTCCGACTGTGACTGACTTATACGAGCTCCCAAGAGCCTTAGTTCCTTGTTCTCGGTCCTCGCTTCGATTAGTGCCGTCATCTCAACAGCTTGAGCATGATGCATTATCATCCCCTGCATAAATTCAATATCTTTTGTCGAAAGCGGCGGCAGAACAGCTCTTGTCGTCGAAGGCAAAACCTTTGTCGCCTGTCCCGGAGCCCCGGGTTGAACGATCACGGGTTGCTGTGCAGAAACTGGATTGGAGATGAAAAAGACGAAAGCAAGGCCTGCGAATATTCGCAAGGCAGCATTCGGAAACGAAAGTGTAGAAAATTGCTGATAAGGCATTAAAACATCACATTAGCATATTTCAGATGCCAGCGAAAATAACCACGTTCGCACAAAAAAGCGACCACGATCGGCCGCTTTCGCTGAACAAATAATTTGGAGGCGGTGATCGGAATTGAACCGATGAATAAAGGTTTTGCAGGAACAACCGATGATTATTGCTCAGTGCGGTTAAGTTGCTCTCAGTGTTGTTCTGTTTGGGCGATTTTCATTTTGAGTTTCGCTGTGATTGTCTCAGTTTGATATGGTTTTGCAGCGTTCGTGGACATTTCGAGTACAATTCCCGGTAATTGCCTTTTGTTTTTTTAGACCCTCCACGTCCACGCGCGTCTTCGCCGTGCTCATAAAATGAGAGTCACCTTATGAAAAACATCTGACATTTTCTATATTATTTCTGCGGCATCGATACGCCTCAGGAGCAAACAAACATGAATAATGCACAGAAGCGGGCTTTCGAAAAAGTTGGTCTTAATCAGTTCGACAAAAAAGACAGATCTCGACCACTGGCATCAATCGTCAGTTTACGAAGTAGACTATTACGGGAGGCTGTCAAAGTCCGACCCGCGATCTCGACTGATCTCGAACGTGATCTGCTTCCAATGTATCGAGAAATTCGTCTGTTTTGTTTCGAGGCAGATCGTAGAAGATCGAAATTATTTACTAAGCCAATATTTAACTACCTTGATCTTCCGCGAGAGTATCAGAAGAAAAGGGAGTGGTGGACAAGCACATGTCGACCACAATGGACCTTACTTGAAAGAGCTTGGATGAAACGGAGTAAACGGAAACCCTTTCTCTTCGATTTTCCGGAGTATTTTGCGACCAAAGGCCGAGACGGAATTTCTGTTAACACTCCGTTAGACACTCCTCACCACGATGACCCTAAGATTGCTAATTTTATAACAGCTATGATGGACTGGTCATGTTCTCACCACCTCGATGTTACGTGGGCTCGCGAACACGCCTTTGAGACGTTGGATATTTGGGCCATTGACAACGAAATCCGAGCCGCAGGTGTCTGGCAGGACCTCCCAAACCATCTGCTTACCGGTGAGGTAACAATCCATCCGTTCGGAATGACAGTGCCTGAACTCAGGCTAAACGTAGATATTGGAGAAATGTTCGGAAAGGCATTGTCCTTTTATCCTGGTGGTATTGGCAAACGCAAAGACATGGAAGCGGCCCTCGATGATTTATTATACCATGCTGTGGACACCCTAAAAAGTGATTTTGCGACGTTCCTCGACTCTAGAGAAAAGGAAGCCAAAAGGAAAGGCTTCGTTGAGGCGGAGTCGGAGCCCAATGATCAACACTTCAAATGGCTGGTTCAGGTCCAATTTTTGGATCGTTCTACCAAGGAGCTGGGTACCGAGCACCACAAGATCAAAAAGTCGAATGTTGTGGACGAGTCGAAGATAGTGCGAGCCCCGATCCTTGAGCTTGCTAAGTTGATAGGCTTACCCCTTCGTACCGGTAGGCACAAAACACCCTCACGTCCCCGCTGACCCTCAAAAACAAGCCCCCTCGATCTCCTTTTTCGTTTCCTCCAACTAACGGATCTTTCTCCTGTCATTAGAACCCTCCGTCTTGGTGGGGCGACTCTGTGTTGTCATATTAACGGGAGGACGATGTATGGATTCACTGAAGAAAGCAGATTATGTCGCAAAACGTACCGGGTTTTCTAAACAAAGAATATATGAAATGGTCCGCCTTGGTCTTTTCGGCGAAGGTGTGGTGATCAGATTTAATCGAACTATCAGATTTTCAGAACGCGCATTAGAAGAATGGCTGGCTAAAGGCGGTTCATCTCAAACGCCAATAGCAAGAGCCGCCGAAGATTAGGAGCAAAACGCGGTAAGAAAACCACGTCGCTGTGATTGGAGCAATGCGTTCAACCCTGAAACGTTAATTTAGACCGATATTTTTCAGAAGAGAAACATTTAGTAAATAGGAGAAATATTATGAGTAAGACCAATATAGAAAAATTCTTAGGTTCGATATGCGGAGCTTCTAATACGAAGCTGCATTTCGAGTCTGTGCCTGCTGGCCCCTCGCACATCGAGGTTTTCGCAAGTAAGCAATGGGTAGCTTCGGTTGATGAACTGATCGGAAACGAAGTTTTGGATGCCGAGATGCGTTTGGCTAACCATGTACAAAACATCCACTTCCGTCCAAATAGCTCTGAACCAAGTGCCTCGGGGCTTGAAACGTGCCGGACTTATTTCGTGGACTTCCGCTTCAACTCCAAAGAAGAAAAGAAAGCAGTTCTCGAAAACATTCCACTTCCGCCTTCATTCATAGTAGGTTCAAACCGCTTAGCCCAAGGATACTGGCTGCCAAAGTCCCCGATCCCGACTGAATCCTGGGTAAACGTACAAGCAGTCATAGCGCATTGCTCAGGAACGGAAGTTGGTTCGCTTGATCCTCTTCGCGCAATGCGGCTCCCGGGGTTCCACGATGTCTCCTGGAGCGAAGATGGATTTCAGCACGATGAAATAGTTATCGAGGTATCCGAGCCATCCTTGAGGTACTCGATCGATGAAATCCTGGATGCCTTCGAAGGTGCTGACCCAGTGCAGCCGTCGAACGGCATTGGGCTGCGTGATGTTGGCTTTTTTACGAGCTTCCAAATGGATTTTTGCGACCTGAAGGTCACAGGGTCAAAACGTACAGAAGCACTAAAAGCCCGGATACTTTCATGGATGAATTGCGTGTTATCGAGGGGCACGATAATGGATGCATTGGTATCCGAGAACATGTCGATCTGCGATCCGCCCCTTACTATGGATGAACTCGAGGCGATTATCCGCTCAGTTTATCTCCATAGGCGCGGCAACTAACGCCGTAATGGTTGGGCTCGGCCTTGGGGATGCGGGTGGCGGTAAGGATTCGCAGGTCTAAATGATTGACGTGGCTGCATTCGATAAATAGCTCTCAGAAGCAGTTATGGCCAATACATAAGGATCAAATTCCAAAGATCTGATAGGAAAAGATAATGCACAATCATAATAACGCACCGATACGTTTGAGCGAATTGCAAGATCTCCTCCAAGGGGTCAAAGACGAACGTGGCAATAAGTTCCAGGCATTGTGCCCCGCACACGATGACAAACAGCCAAGCCTTTCGGTGACTGCTACCCCCGATCGAATCTTAATGAAATGTCACGCCGGCTGCTCTCACAAGGATGTGTGCGATTCTCTTGGTATTCATCCGGCTCAACTCTTTCTTAATGGAGATACCTTTGGAAAGACAACGAATGCCCACGAAGAGATCTATGAGTATTTTGATGAAAACAATGAGTTGATCTATCAGGTCATTCGCAAGCAGGGAAAGGTGTTTATTTGCCGTCGACCCGATGGCGCAGGTAACTGGGCCTATAAACTCGATGGAGTCAATCGGATACTTTATCGGCTGCCACAACTCAAGAAAGCGCGGGAGCATGACGAGGCTAAATACAAGAAAGTTTATATCTGTGAAGGTGAAAAAGATGTTCACACCTTAGAAAACCACGGGCTGTTGGCCACTTGTAACCCTCATGGAGCTGGAAAATGGCACGATGATTTTAACGAGAGCCTTTCGGGTCTCGACTGTGTAATCTTGCCGGATAACGATGAAGCCGGGAGAAATCACGCTGATGCGGTCGCTATGTCAATAGCGAAGACGGCAGCGAACGTTCGGATATTGCATCTGCCGAACTTGCCTGATAAGGGCGATGTCACCGACTGGTTTAGAGATGGAAATTCGATTGAAGAGTTCCTTACTCTCGTCAACGCCGCAGAAAGCCCTAAATCCGGCGCCGAATATTTGCAGCCAGCCGCGTCTAGCCTTCAATTCACAACTCTTGACGAATTATATACAGAACCTATAGAAGACGAGGATTTTGTTGTCGACCGGCTGTTGCCGATGGGTGGCATTTCTGTTTTTAGCGGAAAGCCCAAAGTCGGAAAAACGACCGCCATCCACAATATGATCCTCAATATCTCGCAGGGTGAACCTTTCTTGGGGCGCAAAACGCGGAAAGGCCGAGTAATCTATTTCTGCCTTGAGGAAAAACGGCCCGAGGTCCGTAAACGTTTTGAGAGAATGCGGGCATGTGGGACAGAGATCATTATTTGTACCAAGATCGATCCCGATAGATTCGAGACCGACCTCGGCTGTGCCATAGCCGAGTTTGATCCGGTCGCAGTCTTCATAGATCCGATGGCTCGCGTGGTCCGCGCGCGAGATTTTAACGACTACGCTGAAATGGCAAGGGCGCTTGAACGGTTCGTTGACCTCGCAAGGAACTTTAATGTTCACGTTCAGCTTTCCCATCACGATGGGAAGGGTGGCAGGCTGGGTGGCGACGGTGTTCTCGGATCGACGGCGATCTTCGGGGCGGTTGATACTCACCTCCAAATGGCGATCAAGGACGGACAACGGACAATCATGACAACAAATCGCTACGGCGACGCTCTTCCCGAGACGATAGTTAACCTCGACAAAGAGACTGGGATAATCTCTCCTCAGGGTACGCTTCAGGAAAGGGGCGAGGTGACGTTGAGGGAAAAAGTCTTGACTCGCATTGATTTCGGCGAATCCCTCTCAGAGACGGAGATCAGGAAGCGCTTGGGGTCAACCGCAGCCACATCAAAAATGATCAGGATTCTTGTCAAGGAGGGAGAACTGCTTCGTTCGGGGAAAGGCGGGAAGGGTGATGTTTTCAAATATCGTAAACCTGAACCACAGCCCGGTTCTGAACTGCCTCTTATTAACTTTTGAAATTCTGATCTTGATCTCAAAGGTTGTTAGGTAATGGTTCGTAATCATATACATGATTACCTAACACCTAACATATTGCAGCCAGGCGCCGATGGTAACTTTGTGCTGACTAGAGACCCGAGATTTTAGGCTACTTGCACAGCTAAGAATAGATGTTAGGTCATGGGTATAGATGTATATAGAGGTATCCCTAACCTAACAAGTTCGCGGTAGCTGCCGATCATCTTTCTCAGGAGCCACGTGACAGGGGTTTGCAGTTTTGAGAACAGTGTCTGCTTTCTACGAGAACTCCCCGTAGTGGGCATTAAGGGCTAAAGCCATGGTAACCATCGAAATGCAAAAAAATAAGAGCCAACGGATCGATCTAGCGGTTCGTGATCCAGAACTATTTCGATCTGTTTTATGAAGCCGCTTTAGGAGCAGTTTTATCTGAAACGGCAAAGAGATCGTTCGGTTCACAGGTGAGAGTCTCACAAAGCTTACCGAGCGTTTCGAGGGAGATCAGGGTCGAGGAGTTGGAAAAGAGTTTGACCGCATTAGAGGGGCTAAGGCCGACAACATGCTGCAGTTGATAGGCATTCTTGATGCCTCGGCTCTTGGCGAGTTCGTTGATACAAAGTTTGATGACCATGACGGTTTTCGAATATATCACGCCCGAAATAATTAGTACACAGCATGGAAGTCTGCGGTGTACGAGTTATTCCATGCGATGTACTATTTTTACAGATAGTCGTCTTGTGTAACGTAGCAACAAAGGAAGTGAGATATGGCAAAAGTAAGAAGAAGAGGCGGAATCAAGAGACGTGGCGAGAACTCGTGGCAGGTTAGCTTGTTCATTGGCATGGACGCAACGGGGAAGCGGATAGATCATTCTCGTACTGTGCGCGGAACCAGGAAGGAAGCGGAACAGGCTTTGAACAAGATAGTCCGAGAGTTTGATCAAGGAATCCTTGTCGACAATCCTTCAATGACCTTGAACGAGTATTTTGATAAGTGGCTCGAATCGTCGTCGAAACTGAAAAACAGCCCGCGCACCTCGTATGGCCAGAAGGCTATTTATGACCGCTATTTCCGAGATACGATCGGAATGAAGAAGCTCGAAAAACTTCAGCCTCTTGAAATACAACGGGTGTATGCCGGCCTCATTGACCAAGGCCTATCGCCGCAGACGGTCAAACATGCTCACGCCGTGATCCGGTGCTCTCTGAATCAAGCGGTGAAATGGAAACTCCTTGCACGTAACCCGGCACTGCTTGCCGAAACACCGCCCGTACATAGACAAGAGCGGCGAGTACTCACCGCAGAGGAAACAAAGCGATTTATTGAAGAGTGTGACAAGACACCAAACGGGCTTATCTTCGAATTTGCTGTCCTGACAGGGATGCGACCTGAGGAATTTTTGGCGGTGCAATGGGGCGACCTTGATTTCGAACGTAAGACCATTCAGGTCAATCGAGCGCTCATTAGGCATAAGGGAAGTTGGAGTTTCAATAAACCCAAGACACACCGGAGTCGACGGTCGATCACCCTGCCGGCCCCTCTTGTCCATAAACTCGTCCTCCACAAACAGAAGCAGACCTTTCAGAGGTTGAAGTGCCTTAACCTCTGGGAGGACAATGATCTGATATTTTGCGGTGAATTCGGCACCCCATTACAGATATCGAATTTAACTTATCGCTATTTTCGTCCGATCCTCGAACGGGCGGGCTTGCCGCAGATACGGCTGTACGATCTTCGTCACACCCATGCGACGTTGCTGTTATCCGCCAATGAAAATCCCAAGGTCGTATCGGAGCGGCTCGGCCACTCAACGATCGTTCTGACCATGGACACCTACTCGCATGTTCTTCCCACGATGCAGCAGGCCGCTACGGATAAGCTCGAGGCGATGATTTTTGGTTAGTTAGTAATCGGGAATGTTTCTTGTTGTTGCTGTTGTACGGTTGCAGGCATATCCCATCTGTGCAACAATCATATTGTCGACCAGGTTCTTTCCTTTTGTGATCTTATCAAACCTGGACAGTGCGTCGGGTAGAGCTTACCGTACACGAAGTTGACAATGAGCGGCAAAACGAGACTCGCTGAGGACGTTTCCTTAAACGTCATAGATAGAACGGAGTAGCCCATATGACCCGGAGAGACAACCGGTGATGCTCGTCAACCCCGCTTCTTGCAGGCGCACTTAAAATATTTGGACCCGATCGCGTGAAAGACGCGGTTTCACCTGTTGCAAGACCACCGGTTAGTGTAACGACGCGATACGGCTAAACTGCCATCCAAATTCACTAAGAGCCAGCGGGTAGCTCTTTGTGCGCCTCCGCTCCTCAACTACCTGCGCTTAGATGAGTTGACGGAAAAAATAAGACTTTACTAAGAATTATGAAGAGAAGAGAAGAAAAAGGGGGCGCCATTGAAAATCTGATCCGGGAAATGGGCACGGCTGTTTTCACTGAGACGACTTTCAGTGTGGGACGCGTACAATCATTTCGATATTTTTAGAGCCCGGAACTCCGGTGGAAGTATTCAGTGCTGCCAGATTCAGTGACCGCGCGTGCACGCGCGTAAATGACCTGCACGCCGCTGATCTATGCAAGGTCCTCTTACCACCTGGAGCTTGTTCGGGATACGAACAAGCTCTCCTGTGTGCCCGCTTCTAATTTCCAAAATACGTAAAAACTCTCCTGCCCTATTGGCCATCTCGTTTAATTTACAGACTGTATGAAAGATCCGCACGTCGAATTTGGATTACATACATTAACAAAATTCGAAGGGCCGGTCTTTTCTTTATTGACCAGCCCTTCATTTAGAATACTAAAGCTATGGCATTTTTCATGCAGTTCGATTCTGGTAGTGCTACCGACAATCGCCGCCTCTCGCCCGCCCCCCCAATGTTACAAGTGCTTTGAATTCGCGGCACCAAACCCGCTGTGTTCGTTCCACTTCGGCAATTTTTACTTGTTGGTTGAGAGTGGAATTAGCTCCACTAGGGACAGGGAAGGCGATACCATCGGCATTTAGTTCGCTGATCGCTTCTGTCCTTCGTCGCCTCAGCAGTGATCTTGGTGGTTAGGTCAACCTTAGCAGGATCAAGTACATCTGCGATGAATATCAATGGAGCACAAAGAACGGTTCTAGTCTGATGTTGAATGTTGACGCTCCCCTGATTAGTCAGCATGCAGACGACGGCCTTAGACTGATGAACGGCGTCCTGCGGACGGAATTTCGCTTGAATAATCACCTCAGGAATTACAATACCTCGGATATGAATGAAAGGCATTAATAACTACAGTTGCCGCATTCAGTGGCGCCAGATTCGGTGATCGCGCGTGGGCGCCTGTAATGTATGGGAGGGTATGATTTTCACCTCTTCATCTATCACAGGCTGGATCTGTAAGCTGCTGAGAAAAAGGTTGCTCCCACCTGGTACACTCTGTCTAATGCGAATTCGAGGAGAAATCTACCTTATGGGATTGAACTAGAAACCAAGACCAATTCTGTTACTTCACGCCTTCCGTGCATTTCCCCATTCCGTGTTTTCCATATTTAACGACAATTCTATTACTAACATAATTGATATCGATTATCCTTCTGGCTTGGAAATATGTCCACCATTTTCGGGGATAAATAAAATCATCTTAATAACATGCGCGGGGGAAGGCCTCTTTTTTCTATCGCACTGATTCCCAGTGAGTTCTTATGGCACCTCATTACAATATTGAATCTGATTTATCGTCACGATCCTTGAAAAGGATCACTCCTAAACCTCATGAGGATTCCTTAGAAAAACTAAAAAGAATTCTTGAGGAGCTTATTGAACTGACCAATGAGTTTTCGTCGGCTGTTAAGTCCCCCCCCCCAAAGAAATGGTCTATCTGGTATTCTTTTAACAATCGAAATCAATTTGATCTGTTGCGCCCTTACGCAAACATCTGGGAGTCAGACCCAGGCAGCTGATCTGTTGGGTATCAAGAACACAACCCTCGGTGAAAAACTTCACCGTTTTGGCATTGATCCCAGCAGGTTCAAAAATTACAATCTTAGCTTTTTGACCAGTCTCACTTGAGATCGTGATGCCCGGGGAACTGCCTTTGGTGTAAATTCGACTGTTGAGAATTATAGATTTCCACGGTGGAACTCTCCTTCCTACGCCAATTTTTGACCCGTTTGCGACATTTCTATTCGCATAGCTTTTAATATTCAATAGTCTTTAATAGTAATGGAAAAAATAGAAAACGCTACATTCGTCAGTTTATTACTAGTTCTAGTCTCCATCGTTTCGGCATTTACCCAAAACAAGCCAGATATCATCGACATTCGAGCCAAAGATCTGGATATCAAGAGCGTCAGACCCGGAAATTATTCCTATTTGGTATATACCAAGAAAACCAAGGAAAGCGGCGCGGAAAACCTGTCTCTGGTTAACATTAAGATTGAAACAAAACAGCACAATGGCAAACCAGTCATTGCTATTTCGCAGAGTTGGGAAGATGCAGAAACTCCATTTCACAGAGCTTATACGCTCCTGAGTGCGACGGACGGATCAACGCTCTTTCACCAAACATTCTCTAAACAAGTCGGAATAGACATGAAATTCGATTTTGAGACTAGAAAAATAACAATGGAAGGCGAACCCGCCGATACTATTAAGCCAAGGTTCGAACAGTTTAAAGCATTTGTCGAAGCAGACTTCCAAAAGTCTTTTAATTCTTACAACCTAAACTGGCATTCGGACTTGATTGTTTTTCAAATGTTTCCCTATAAGCAAAACCGCAGATTCCGAGTGAACTTTTATGATCCAGGTTCGGTTGGCCCCCAGATCGCGGAGTATGTTGTCACAGGAAGCGATAAGATACGAGATTCTTCTGGCGAAAATATTGATTGCTGGACTATGGAATATCGTTCGGAGAAGTTCAAATCCGTGCAGAAGTTCTGGATTTCCAAAAAGACAAGAGAAGTTTTGAAAGAGGAAGATTCATTTAATGGCAGTTATCGGTTCAAACTAAAGCTCAAAACCACTGAAGTTAACTCGCCGGAAACAAAGATGATCTCGGTATCTCGGCAACCGCCAAATCAGCAAGTTTTTCCCGCGGAGATAGCGACGTATTTTAGCGGTGAGTGGAGCGGCAAAGGCGAATTTGCAACTGGGAAGCAGATCGAAGCTGATGTGACTTTCGGGTTGTCATTGGACGGCAGTTGGCTTCAATACAGTCACAAGGACCGTCCGCCAAACGGATATTACGCGACTGGGTCGTGGTCATTAGATCATGAGCGGAGAAGTTTGGTTATGAAACTCAAAGATAACAGTGGGGCCTCTCGCACGTTCTCGAGCGACGGATGGAAGGAAGGAAGAATCGTCTTTGTCAGCGACGGATCATCAGCCACCCCTTCAATTCGAGAACGGTTTATTTTTGAACGCACTGGGGACAATACTTTCAAAATGATTTATGAATCAAGTCGAGATGGGCAAATATGGAAGCTTGGAGATTTCATCGTGTTTGAGCGGAGCGATCCGAAACGGTAGTCCTCAGTCGAAGAACAAATCACCAAGGAAAGCTGGCTATGTTCGCAAAACTTGCTAATGAAAGGTAACAGCCCGAGGGTTGTCTGCTTCCCATTGATAGTTTGACAGAAGGACGAAAGTAGTATTGAAAGAAGAAGATTATTTCAACGGCACTTATTGATTCAAACTAGAACTTAAGACGACCAAAGCAATCTAGCTAACTGATCTTGAACTATCTATAAAACTATGTCGATCTGGAAAAAAAGACGCGGCAAGCTGGGGCCGCTCGAACCGCTGCTTGGCACTTGGACAGCAGAAGCTGATTCACCGATGGGCCGCGTAAGATGCACACGCACATTTGCCAAAATGGGAAGCGAAGGTAAATGGATAAAGCTTGTTGCTAATTGGGAATTCGGCTCCAAAGATTATTACATTGAGGAGGCCGTTTACGGCGTCGCAGACGACGGCAATCTCGCCTTTTGGTCATTCACTTCAGACGGCAAACGCTCCGAAGGCCGCATCGCAGATGGAAGCGACATTCATCCGGAAGCTATCGCCTTTGAAGCGAGGATGCCGGCCGGTACGGCACGAATGACCTATTGGCCCGGGGAAAACGGCGCAATAAATTGGGCCGTCGAATCAAAAACGCGGAAAGGTTGGAACCGGTTTACTCACCATTCATATATTCCTAAATCGTAATTCGCTGGCGTTTTGTCTTGTGTTGTCTGCGAACACGAAGTTACTCAATGAACCTTCGTAACGAGTTGAATGGATGCTTCGTTTGGTTTCTAGACAGTTTTGTTGTTTTTCGTCATTCTTCCCAAGTCGGCTTTTGGCCTGTACAACATCATATTGAATGTCCGATTGGTCGCCTCCGCTTTTTGGCTGAACAATGAGTTTATGATTGATTCGTATTTCTTCCATGGTGAAGTCTTGACCACTAAGTTTATTGCTGGCATAACTATGTCCGAGACGGCGTACCCTGCAGATTTATCGTTGCCTAAACATTCGCATGATAGGCCGTATTTTTGCTTTGTCTTAGAAGGTGGATTTGCTGAAAGTCTTGGATCTGAGACCGTGCGGTGTGAAAGTTCTACTTTGGTATTCCACCCAATATCCACCGTGCATTCGAATCATTTCAGTTCTTACACACGATGCTTGAATGTTTTGTTAGACGACATCCATCTAACGAATATACTGGAGCGATCGCCCTTACTCGGATCGCCACGTATAGTTGCCAATGTCAGACTGAGATCCATCCTGCACAGTCTATACCGAGAATTTAATTGTCCGGACGGGTATTCCGCATTGTCGATTGAAGGTCTTTTGTTGGAGACATGGGCCGAGATATCAAGGAATTCGCCGAGCAGTCATGCGGGTAGACATCCCGCCCTTTGGCTTCGCCGTGCACGCGGTATTCTGGATGAAATATTCGACGAGAGAATTTCACTCATTGAGATTTCAGCCCTGGTCGGTGTACACCCTGTCCACCTGGCAAAGGAATTCCGTCGAGTATTTCAAACGTCGGTCGGCGAGTACGTACGGCAGCGGCGTGTGGATCACGCCCGGAATCAGCTAGCTTGCACTGACTTACCACTAAGTGAAATCGCCCTTGAATCCGGCTTTTTTGATCAGAGTCATTTTTCACGCACTTTCAAAAAGGTTACCGGCTTGACACCCGGTGAATACCGGTCGGTTTTTACAAAGGTCAGTTGATTGTTATTAAATTCGTTTGATAGGTATTCCGCTGCTGCCGGTCAAATTCTCGACTAAGTCTGTACAAGGCGTTGCAAATTCTGTCCAATATTGCCGATGGCATCGTTTAGTATAGTGGTCGCATGACTCGACTTTTATCCCTAGGCATCCGTATCGCTTTCTGCTGCATAATCTATCATGCATGCCAACTTACCGCCATTGCTGGCCGGAATCCTGCTTCGAACTTCATTTCTAACTATGATCTCCGAATCAAGGTGCTCCCTGATCTCGCGCGGATGGAGGTGACCGGAACGTGGCGCGTTCATAGCACCGTACCAGGTGCATCCACAATTGAGTTCTATCTGTCCCAAAAGATGAAAAATTTCAAGATTGGTTTCTTGAAGCCAACGCCAACTTCGATGGATTTTTCCATAAGCAGCGTTGTAGAAGGTGGCGATACAAAGTGGACCATAAAGAGCAAACGCCCATTTAAGTCTGGGAGGGATCTAGTCCTGAGCTTTTCCTACATTTCAGATTCAACGGCAGCACCTCAATTCAAAATAGGCCCCGAAAATTCGTTTGCCGGGAGCGGCGGCGAACTATGGTATCCCCAGAGATCGTTCGCCAATCGCGAGACCGGTATCTTACGCTTCTATGTTCCCCAAGGAGAAACCGTACATTCGAACGGCATTCTCTTAAGCGGTCCCTCTGAACAGGCAAAAGGCACATTTGTATTCAAGGTTAACACCCCTTCAAAATTCGGATTTGCGAGCGGCAGATATCATGTTTATAGACGCAATGGAAAAGTTCCCTTTTCATTGTCCCTTCTCCGCAAACGAGAAAATGCCCCTACCATTCTGGAAAGCTGCGCAAATACACTTGATCTATTAACATCACTATTTGGGCCGTTTCCGTATCAACAGTTTTCTATTGCCGAAGTCGACTTTGACTCTGCCGTTCTGGGAACTGGTGAATATGGATTCATACTGGCCGACACCTCGGTATTTGAAAAACCACATAATCTGGCTTACTGGGCGCACGAATTGGGCCATCAATGGTGGGGAAACCTAATCAAGACGAAATCCAAAACAAACGGGCAAATGTTGCTTTCGGAGGGAATAGCTCAATTTGGAGCATTGCAAGCAATTGAGTATCTAGAAGGGATAGATGCAGCCAGACAGTTCCGTCTTGAAGGCTATAAGAACTTCAATAAGAATCAATCAGCCACAGGCTATTTTCAGTTGGCAAAAGCTGGAACGGAGTTTCCACTGGCTGAGCACCTTCCCCAGAATCAAACTGAAATTCTGCTTATGCACCGGCTCGCGAATTCGAAGGGGTTTATCTTATTAGATATGCTATCGCGAAATCTGGGGCGAAAGAAACTAGCTTCAATTCTAAAGGGATTTGTCAAACAGAATTCCAATCAGCAGGTCTCTTGGCACGACTTTCAGAAGTACATTGAAGCACATTCGCAACAAGATATTCGCTGGTTTTTTGAGCAGTGGTTTGATCGCATAGGTGCTCCCGACTATAAGGTCTTCTGGAAACAAGACTCGAAGTTAATTGAAGGGGGCATCATCCAATCGAGGCCTTTCTTCCGGACGAAGATCGAAGTTGAAATAAGAGGGGAAGGCAAAAGCCTGCTCAAGACACTGGAGATTGACGGAGAGCAAGTACTTTTTTCATTGGCTATTCCATTCAAAGCAGATTCAGTGACACTTGACCCAAACTACAAAGTCTTACGCTGGTTGCCAGAATTTCGATAACTAACATAGGCTGGGCGATATGCGATACAAAAACTGCAGGCTATCACAACCAAATCCGTGACTTCTATAGATCGATCAGGTTCGCGGGTTTCAATGAACTGAATTTCCCGCGCAAGAGTTTCTAGCTGATTCGCCAAGCCCTATTTTAACTACTTGACGACGCATTTGAACTTCTGCCATTTACGCTGAGTTTCGGTCGAATCACGCAAGCAAACCGAACCTTTACGCCATAATTGTGTCACCACTCCCTGCTTATTCGTATATTACTGGTAAATACGCGTGAGAGGTCGGGGGGCACTTGTTTCCAGCCGAAAGGAACAAACTAAGGGAGGTGGGCTCATGTTCGCAAAACTTCAAAGAGAGTTAGCCGGTAGAATTTTTAACGTAAAATTGATAGCGCTTTTAGTTTTGGCTTTTCAAATGGGCGGTTTTGCTCAAAAGAAAGCCGAGTCGGTCTCAAAACAACCCTCAATTCTAGTTGTTGGAACCTATCATTTTGCTAATCAGGGCGAAGGTTTCTTGAATGTCAAATCTCACGATATTTTAACTCCACAAAGACAAAAAGAGATTGAGCAATTGATTGATTTGTTAGCCGTTTACAAGCCAACCAAGATTGCCATCGAATCACCGTATGGCAATGAGAAGCTATCCGATGAATTTACTGCCTACTTGACTGATGAAAGTCGTTTTAAGGAACGTCGTAATGAAATTTATCAGCTTGATTTTAGGTTGGCCAAACGGATGAAACACACCCAAATCTATCCGGTTGATTGGCGGAATGCTTTTGATATAACCGCGACAATGAATTTTGCTACAGCAAATAGTCAAATTGCTGTTTTACAAAATGGAATCACCAGAGCTTCGGTAAGTTTGGGGAAACTAAAAAAAATGATGGATGCTGCCAGCGTGACTGATATTTTTCGCTTTTTGAATGGGCGAGCCGAAATCAGGGAACAACAAATGATCTACCTGAATACCCTCGTTCAAATCGGGAAAGATACAAATTATGTCGGAACCGATGTTTTAGCAGATTGGTATGAAAGAAATCTCAAAATGTTCTCCAACTTAACGAGAATCAGCAACAAAGAACACGACCGCATCTTGTTTATCGTTGGCAGTGGACACGTTTATCTACTTGAGCAATTTGCTAGAGAGTCGGAGCTTTTCAAGGTTGAATCAGCAATGAAATATCTAAAACGATGAAGAGTCAGTCCTGAAGTGTTTATTAGGGAGTTCAATTCCGGCAGTTCCCACTATTTCACCCAGTGGCGGTCAGGCAGTTTTGTTGTTGCCGCCGTGACATTGAACTAGGTGGAGAAGGTAGAGGGTCTTATGAAATCAATGTTTACATATGTTGCAATTCCGGCAGACGATTTTGAACGCGCGTTCCAATTTTATTCAGCGATCACTGACGGACTTATTGAGAAGAATCCGCATGTACCGTTTCCAATGGCGTACTTCTTTAACGATGAAGGAGACAGTATCGGCCACCTTTTTAGCCTTGCGAACTTCAGGCCGTCAGCTGACGGGACGATTGTCTACTTTGAACTTGCCAAAGATCTTAGTGAGACGATTGGAAAGATCGAGAGTGCGGGCGGAACTATCGTTATGCCCAAGACAATGATCGCTCCCGGCAAGGGATACTGGGCTTTGTTTCTCGATACCGAAGGGAACAAGCTCGCACTTCACTCGAAGGAGTAGCAAAAATGATAAGATCTTTCGCAAATGCAGTTGGGATTGTCCCGGTGTTAGTCTGTGTGTTTGTTTCGACCTTCGGCCAAAAGCTGCCGACCCGACCAACCGTTCCGGCAGGGCTCGAGAGCAAGGTCGATGCTTATGTAAAGCCGTATTTGGACATCCGCGGCTTCAGTGGGGCGGTTCTACTTGCGAAAAACGGTCGTGTTTTGCTTCGCAAAGGTTATGGAATGGCCAATAATGAGCTTTCGGTTCTCAATTCCCCCAGCACAAAGTTTCATATCGCCTCTATCTCTAAAACCTTCACCGCAGCTGCGATCATGATTCTTGAGGAACGCGGACTAATAAGCGTCAACGACCCGCTGACCAAGTTTATTCCGGACTACCCAGACGGAGACAAGATAACTGTTCACCATCTACTGACCAATACGTCCGGGATTGCAAACATAAATAGCCTCTCGGACTACGACAAATGGTCGCTCTTTCCACACACAACCGAGCAACTAATAGAGAAGTTCAAAAACAAACCGATGAACTTTAATCCTGGCGAACGTGGCTACACTGAAAGTAATTCAAACTATAATCTGCTTGCGTACTTAGTAGAGAAACTTTCGGGGATGAGTTACGGAGAGTTTCTGGAAACGAATATCTTTGTGCCGCTCGACATGCGGGATACCGGCCATGATGGAAGTCCTGAGGTCTTACTGTCAGATCGGGCGAACGGATATATTCCTAACGGGATCAGCGATCTGAAAAATGCGCCTTACATAAACTGGTCGATCAAGACAGGGAACGGATCCATATATTCGACGGTTGATGATCTGTACAAATGGGACCGAGCCCTATATACCGAAAAGCTCTTGAAGAAGGTCACGGTTTCTAAGATGATGAGCAAAGGGTACGGTTGGTTTGACAGTAAGCGTTTCAATCGAAGAGCGATCAGGATGAACGGACGGAGTCCGGGATTTCAGTCTGAGATCCAGCGGTATGTCGATCAAGACATTTGCATTATTGTACTCGGTAACAACTACGCACCGACGGCAAGCCTTATCGCAGAAGACCTAGCAGCCATGATGCTCGGGGAAAAATACGAGGTGCCAAAACTTGGTAAGCCCGTAAAACTTGACGCCACATTGTTGGATTCATTCGTCGGAAGTTATCGGTTTGGAACGGATTTTTTTGTTCCGGGCGGTGTCTACAATTTTGAAAAACGAAACGATCAGCTATTCATCGTGGCCAAAGGAGTCAACGATGCTCTGACGCCGCAATCCGCAACGGAGTTTTTTGACCGGACATTCTGGGCGACGATCATTTTTGCCAAAAATGAACGAGGCGAAGTGGTTAAACTCATTTGGCGATATGGCGGGGATGATTATGTGGCAAATCGATTGGAGGCCACTAGGTAAGTTTGACAGCTTTCGGCCTTAGAAATTCAAGTTGTGTTTAAGAGGC
The DNA here is from genome assembly GCA_964543865.1 of uncultured Chloracidobacterium sp. Taxonomy (GTDB): domain Bacteria; phylum Acidobacteriota; class Blastocatellia; order Pyrinomonadales; family Pyrinomonadaceae; genus OLB17. Next base: position 26,019 of record CAZIZR010000003.1, read on the forward strand.
TTTCGTAGCCGAGGGGGTCGTCGCTTTTGAAGACCTTTCTGAGCTTTTCTTTAGTTATTTTGTTAGGACAAGTGATTTGAGCCCGCAGAATCTGACTTCAACATGTCCAAATAAAATTCGTATCAAAAAGTATTATGGCGAAAAGATTTGTATTTTCAGTATTGGGAATTCTTACGGGACTTTTGCTGGTTACTCTTATTTCAGAGAGTGTAGAAATCATGATCGTAAAGACTCTCTCAGGAAAATCGCTTACGGAACTTACACAAAATCAGGACGAGTATTTCGCAATTCGAAACGAGCCTACAATCGTTGCCCTTAAGCTCGTTTACAATACAACTGCGGCATTTATTGGAGGATATGCTTGTGCTGTGGTAGTTCGCGGTCGAGTATTGCTACCCGTTTTGATTTTAGCAGGTATTCAGGCGCTCGGCTTTGTTTACGGGATGACCCTATCACCCTATGCAAGCACAACGGCCCTATGGCTCTGGCTGACACTCACGGTTTTAAGTGTCGGAGCGATTATTGGTGCGGGCCGTCTGCATACCTGGCGTGTTGAGAAGCAAGGCCGCCGAGAATAGACCTCACGGATATATTGTCCTCCGTTACAGTCAGCCAATTACTGGAATTCACGTCCCATTATTCCCAGTTCACGACAATTTTGTTCATAACCTTTGCCAGAACATTCTAGGCTAATTTAGATGTTTAATTAGGAGTTCGGATTTATGGTGAGAAGTATACTCTCGGTACTCGCTGGCTACGGAGTAATTGTAGTTATCGTCATGGTTACTACCGTTGTGTCGATTCCATTTTTCACAAGCGTTACTGATCCGCAATCTAACTGGAGTCAGGTCGCTGAAACACTCGGCAATTCATGGTATCTGTTTGAAATAGCTTTCTCCGCCTTCGCCGGCTTTGCGGGAGGTTTAGTAACGGCACTCTTAGCAAGGCGCTCGTTGGTCGGCCACACTGTCGCTCTGGCAGGTGTGATGCTTGCGATGGGAGGAGCTTCCGTTGCGTTTAGTCGCGGTTTCCAGCCCGCTTGGCATTCGATCATAGTGACTTTGGGGGGTGTGATTGCATGTGTCATGGGAGGATTTGTCATTTCAAGACGAGGTCGGAATAAATTAACTGAGACAAGCAACAAATCGTCAGTATGAATGACAATGTGCTCTGGATTTATGTTTCACTCTAATCGATCGATAGACTGTCTCTAGAGGAGAGCATGAACAAGTTTACGGCGGTTCCGTTTACGACAGAAAGTGAAACTGGTATGGTAACCATCGCAGGTATCGCGAAATTCTCGAGCGCTGGAATTGTGCTGGAGTTCAAGAAGAAACTCTTTGGAGTTGTGTCCTTTAAGGAAACCGAGATTCGAGTGCCAATTGCGGATATCCTTGATGTTAAATTTCGAAAAAGCATTCTTAATTTTCGGCCGACAGTCGAGCTTCGGACGAACTCGTTTGAAAGTCTTAACGCAGCGATCAAATGTCACGAAAAGCTTGTGTTGAGAATTAAGAGAGCCGATTTTGATCGTGCTCTCGATGCCGTGTCTGCAATAACCGCCGATATTTGTCACCTTGCTTCGCGAGATGAAAACTAGAGTATGCAAATGATGCACTGAATATCTCTGAGGGTCGGTGTTCTTAGAGGCTTGTCTTCTTGCTTAAAATCGACTCGGATGAGGCTGACGGGAGTGACCTCTGGAATCAATTCTTGGTAGAAACGAAATACCGGAGCAAACGCAGGAAGCAATAAGAGGCAGCGTGGCCGCGAAAGGAAATTTTTTTGAGTTGGGTGACCACGCAGGCTTGAAACATATGAACGAGGCTCTAGAAACGAATAAGTGTATTAGAAAGAAAATGAACGGACAACCAAAAGTGAAGAGAAGGGTGAATAGTGCATTGATCAAAATTCTGCTCGCTCTGGCGTGCCTTAATTGTCTGGGTTCAATTGGAATGGGACAGTTGCAACCTGCGATGCGTGAAATTGACCGGACGCGAATTGCCGAGGCATTTCGGGTTGGTGAGAAACTAAAGAACGACCTCTGGCGAGGCTGGGACAAGGGGCCTTTCGGCTTGCTCTTTGTTGATGATGATCACGAGTTCTTAATGCGCCATCCAAAGCCGTCAGATGAGTTTCAATCAATCGGCTACGACAAACTTTTGAAAAGCGAAGTTTTTGTGCGACCAAGGAAGTTCTCAAAGAACTTTCTTGCTACATTTCCTGCTTTTGACCGAACACCCATCATAGTAGTCGGCAGAGCGGAGAATACCAGTGCCAAAACCTCAACACCTTGGGTTTTTGTTGTGCTTCACGAACATTTCCATCAGTTACAAATGACGCTGCCTAAGTACTTCGCAGACGTCGAGACGCTTAACTTATCTCGTGGTGATACGACCGGGATGTGGCAGCTGAATTTCCCTTTTCCTTATCGACAAAAAGAAGTCGCGGATAAGTTCAAGTCTCTTAGCGATCTGCTTCTGCATGCGTATCTGGCTAAACGCGGCGGCGAACTGGAAACAAAACTCGCAAAGTATTTGAAAGCAAGGCGTGAATTTGAGGAGATGCTCGGTTCAGATGACTACAAGTACATTTCCTTTCAGCTTTGGCAGGAAGGAATCGCCAGATACACCCAGTATCGGATGGCTGAGCTTGCGGGCAGAAAACTGAGACCAAGCAGGGCCTTTCGAAGCCTTAACGATTTTAAGTCATTTAATTCTGAATCAGAGCGCCTTCGGAAGGCTACGTTGGACGAAGTTCGTCGAATCGATCTTACCGACCAGCAACGGGTGGCATTCTATCCATTCGGCGGAGTCGAGGGGTTGCTGTTGGATCGGGTCAATCCGAAATGGCGGGGTCGCTATCTTAAGGAGAAGTTTCAGGTCGAAGACTTCTATTTTAGAAAGTGACGAATTTGCTGCTTTGTTCAACTATTTTAAGGTAATGTTTGCTGAGACAAGAACAAACGTATACATAAGAAGAAGTATGAAGACTAAGTTAGAGAAAAGGGTCCATTTCTTGGGCGTCTATGCGATCGCTTCCACACTTGTTCTCACAGTGCTATTGATAGGTTTTGTTTGTTTACATTATTTTGAGCAGTCAGTTCACTCCGAAAGCAAAGTCACATTTTTCGAGAGCCTCCGAACGCGATCGATCATTGTTGAGGACGAGAACGGAAACGACCGCGTTGTGATCAGTCCGACAATTTCCTCCACAAAAACCCGTCAACGAACCGATACGATTAGCGGTGTCCTCATTCTTGATGAAAAGGGCATTGACCGCACAGTCCTTGGGGCAACTCCGACGTTCCAAAGGGCGCAAAAGATCGTGACCCGTCAAAATAATGGATATCCATACGGCGTAGTCTTCAATAACGAAAAGGGGGATGAGCGGGGAGGTTTTGGATACTATTCTGATCGTCAGGTAGCGTCTTTGGGCTTAGACTCCTCCGTTGGTGAGGGAATTGCCCTGTTTGTGGCAGAAGACAGCCTCTTCGGCCAGAAGCTGGGGTTGATAATGAATGAGAGGGGGCAAAGAGTTTATCTTGGGTCAAACAAGACAGGCGAAGTAGTCTTTAATTTGGATTCGCCTCGAGTGTCCCGCCTTGAGACTATTGTTGATTTAAAAGGAAAGACTACGATCAAGTATTTTGATTTGGTCAAGAACACGAACAAAGTCGTGTTTAGGTCAAAGTGATAAGCGTTACGATCAATAGCCTGAATCGTCGGCGAGAACCAATTCTATGAACAAAGTAATCTATTTTTCGGTTTTTCTTCTGCTTCTTGTCGGTACCGCATCTTTCGCGCAAACCGGATTTAATGAATCCGCAGAAATCGTCAGGTTTGAAGCAGTGCCGGCGAAGGGATTCACTTATCCTTACTATCTGTATCTTCCGAAAGCGATTCGTGAAGCAAGGAGTGCGAAGAGGACACGTACAATCCTTGTCATTCCGAACAATTCTGCCAGAATTACTGATGATTTTGCCGTTCACGAAAACGACGTGAAACGCACCATCAAGAACAGCAGGCAGATAGCTGACCGACTCGGAGTTGCCGTTTTAATGCCAGTGTTTCCGCGGCCACAGTCCGACTGGACAACCAAAAGGATATGTGCCAAATTTCCATTTCTTAATCAATCCCAACAATCAAACGGCGTCCGAACGACGAGCTTCTGAACTATGTCTGGTCCTCAAAAGGTTGTCTGTCCTGACATTTGACTTCAGTTGAATATCGCGGGTCGGGTGTCGCATTTAGCATCCGGATCAATGAAAAATTCAGACTTGATCTTGAAATTATGTGCGCGAGCGGCCACAAATTTGATAGCATTCGCAGTTCTAAGTTCTTTCTCAGAGATAACTCCTCAAAAATGTCCTCAATTCGTCGAACCCCAATTGGTTTCACCGCTTCATACGAAACGTGATAGCCGGCGCAGACATCTAGCAACGCAAAAGAACTCTCATCAAATTCGTAGCAATAGAGAGTGGTTTCTCGAATTATTGGAAACCACCTGAATTCGATTGCGATTACGAATTCGGATGAATGCAAATAGGCCGCCTTGTCTTCTTCCGATATCGTTTCGCTTGCATAATAGGTTACGCGCGGGCAATTCCTCGGTAAGAGATAGTTATGCAAGAGCCTTTCAGAAATGCCGAAAACAACATTTTTGTCTAGCTTTTCAAAGCGAGAAGGAGACACTCTAGGTTTAAACAGCTCAATCTCCCCATCCTCGCTGATGTGGAATATTCTGTTCCGCTCCTGCATATCGTTATCTCCGCAATCCACTTCGTCAATTCAAGGTACGGCCCACTAGCCCCTAGCGTGTTCTCGATCCAAATTATATCCAATAGGTAGGAGGATAATAATTAGCAGTCTCCGCCCGACAATACTCAATGCGATCGTGGGGAAGAGGACAACGAAAAGCAGCGCATTAATAAAGTCCAGATCCTGGTAATAGTTTGACCAAAGTCCGGCGAGGAAAAACCACGCCCAGAACGCAGTCGATAGGTAAATGACGAATAAATGACTTCGCAGCTTCATGGACTATTTCACTTAGCCGTCACAAGAAGGAGTCTGATCTGCCAGAATCCGCGCCGATCGCCGTTGCTCAAAAAGATGCTCTTATTGTTCACACTATGAATCCCAAACAACCTCTCGGCGAGAACTGTTTACACTCAATTAGCGTCTCACTATAAGTTATCAGACTTGAATGGCCGGGATACAGGTATTTGGTGTGAAATGTCGGAAAGGCGGTGCAAACTCCGCCGCTGTCGGGAGTGAATCGGTGAGTAGGGGGCTTTGTATCTTATTTCAAAAAAATGGGTTCGGTCGATAGGCGTGTAGAACCTAGTTACAACTGCTCCCCAGACTGCAGACAAGATAACCCGCTGTCGTGGAAAACGGCTCCCATCGTCCCTTTTCTGAGGTTAAAGAGACCGAAAGACCCTTTTGGAAATATCCGATGGTGGTTCCAGGTTGCGAGCCAATTGGTAGCGATGTTAGCCGAATTCGCCTGCCCGCTTTTCTGCCTATGTGCATATTCCCCATCAATTTTCCGTCCCGTTTACGCCGCAAAATTAGCCGCTTTGCGGCATCTTGCTTGGTAGTCGCGACATTTTAGGCATTGTTTTTGGAGGATCGGTATAACTTAGAGTCAGGTTCAAAAACGATTGTTTTGACAGGTTCTGCATAGCTTACTGGGAACATCTAGACGCAATCGCAAAATTCAAGCATAGAGGTATCAAAAACAAGTCATGAAAGGCTCTAATGGAAAGAAAATTAACCACTTCGTAATCGTATCAGTATTTGGCATTGCCATATTCCTTCTCACTAGTCCGAACTATTTCGTATTTACACAGGAAAAGGCTTCTGCGTTCTCGACATCAGTAGCCCGAGTCAGACTTGCCCCGAACGAAAATAGAAGTGATGGGACCAAAGCACGGGAACTTGTCCGGGCCTCGATAAACGCGATGGGAGGTGAGGCGAAACTACGCGCGATTGCTAATGTCACTGTGGACGGGATTGGGCACGAGTACGCCGTTGAACAATCTGAGCGCCCGGAAGGCCCCTTCTTGGTAACCTACCAGCAGATAACCGAAGTGCGGGATATACTAAACAACAAGTTGCGGCGGACAACACAGATGCGTCAGGTCCAGGTGCCGCAGTGGCTCTCCATCAACGCGATAATTGCTGAGGGCACCGCAGTTTATGAACGTGGTGGCAAGTTCATGCCAAGATCTCCTTCCGAGGCCCTAGAAGGAGAAATGTTACTCAATTTGTCACCAGAACGATTATTTCTGAACGCGCTAGATGCTAAAGACCTTCGAACAAACGGTACAACTGTTTTGGAAAGGGTTTCGCAGAACATCATAAGGTTCACCTGGCGAAATGTCCCGGTCACAGTTTTTTTGAACGCTTTTACCAATTTGCCGACAGCTGTTGAAACTCTGAATACCTCGCCGGACAATCTCTTTTGGTCGGTATGGGGGGACTATCTAACCCGAACTGTGTATTCAAATTGGACTCTCGAACAAGGCGGACTTCATTATCCCCGTCAACGGGACACAACCCGAAATGGCTACCCTTTACAGAGTTTTACCATTACGGAAATTAGGTTTAACTCTTCGATCGAACCGGAGAAATTCCAAATATCAGAAGATGCTAAAAAACAGGCCCTGTCGGTCCCGTTCGATACGGAAAAGATACCTTTGGGGAGCCAGAGAGACCCCGCGGTCGAATTAGCTAAAGACATCATGTACATCCCCGGAAGGTGGGGGGTCACCCTAGTACGTCAGGCGGACGGCATCGTCATCATCGAGGCCCCGATCTCTTCCGGCTATTCCGCGAAAGTTATCGCCGAGGTAAAACGGCGATATCCGGATGAGAGGATCAAAGCGGTAATCACGACGTCAGATGCATTCCCCCATATCGGGGGAATAAGGGAATATGCTGCGAACGGCATTCCAATATATGCGCTTGATCTGAATGTCCCACTCCTAGAAAGAATCATGTCTGCTCAACGGAGGACGTTTCCTGATGCCTTGGAAAGTCGACCCAGAAAGGTCAACTTTAAGGCAGTATCGAATAAGGTGGCATTGGGTGCGGGCTCTAACCGCTTGGAGATTTATCCAGTAAGAAGCGAGACTGGAGAAAGGATGTTGATGGTCTATTTCCCCGAGCACCAATTGCTATATGCCAGCGATCTTATACAAAAACTACCTAACGGTGACTTCTTTGCCCCTCAGTACCTAACAGAGATCAAAAGCGCCGTTGAAAAAGAGAACCTCAATGTGCGCATGGTATTTGCCATGCACCTGAAAGCAATCCCTTGGGGCGAGGTCGCTCAAAGCATAGCCAAAGTGATCCAGGAGAGGGCTGACACTACTGAAACGGCTGCAAAGCTGATTAAACAGATACGTGATGCGGATTACAGGGCCGATCAGACCGCCTTGCAGCGACTTTATGATGAGTTGGAGCCCTTAGCAAGTGACAGTGGTATTAGGGCCAGTATCAGGTATTGGAGAGGTTTTGCACAATGGAGAAGGGCGATAAACGGGTTTAATGACTCGGTTGACATTAATACACTTGAGCAATCACTCAAGCTTGCAATTATCGAGTTTGAAAAGGCTCTCGAAATAAATCCGGCGTTTGTAGACGCCATCGCTGGTGTCAGTTCGGCAACGGGTATCCTATTGTTTCTTTACGCTAAGAACCCCGGCCTGGACCCGAATCCCGCCAAATCGAGAGAGATGTTCACTACGACTCTGCAACGTCTTAACGATGCGGAGAAATTGTATGGCAATCATCCTCGGCTACTCTGGGTATTGGCTCAGGTTCGTTGGAGCATGCCGGCTCAGATGGGAGGTGGACAAGACAAGTCTATTGAGATGAGCAAAAGGGGCCTTAATCTGATAAGAGACATGAAGACCCCGCCAAGCGACATGCTTGCTCCCTCGTGGGGAGAGCCTGAGTTATTAATGAACTTAGCGTTTTACAGCCTGAACAAGACTAATCCGGATCTAGACGCGGCAGAGAGTTACGCACGATCGGCCCTAGCACTGGTGCCACACTGGCATTATGTTAAAGACATTCTTTTGCCTCAAATTGCAAAAGCCAGAGCACAAAAACCCTGATCGGCGAAGGCTCTCATGTCCTTGGATTACCTTGGCGGGCTTGAACAGGATCGCCCATGACACTATATGAGCTAGGAGGAAAGGGATGAAATTAGTGGCGAACGTAATCCAGACAAGACATGTGCTGGCGGTCAAGGACCTTTCAGGTGAAGCCGACTTTTACGTCAGTAAGCTTGGTTTCGACCTTGATTTCAGCGTTCCTGGGTGGGAGTTCCTTTCCCTTGGGTCTTTCAAAGTCATGCTCGGCGAATGTGTGGATGCAATGGCTGCTTACGAAACGGGCGACCATTCATACTACGCCTACGTACTAGTCGAAAACATCGACGATCTGTTCGAAGCCTTTAAGTCGAACGGAGTTGACTTTCTTCAGGAAGTTGCAGACAGATCTTGGGGCCTAAGGGAATTCCATGTTCGAACACCAAGCGGTCATAGAATAATGTTTGGTCAAGAAATAAGCAGGCCCGAGGAACGGTGATCAGGAAAATGAGCATTTCCAGGCGGCAGTTTTTGGCGGCAACCGGAGCCACAAGCATACTTGTGGCTGGCGCAGCGGTTTGGCGGTCAATCGACTCGGGTGTCTTTGAGTCACAGACAGGGCCCCCATTTGAGGCTTGGTCTAATTGGAAGTCGGAACTTGGCGCAGGGGGGGCACTGGATCTAGTTCGAGCGGCGATCCTTGCGGCAAATCCTCACAACACCCAACCGTGGCTGTTCCATGTAACAGAGTCTCGAATAGACCTTTTTGCCGATCCGACAAGAAACCTCGGTACAATTGATCCACTAAGAAGGGAGATGCAGGTCGGGCTAGGGTGTGCACTTGAAAATCTGTTAATTGCAGCTCCGGCCACGGGTTATGGATATGCACTTTCCATTCTGCCGGATTCAGAGAACCCAAGCCACATTGCTCGGGTGGATCTTACGCCAAAAGCGATCGAATACTCGAGTCTTTATGACGCAATCCCTAATAGGCATACTGATCGCGGGGCATTTGACTCTCAGAGGAGAATATCCGCAGATATTCTCGATTCACTGCAAAATTGTGGTGACGACTTTCCCGACGTAAATCTCAGATGGATAATTTCAGAATATGACAAACAAGAGCTCGGCGCGTTGATTGTTCAGGCCACGGAAGCGATTATTGCGGATACCGAACAATCGTTGGACAGTTCAAAATGGTTTCGGTTCAATAATCGTGAAATCAAAGAACGGCGGGATGGCCTTACTATTGACGCTATGGGTTTCCCGTGGTACAAAAGAGCTGCTGCAAAGTTCTTTCCGCAATTGTCGCGAGAGAGAAGTGACCAGTCATGGCTGGCATCAACACGCGACACCCATGTCGCGACCGCTTCTGCCTTCGGTTTGATACAGACCCGAAATGCTGCGGACGCCCACCAAAGAATCTTAGGCGGTCGTCTTTATCAAAGAGCCCATCTTTTCGCAACTAAGCAAAATGTTAGTATGCACCCATTGAGTCAAATCACCGAGAGGATCGACAGGGAGACCAGTCTTGGAATCAAATCAATTTTTGGCGATGCCCTTATGCGACTTTTGAATGATGTAGATAGAGATACTCTGATGATTTTTCGAGTAGGATATCCTATGATCGATGCTATCGCTAGCCCGCGCCGTCGTCCCGAAGAGATTTTTGCCTGAACAACGTGCAACTTACACTTCGGGACGCGGCGGTTATAGGTTTGAGAAAACACAAGTACGATAGATCTTTCCAAAGGAGCACTTTCAATAAGGTTGAGACATCGGCCGTTGATGGGACAGCTTCGGACTGATTTGCTATGCAACAACTCGATCAAATTTGTTTCGAAGTGGGGCTGGTTAGCTTTGTATTTGCACTTGGTCAAATTCTCTTCGGTCATTTTGAGGAACGAACTCCGCGATTAAAAAAACTAGTAAAATTTGTTCTTGTTCTGCTAATTGTAGTATCCACCTCGTTTTTTTTTGGTCGCGCGATCGCCCTTCTGTTATTTGCGGTAATGTTGAGTCCGGCAATTTATATTCATCTGATATATCTTCCTAAGCATGGAATAAACGGTTGGACCGGTGAGCCGAGAGCTGCATATTACAAATTGAGGGGATGGAATTTGGACGGATCTGTGGCGGTCCCCGATGATGAGATCGAGAAGCTCTGATTCCCTGAGGTAATGCCATCATCCTCATCCCGAGGTCCAGCGGCAATGCGGGGTCGCGCGGAAGGTTGAAGAATCAAGACAACCTATCCCTAACCGGCGTCGTCACGCTGTTTTTGTTGAACCTGGGCTATAATGTCGTACTTTAACCCATTAGTAAAAAGGGCAAGCCCCAAAGCAAAAGAAATAAACCCTAAGCCGGCAACAATACTGCGTTGAGAACCACCATCGGAGGACGCGAAGTAGACTAAGGTTGCAAAAGCTACCCAAAGTAGGGCCGTGCCAATCATCTTCTTAATGGTTGCGTTCATATGTTTCTTACTTTCGTTCATAATGTGCTTCAAACAGTTTTCGTCCCACTTAATATCAGATCATTATAGTCATACCTACAAGACAAAGCACTGTTGAATCATACGGAGAAATTGCCAACAATGTTCCCAAAAGTGCTCATACCGACACCAGTTCGTTTGGATTCCGGTGATGTATCATTAAAAGAAATCAGCCGACTGGAAATCGCTGGCATGGATTGCCGCCCCCCCCGTTTCAGGTTGCTTCAGGCCAAACACAATCTTCTGCTCCTTTTGCTTCGATCGCTTCAAGGCAATTTCCTCATTTTTCTATAATCGCCCTTTTTTCTCTATTATAGTTCAGCATGTTTTCAGGAGGTATTCATAGAGCTTCATTCGTACCGCAGGCATTCAATTGGATCAAGTTTAGATGCTTTTCGTGCCGGTAATACTCCGAAAATCAATCCAACCCCTATCGATACAGTCAGCCCGGCCAAAACTGCCCACATCGGTACTTGTGCCGGCAAGTCTGGAACCAGCAAGACTATTAAACCGCTAAGGCCCATTGCAATGAGTACTCCAATAATGCCGCCAAAAAAAGTCAAGGCCATCGCCTCTATAAGAAACTGAAGAACTATCGATCGTTTCGTTGCCCCTATCGCTTTTCGTATTCCGATCTCCTTGGTCCTTTCGGTAACGGAGACCAACATTATATTCATAACTCCGATTCCTCCAACTAGAAGACCGAGACAAGAAATGGCGATCGCCGCGATGCCAACCCCGCCAATTATTCCATCAAACTGTGCGACAAGGCTATCGGCGGTCTTCAAATCGAAGTTATTAGGGTTGCCAAATCTTATCTCGCGTCTCTGTCGTAGTATTCCTTCAACCTCTTGCAAAGCATCATTTAGCACACCCTTTTTACTTTGTATTATATGAAGAAGTTCCTTGCGGTCTGGCGCCTGTTTTCGAGCGGTACGGTACGGCATAAAAACCTTCTGATCTTCCTGATTCTGACCAAAAAGACTTGCCTTCCGTTTTTGAATTACGCCAACTATCTCCCAGATTTCACCATTCATCCGGACAAGTTTTCCGACGGCCTCGCTTTCATTTCCATCAAATAGGGAATCGATAGTATTAACCCCAACCACAATGACATTGCGTCGTTGAGCGTTATCGGCATCGGTAATAAAACGCCCGGATTTGATACTCAGATTTGCAATGGTAAGATAGTTTGGCATAACACCGTCTACCAGAGCCCACCGATAATTCAGACCCTCATAGATAATATTTGCGTCGAAACCGCTCCCAGCCGCATTGATTTGAGGGACAACCGTTGTCACATCATTGACGGCTGAGGACTGGTTAAGAATCGCACTAGCGTCACTTTCAGTTAAAGGCGTCCTATTCTTTTCGTCACGGTTACGTGGCCCAAACCCCGTTGAAAGGTGATATGCATAGATATTGTTTGTTCCGAAGTCTTCAACAATCGAAACCATGTTCTCTCTGAGTCCTGTGAGAATGGAAGCTACAACAATTGCGGTAATAACCCCAACCACAATGCCGAGTACGGTCAAGAAGCTCCTAAACCTCTGTCCGCGTACTGAGTCAAGCGACATTCGTAGGATTTCCAATATCATCAGGCCTGAGGGTTTCATATTCTAGCTTTGAGTTAATGCAGCTATGGGGTCAAGTCGAGCCGCCTTCCATGCCGGGTAAATACCTGAAATAATTCCAATTCCGCTTGAGACCGTAAGTGACAGCACTACATACCCACCTGTTATAGTCATTGATATTCCAGCTATCGCGGTAATAATTGACGTTGCCCCAACTGCTAATAGAATCCCGATAAGTCCGCCAATCAAACATAAAAACAAGGATTCAATCAGAAACTGCATCATGATTTGCTTACGTGTAGCACCGATCGCCTTTCGAAGACCAACCTCGAAAGTTCGCTCCGTTACCGAAACGAGCATGATATTCATCACCACAATTCCGCCTACAACCAGAATGATCAAAGTCACCGGAACTATAACTGAGGCAATCGCAGCGGTAAACTGATCCATCTGCGAATTGAATTCGTCGAAATTCACCAAACTGAAACTATCGACTTCTGAGGCGGCCAAGTGTCGTCGATTTCGAAGTAAGAGCCGAACCTCTTCGATTGCCAAACCAAACGCTGCTTTATCAACCGTACCGACGTGCAGTTCTATTCCACCGAAGTGAGGGAACATCCTACTATATAACGTGATCGGAATGTACAGTTGGCGATCAAGTGAGCTACCTAGAAATGATCCACGCTTCTCCTCGACACCAATGATTTTGAGCGAGACCCCTCTAACTTTTATGAATTTGCCAATTGCGGATTCATCTGCAAAGAATTTTTCCTTGGTGTCGAACCCTATGACAGCCAGACGAGATCCGCCCTCAACCTCGAGCGGGGTAAAAAACCGCCCTTCGAAGAGTTTCTTGTCCTCAATGTCGTACATTTCGGATGTTAGCCCAGAAACGCGAAGTGACGGCATCTCCACCCCGTTGCGGTCTATATCGGCACTTGCAACCACCTCAGCGGCAACAGCGTAACAACTATTGCAATTTGCTTTTACAAACTCGTATTCCTCCCAGGTCACATCCTTATTGCGTCTGTTCATTGCCTCGAACTCGGCATCCGACAGCTTGCCAGTTACTTGCATTCGCGTGATCACGAAGTGATTTGCACCCACGAGTTTTGAAACTCGATCCATTACATACGTCTTTAGACCGCTAATTGAGGCTCCTACGATCATTACCGTGGCAACTCCGATAATGATCCCAATGAGCGTTAAGAACGCTCTTAACCTATGCCCTGCGATCGATCTTATTGCGATCCACAACGCTTCGACGTAAAATGAATGTGCTTCTGTCATATATACCGCCACAGTCCATATGAAGGATGTCTGATCATTGTTTCTTCAGCGTAATTGAGTTTCGTTGATTCTGAATACACTTATGTCGTGAACGAACGGAAAAGAGGGCTAAATAACAGGTGGTCGGAGTGAAAAATTACGTAGGGTTCAGCTCTTGACGTGATGTTGTTTGACGAAGAATGCAATCCGCCGCACCACACCCAACGAACATAAACCCATCATATGAAGTCAGAATTGCCTAACTCGTTAGTGATTTCACGATGTTTTTACGTGAACGGCTTGCCAAGAAGATCGAAAAGAGCAGTCTTGTGGTTTCGACTCAAGGTGAACTTTGTGCCGTCATTGATCTGAACCTCGTGGTCGCCGTTGAACATTGTATGAAGTTCGTTTATATGATTAACGTTTACAATAACTGAACGATTCAACTGAACGAATTTAGCTGGGTCAAGCTGTGATTTGATGGAAGAGAGTGTTTGACGGATCATATGACTCGTCTTATGGCAATGAAGATGAAGGTACTTATCGTCCGCTTTTATCCATGCAATACTATTGACATCCAGAAAGACAATGCGTCCGTCTTTCTTCACGAGAAACCGCTCCATGAACGCTGGCTTTTGTCGGAGCGATCTCAGTAACTCCGCTATTTGAGTTGATTCAAGCTCCTTCGACACTGGCTCTCCGATCATCTCCAGAGCGCGTTTTACCGCGTTCACAAAGCGTTCCTGATCAAACGGCTTTAATAAGTAGTCGAGAGCATGGACCTCAAACGCCCGGAGTGCAAACTCTTCGTAAGCCGTAGTAAAAATGGTCACGGGAATTTCATCCTCGGACAAACTACTAAGGAGAGCGAAACCGTCCATCTCGGGCATTTGGATATCGAGAAACATGAGATCTGGTCTGTGTTTTCGGATCATCCTTGCAGCTACAGTCCCGTTACCCGCTTCGGCAACAATTTCGATACCACCTAATCCGACCAGCATTTCACGAATATACTTGCGAGCCAGTGGTTCGTCATCAACAATCAGTACTTTTCTTACGGTCGATGTCATAATTTACAAAGCCTCGTGACCAAAAATCCGAGTTATTGCCACCTACTGGAATTAACAATTCTACTCGAAATCCATTCGCAGAATCTTCGAAAAGCAATAAACTCGCTGAGTCTCCGTAGAGGAACTCAAGGCGAGAGCGGACATTCCTGATGCCGACCCCACTCGTCTCGTGGGCATTTTGCCGTAGTTGATCGTCACTATCGGGCACGCTGTTAACAACTGTCAATCGGAGTTGACCGTCCGTTCTCTTGGAAGAAATCTCAATCCGCCCCGGAGTAGCAAATGGGGCGACACCATGCTTAACCGCGTTTTCAACAATAGGCTGCAGGATCAAGTGCGGCACCAGATCATCGAGAGTCTGAGTCTCGATATCAAAGTGGACAAATAGCCGATCGGCAAACCTTGCTTCCTCAATTGCAAGATAGCACCTGAGAAACTCCAACTCTTCCTTAAGGGGAACCAACTGATCATTCGAATGATCGAGAGTCTGCCTAAGAAAGTCACCTAACAACGCAATCATTCGGTTGGCCCGTTGAGGGTCTACCGCGATCAGGGACGATATTGCATGCAGAGAATTGAACAAAAAATGTGGATGCAACTGCATCTTGAGCGCATTCAACCGTGCATCAGACAGATCCGATCTCAGGGTCAGGTTCTGTGTCTGTTCGGAAAGATACCTACGAAAGTACAATATCGCGTGCGCAGCCAAGAGGGTTGGAATGTAAAAGGAAATTAATGTGTAAATGGCTGTAATTGGAAGATTCTGGGATAGAGAATCCCAAATTGAAGGATTTTCTTGAACATACCGCTCGGAAAGTTGCCGATGCAATAAGTCAAAGATGATCGGAAAAAGAAGGCACAAGAAAATGCCAAAGCTGAGATTAATAAAGCCATTTCGCCATCTACGAAAGCTATGAGTGATGTCATATCGCTTAGCTAGAATAAATATCAAGGGTGACTGCAATCCCCAAAAATAATATCTGGCCATGTTCTCCGCAAGTTGAAGCAGAAAATCTCCATTCCTCGGGTTTCCTATAAATGCGAAAAATCCGCCAAAACAAAGACCGGCCACTGTCCAGACCCCAAAAAGGACCAAAGCAGTTTTCTTATATCTTTTAATATACTTAGACAGAACTGAATTCTCCCATAACGCACTATTTTTGGCACTAGAAATTCTTAGGAGCATGGCGGAAAAAAGCTGAACAACAACTGTCGGTATTTTCCCACTCTTTCCTCAGGTTAACGAAGGTCGTCCGAAGGACTTGAAAAAGCTTGAGATCAGCGAAATCCAGAATGGAACTGCGATGGCCGCCCCTGCTCTTCGGAGTCTAAATCAACGACCTTTAGAATCACCGATCGCTCCCCAATAATCCCACTACCTGACTAATCAGAAGGCCGGTCAACGCTCCGATCGCGAAGATACTCAGAAAATCTACTGTTCGAATAGTAGCAGTCGATTGGGAGTAAATCCCTCCCGCAAAGACCAGTGATAGTAGCAATACTGTAATAATGATTGCTTTTCTTTTCCGTTGTTTCATAAATTACACCTCTCTATTTTATTCTTCTACAGTCAAACCCAGTTGTTATTCGTTACCAATGGCATTGGTCGCAATCGTGTACTCGCTCTGAACCAAGCCTCCAAGAAATATTCGAGTCGCGACATGGTTGAGCGCAATATCGGTTCCAGTCTTCCCAAAGAGCGGTATGCCGGTTCCAATGAGGATGGGAATGGTCGTAATAATCAGACGCTGGATCAGCTGTGCCTTCAGAAACCGTTGGATCGTGATTCCACCATCGACGTATACGTGCCTGATACCGCGAGCCGCAAGCTTGACCAAAATCTCGGAGGGCTCTCCTGACATCTGCTCGACGACGGAAGATGCGGGAGGCTCCGCGATCGGTCGTGAACTGAGCACAAAAACCGGCTTCTCACCGTACGGCCAACCTCCGAAGCCGAACACGAACTCGTAGGTATTCCGGCCAATGACTAGGGCATCAACCGAAGCCCAAAACTCTTCATACCCGTTGGGTTCGCCTCCCCCAGTTGGAAGCCAATCGAGGCCGCCATCCAGACGTGCGATGAATCCATCCAAGCTAGTTCCCACAAATACAGAACCTGTTATCGATTGTCTTTCAGCCACATAACTTTTAGATCCAGTTGCCATTTTCTGATGCTCGTTTGAGATCCAGCCCCATGCAAACCACAACAGGTGTCTCTAGGGCAATATCAATCATATCCCGTCAACCAATTTTTAGTGCTTTTCGCCGAAGTCTCGTCAAATCGCGTTTCTGTACGTTCAATCCTTTATTGCCTCTTAAAAACAGCTCCCGCCTTCATGACAAAATTTACTCTCTCTAATTCAGTTATGTCCTTCAGTGGATCGCCTGGAACGGCGATCAGATCGGCAAACTTTCCTTTTTCGATCGAGCCGAATTCGGCCTGTTGGCCAACTAAGAGGCTAGCGGCATTAATAGTTGCAGCTTGAATAATATCAAGCGGGGACATCCCGGATGCCGCGTAGGCCCGAAACATCAAAATGGCCGACTGACCGCGCGTTTTCCCAGGCACATTGTAATACTCATCCGAACCGGCGGCTATCGGCACCCCCGCTTTAACGGCACGCTCTAGGCGTTTCTGACTGCTGAGAGCAAACTGTTTTGCTCCTTCTGTCACTTGTCGAATCTGCTCCGGTGAGGCATTTTGTGGAGACGGCTGTGCCTGCAGATAAAATTCTGCCGGATAATCTGTCGGCACTAGGAATATCTTTTTTTCAGCCATCATCTTGAGGGCGTCGTCCGGAATAAAATATGCGTGCTCTATTGAATCAACGCCAGCCATAACAGCGATGCGGGTTGCGGGATACCCAATGGCATGGGCAGCCACTTTCCGGTTCATTCTATGGGCTTCGTCGACTATTACTTTCAACTCCTCGACCGAGAGAAGTCCGGTTCCCGTATTTACGATGACCTTTATCACGTCGGCTCCGTCATAAATGGCCTGTCGCACCGCTTTGCGAGCCTCGTCTACCCCACTGATCACTACGTACTCCTGATCAATGATCTTCTGTGCATCGCTTGAAATTCCTGCGAACTGGCCGCCCGTGACAGATAGAGCCCTAGTGGACACTAACATTCGAGGGCCAATCACCCATCCTTCGCGGATCGCATCCCGTAGAGCAACGTCTCCATTAACCCCAGAATTCCCTAAATCGCGAACAGTCGTAAACCCCGAATCAATCATTTCCCGCGCCATCGCTACCCCTTGTAGGGAACGCTTCGCAGTACTCATCTGCGTGACCGTCAGGATCATGTTGGGGTCGTCGGAACCAAGAGATGGACTGAAATTGGCAAGTAGGTGTGTATGACTGTCGATCAGTCCTGGCAGGATCATCGAGCGACCGAGATCAATCACTTCAGTTCCTGACGCAATCGAAAGCCCTTCGCCGACTTGAGTAATACGGCCGTCCTCTATCAAAACCACCGCATTGTTTATGACGATTCCGCTCCTAACATCCAGCATCCGGGCAGCCTTGACCGCAGTTCGTTTCGGAGTTTGTGCGTCAATTCTAGGGGACACGATCGTCACCCACCCAATTAAGGCCAGAAGTGTAAGAAATAACCGAAAACCTGATTTCATTAACCTAATCTCCTTACATAATTACTTATCAATACAACGCGTCATGTATTTTTTATCTTCTTGCCCATAGCCTAGGGAAGATTCGTCCGGTTCGGTTCATGTATGCCTTGTATTCATTTCCAAAATGCTGATACATCATCCGCTCTTCCCGGGGAACGCGCACAATGTAGAGTAGCGTGAAAGCTACAAAGGCAGACCAGCCTGCGAGCCAGTTGTGCAATAGCATCCCTTGAGCGATATTCCAAAGAAAAATTGAAGAATACATTGGATGACGAACGGATTGATAAATGCCGTTGGTCACCAACTCATGTTCCGAGCGCAAAGCCAGCGTCGCGGACCAATTAGTTCCAAGGTCCGCATGAGAACGGTAGAAAAGAAAAAGTGCAATAACCATTATCGTTATCCCCGGGAACGACACAATGTCTGGCACAGCGTAGTCGGCAAAAGAAAGCCAATTGGTGAAAATGTAAACAAGAGGCAAAAGAAGGCTTGAGACACCGACCGGAATCAAAAGGGCTAGTTCGATTGAATCCATACTCTTCTCTCGTTTCCCAGCCTGCTTTGCTCGACTTTCAAAAAAGCCCCGAATTCCGACATACAGGGCAAAACCAATCAGAAAGACAATCTTCCAGATATCAAATCTCATAAATAATTTGGACATCGAAAACTAAATCGAATCGTCAGCCGTCGGTCCGTACATTCCCGGCAGCGGAATATCCAAGAGCCTGAGGTAAACAGAAAGCTGGCCTCGATGATGGATCAGGTGGTTGATCCCCATAGCCTTTACAACAGCGATTCGAGGCATTTCAAATATGACGTTCTCTCCATACAGATAACGCCAATTCTTGTACAAACTGACGTCAGATTGATTTTCCAGAGCTTTCAGCGACTTTGAGATATTCGTGTCAAATATCTGCAAAATATCTCGTGCACCGTCGGCGACAAAAGTATATTCATTGCGGTCAAATTCATCACAATCTATACTTGCGATGAATAAGCCCGGCAGATTCGCGATATGCGTTGCGAGTTCAAACAGTGTTCGTGATTTATCGTGTGGCCGCCAACTCAGAGATTCATCGGGCACAAGCTCCAACATGCGACGGGTTGCTGCAGCCTCGTGGCGAACTTCGGCGATAAGAGATTCGTTGATTTTCATTCTTCTTGGTTTTTTTGATCTGGTTCCTTATTGAAGGATCTCGTTCTTAGGCGATCCTTTGAAAATGGTGCGTTATCTAATGGTGCTAGGTTTCATTTCGTTGATGAACAATATCCCGTCCATTACTCTGGCCCACTTTGCGTTCATTGGAGTGTGACCTAGAGCCCTACTGTTGATAATCTTGTCCCTAATACCTAGATCTTGGGGCTTTAGCCGTCGAAAATCTAATACTCCATATGTTAAACCCGCAGAGTTGAGAGCATTCTCCAAAGATCCCGGATCGGCTAAACCTAGCTCCTCGGGCTTTCCTCTTTCGCCTTCAAACGGAAGCCCCGATTGACCTCGGTAGGATGTCACGCCCAACACATATGATTGATCGCCGAATTTGTTCCGAACATACTGTCCCATTGGAATCATGCCGGACGCAACATTCGTCTCAATTAGATTTCTGTTCCTTATTAGGTGGGAAGTAGCCCCCCAAACAATCACCTTGCGACCCGGATAAAAGGTCTCAACCAACCAGATAAGATTATCGGCCATCTGGGCATCGCGAATGTTGGTAACGCTGATGTCAGGTTTCTGTGGGTCGAACGCCCAAAAGAACTCCATCATCCTATCTATGTTTGCTAGAGTCTGTTTCCAAAATTCGGATCTCTTCTTTTCCTGATAGCCAACTGAGGCGTTGGCCAGAGTGTTTCCTATGTTCTTCGTTGAGGACGAGAATTGCTTCTTCTGCTCCGAGTTATACTGACGCCATGTTTGCTGTCGCGAAAAGAAACTCTCAATTGTAGATTTAAAGAGAATCCAATCGCTTGACCCGATCAATTCGGATTTGCGAAGACGAATAACCTCTTCCAAGTCTGAAAGTAAGAAGTCTTTTGAAGCCGTTCCGGTAAACTGCATGTCAAAACCCGCGAGTTCCAATGGGCGTCGCGTTCTCATTGTCTCGCCTATGTACGAAAAGAGCGGCTGCACCTGTTTGCTCGAACTCCAAATGCCGAAAATACCACGACGGGCAGCTAGGGTTGAATCTTCGCCGCTTTGAATCAACCTCCAGACCTTATTGCAGTCATATAGACCACTTTCAAATGCAAGTACATCGAAGCCCATTTCCTCATGAAGAAACTTTATGATTCGAGTCTTTGCGAGAAACGTGGAACCGTCACCGTGTGACTGTTCCCCCAGCATCACTATTCTGGACTTTCCAATAATTCGCTTCAAAGGCTTTAGATCCGAAGAGTCCTTTTCGGCAGGATCGATGCTACTTATCGCAACGGCATTCTTCTGCGACCACTTAGTCGACGCAGTATCCAACGGAACCGTCTGTTGGCCGTTTGCAGAAATGCATGTCAAAGAAAGGACAAAAGTTACCAAAAAAAATGAAATTCGCATAAACATAGTATGGCTTCTGAAAATGCAGAGTGGGTTGAGGACCCATAGTTCTGCGCGGATGCCAAGTGTGGTGAAAAACATGTGTCAAAGTGATGCGGTCATTTTAGAACAGTCGGTGTGGGCAGGATCCCCCTTATCCCCCTCAACCAACTTAGCTTAGGGGATGCGAAACCCAAACGAATCTGTCGCAGATGGCTCATTTATTGTCGCGGACTAGCTCATACGTGCCGCCAATGCTTATCTAACTGGGCAGTTCCCGCCGTAATTTGGTGAGTGTTCTTGCCATCACCCAAAGTTGAGTACAACGGTTGAGTTAGAGACCTGCGCCGTACCTTCTCCATTGTGAGTGGCCATTGTTTGCATTTTTCGGTCGAAGAGTAGCCGTGACGAAGTTGAGAGTAACGAGGAAATACGGATGCACCCACTTTTTGAATGCACTCAGCTGAGGATCTTCATTGCTGGTTCAAATAGTGGTTGAATCCTATATTAGAAATTCTATTAATATTTGTATTTCAAATAGACGCCGCAGCATGAACTTGCCAGAAAGGTAAAAAAACCAATGCCGAGCAAGGTGTACATCAGCGGTCTGATGCTCTGAAATGCGCCCGCCGCCAAACACAATGCCATCCCGAACGCCCATAAAAGGTCCAGTTTCCAGTTTTCTCGACGCAAAGGTACATCGGGGATATCGGCCCCGTTGTCAAAAAGCATAAATTTGAACTTGCCGTATTCGGCGGCTAACAAAGTAAGGTTCATCGCCAGTAGAAATGCTACCAAATAGGGAGTCCCGACAAACCCAAGAGAGATTGTCACAAAAAGAATGTTCACAAGCATTGGTACGAGCATAACTCCACCCAGCGTTGCGAAACGTTGTGATAGCAGCAGCAATCCGATCACAAGCTGAGCCCAGGCGACGAATCGGCCCCACAGGCCGAGTCCGTAGGGGGCGACAATGGCCTCCAGCGACATCGGAAAGATACTGAGGATTACAAATTGAGCATCCGTCAATTTGTTCATACTAGTCGTAAAGAAAACGAATCCTAAGACTAACCTAATGCCTACAATTACAAATTGTCTCAGTTTGCTTTGGAGATTTATTGAAACCCACATTTAACTTGAGTCTAGCGATAACGGTCAATATTAGATCTCACTGATCTTTGCTGAGCCAGCGATCTGGGTACATCGTATCAATAAAAAAGAAAGCATCTATAACTGACGACCAATCAGCGGTATTAACCAGACGGCCGAGGCAGGTCGAAACCAATGGTTGACGGAGCCAGTGGCCCCGGGGAACATCGCGGAGCGGAATGAACAAGTAAGGATTTCCAATTTTATGTGCATACCACTCAAGTGATTGATCTGGAGCCGGGGTCAATTCATTTATACTGTCCTCGGTCTTGTATTCTGGCGGGTAAGTCGTTCCGCTTCGACCCTGATAAGTCGTAAATGCAATGGTATAAAGTTGCTTTCCAATTCCTCTGTAAATATAGTTACCCATTTGCTCATAATTCTTATAGAAGTTCTTTCCGTCGCGGTTCTTGATCGAGGACTCATTTCGGATCAAATGGGCCGTTGCGGACCAAATGATTACTTTTCGTCCCGCGTAAAGTGAGTTTAACTGCCAGAGCAAATTTTCCGCCATATCTTTGTCCCGCATCCTATTCTCATCTCCAAGATATCGAATTTCTTTGGTAGATTGATACTTGCTAATGAGGTAGCGGGATCGTCCAAGAGAAAGAACGTCTTGTAGAGATCGGTCGATGACACCGAGCGCCCGGGATGAAAAAGTACGGATGAGCACTTGGCGCTTCTCCCTCAACCGCAGCATTATTCCAAGAATTATGGACTTCCATTTTTGATATTCCGTGTCACCTAGTGCAGGCATGCCTGGCATGATATAGCTAAAGACCTTCTTGTTAACCTCACTAAGAAAAGCTCGCTCCGCATCATTGGGCCTCAAAGAAGGCTCCTTAGAAAACAGTTGATCCATAGCCTGGTCAAATATTCGTTTGCCATTCAGAGGCCGATAGCGGTCGAAGCCGGTCATCTCCAACGGCCTCGATGTCTTCCAACTCCCACGTGCGTATTCATAGACGGGACGAACATAGGAACTCGTCTCCCATGTTCCATTTCGCACCTGCCGAAAGGGGATTTCTGGCGATCGTAGCAATGGATTCATCGCAAGTGAGTCCATGAAGCCCCCTTCCCATGCAAGAACATCGAAACCCATGCGCTGATGTAAGAATCGAACCATGCGCGCCTTGGCTGAAAAAGTTGCTCCATCCTCATGTGCGGCCTCTCCCAAAACAACTACTCGGGAGTCCCCAATGCTTGAAACCAACGGCTCAAGATCGGAGAAATCTTCATCCGTCTGGTCTATGGTCCTAACTGCAATTGATTCCCGACTCAGGGAATCGATCCTATTTAGATCGGTTTGGGCCGATGTAAAGACCGGCAGCAAAAGTGCGCACAATAGGAACCGCAGTAAGTTTTGTTTTTGGCTACTAAGCCCGATTCTCACAGGAATAATCCACATAATACTATCTCCTCTCACCATTCTCAGTAAGTCAGATACTGTTACTTGGCCCCACGTTCTCGAAGGAATTTGACCATCTCGGGCTTATTTGCCGAGACCGCAAATTCAAGTGGGCTCTTTCCGTCCTTTGTCTTTGCATTGATGTCCGCTCCGTTATCCAAGAGTAACTTTGCAAATTCGAGATCGCCCCGAGCTGAAGCTTCATGTAAGGGCACAAAATCACCGTCGGACCTCGCGTTGACGTTTGCCCCTCGTTTAACAAGTTCGCGGGCTATCAATATCTGGTGAGCCGCAACAGCAGTATGAAGATGGGTTACGCGCATGGATTCTTTCGACGCCAAATTGACACTCGCTCCGGATTCAAGAAGGGCCATAGCGGTTTCCGGGTGACCAAAAAATATTGCCAAACCGAGCGGGACAAAGCCGTCTGGAGAGAATGAATTAACAAGACTCTTATCATTCGCAATCAATGATCGTAACCGAGTGATTTGTCCTGTTGCGGCTGCCTCGAATACATCCAACTCGATACCGTTCTTGATCAATACATCCGCGATGTCTTTTTTCCCGTAGTAGGTCGCAAGCAGGGTAGCCGTTTGGCCCTTCTTATTCTTACTGGCGGCGAGCTTTGGATCCGAGCTGAGCATTGCCACAACTTTGGCCAGATCGCCCCCGGTCACTGCAGTCAAAAAATTGTCACTCATAGTTGTCTCCGTCTGGGCGTTAATCGCCTGAGAGTAAAACGCAACCGTCAAAACCAATCCTATTATCTTCAACTTCATTTTTCTCATCTTATTTCTCCTTCCTGATAGCCACCGAACTATGAAACCGGAAAGCCGGAATGCCAGACAAAAAGGTACCAATAGCCGATCTCTCTGATTTCTATTTCTCCGATGTTATTAGGTTGTTGATCTGCCCAAAACAGATTTGGCGTGAAAAAAAAGGGAACTCGGTGTCGAATGTTCGAATTGGAGCGTGAATTAATAAAGATGCCTATTGATCGGCGTATTCTCTTTGCAAAACATCAAGTTTTTTTGCTAACAATCGAACCGCACCCGTTGTCAGTCGCGGATCATTAATATCTATTTTTAGAAATCCTTTCAGTAAAGCGTTTGGCGATGCATTAAAACCGTTCTTCATCAGGGCAATATACCGCGGTACGAAGTCTTTTGGGTTTTCCTTGTACATTTCAAAATACTTCAAGGCAAGTAGTGCTCCGAATACATAATTCGTATCGTAAAAAGGATCCTCGTAAAAAAGACTGCTGGTAATCCACTGCATCTTCAACTCTTCATGTTTTTTGGGCCATATCGAAAACCGCTCGGCAATCCTGTTGGTCAGATTGTCTAGGTCATCTGCGGATTCGACCTCGCCTCGGTCGACTCCGTCGTAAATCGCCATTTCAATTTCCTCTTCCTGTGCTACTGCGAACATGGTCATGCCTTTTCCATCGAAAAACTGCTCCAGGAAATAGCGGCTCCGCGCAGGGTCAGATTCTCTTTCAAAAAGATGGTCAGCCAGTAGCAATTCATTGAAGATTGCGAACGATTCGAAAAGAAAACTTGGACCATTTGCGTAAACGGGCAAAACATGGTTGTTTTTCATCAATTGACGATGAACGGCGTGTGTCGATTCATGTGCTAACACCCGCATATCGTTGTAGTATCCTCTGAACCCACTACTGAAGAAAACGGTAGTTACCCCGGGGAATCCTTTTGAAAAATTGGCGGATCTCCGGTTTGGACCTGGAGCGACATCAATGCGGCCATTCGCCGGATCTAAGAGCGATTCCAGTTCATCGCTATATTCCCAGCCCAGGGGATTTATCGCTTCATGAATTAGAGCGGTCGCCTCACCGATCGTAAAACGAGGGACGTTTTCTTGATTGGATCCTGCCGCAATGTCCCAAATGTTAACATCGGTATAGCCGAACTTACTTCTAACAGAATCAGACCTTAGTCGCTGATAACGGCGATAGACATCCGATACTTTCTCAATCCTCTTCAATAGGGCCTCAACTTCGCCTCTGGTCCAATAACTTTGGAAAAAGACTTCGCTTGAAGCGTCTTTAAAATGACGCAGCCGGGCAATCCGATTGCGTGCCTTTGCAAGGCCGGTTAAGGCAAATGCGTACAAGTCACGGTTTGAAAAATACCCTTCATACAATTTCCTAAAGCCACGTCCACGAACAGCTCGGTCCGGACTACTGTTGATTGCAGTTCGCTCGCGGAGAACATCTAGCTCGCGATGCGAAGTCGCGATCTTTCCAAATGCGGTGCGGCCCAAAATATTCCCAAAAAGTTCATTTTGCCAGTCAGTTGCCAGCAGAGAAGTTACGCCCAGAATTTCTTCTTCATCTATGGATAGTGTGTGCGGACTAAAGCGACGGGCAGACTCTATCGCAAAAACATAATTGGAGAGCTTCGGACTTTGTTTTAGGAATCGCTTAAGAGTGCCTTTATTGATTCGCATCAATTCCTGACGAACAAATGCGGTGCGAGACGTAAACTCGGAGTCGAGTTCAGATAGAACCAGCCTGCTTTTGCTATCCTGCGTATCGACCACAGTTCTCAAATAAAAATAGGTAGTTAGGCGCATGTAGCGAACAAGGGCAGCATCGTAAAGCTGACACGCTTTCAGCAGCCTATCAGAGGATTTACTCATCGTGCTCTGAAGTAGTTCAAGCTGCTTCAATGTTGCACGATAATTATCGAGGTCATATTGCTCAGCTGCGGGATCTTCGTAGAAATTTCGCTCAAAATTGAAATGGTATTTTAAAACCGTTTCTGCCGGAATCGGCACAAAGTCATTCTGGCAGATTCCGTTGTACGGAAATATGAAAATCAGGAGCGAATAACAAACGGAGTGCCAGAGGAATTTCGCGACGCTAAAGTAAGAATGAGCCACCAATGTCATTTTCCCTTTTTTGCATCTTCAACCGCGAGAGAACAATATTCTTGGCGTGAGCTCTTCGAGAAATGTCGTGAAAACAGTAAATGCAGGGAGTGAATCCATGAGTGGCGGATTACTTCCGTTTTTCAGAAACAAGCTTTGTCGCCATGCTCGCGGTCTAGCTAGGATGTTTTCTCTCGGCTACTCGCAAAGTAACCAATTAATGAGTAAACGGCTCCGATTATCAGGAGGTTGAATATAAAATTAATGAGCGTATCGCTAACTGAATGGGACCTGCGGTCTATGTCGATAAAAACATAAACTGCGTACACAAATCCGACCAATTGCAGAAGCCATCCAACAACGGATATGGGTTTAAAGAAAATCCCCACTCTCTTGAACCAAGGTAATTTCATAATATAAATAGTGACTACATGTGATTTACGATAGTTATTTTCCCATCTGTTGAGAATATGAATATCCAGTTCGTGGCTCCTTTTTCAAAGTCCACTTGATACCTTCTCACGATAGAATCCGGGTTCTTTCTTTCCCCTTTCCGGGCAAGCCCCTTAAAGGTTCCTTGTGATTTGATATGACCCAGAATTTCATTTTTGAATCTGACCAAGGCGTCAGAATCCTTAAATAGAGTGTCATCGACAACACCCTTTGCTGAATCCAGAAATAATCGCTCTAAGACGGCATCAAGCCCATCCTTGCCTGCCGTACCCGCGACCCCGACTTCCTCAGTCTTGTTCAATAATGAGTCTCGAATCGTCTTGGCGATCATGGTGCTATTACTCCCCGATGTATTGGTGAGTACAATTACCGTCAGAGAGTCATCAATGAACTGAAGATATGCCGCATTAAAGCCGATGCCCGACCCGCTATACCCGACAACTTTCATATTCGGTGTATTCATCAATTCAAATCCAAGGCCAAACTCTCCGAAGCTGCCATCCGATAATTTTGAAGGCTGCATCATCTGCGATATTTCCTTTACGGGCAAAAGGCTGCCATTTCTCAATGCTGCGTTCCACAAGATAATGTCCGACTTTGTCGTTACGATACCGCCCGCTGCCCAATATTGTGAGGGGTCGAGCGGTACGACTTCTTTCAATTCACCACTAATGGCCACATACCCTTTCGTTTTTGGCTTACCGGAACGAGAGTTGTCGTCTAAAAAAGTGCTCCTCATTCCTGTTGGCTCAAAAATGTTCTTTCTCAAATACTCGGCAAGCGAAGATCCAGACACTTTTTCGATCGCCAACCCCAATAAGAAGTACCCTGAATTGCTGTAAACACTTCTTTCACCGGGCTTAAAGGACAATGGCCTATTTAGAATCGGCTCTAACACCTGCAAAGGCGTTTGTGATCTATTTGCCTGAGCAAGATAACCTGGCACTTCAACATAGTCCGGTACGCCCGCAGTGTGATTCAGCAATTGATAGATCAAGACATTGTCATACTGTTTAGGAAGGTTTTTCAGGTATTTTGTGATCGGCGCATCCAAATCGAGCAATTTTTTGTCGGACAGCTGTACTACAGCAACCGCCACGAAATTCTTACTGATCGACATGATGCCAAATTGGGAATTGTCTGTGACTGCTTCCCGTTTGCTGAGGTCCACGTAACCGTAATTTTTTGTGAAGACTATATCGCCGCCTTTCAAAACAGCGACGGCGACACCGGAAATCTTCTGGTCCTTAACAAGACCTTCCAAATACGCATTCGCTCTATCTGTTTGTCCATTGGTGACGAACACGATTAGCAAAACGGACCCAAGAATTTCGACGAATTTAAGCAGTAAACCATTCATAAACAAATACCAGCATTACAATCAGGGATAGGAATACAACGAGGGCTTCTGAATAAATCAATTTGTATAAAGCAGTCTTTTCAGAGCTCCCATATAGAAACATCAACTGTCTGATGCTTGTCAGGTTGGCGACGATGAGAATCGCAGGCAACGCGAAAAACACTAATCCTCTCAGGTAACCATTCATGCTGAAAATCTCGTGAAGAGAAGAAGCTATTGAGAAGTTATGAGTATAGAATCCCTTCATGATGAAGGCCGAGAGCATGTAAACCGGTATGCTGATCCACCAAAGGCTTACCCGCGACTTGTCTTGTACCCTCGAAATACTCTTTGCAAGCAAATTTTCGTGCCTCAGATAGCCTACTTCTGGCTTCGACATTTGATTTAGTTCGTCTTCAAACGTTTTCATTCAGTATCAATAATGCAGATGGCCAAATCTAGTTGCATTTTTTCCTAAGTTTTTCGATTCCTCTCGACAAAAGCGACTTTAGCGTTCCCTCGTTCATATCTAGAATCTCCGCAATCTCTCCGTTCTTCTTTCCTTCAAAATATTTCAAGGAAATTACTTCCTGATATTTGACCGGCAATTTCTGCAAACTTTCTTGAATAGCAGCAAACTGTCTATGTTTCTGAAGTTCCTTTTCGAGTTCGATCTGATCTTCTTGAAAGCAGGTCTTAAACTCAGCCGGGCTCTCAAAGTCAATTTGATCGAATAGCCGGTTGTGTCTTTTCTGCTGACGGAAATAAAGGTTCACTTCATTTGTCGCAATTCGGTAAAGCCACACTTTGATTGAAATTCCTCGAAATACGAAGCTGTTAACGTGCCTAAATGCTTTGTGAAATGTATCCGCTGTGATGTCTGCGGAGTCGTCAAAACTCCCCACTCGGCGAAGTACATATCCAAAGATTGGCTTGTAGTACAGTTTGAAGAGTTCTGAAAATTCCTCTGGATTATTCTTGATCCTTTTTAGAAGTTCTACTTCAGTCATGTCATTCTAATCAATAATGCGGCTGGCTTGGTTTGGTTGCATGCCTTTTGCTCTTTCTGCTACAACTAGTGGTACGTAAAGTCAACAGAGCCTGATGATCCAATGACGTAAAAACCTCGAACGCAAATGGATTCGTCAAAGTTCTGTCATCAAACCGGATACGAATGGACGCTGAAAAGATACGAACCGATTTTGATGAAATAGCTCGTCTCTCTGAGAACGGTTCGAGTGGGAGCGATCGATTTGACAAATTTCTGGTTTCACTTGTCCCGCCTGCTCCAACCAGATTACTTGACGTCGGTTGTGGGTCTGGCAGGCTCAGTTTGCTTCTGGCTCGTAGAGGCCACTTTGTACATGGCTTAGATTTGTCCCCAGAGATGGTCGCGAAGGCCGCGTCGCTTGTGGGGGAAATGTCCGGAGCTACTTTTAGCTGTTGTAACTTCCTAGATACTGATTTTGATTCCGCAGCCTTTGATTGTGTGGTCTCAGCAGCAACGCTCCATCACTTGCCACTTCGCGAGACCATTGAGAAAATGATTGGCCTTCTGAAGCCTGGTGGTCGTTTGATAATTCATGATTTAAGGGCAGATTCAGGGGTCCTGGACGCTCTTAGGTCCAACTTGGCCCTATGCCACGACGCTGTCGATCGGCTTATTCGGACCGGCTTTCCGCTCCAACCGAAAGAGTTGCGCGATGCCTGGAAACGCCATGCAATTGGCGAGACCTACTTAACGTATGCTGAAGCGAACTCACTTGCAGCTCGATTTTTACCTGATGCCCAAGTTTTTTACCATTGGCTGTGGAGATATACGATTGTTTGGAATAAGCCGGATCATCCGCTATCTTGATCCATGCTTCTTTCAGATTTTTCAAAAACAAGTTGGATTGAGGTTACGATGTTAGGACCGATCCCAAAACAAGTTATTGGCTGGGGTGCCCTGGCTATTTCGACCGTAATAACATGCCTTTGGGCTTTTTGGGGGGCGATTGAGAATTTCCACGAAGGATGGTATTACGACTCGCTTTTTCAAAATCTTGGGTTGATGCTTCGTCAGTACCTAAGTCCGACCATAAGTTTCCTGATTCTCACTTGCATATCGATTCGGTTTAGTAGACTGGGATCGCTACTGCATTTCTTGGCGGCCGGTTTTGTGTTTTGGTATTTCGGCGGAACCGAGATTCCGGCGGCGTTTACTCTAATATTACTTCCTTTGATCCTTCTTGGGCTTTTTTATTGGTTTGGTACGATTGAGCCGAAGCGTTGGGCGTTTCGTCTCGCTGTTGGACTGCCACTTCTTACTCTTTTGGCTGGCGCTCCTGGAGCTTACCGTGTTTTCCAGAGATTTGATGACAAAAATTTGGGGGAACGGATCGTGGAGGGAAACGGGGTCACGCTAACCTGGGCTGGAGATGGTTACGGATTTCCTCAGCGCGGCGGAAAGACCTGGGATGCGGCAGTGATGCAGTGCAGACTGTTGAAAGCAGACGGGCGAACACTTGCGACAATGCCTCAAGATGTTTGGCATTTGCCAACGGTTGACGAAGTTGTACGCTCAATGTCTAGACACGGGGAGAACAGCGGCGGTATTTGGGATGCTGAGCTTGGAAATGCAACCTACTCGATATCGCCCGATAAAGAATCTCCACTTTGGAACATTCACTCGCAGGTAATTTATTGGTGGACAGCGACTGAAATCGACTCAGTCCGGGCCTATATGATTGCATACGACGGGAAGGTATGGGCAAGGGAAAAACGATTTGCGCAAGACTATTTTGCGTTTAGATGCGTCCGTAATCTCTAGCTGATCAAGTCCCAGTACTTACAAGTTCTTGCCGTCGTCTACTCAATGCTGGGGCAAAAAATCACTTTTACTCCAGCCTTCACCCGACTCACTCCTTTAAGGGCCACCTTTACGACAATTAGCTATAATTGTTCTCCTCCGAACATTATACTCATGCTTCGGTTCTAGCTGGTCTTAGCAACGTGCTCATATTTTCGGGTTGGGTCTTTGTTTTCTTTAAATCGCAATGATTCTTTATTTTGGAGGCCTGGATAGCAGCAGTTGCCATGGTATGGGGTCTTCCTCATTTAATTTGGAGTCCCCTTGATTGTGCGGAGAGTGGGCAAAAACAATATTCTTAGGGCAGATTCTAAGTTTTCAGAATCAACAGGATCTGACCGCTCAGCTCGGTGACCGTAATAAAGTAAACTTATGACAAAGGCCAATCTTCTTGTTTTTTCTCTGGTTCTGGTTGTGGCATGCGTTTCCTCAGTTAAACCTCAATCGATCACAGAGGCCGTTCCCGACAAGGTCGACAGATCCCGCCAGTACTTGATTTACCTACATGGCGGAATCGTTCAGGATATGGGCGTCGATGCGGTTAGCGAGGACTTTGGGAGGTATGAGTATCACAAGATATTGGAAGCTTTCAGAGTAAAGGGCTTTAACGTAATCAGTCAGGT
Organism: uncultured Chloracidobacterium sp.; assembly: GCA_964543865.1. Lineage (GTDB taxonomy): Bacteria > Acidobacteriota > Blastocatellia > Pyrinomonadales > Pyrinomonadaceae > OLB17. The sequence continues at coordinate 57,409 of CAZIZR010000003.1, forward strand.
GAGACCTAAGGGAACCGATATTACGGCTTATGCAAATGTACTCGCCGAACAGATTAGGTTGATCAAGAAACGCGGCATAAAGGACAAAAATATTATTGTTGTCGGTGCCTCACTGGGCGCTTATATGACGCTTGAGGCTGCGAATGTGCTTGGTCGTTCCAAGATCAGATATGTTCTCATCGGGCTCTGTAGTAAATACGCAATCGATCGTTATTCAGAATACAAAGGAAAATTGATGGGCAATTTTCTTTCTATATACGAGCAGTCTGATCAAAAAGGTTCCTGTCAAGCGATTTTTGAACCATCGAATCAAAGGGTAAAGTTCAAAGAAGTTAGAACACAAACCGGCAGGGGACATGGATTTTTGTTCAAACCCGATAATGAATGGGTCACGCCATTATTTGATTGGATTGCAGCAACCAACAACAAATAGAAGATACAAACCGCGTCAGTTCGAGTTCCCCCAGGTCTCGGTCCTCAGTCCTAGCGTATTTTCCGGACCGAATTCGCGTTTTTTCACGACGTATTCTGGTTCTTTTATGACCGAATCGTATTCTTGGTTCAAAATTGTCCGTATTGTTCAGCGAAAAGGGTGACGAGTTGTTAAAGCACAAATATTATCTTAACGGACGGAAGAGCGGATTGAACAAAATATCCTAATCTGGCACAGCCAAAGCAATACTAAAAGGCATCGAGAGAACGAATGGGAAACGCTATGAATCAACCCGATGTAACCAAAAGAAAGGTCGTCCTCCAAATTCCGGGGATGGAGTCTGTTAATGTCCGAAAGAATATTGAGTTTGCAACAATCGGCGATAGCTATTTGTCAATGGATGTTTACTATCCTTCCAACCCAACGGGGGATTCCAACTTTCCAGTACTGGTTTTTGTTCTTGGCTATTCTGACGAGGGATTCCTGAGGATTTTTGGCTGCAAACAAAAGGAAATGGAGTCTTACGTTTCTTGGGGCCGACTCATTGCGGCTTCCGGTATCGTAGCGATCACTTATACGGCGATGGACCCGCAGAAGGACGTCCTTCGTCTGCTGGACTATGTCGAGAGAAATGCGGATCAGCTTGGACTTGACGCAAAAAAGATCGGAATTTGGGCCTGTTCGGGAAATGTTCCAAATGCGCTGTCTTTGCTGATGAAAGACTCTGGCATTTGTCTCAGTTGCGCGGTGCTGAACTATGGGTTTTTGCTTGATCTTGAAGGTACATCACATGTCGCCGACAGTGCTGCAATTTACAAATTTGCCAACCCCTGTTCGGGGAAAGTTATCGAGAATTTTGGCGACACCCCGATGTTGGTCGTTAGGGCAGGTCGGGACGAAAACGCAGGCCTGAATGAGACATTGGACGCCTTCGCGTTCGCATCCCTGACCGCAAACCTGCCGATAACCATTGTCAACGAGCCAGGTGTCCAACATGGGTTTGATTTATTGGATAGTACTGTCGACTCTTTTCGCCTCATCGGCAGAATACTGGATTTTCTGACCGCTTACCTTAGTGACATATCGGATCGTACAAAGGTAAGCCCCTCAAAGAGCGGCGATTAAAGAGGGCTCTGCGTTGTCCCATATGCCATTCTGGGCGTCACATTGCGGGCGACTGATTCCGTTGATCTGACGCCACTTTATTGCAGGGTCGCGACATTTCAGTATTCTAAGTCCGCGGGGACCGGCTAAATTTATCCTCGGACCCTATCGGCTCCGGAGGTTATTTTGATGTCGTTTGGCAAATGTAGTATTCACAGATTATTTCGGGCGCTGGTGGGCCGGATAGGCCACTCGCGAAAATGCATCCTTTTTAAGGGCGGTTTCCTTAAGATGGCTGCGGTGCTTGGTGTCCTCTTGTCTTGCGCCCCAGGGGCACTATCGCAATCAGACGATCGGAACTTTGAGGTTGGCGGGCAGGTTTCAATTGCAAGCGTACCGTCGCAAACCGTAGCGGTAAATTCTGGATTAAACATCGGATACGATCGTCAATCCATAGTTGGTGTGGGCGGGCGATTTGGATACAATTTCTCAAAACACCTCGGCCTAGAGGCAGAGATTAGTGTTTTCCCCCAGGATAGGGATCTTGACGGAGGAAGAAAGGTTCAAGCAGTTATCGGCTTGAAAGCTGGAAAGCGTTTCGGAAAAATTGGCATATTTGCCAAGGTCCGCCCCGGATTTGTTCATTCCTCAAGAGGGACCTACGTCGAACTCAATCCTTCTTCCTTTTGTGGCGGCATATACCCACCTCCGATTTCTTGTTACACTCCGGCTTCCACTACAAATTTTGCTTTGGATCTTGGAGGCGTTTTTGAGGTATATCCATCAAAACGAACAATATTGCGGTTAGATTTCGGCGATACTATTGTTAGCTCGCGAGCTGGGTTCTCTGCCGCCACTCAACGCGGAATCAACGGGACCGACCGAATTGTTGTAGTTCCTACAGGTGCTAAGAGCTCGCATAACTTTATTTCAAACTTAGGTTTCGGGCTTAGATTCTAGATCTAAAAGAAGCAGATCGTGCGGAATTCAGATTCTAGTACCAAGGGATTGTCTAAGAACTTTTGCGAAAATCATCCATCGTAGGATGATGCCAAATATTTATCAGCGTATGGATACAGGTCTAGAATATTTGGTTCTCGTTGTTACACGAAGAATCTCAGCCATCTTTCTTGCATCGCTGTTCGTTTTCACCGTGCCGACGACGCCTTCGGCTCAAACGAAAACGGCGTTGACTGGTCAGGACCTACAGCCTTACACTCACTATTTCAATATTGAGAATGGTGTCCTTATTGGGGAGGGCGCGAATTGGCTTGCAGAGGAGTTTCGTCACCCTCAGTTTGTCATTCTCGGAGAATACCATGGTTCTCTAAGGATTTCAGAATTTGCGCGAGCCATCATCCCAAGTCTCTCCACTGCCGGATTTCGCACATTGGCGCTTGAAGTCGGTCCGATCTCGGCTGAGATACTGTACGAATTGTCGTCCGTTCCGGAACGTACTTCGTCCGAACTCCGTAAGCTCAACACACGGTACTTGGTGGAGGCTGGGAGTCGTTCCTTTACTCCTATTCCTTTCTTCTCCAATGTCGAGGACGCAGAATTCCTTGCCGAGGCTAGAAAACGTAGCTGGCGTCTCATAGGTCTTGATCAGGAGGGCTCGTTCGCCCATTTTATGCTCATTGACCGGATGTATGATCAGCTCACGAATCCGCAAAAGGTCGCTATTCGGTCGACATACTTGAAAGCTATCCAAGTATTGAAGGCTACAATCACCTCAAAAGACAAAAGCACGAATAGGTATAAGACCATTCTCGAATCGAAAGAGATATGCGAATTCCTTGAGAAGGCTTCAACAAACAACTCGCGAAACCGGCGTATCGCGGACGCATTAAGATTCTCGACCCACATATTCCACATGAATGACGGCGACGTCCGAAAATACTATGAGGCAAACGTCGGCAGAGTAGGCTACATGAAAAAGAATCTTTCGAATTTCTTTGCGAGGGCAGGCGGCGACCTGCGGAGTGACAAGATGCTTCTAAAGATGGGGTCCGTGCATACGGGTCGCGGATTTAGCTCGCAAAGCCTGTTTGAAGTCGGCAACATGCTCAGTGAACTCGCGGAAATCAACGGGACGCGTTCACTTCACATCGAGTTTGGGTCCAGGTTTTATGTTGAAGATGGCAAAGAGGTTGATGCTTTGGCGGACGAGGACCGGCTTGCCAGTCGGTATCAGGCACTCGGGCAAATGTCGAAGAACGACAGGTGGACGGTGATTGACTTGAGGCCAATCCGGGATAGCGTTTTTTATTCCCGTCGTTTTGACCTCGATCCGATTGTCTTTGAGATTATCAAGAAGAACGACCTTTATATCATGCCGCCGACCGAACGAGATCCAACACCCAACTACGAAAGGCGGCTCTTAACGACTTTTAAGACGCCTTTGTCAGGCAAGAATTCAATGGATCGCTAAATTCATCGTTTTCAGAAAGCGTAATGGGTAACAATAAAGACATGAAAAGGTTCCTTGGCACCTATCGCCGTTGAAGTCAGTTGTGTGTGTCTATTTGTTTTGGCAATAGCGATCCTGACGGGCAAATTAGGTCCTCGGGCACCATGTGCCCAACTTAGATCTGCCAAACACCGACCTCATTTCAAGTGTTTGTTCAGGTGCTTGCGGATAAGGCATCCATTGGTCACGCCACTAATCCCACCTCTCGTGCCAATATGAATATTGTTCGCGACAAAGCCATTGTGGCAACCTTGATCTGCTGCTAGCTTTACTTAGATTTGGCAAAAATTCCCCGAGAAACGTTGCATTAGTCTGATTAGCGATTATCGACTTTTTCGGGAACGGAAATAACGGGCTTACAAAAGCCACCTCGATCTTACCTTGAACTTTAATATTTGGTACGTAACAGGTGACCAGGAAGCACTAGGGCGACTGCTTGGGAAGGTTCATAGTGCGTTCGATAAAGTAGTTCTAATCGAGGACTTGAGGATTTGGTGACGACGAACGCCATTAGTTTGGTGACGCGGTGAAGGAATTGAAGATGAAATCAAGATATCCTCGTATTTTTGTTGTTGTAGCATTTTCTTTATTGATGCTCTTTGTTTTCGGCATTATGGGGTCACTAATAGGGGCCGTCGGGACGACATTTGGTCGTGCTGTATCAGTTTTCGCTCCCTCCCTCGTTGCAACAAAGACCTCTACATTTCAGAGCGATGTCAACGGTAACGGCTTCGTTAATCGGGGTGATACTTTGCGCTACACCGTAACCATTGCTAACGGTGGCACGGATGCAACGGATCTGAATTTTACGGACTCGATCGATGCGAATACGACTTTCGTGCCTGGCAGTCTAGAGGTCTCTCCAATTGCTGTGAACGATGTTTATTCCTCAATAGGAAATGTTGGCATCAACATTCCGAGCGGAAGCGGCCTTCTAACAAACGATCTGAATCCGCACTCCAGTGGAACTCTTGTGATAACTGCTTCCCAGTCCGCCTCGATACAGGGCGGAACGGTCAGCGTCAATTTAGCGAACGGCAGTTTTACATACGAACCACCACCTGGTTTCGAAGGCTCTGACTCGTTTACGTACACGCTTTCGAACGGCACCGGTCTAACCGACGATGCGACCGTGACAATAAACATCACGGGAATGATCTGGTTTGTCAATAACAACGCGGCCGCTTGCACGTCACTAGCTGCGGGTTGCGGGAGGCTGTCGCATCCGTTCTCGACACTAGCGGCGTTTCAGGCACTGAACAATGGAACAGGAAACAATCCCGCAACAAACGATAATATTTTTCTCTATGAAAGCTCGACGGGTTACGGTGGTGGAGTTTCGCTTCTATCCGGACAGAAACTGATCGGACAGGATTCGGCCTCGACCCTTGCAACGATAACCGGTCTGGCGCCACCGGCGGGAAGTTACGTATTGCCGTCGATGAACAGCTCTAACGGCACCTTTACAAATCTAACAGGCACGACAACGCTCAATTCGAACGTTGTAGTACGCGGGCTCCAGATCAATTCAACCACCCAGACGGGCATTAACGACGCCGCTGGTGCGATTGCGGGGGTAAATATCAGCGAGATTGCGAACGTTACGACAACGACAGGGGCAGCAGTTTTGCTTTCCGATATGGCTGGCACAGTCTCATTGACTAGTGTCTCATCAAACGGAGCGGCGAACGGGATCAGTCTGACCAACACGTCCGGCAGCTTCACGGTAACAGGAGACGGCACGAATACAACTCAAGGCGGCAACGGAAGCGGTGGGGTCATTCAGAACACTACCGACGATGCGATACGACTCGTCAATGTCGCAAATGTAACACTCAAAAGGATCAATCTCACTTCCATCGGCAACGCAGTTGGTGAGTACGCAATAGATGCTTCTTCTTTTTCGTCAATTGTGCTCGATACCCTAAGTGTCAACGGCACCACCGATCATGGAATTTCAATTTCCGGGGGAACCAACTTTCAAATTCTTAACTCGCTCGTTTCCAACTGTGGGAATGCAGCTAACGAACATGCTGTTAATGTAGCAAATCTCGGCGGGTCTCTTGTCATCGATCATTCTATTCTGGAAAGCTCCGCTGATGACCTTTTGCGGGTTACCAACGCTAACACTAACCTATCTCTAAGCGTTCGCAATAACTCTGTGTTTCGAAACACGGGAGACGCGATCATCAATGGCAATAATGGCATGCTGGTGTTTCCGAATGGAACATCGGCCGTAAACGTTGATGTCCGCAATTCAAGCTTCAATAACATTCGTGGTGTCAGTGTTCAGGTTAGTGCCGCGACGGCGGGCAGTAACGGAGTGTCGAGTTTGACCTTCGAGAACAACACTGTTAGTGCGTCGTCCGCTAACAAAGGCGGAAGCGTAGTATGTTCTTCCACGAACTCCACAGTTAATACGTACACTGTCCGCAACAATTCGTGGAACAACGCCAAGGGCCCCGGTTTGGTGACCGCCAATGCTATCCACTCTGGAACTCTTACTTCGATCATATCTAACAACCAGATTTCAAACGCGGTGGACAGCGTCGGCATTGGAGTCTTTGTTGAAGATTCGGCGATCAACACCACAAGCGTGAGCCTTAATCAGATAACTAACGTTGGCTCGGACGGAGTTCAGGCAGCTAACTTTGGCAACAACGACGGTTCCGCGACGACCGCGACTTTGAATCTGGATGCTTCCGGCAACACTATTATTGGACACAATGGTTCGGCCGGATCGTTCGCTTTTATTGCAGGTGTATCGGTATTCGGCTTCGAAGATAACGTGTGTCTGAATCTCCGCAACAACTCCGTCACCGGCACCCCATTGCCGATTGGAGCTTTCTTTGACTATTATCTACAGCGCGACGCTGGCACTTTTCGAGTACAAGGTGCCGGTGTTGCAAACGTGACCACTTCGAACATTTTTGCGACCCTAGCAAACACGGGAGATTCGAGCCCTCCGGGACAGACAACGCCTAGCGCGGCCGTAGTTGGGGCGATTCCTTTTAACAATGGTGGCGTTTGCGTTCCGGCCGCCCCTGCCACCTTATTTGATAATGGCTCAAGGTCGACCGTCGATCTGTCGGGGGAACTCGATAAAGGGGGCAGTCTTGATTCATGGCCATCGAGCAGATTAGCTGCTTTCGTCATCTCTGCCTTTGGATCGATTCCATCGCCAAGACTGCTTGCCGACGCAGACGAGATCGCCGAGACTACCGTTGGTCCTATGACCGTAGCATCGGCCGGGGCTTCATTAGTTAGTGGGATATTGAGCAAAGTCGGAAGCTGGGTCATTCCACCTGTTAAGGCCAGCACATCCGGACCAGTGGCTTCCTTTTCCGGAGAGACCGTGACTAAGTCGATAGGTCTGCTACCGGCAGGCGAACGGGTGACTTTGAGATTCCACGTAATGGTGGATGCGAATATTCCTACCAATAATTTTTCGGTTTCAAATCAGGGAACGATTTCAGGCAGTAATTTTGCTAGTGTACTGACAGATGATCCTGGTGTTGCCGGGGCAGCAAATCCGACGGTCACGACCGTTGTCCAGCCGCCGACGATCACCAAGACGTTCACACCGGCGAATATCCTGCTCGATCAGCAATCGACGCTGACGATCACGATCAACAACACCAATCCGGCCCAGGCCGTGACCGGCATTACCGTTACCGACACGTTCCCGGCAAATGTCGTGGTCGCTTCGCCGCTGACTGCGGCTACGACGTGCGGTGCCGGAACGCTGCAAAACAACACCGGCGGTGTGCTTGCGGTCGGTAGTCCGGGCATCAAACTGGTTGGCGGAACGCGTAATGCTGCACAATCGTGTACGGTGACCGTCAAGGTCCGCGGCACGGCCGGTGGTACGTACAACAACACGACCGGCAACGTCGCCTCGTTCGAGGGCTTTACCGGGACGACCGCAAGCTCGACGCTCAACGTCAGCGTGCTCACAGCCAGCGAACTGTCGATCTCGGGACGAGTGTTGACCGCTGAGGGACGCGGTATCCGCAATGCCCGCGTCACCATCTCGGGTAATTCGCTCGCGTCACCGATCACCGTTTCGACGGGTGTCAACGGTACGTATCAGGTCAACGGCCTCGCCGCTGGTGAGACGTACATTGTCACGGTCGGTGCACGGCGGTTCACCTTTACCCAACCGTCCCGCGTTATCACGCTGATCGACAACGTCACGGACGCTGATTTCGTTAGCTCGACGGGGGCCAATAGCGTTCAGTCTTATCCCCCTTTTGACTTATTCCTGCTTGAATGAGTTACTTAGCGCAATTTCCATTCAACAACCAAAAAATGTGGCATCTAGCATTGACATTCAGCAACTTATGTGTAAGATAAGTTTGCGTTCCAAAACTCACAATTTACTCTCTACCTATGTAACGGATTTACCGTTTCTTAGGGTGCAACTTAAAGCGGTTGCATGAGAATTGGCATTGCCTATGGAAATAGAAACTCCCAGCACGTCCGTTGAAAACGGTCGTGAGCGAAACGAAGAAAGAAAGAATCGTTTACTCTCAAATTATCACCTTGACGAGGATCAATGGAACAAGGTCGGTTTTTGGTGCGCAATTCATAATGCACCAAAACCAGATAAGGCTTTTGAGATCCTCACCAAAGACTACCAAGTATTTCATAATGATCAGCAGGATCAGCTAAAGAAGAACCATGAAACTGAGTTGGACCGTTTCGAGAACAAGATCGATCGGGCCAAAGCTAGAATTCAATTACTTCGAAGCGAACTTGAAAGCCACAAAGATACAACTGAGTTAGGCAAAGAGATCCTTCAAGAGAAAGAAGCGATCAATGAGGTAGAGGGCGAGTTGATTGGCTTATACAGAAAGCTCGGAACCGCTAAAACAAATCTTGTGCAAGATCAGATCAAAGAGGTGTTCCGCGACCTCGAAAGTATTACAGATAAATATGATCAGATATCCGAAAAGCTTAACGGATTAAGTGATAAAGCCAAACAGAGAAATTCTGAGGCACTGGGCATTAAACCAAATCTTCTAAAGGGCCTCTCTGAAAACTATCAAGAAGTTTTGGCGGGACTCAAAAATCGGTTTGCATTTCTGAATAAGAGCGCAGCGGCATATTTCGGGCGATCCAAATTGATCGGATACGGTGCAGCCGTTGCAGCAGGCTGGTTTTTTTCTGTTTATGCTCTGGGGCGGCAGATAAGTAATGAAGATGTGCCATTCTTCCTGATCACAGGGCTGTTCAGTTTTGGAAACGCTCTGAAGATGGGAGGATTCACAACCTCGCTCTTAAATCATGTAGCATTTGTACTGATCATATTGGCATCGGTATTTACGCTTTCGGGTGTGTGCTTTATCCTCTTGGACAAACTGGAAAAAAGGGCGATTTTTAGTAGGGTTTTCTTTAACCTCTTACTTGGAGGGGGCTCGTCAGGGTCCGATGAAGATGAAACCGGACAACCAAATGTAAAACAATCGGACAATGAGTTCGACCTACCTGCGGGCTCACAATCCTCAAAGGCCTTCTTTTCGTTTTGGATAGAGGCTCTGCCATTTCTTCTGATACTGGGTATCATTTTTATCGTCCTGTCGATGGGAAATGTAGACGACCAGCGATTCAATTCACTGAGCGTGTCCTTGTCAGCTCAGGCTGTTGGTGTAGCGGTGGCGATGGGACTGGCAGGGCTGGCGTACCTATACATCACAAACATAATTGAGCCTCGCCTCGAACAACAGAGATCCGCAGACGGCGAGCCTAAATGGCTTATCCTGAACATAGAGCTTGTTATTGTACTCGCCTTTCTTACACTACTCATAGTCGTGGTTCTTTTTGGAGTAAACAACACTCTTTACCTATCCACGAACGATGTTTTTTCGTTCATCATGTTCATAATCTGCACTTTGATATCGTCAGTGACTCTTGGCTATGGTGTCTATTACTCAGGACTTAGTCAAACGGCTGCAGAACTGGAAGCTAAGATCCACTATTTGGCGATCGGGACAGCATACAATACTTTTCCGAATATCCGAATGATCATCCGAGCGGATAATGTGTTTCGCAGAGCTCATCTTCAGCTTGTACAGCGGCTCCTGAATCTGGAGATCAGAAAGACAAAGCTGGCGGAGAAGTTCTTCGTCTACGAAAGCAATATCGCGGGCCAAAGGGAACAGCAGCGGTTCGATTCCAGGAAGAAAAGAAAATCTGAGCGCCTATGGACACGGATCCGGCATTTCTTTTATCCTCCGGTCGTTGATAACGACCTGTTTTCTGCTGAAAACCTCTCCCAAGAGGAGAGGATCGAGGCAGAATTAGCACAGATCGATGATCGGTTTGAGACTGTCTTCGAGGACAAGGAGTACTTTCCTGAATTGACCTGTGAGATCGAAAACTCTAAAGGAAGATTGCATGGCCGGGTCAGGCGTTTGATCGAACTTGAAACGGATGTAAGGAACCGTTATGAAGAACGAACTCCTCTTGCAAAAAGGTATCGCGAAGAAATGGCCGATCTGGATGAGAAGATCAGCAATTGGGGCAAATATATTTCCGTTCTATTGGATATCCAACTAAATGAAATGAACAGCCTTTACGAAGTACAAAAGCGAAACTTTTCGAGGCTTCAGGATGGATTCAATCTGGGTCGATGGTTCACGGTTGGTAATATTTTGCCGACAGAAAATCCTTTAGGTAAGGAGGTCACAAATGGAGAATTCATCCGTAAGCCCTCTTAGGGCAATATGGCTCGGAATCAAACGGGTTTTCTCGTCACAGGAGTCGATCCCGTCACCGGCAGTCCCTATTGAAGAAGAAAACAAAGAAAATTATAAAGTCATATTTGACGGGCTGGGTGAAATGCCCGCGATCCCCCTTGAAGAGGATCTCATTTCGGGCAAGAAATTCTTTCTTGAGTACATGACCCGCATCGGGGAACGTTTCCGAGCCGCTGGTGAAGAGGACGGCGAGATCGAGCAAAAGAATTACGCCATCAATGACATTGTCCGTACAAGAGTCCTTCAGATTCAGGCATTTCTAGCATCTACCTTTCGAGGCGAATTTAATCGATCCGATGTCGATGTGAAATTAAAGGACGAGGTACTAAAAAATGCGAAGAATGAATATGATGCTCAAACTGAATATGCAAAGACATTAAGGAAACGGTACAACGAGAATTACAAAGAGTTTTCAGCCGGCCTAGGATATGTCTATCTGATTGCCGCAGTTATTTTGGTTGCCGCCGACTACCCGCTTGCTCTAAAACTGACTCAAGACGGGTTTCAGCTTAAGGAATGGTGGGCTACTCCATTGATGTCCCTAGGTCTCGCTCTATCAACCCTCTATATCAAGATCTTTTACGATGAATTTGTGGGATCTTCTGCGGAGCAGAGCGTTACCCGCTTCAGCGAGATCAGCGGCGTCGAAGGTGAAGATCAGCTACGAACAGTTAAACGCTCCTGGTGGGGTAAGTCTGCTGTCAAAGTACTTATATTGGCGGTTTCTTTCTCAACTATCATCGTACTCGGCTTTTTTCGATTTCAGGTGTATGAACCGGGTTTGAAGGACATTATCAAAGATCCGAATGACTATGCAAATTACGTCAATTCCTTGACCAAAGCCGCATTTATACTCATAACTCTATTGTTTCCATTGATCGGTGGCGTGTGTGCCTCATTAGGGTTCGATCGTCTTCAAAACAGCCGTGAAGACAAGACGATCGGGGAGAAGTGTAAACAAAAGGAATTAGCCCAACTAAAGGCTTCTAAAGACCTTGAGGAAGCAAAGAAAAAACGCGCAGTGAGCGTTAATTTTCTGAAATGGTGTGGAGAATCGATCGGGGATGAGACAGAACCAAGCGGGGCAGAGGATACCGTAAGCGATTTCCTAAACGACTATACGCTTTACTTTATAGCTTGTTACATTCACGGTTACGAGCGGGGAACGACCAGGAACAACCTCCATCAGGATATGTTTAGCAAAGCCACAGAGTTTCGAAAAAGGATGGTCGCCCAAAAAGCAGCAGAGATCACCCAAAAGACCACACCCGAGGACTTCTATGACAATCTCAAGGGCCTTTCGAAGGCATCACTCTAAACTTATAAAGTCGGCTTTGATTATTACGATAGCAGTAGCTGGCTCTGCTTTTGATGGCTCGTGTTGGTCAACATCCACCAAACCTTCTGAAAGATCTTTAATGGTCTTGGTATTTTGCGATATTACGACAAGTGTTGATGGAAAAAGCATTGATCGGTCTATTGAGAAACTTAAGAGCCTGATGGCCTCGCTGCCAACTGGTGCAAAAGTTAAAGTATTCCCAATAGACAACAATGATTATCCTGAAAAACTTGTGGATTACGAGATTCCCAATTGTAAAAATCCGGATCTCACAGGTAGGCTCGCGGAGAAATTTGAGGAGAAGTGCAAAGAGGATATTTCCTTATCCATAACCGAATTTGGGAAATCGATAAAGGTAAAGTATGACCAGCTGGCGCAGAACGCTGAGATCCATCAGCGCAGCTGCATCATTAACACTTTAGATAAGGTCCATGAAACCTTCAAAAATGTCGACAAGAACCGTTATATATTTCACACGGTGTATTTATCGGACATGATCGAGGAATGTAGATCTCCGGTGGGCTCGCTGTTTATGTGCAGCAAAAAGAAGGCGCCTGATAAGAACGCGATGCTCAAAGATATTCGTGAAAATTACAACCCCGCATTTAATCTGAAGGAAACGGTTGGCCAATCGGTCTCAATTGTAATTTCAACCCAGCTAATGGGAAGTGATGACTATAAATGTGTGTTTCCAAATGAGCAAAAAGACCTTTGGAAAGAGGTCTTTATTAAAGCAGGGTATTCGGGCGAAGATTTCTCATTAATACCCTTTTCTTCCGAATTGCCGCCAACTTTTACGGGAAAAGAGAAAGAATCACAGTGAAACAATGCACTTGCTGGGCACGCAGACGCAGACGATCTGTTGGCTTATACAGTTGTTGAAAATTATTGAAAAAAGTATTTTTCGCTGAGAACGGGAAGTTTCGTTGGTGCTCTCTAAGTTTTTAGTAGAAGTGCCTAATCCTCCTCCAGTAAAACGCATTTTACAGGGAGCCTTGGATCATATGCCTTGGACGGCTGGAATGATGACGAGCATCCGATCCCATAAAAAGTTATACTCGGAAAACACCATCTACCACTTGACATTCGGCTGAATAGAGAGCCTAATGTTGGAAATTGTAATTACGAGCCGCTCCACCGGCATTATGTAACGGATCGGGTCATACGATTACTTGGTTATTTGTAATTGGCGGTCGATCTCGCTGAATCTAACCTCCCGCTGGGGTTTCTTTCTCAAATTTTCCACCGTCTTTAAAACTTAAAAAGCTCAACTTTTTGGAGGATTCCCCTATGTCCCTAGCTCCAAACGCTAAATCGTCAGGCCGCAACCGTGTCTGTTCCTTTTTTGCATTGCTATTGATACCATCGCTCACCTTTTCATCAATGGCAATTCCGCCTGATGCGGGATATATAGTTTTTGACGCCGTAACTGCCAGCAAAAATTCTGGTGGTATGGGCGGCACAGATCTGTTGTCCCTGATGAAGATCGGAACTTCTGACCTTTCATCCACTATCGCCACGGCATTGTTTGCAGGAAGTGGAAATAAAAACAACAAAAAGAGCGGCAGGGTAAACTTTGACCGGATCGTCATCAGGCCGGGCAATACCACCGTTCTACAAGGGCAAATGGTGGATTTCACGGCCACTGCATTTCGAGGATCTGAAACGGTCAGTGGTATCAACTTTAGATGGTCGATCTCTGCGGCGGCAAACAACCAGCCCTCACGTCCCATTGGTAATGGGCAGTTTCGTGCAACAAAGCCGGGGCGCTACATCGTCAAAGCCTCTGCCGAAAGTTTAAGTGCTGAAACGGAAATCACCGTCGTTGCAAACCCGGGCAATGGTGTGATGCGGCTGCTTCAAAAAAGAAATAGTGATCTAACAGATGCTGAGCGACAACAGATCGCTAGGTGGAGAGCAACCGGGGCATTAACAAGCCGTGACATTTCGTCTCGAAATACTTACTCAATAACCGCAGAGCGAACACTTGGCCGCATTGATAAGCAGAAACGCGACAAAGCTACAAAAGAATCGGAGGCCGTACTTAAAGCCGCAACTAAATCTGAGATCAAACAAAAAAATACTGGCAAGGAAGGCGACCTTGGAATATCAACCAATGAAAGGCGGCGGGGTGGGCCGAGTGCCGACAATGGGGCGGAAGAAGATCGGCGAACAGCTGCGCCCGCAAAACCGACTACTCCCATGTTTTGGTCTGCCGATCCTTTGGGCTGGGATAGCGGCAATTGGGCAACGGCTGATGATGTGGTTAACTGGGTTGGTAGGCCTAGGGGAGGAGCTCCTCACAGAGGTGCAGGCAATGGCAACTACAATTTGACAACACCCGCGATATCGCTGGAAGGCCGTGGGATCAACATTGACCTAAACCTAGAGTATAATTCCCGTCTTTGGAGTAAATCCGGAACGATGATGACCTATAATGCCGATGCCGGATTTCCAGCACCGGGTTGGAATCTTGGCTTTGGCCGGATGTATTACACAGGCAGTACGGGCGGCTGTATGGATGTGGCTCCTGACGGAACGCGCCGCTCGTATGATGGCAGTAATACTGTTTATACCTCTGGAGGTGTCTATAACCATCTATTTACGGGCTATTCTACTGACGGTTCGCTAATAGATTATAGCTGTGGATACCAGGCTTGGAACGGTTACCAAAGTTTGTGGGGATATGCGAGTCTTGCAAACGGTACGACAATAACCTACGGTGCTCCGACCACAAACTACGACCAGATCTTTCCGACAAAGATCCAGGATGCTCACGGCAACTACATCAACATCAGCTATGTGAATGATCATGGCCCTGAGATCGATACAATAACTGACACTCTGGGACGTACGATAACGTTCAACTACGAATCAGGCAGGTTAATTTCGATCACGGCCCCGGGATACAACGGTACTACACGAACCTATGTTCGTCTGCATTACGCTCAGCAGACGCTTAGCTATGGTTTCGATAGCGGTTTGACTACATCAGTCGCGAATGGCACTCCATATCAACTAGATGCAATATATTATCCCGACACCAACACTGGATACTGGTTTGGTGAAACAGATTCCTATTCATCATACGGCATGATCGCCAAGGTCATCTCGCAACGCGGTATGGGCTGGACAGGAAGTAGCGGCACACAGGGAACTGTGACGGCTGGTACCAACAACAGACAAGAGGTCTACAATTTCCCGATGACATCGACATCGACATTAACCGACGCTCCCGGTTATAGCTCGCACACAGAAACTTGGGACGGGATCGATACTAGCGCAGCCGTCACATACTACACGGTCACTAATCCATCAGGCTCTCAGGTCATTACTCTAACAAAACCTGATGGCTCAAAAAACAAACAATCATCGTATCTAAACCCCGGAAATTATACCGACGGGATGTTCTTTCAAAATGAGACGTTAGACCCGTCAAATAACGTTCTTGATAAAACAAAGATGTATCTCGCCTCGGGAGCATACGGTTCATCGCGTGTCACCTCGATCGAGCGGACTGACGAAAAGAATCAGATGACAAAGACAGAGTTTACCTATGGCTCTAACTATAATCAGGTCACGGCGCAAAAAGAGTATGACTATGGGCCAACGCTTTACCGTGAGAAGAGATTCACCTATGAAAACGGCACGATCTATACGACCCGTCACATCTTTAGCCTTGTAAAAACAGTTGAGGATTATGACAACTCAAATAACCGGCTAACTCGCACTGAATACATTTATGACACCGGTACGCTCGGAGATGCAGACGGGGTGGTGCAGCACTTTTACACTCACGATCCTTATACCAGCGTTCTCACTAATGGAGCCTGTCTTACATTTAATCACCCCGAGTGCACATTTGAAGGCCAGACCATTTACATTGGCGAAGAGATGTTGGCTTTTTACTGCGAGTGTGAGGAGTACCAACAGGTCAGCGCCTATGATTGGACCACAATGTATCGAGGCAACCTGACAAGTGTCACGAACTATGAGACTGTGGATAACAGCACAGCGAGCGGTGCCATTACACAAACTTACACCTATGATATGACCGGGAATCAGTTGACGGCTTCGACCAGCTGCTGTCAGCAGATTTCATCGACGTATTCGACCGCAACGCAATACTCGAAACCGGATTCTGTTACAAAAGGCTCATCCGATCCGTATTCGTCGCACCGGATAACGCAATCTGCGACTTATGATGCGAATACAAAGGTTCCTATTACGACGACAGATTTTAACGGGTTGGCGACCACCATCACCTACGACGCTGTGGCAAGGCCGACACTTGTTACACTACACTCCGGCGGCAAAACAACTATCACCTACGGCGATTCGACACTGAGCCGGACGGAGCTTGTGCAAAAGAGCGACAATACGACCGTCAGCAATTCGACCACGTATTTTAACGGCCGGGGCCAGACGAATAAAACCAGTTATCAAGCAGGTGCATCAAACTACAATGCGACCCAGATCAAATACGATGTGATGGGACGCCAGTGGAAAGTATCAATGCCTTACGATACGGGATCATCACCAAGTTATTGGTCGGAGAACACATACGATTATCTCTCGCGTGTCACTCAAACGACCGCGCCTGACGGCAGCACATCAACGATGGCCTACAACACCGGTTCGGCACCAAGCTCGGCGGCTTCAAACACCGGACACACAGTATTGAGTGCCGATGCGTGGGGACGGCAGCGTTGGGCTCGGACGGATGCATTCGGACGGCTGGTCGAGGTTGTCGAACCAAATCCGGCAGAGACGACCGCAGCAGTTTCGGCGAGCGGCAATCTTGCCACTTCATATGCCTACGACTATGGTGACGAGCTGGTCACCATCACGCAGGGCAGCCAGACACGCTCGTTTGCATACGATTCGCTTGGTCGGCTGACGAGACAAAAGCTGGCGGAGCAGACTGCGACGATAAACGATGCGGGCACTTATGTCGGTTCCGGCGGCACGGGAGCAAACTGGAGTGATGCTTTTGTCTATGACACGAGATCAAATATCACGCAGCGGACGGATGCGAGAGGAGTAAAAACAAATATCTCCTACGACATCAGCAGCAACCCCGATCCGCTCAACCGTATTCAGGGAATTTCTTATGACACATCAACGGCAGACACGACATATACTATAAACAGCGCTCCGGCGGTGACGTTTGAGTATATGACGACGGGCGATAAGACGAGGGTTAAGAAAGTGATAACCAGCGGCGTTGTGACTGAGGAAAATGCTTTCGATTCCGAAGGTCGGATATCGTTCTATGAGATGAAATTAGACAGTCGTGCGTCATTCCCCTTCAAGACCGATTATACTTACGACACGGCACATCGTCTGACGCAGATCGAGTATCCGAAAGCGTACGGGATGACTGGCGATCCGAGAAAAGCGGTTGTGCCGAGTTACGATCAGGCATCGCGGTTGACGCAGTTAAGTGTGGACAGTACAACCTATCTTGGTGATATCTCGTACAACACCGCAAGTCAGGTGACGCAGCTTAAGACGGGTGCCGGAACCTCGAACCCGCGTGTCGAGGCTTATACGTACGATGCCCAAACCGGCCTTTTGACCGGACAGACGGTCAAAAATACTGCGGCTACGTCAACGTATCTTGATCTTTCATACACTTATGCCCGTGGAAATAGCTTCGGCTCAGCGAGCGGTAAGACGGGGCAGATGACAAAGATCGTCGATAATTTGGATAAAAACCGGAATAAGGTATATGAATTCGATTCGCTTGGGCGAATCCTGACCGCTAAGGGCGGCATAGCCGCCGGAGCGACGGGTAAAGGCGTTGTGGCGGACTGGACACAAACCTATTCGTATGACCGCTACGGCAACAAAACCGGTGTAACGGCTACGGGTATCACACAGGACAGCAACGCTGTTCCGGCGGATGGGCTGACCTCGGTGACGGCCAGTACATCGACAAACAGGATCACTACATCAGGTTGGGAATACGATCTGACGGGTAATCTGATCCGTGGACAGAATGTCAGCGGTGTGTGGCAGAAATTCGAATACGATGCTGCCGGAAGGCTGAAAAAAGTAAAGGACGATAGCAATAATGTGCTCGAAACTTTTACCTACGGAGCAACAAGAGAAAAGCTGATGGTCGAGACATCGACCCAAAGAACATACTACGCTTGGGGTGGGCAATCCATCGTCGCCGAATATACCGAAGCGACTGCATCAAGTACTCCCGCTTACAATAAATCATACATCTACGCAGGTTCGCGGTTGTTAATGACAGCGACAATGGTGAACGCCACGACCGAGACAAAAGAGTTTCACCATCCGAATCGATTGGGTACGGAGCTTGTGACAGATGGCGGAGCGGGTACCTCATACCGACAGACGACGCTGCCATTTGGCACGGCACTCGCAGCAGAGAGTACCGGCAATAGCAATCAGGTATTCACTTCGTATGATCGCAGTGCGACAACGGGACTAGATTACGCGGTCAATCGCACGTACTCGCAGGGGCAGTCGAGATTTACGCAGGTCGATCCCCTCGGTGCACGTGCGTCCTCACTCAGTAACCCACAATCGAATAATCTATACGCATACACACAAAATATGCCAACGGATTTTGTTGATCCGAGCGGGCTGAATGAAGAACCCCCTATACGCATTCATACTTGGACATGGGGTTGGTGGGATAGCTGGTGGGATAATTATTGGGGTGCAAATAATGGAGGCAATTTTAACTGGTTATATGACCCGGTTTATTGGGGTGGTTACGATTCTGGAGGTGGCGGCGGCGGTGGCATTAATGCAGTCGCTGATCCTAACAAGCTGCGGAATGCTCTAGACTTCTGCCTCCGCACTATGTATGGAGTTAGTCTAACCTCGTTTAGAGCAGCTAAGAAAGGGCAGAACGGAAGCGTGACTGTGAACTTGCTGGATTCCAGCATGACGACCCCACACGGCACTGCTGGCTTTGGCGTGGTAACTGATGTAACTTCGTACAATAGTAAGCAAGGGCGGTCGCGGGTGAATGAAATACGCACGGGAATGGGGCTACCTTCTCTGCCTGCGAATGCGACTCTTTTTGGATTCACAGACCCTAATTCTCCTCTTATCAACTTCGCCATCAATGACACAAACAATTCCGCTGAAATCGTTAAAACTCAAATACATGAGCTAGGACACTCAATATTTTTTTATGTTGGTAACCTTCTTGGGCACGACTTCTCAGGAGATAAAGCGGGCCAGAAACTTCAAGACTGTGTTACCGGTTTGGGAGGCTTTGATTAGTTATGATAGATGTTTTGTTAAAACCCATTAGTTACCACTATCGTATTGCGACCCTATTTGCTCTAGTTACGATCGGTGCTTGTAGCATAGAAAGTACCAATCCTGTCTCGATGAATACTAACGAGATTAAAGTAGTTGAGGTTGATAGGCGGACGGGCAACGAATTCAAACCGATAATGGCTGGAGATGCTAAATTGGAAGATGGAACACCCTACTCGTTCCATTTGTTCGAGAGGTCATCCTCAGGGGCGGCAATTTCGATGCGAGTTGAGATGCGGGGTTCGGAGAAGAATTCCACTGCGGAGTTACGTCGGCTTACGACGGCTGCAAGACAAGTGGTGCAAGACATGTCAATTACTAATGAAAGGGGTATAACGACGGGCCGCCGCGTTTTGTTAGTTCTGAGCGAACAGGGCGATAACTCACTTGTGGTGGCATGGACGGTCGGCCCCGAACTAAATCTTATCGAAGGTACTTCGTGGGACGACATTTTGTTGTTTGAGCAAAGCGATTATGCGGCAGCCCGATCATTGCGGAGTACACGTTGAAAAGCAAGAAGTTGGGGCAAATCTGCGATTGTGCGATATTTCCCCCAAAATTTGCTGATACTGATCTCAATCAATTTCGTTTGAATACATGACAACCGGAGACAAGACTCGTGTCAAAAAAGTAATAACGAGCGGGGTTGTGACCGAGGAAAATGCTTTTGACGGTGACGGGCGGATATCGCAGTACAAGATGACGCTCGACAGCCGCACATCGTATCCTTTCACAACGGATTATACATATGACACGGCCCATCGTCTGACACAGGTGGATTATCCAAAAGCATACGGGATGACAGGCGATCCTAGAAAAGCGGTTGTGCCTAGTTACGATCAGGCTTCGCGGCTGACGCAGTTAAGTGTGGACAGTACAACCTATCTTGGTGATATCTCGTACAACACGGCGAGTCAGGTGACGCAGCTCAAAACAGGTGCGGGAACGTCGAACCCGCGTGTCGAGGCTTATACTTACGACGCTCAGACGGGACTGCTCACTGGACAAACAGTCAAAAATACTGCGGCTACTTCAACGTATCTTGACCTTTCATACACGTACAGCCGTGGAAATAGCTATGGCTCGGCGAGCGGTAAGACGGGGCAGATGACAAAGATCGTCGATAATTTGGATAAAAACCGGAATAAGGTATATGAATTCGATTCGCTTGGGCGAATCCTGACCGCTAAGGGCGGCATAGCCGCCGGAGCGACGGGTAAAGGCGTTGTGGCGGACTGGACACAAACCTATTCGTATGACCGCTACGGCAACAAAACCGGTGTAACGGCTACGGGTATCACACAGGACAGCAACGCTGTTCCGGCTGATGGTCTGACATCAGTAACGGCCAGCACATCGACAAACAGGATCACTACATCAGGTTGGGAATACGATCTGACAGGCAACCTTATTCGTGGGCAAAATGTCAGCGGCGTTTGGCAAAAGTTTGAGTACGATGCCGCTGGCAGGCTCAAAAAGGTTAAGGATGACAGTAACAATGTGCTCGAAACTTACACCTACGGAGCAACCCGAGAGAAATTAATGGTCGAGACCTCGACGCAGCGGACGTATTACGCTTGGGGCGGGCAATCCATCGTTGCTGAATATACTGAGACAGGTTCGGACACTTCTCCAGACTACAGCAAATCTTACATTTACGCGGGAAGTCGCTTGTTAATGACAGCGACAATGGTGAACGCCACGACCGAGACAAAAGAATTTCACCATCCTAATCGGCTTGGAACGGAACTGGTGACAGATGGCGGTGCAGGCACTTCTTACCGACAGACGACGTTACCCTTTGGTACGGCTCTCGCCGCCGAAAGCACTGGAAATTCGAACCAAGTGTTTACTTCGTATGATCGTAGCGCGGCGACGGGGTTGGATTACGCAGTCAACAGAACCTACTCACAAGGACAGTCTAGATTTACTCAGGTAGATCCCATCGGAATGGCGTCTGCTTCCATGGGTAATCCGCAATCGAATAACCTTTATGCTTACACACAGAACATGCCAACGGATTTTATTGATCCGAGCGGGCTGGAAATCGTACAAGTAGGTAACAGAACTTATTATTGTGTTGATAACGCTGACAGGTGGGATCCTGTAACGGGGACTGTTTACGGGGCTCCTTGTTTTGACATTACTTTCTATTATGGAGGAGGCGGTTCACCTCCAATAGGCATTTTCGATCCCGGCGGCGGCGGCGGCGGCGGCGGCGGTGAACGACCCCGCAATCCGCCAATGACGTATGAGGATCAGCAACGAGCTAATTGTCTTGCCGAGAAAAATGCCGAGATAGAAAAACAACGACGAGAATCTTTGAGCCAAGCAAATACAGCTCGACGAATTCGTAATGGCATTTTAATGGGTGTAATACGAGGCGCTCTTCTGGGGGGAGTGATTGGAGCGGGAGGTGGTGCGTTAGTCGGGGGCGTTGGCGGAGTCCCAGGGGCTGTAGTTGGAGCTGTGGTTGGAGCGGCGTTAGGTGGAGCCAGTTCTTCCATTACGGCTCCATTAGTTGAGATAATAGGCTATAGGGGTATTTATGAACCTTTTAATTATTACTCCGCTTTGGCGCAAGCAAAGAAATTTTGTAGCAAGCAAATATACTTATGAGTGTTATTTTTATTACCGTTGCTGTCTTGGCGTTTCTTTTCCTATCGGTATTTGCGTTAATAATTGTTCAAACAATCGCACGGAGGGGACGTTGGGGAATTAACCCATCTCCCCCTTATTGTGCGAATTGCGGGGCCTTAGTCGACGGACAGTTTAGAAAGCCAAAATCTTTGCAGCAGGCTTTATGGGGAGGTTGGGCTTGCGAAGAATGTGGTTGTGAAATGGATAAGTGGGGAAAGCGAGTCATGTGAACAGGTGCGACAACGTCGAATCCGCGTGTCGAGGCTTATACTTACGACGCTCAGACGGGACTGCTCACTGGACAAACAGTCAAAAATACTGCGGCTACTTCAACGTATCTTGACCTTTCATACACGTACAGCCGTGGAAATAGCTTCGGCTCAGCGAGCGGTAAGACGGGGCAGATGACGAAGATAGTAGACAATCTCAACCACAACCGCGATAAACTGTATGAATTTGATGCGATAGGCAGGATATTGAAAGCAAAAGGCGGTGTTGCCGCCGGGGGAACGGGCAGGTTGCGTGCAAACTGGACGCAAACCTATTCGTATGACCGCTACGGCAACAAGACCGGTGTCACGGCTACTGGTATCACACAGGACGGCAACGCGGTTCCGGCTGATGGCCTGACCTCGGTGACGGCGAGCATATCGACAAACAGGATCACTACGTCGGGTTGGGAATACGATCTAACGGGTAATCTGATCCGTGGACAGAACGTAAGCGGCGTTTGGCAAAAGTTTGAGTACGATGCCGCTGGCAGGCTCAAAAAGGTAAAGGATGACTCGAATAACGTCCTTGAGACCTACACCTACGGAGCGACTCGTGAAAAGCTAATGGTCGAGACATCTACTCAGCGGACGTATTATGCGTGGGGCGGGCAATCGATCGTTGCGGAGTATACTGAGACAGGTTCGGACACTTCTCCAGACTACAGCAAATCTTATATTTACGCGGGAAGTCGCTTGTTAATGACAGCGACAATGGTGAACGCCACGACCGAGACAAAAGAGCTTCACCATCCGAATCGATTGGGTACTGAACTGGTTACGGATGGCGGAGCGGGTACTTCATACAGGCAGACGACATTACCATTTGGTACGGCTCTCGCCGCCGAAAGCACTGGGAACAGTAATCAGGTGTTCACTTCGTATGATCGCAGTGCGACGACAGGGTTGGATTATGCGGTTAACCGCACATACTCACAAGGGCAATCGAGATTTACACAAGTAGATCCGATTGGGATGTCGGCAGCAAGTGCAGGTAATCCGCAATCGAATAACCTTTATGCTTACACACAGAACATGCCGACGGATTTTGTTGATCCGAGTGGATTGTTAATGGCTTGGCTCGGGGGCTCGCTTTATGACTGCCAAGCCGGATGTGTGGATAGGGGGGATGGGACGTCCGACTGTTTGTGGACGTGTACATGTGTTGGTTTCTGTGGTGGCGGAAGCTCCATAACCGTTGGTGGCGGTCTTGGTGGACCGGATACTGGTGGTCATGGTCCAGGCGGCCCGCCACTCCAGCCAATAGGCATTTCTACCAATGCATGCAGTACTGTAATGAGTCTCCTCCAATACGATAATGTTATTGGTGGAAAATGGCGTGGTCTAAATAACAAGCTGTACCCGAAAACATGGGGCGGCAACCAGTGGACCGGGCCGAGAAGAGCCCCAATGGCTGCAGCAAAGTCAGCTAAAATTGCTGGAAGGTTTTTATTTGGTCTTGGTATTGCTATATCCGCTGAGCAAATGCGTACTGGCGAGGTCAGCCCCGAAAAAGGGGCTGTCGACATGACGATGAATGCGGCTGGTACTTTTCTCGGGCTTGGGGGATTTGCGGCCAATACAATTTATACAGGTGTAGACTTGATTGTGAGTGTTCCAGATCCCGGTGGTAAGAGTCGCTCAAAATGTGCTGAAGTTCTGACAAATAAGCTAGGTACATCTAGGAGATAAATGTCTATGTTCGCCGGTTATAAGTATTTCTATTATAGACTTTACACTTGGAATCTAAGAACGTGGGGACGAAATGATGTGCCTGAGTATAATGCACTCTTTGGACATTCAGTCCTTACCCTTATCAATCTATACAATTTAGGTTTTTTGC
Organism: uncultured Chloracidobacterium sp.; assembly: GCA_964543865.1. GTDB lineage: Bacteria > Acidobacteriota > Blastocatellia > Pyrinomonadales > Pyrinomonadaceae > OLB17. The sequence continues at coordinate 81,579 of CAZIZR010000003.1, forward strand.
TCAGTTACGTTTTTAGTTTTGATGTTTTTGGAATGATCGGATGGGGAAAGCTTCATGTGATAGCTCTTTTCTCGGCTTTGGTCGCAATCAATGTAGTGATTTTTGTACGTGATAAACGCTACCTTAAAATGGCTAAGGAATTTCAGAAAGAGGATAAAGCGAGTCGCACCCGTAATTTTTACTTTTGTGTGAGTTATGCTGCCATTTCAATAGCTACTTTTTTTGGACTAATATACTTAAGATAATTCCTCCTTGACTACATGCCCGAGAAACAATGGGGGAGAGAGTTGCGGTTCTGCGATTTCTAACAATCAATACTCGAGCACATTTCGAGTACAATTCATATGTTTTCTATTTGCATTCCGATTTTAAACCATTGATTCTATTCAGGTAAGAAAGGGAAGCGAGCCCCGTGAATAAAGGTCATACGGGAATATAAAACAACAAGATATTTTCAAGCAGCCTAAGTGTGGGGTCCAAAACTAAACTTCATTTGAGATTTCGTCACCACCATCCCGCAAACGCTTTTTCATCTGCTCAAGCAGAAATATATTCATCTCAGCCGATCCATTTAAACTGCCGGTATAGCTCCATTGTTGAGCTAACCGCTTTCTCGAACCCAAACTGCTATCTAGTCCTTGAATTTTGGACTCACGTCAAAGACTGTGGGCGGCATTAACGTCATTCTTTTGACTTGAACCACAAGCGCATGGGAATGTCGGGGTCGCACCCGTCGGGAATAAGAATATCAAGCTCCTTTTTTAACTGTACCTTGGCGGTTTTTCTAAAAAGAGAAAGAGCTTGTTTGATTTGTTTCTCTGTCATCCCGCCATGGATTTCGAGTTCTTGATCTCCTTTCCTAATTATGATTTTTCTGGCTTTCCTGTCCTCAATCCATAGCCGGATCAATTTATAGATGGCCACAGCGAGTCCGCTCATCGTCGTCCCAACTTGGATTAGATCATAGATGTCAATAGGTATCGGATTTGGCATAACCGGAATCCGCAGTTTTCTGACTCGGGAGATATTTACATCTCCCTCATTGAATAATTTGCCGATTCTTGCCATAAAAATCTCCGTTTTGGTGAAAAATTCATTCTCTCAATCCTAAGCTACGTCTGTGTATCCGAGATTCGGAACTAAATTATTAATGGTTTTCCTAACTACAACAAGCTGGCTTGGATCGCGTAGGCTTCCGTCAATAACATCGTAGCACGGACCGGCAGCGAGGGTGCGTAGGACTTCGGAAATGATCAGAGTCGATGTAAGTAGCCCGACAAAACAGGCTCCTACGGAACGCTCGCCAAGCTGTGTCAGCCCGCATTTATCCATACCCTCTGATTCGAGCTTCGCGTATGCCGGCGCTACTGTCGCGGTTTCGTCAGAAATCGGTAGCGATTCAATCCACAGATCCTGAGCTTGCCTTGCTCCGGGGAACGTGTGAATTTGATACGCAAGATATTCTTCGCCGCCTTTACCAAGGCCAGCTTCGATAACATAATCAAAATTCGCGCTCCCGAGTGCACGTCGGGCGGCCGCATTATCGACGCCGCAGATGGCTACTCGGGGTTCGCCGTTATTGATCCTTAAATCATCCGAGAACAGACGCTCGATTATCCGAACTCTGAAGCCACGCTGCTCACACCAATCAGCAATTGCTCGTGTTTTCATTTTGCCTATTAGAGACGTGTCGGTCAGCGGCGAGGTACTCTCGTTTGCTCGAACAAGTAAATCTGTATCCTGTACGACAAGAAGGACATCGGTCGGATCGCGATATGGCAAAAATCCGAGCGTCCAAAGAAATGCTTGACCTAGGTGCCCAAGGCCTATGATCCAAAGTCGCGCCGGCAGAAAAGCAAGTGCAGGGCCCGTATTGCCCCGCTCGAACCAGTCAAGCGAATTCTCGGGCTCCCAAAGCGAAATGCCAACATCCCTGAGCCCGGCACGTGCATTCGACCCGCGGACATATTGAAATGCTTCAGAGGTCGCCAGGGCGCCGGCTAGCACCCCAGAGGGAGTGAACTGAGTAGATTCACTCAAACGACGGTCGTCGGCAACGGGAGTGACACCACCGGTCCATCCGTCGAAGGTCGCACGAATCGCAAATTCACCGGAGATCATCCTTCTATCGACATCGCCAACGACAATAGATGGATAGTCGTCCATTGTTGCCTTGTCGACGTGGGCACCTCCCAAATCCGTTACCGCCCCACGGAGGCGAGCTTGATCTTTCCAAGGGACCAATAACTCGTCGTCAGGACATCCGATGACCTCAACTCCGCCAAGAAAGCACCGACGTGCGGCGTTTACGATTGTCAGTACCACGGCCTGATGGGTGGCAGACCCGCTCACATCCTCTCCTAAATACAGACGCAATCGATACTGCTCGAAAAGCTTCTGAGCCTCTTCCAAGCTTGCTACCTCACCGCTATCGACGGCAAGCTTCACTGTGCGATTTAATCTGTCGCTTATTTCTTGTGCATTCTCCATTTCCCGTTCCCCCTACCAGTAACCAATGTAGAAATACTTACCAGCGTCATGACCGCTGCGGTCGAACCACGCGTAGTTGCCGATGTACTCGTAGATGCCCAGGTCAACTGCTCTGACATCACCCTCTGCGTAATCAGGAGCTATCAACGCGATGTGCCCGGTGGTTGCCACCATTGGATTGCGTTTATCGGATGAACTTTGTTTGGCCCGAGATGGGTGCACATGAATGTCAGCGACGACCATTAGTCTCTCATCTCTGCAGGTCTGCCAGAGAGGTCCGTAGCCGGCACCTTCAAACACTACGATACCAGTATCAAGACATTTGGGATCAAGATCATCATAATATTCAAAACGAACGATTTCACGACGGCCGTTATGTTCGCGTCCAAGCAAAAATGCGCCGCTCTCGTGACAGGATTGAGTGCGCCGGTGCAGTTCCATGATTCCGGCTTCCCAAACATTGGACTGGCAGGACAGACGATGACTAGGAGCCGCGAGGGCCCGAATAATCCTCCGAATTGAGTAATTCATGAACGATCCTTAAATAATGGGTTATGTCGCCCGTCGGCAACCAGATCATATCTGGGTATTGAACAGGCCATTGATCGTGACCGGCGATTGCGAGACGGTCACACGGAATATAGATGGCCAGCCCGTTTTGCCATCCCGGATTAAACGCTGCATTGACCCGCGGACCTCCAGCAGGCCAAGAGCGGAACTCAAGCCTCTCATTTTTCGCGATATCCCATGGAACGGAGGTAGGCGCTGAAATCGGATAGTTCGTAAGATCAAATTGAAGGTGATATTCCTCCGGCCCTACCTCGCGCTTCGCCGGCATGACGGCCATAACCGAATTCGGCCATTTGACCGAGACCAGCCGCCACCAGCCTCGGTCGACTCCGTTTTGGAAAGGCCCTCCAGTAAGGTGGCGCCGAAAGGCTCGTTCGTCTGGAGTTTGGGTCCTCATCCTAATAAGCTCCTTCGATCCGTTTTTTCGGCACAAGGTCAAAACAGACGCTGCACTCGCCCTTTCGGGTCAAGGAGCCGATATGAGTATCCTCATTAGGCTTCTTTGCTGTCCCGCAAAGCTGTAATGCGTGCTCCGTTGCGTCGTGTTCATCGACCTTGAACTCTTTGATTGCCCATCTCTTGACCTTACCGACCGTCGTGGAAGGTGAAAACGTGTCTGCGTTGGCCAGGTGATTAAAATTCACCGTTACCTTTACCTTGCGGCAACGGTTAACGTGCAGCCGCTGACGGTGCTTGATCCCGACTGTGGCAATAGGTTTATCCAAAGGCAACTCATCGCTATCATCCTCTCGTGTCACAAATAGATCTTCGCCCCCGCGAAGCCCATCGGGAAAACCCGATGAAGGTGTGGCGATTATCTCTGCCAATGTGCGATTGCTGTTGGTCTTAACAAGCAGGAACTCAGTTACACCCTCGCCCTGCAGAAAAACCTCAATTTCTTCTATATTGTTTTTATTTTTCATTTTTTATGTCCTTACGCCGATGACTGGCGCGTCTTGCATTAAGTTTCTAACCTTGTATATTTTTATTGAACGCGTATACCTTCTGGCATCGCCCGCGTCAGTTAAGTTTCCAGTTATTGAGTGGCGTGAAAGAAATATTTCCCGTCCTATATAGATAGGCGATTGACTCAGGGAAAGTTTACGAAAAAAATATTTTCGTAAGGAACGCTAGTCTGTTTCGCCATTAATATGTCGGTCGACCGTATGAAAAACTCGCCACCCTCAATTAATTGGCAGAGTGTGCTTAACAAGCTCACCTATTCCGCCCTGCGGTGGATTATTCAAAAGAGGGTTAACCGTGATGATCCAATGATAAAAGGCGTGGGCCCGCAGGATCTTGCCCAAAGTGCTCTGCAAGTCGTTTTGGAGAAGTATCATCAGCTTGTCGATGCCGGTTCCGAAGAAGATGTATTGAAAATTGCACACCGGATCATGTGGCATGACTTTCTAGATCTTGTACGCTCGAGCGATTATCGGGGTAAGGAAGAACTTGAGTCAGCTACCGAGCGTGTTTCGGTTCAGGAATCCGCCCCCCAGCAACGCGAGGCCGAGAACGAGAGTTTTGCTAAGGAGTATTACGAGTTGGCAGGCGACAATCAGGATCTCAGGGATATATTAGACGCTGTATTGGCAGTCGGGCAGTATAAAAGAGAAGATGTGGCCGACCTTCTCAACATCCCGCCTCAAGAAGTTACCAACCGCCTAAGGCGTTTTCGATACCAATATATGGCGAGTCAGACAAAGAGCAGGAAGACCGGCAAGTGAGGGTTAGAGACAATGAGTAACCGGAAAATAAAACTGTCAGATTTCGATCCCGTTCCTATCGACGATGCAGATGCCGCTTTGTTCGGAAATGATCTAGAGCTTGACGACGATGAGATTGCTGAGATTCTAGCAACTTATCGCATTGATGCTGAACAAACCCTTGCGCAGTTCAAAACGCGTCTACAGGGCCGCATTCGCGACCTGTCAGAAGACGGCATCGATACCGAAACTCTGGAGAATCTGCGGTACTTCGTTCGGGATATGTCTAACTACCAAAAGGCCCGCTCTCCAGAAAACATAAAACCCAAAAGCTGGGTGAGCAGCATCTTGGACAATACCAATGCGGATAAATTTCCTGGCCAGACGGCGTTTGCTTATCGCGGACTGGAACATGAGGAGTTGGCAGAAGAGGATCAGAATCTAATAAACGAGCTGGAAAACGAGCTTGATCAGGACTAAAAGTGGCTAACGTATGGCTTTCGAACCTTCAACCCCTGAAGATTACGCCCGGGAATTGCTCAATGCCCTCGGTGTCGATCGAATAACGGACTTGCAGACGGTGCTAAACCCGCTACGACTCAAAGTCGTCGAGCGGCGAACCAGCGGCTTCGAAGGTACACTAGTCTGTCGCAAAAATCGTTCAAAAGGGATGATTGCTGTAAGTGACTCGATCCAGGAGCTCGGGCGCAGGCGATTCACAATTTGTCATGAAGTGGGTCATTTCGTTTTGCCCGGACATGGGGAAGCGGGGTGCAAATCTAGTATGATCGAATCTTGGCGAGGCGGATCTGCATCGAAGGAAAGTGCTGCCAACCGCTTTGCCTCAGAATTGTTGCTTCCTTCTAGGGTTGTATTCCCATTTGTTCAAGAGCATAATGCGACATTGGACGCGGCAAAAAGACTGGCCGCCGAATTCAACACATCCTTAACCGCAACTTCCTATAAACTCGTGGACCTGACCGAGGAAGCGTGCTCCCTCGTTTGGAGCGTCGCGGGACATATATCTTGGATCAAGAAGAATGAGAACTTCTTTGGCTACATATCTATGGGCAAGTTAGACGAGAGGTCTCTCGCGGCAGGGTTGATAAACGCCGATGGTGCCAGAGAATCGGAAGGGGAAGTTTTCGCGGAGTCTTGGCTCGCCGACGATGATTTGTCTGGACATGACCGGATTTGGGAAGAGTCGATTTTTCTCCCAAACTATGACGCAGTACTTACTATTTTAACGTTGGGTTAACTACGATCCCGCTCATGCGTCCGTCCGTGGGTTCTATACCGGCCTCTATACTTCTCGTTTAAATATAGAGATCATCCAACGGGTACACTGCACAAAATTAACATCCTGCACAAGAATAGGGGTTTCTGCACAAAAATAGACCCGAGGGCCAATATAACTAGGTATTCGGGAATGATTGGGAAATAGCTGGGTTGATTTTAAAGAGCGATTATGCAATTATTCGGCTGGCGCTTCTGCCATTCGCCCCAAACCTTCATTTATGATTGCAATTTTCGACGATACGACTAAGGAGCTTCTAACTGAACGCCTTGTTGCTCTAGAAACACATTTCGATTCTGATGTCATTTTTTTCTATGGGCAAATTGCGCCAGGAATGGAAAAGTTCTTTCGAAATTTCATCGAAGAATTAAAAGAGAAAGATGATAAGTCGCGATTGGTGGTAGTTTTAAATACTCCCGGCGGAAGTGCGGAGACGGTTGAAAAATTAGTCGAAATAATTCGGTTCCATTATAAAGAGATCTTTTTTGTTGTCCCGGATGCTGCTATGTCAGCAGGGACCATTTTCTGCATGTCTGGCGATAAGATCTATATGGACTATTCTTCATCGTTGGGGCCTATTGATCCTCAAGTGTTTAATGGTAAGCACTTCGTTCCGGCGTTAGGCTACTTGGATCAAGTTGAGAAATTATTGGAAAAGGCGAGAGAAGATCCGCCCACATTAAGCCAAGCGGAATTTTTAATTTTACAGAATCAGGATCTCGCCCTTTTAAATCAATACGAACAAGCGAGGAATTTAACAATTACGCTGCTTAAAACGTGGCTCGTTGATTATAAATTCAAAGATTGGAAGATCCACCAAACTAATGCAGAAAAGATAGGAAAAAAAGTTACGAAACAGGAAAAGGTGGATCGGGCGGAAGAAATCGCAAAAATATTAGGAGATAATAAAATTTGGCACTCTCATGGGAGAATGATTGGTATTGAAACTTTATCAACTATACTGCGTCTAAAGATTGAGGACTACTCGAAAGACGTTGTCTTACGTGATATGATTCGCTCTTACAACGATTTGTTGACAGATTACATCGTAAGAACGAATAAGCAGTTCTTTTTCCATAATAGACACTTTTTCTAAAAGGAGAATTGTATGACGACCGTTGAGGAACTTGAAAAAGTAATTAAAGAGAGTGGGGAGATTTTGGAAAAAAATATAGATTTTGTTAAACTCCGCGATTTTTACGAGGAGATGCAGGAATTGGGAGTGGCAAAACGCCCCCAATATGATTTACCTCCCGTTGATACAATTGGACGGCGTCTTTATGAAATTCAACATCGTGCAGACGCTGAACTGCTGAACCAATAAACGAGATTTTGAAATTTACGAATAAGAAAAGAGGTTATACAACCTCTTTTTTTATTGAATTTTTTTGATTTTTCATCAATCATCCTAGCGTGGAGGACGTTAAGTGAACCCGGACTCAGCGGCGTACTTCGTTAACCGTAATGCAGTATTTTTCTAAATAGCTAAAAACGTTTTTGCGAAAATTCTTGAATGAATATTCTCCTTGAATCAGCCATGATTCGGTCGTTCCCATGGAAGTGTTCTCAAGTATTACAGACAGAATTTCGTCATGATTGTAGAGGTACCAGTGACCGCCGTGAGGACACGCAATCCAGATCTCCTTTCCTATATATTTTCGCGCGAACGCGAACCTCGCCTTTAGTTGTACTCTCAAGACTTCACCATTAATGTCCAAGGCCAGAAAATCTGCCCCATTCCAGTCATCGCTCAGCCTAATGGTTACCAAGCCGTAATCGGCAAGCACCGCAGAAATCTTTTGGAAGTTATAGTTCTCCTTTTGGCGGGCGTTCAGCGAAGAATACTCGATCTTTCTTAGTTCCATGGTACGAGACCTAAAATCGGGATTTTGTTTGAGAAGTATTCTTTTGCTATTCTTATTGCGTTTCGTATCTGAAATTGATTGAATGTCGCCCGAAACGTTAACAAGTAAGGTGTGATTCACGCCACCGAGTTCAATTTTGAATTCACGGCAAAAGATTCAAACAGAGTTAGCGTAATCCTATTTAGGATTAGTTGCAAGCGTAAAAATGCTGGTCCATTGGAGGTGAACTCCAATGGGTAGAGCAAAGCGCTGGAGACTCAAACGACTCCCAGAAAAACTACTCCAAATCCGCGAGTCGCTCGGACTGTCCCAACGTGAGTTGGTAAAAAAGCTTGGTCTTCAACAAACGATTTACCAAAGTAATATTTCAAGTTATGAAATCGGCGACAGGGAACCGCCGTTACCGGTTATTCTCGCCTATGCAAAAATCGCGGGTATAAGCACTGATACTCTTATTGATGACCTGGTAGATATATCTCCAGCTCGGCGTTCGTAATGGGTTGGCAAAACTCTGGTCATACCGTGGCTCTTATATTTGCGGGTCATTTTACTAATAAAACCTTTACTTCAACGACTGAAATGTTTTATTAGTCGGGTAAAATGAGTTCGATGTCAGTTAAGCTCAAGAAACTTGGCAACACGCTGTATCATTCGGAAGGCCGGGACTTCGAGCGCCTTGCGCTTCCTCTGATTCGCTACATATGGAAGGATTCAATAGCTCCCCAGCCTCTCCGCAGTTCGCTCGATCGAAGTGGCGTGGACATACTTTCCTGGACGGCAAACGGCTCTGATGAGCCAGAAACAGTCATTCAGTGCAAGGGATTTGGGTCGCTCGAATATGAACTTGGCAGTGACCAGATTGATCAGTGTATAAAGTCAATAGCCTCCTTTAAAAAGAGCGGGCTTAAGGCAAATACATATGTTCTTCTATATAACCGAAACCCACCCTCTAGCGAGTTCATTTCTCAGATAAAGTTCGCCTTGAATGACCTTGAAGTGAGTGGGTGCGTCCAATCCGCCCTATTATGGAATTATAGGAAGCTGATAAAAGAGGCTGGTCGAAAAGTACGGCGGCACCTCGAGGAAATGCTAAGCCTCAATGAGACGACTGTTGGTGAGCAAACTTTTGACGACCCTCTGTGCGCGCCGCTAGAACACGTCCCCTATAGGGTCGACAAGTTGATAATTAGCCCGACTTCCAAACTTGACGAAACGTTCATAACAAAGGTCGTCGACGATCCCTCAAAAGAAATTCTTAAATCGGAAATCAGCAACCTCACGATGGTTCTTGGTAAAGCAGGCTATGGAAAAACGACAACTGCACTGAGAATGTTTCGGCAAGCTGAGCTCCGAATATTTTACCTGTCGGCGGCCAAACTGCCTGCGTCGGTGAACACGAAAGATACCTTGATTAGTCGTCTCATTACCGTTGAAAACCTCTGGAAAGACTCGCCAGCAGAAGATATCGTGACGCTTGAGACCCTTGTCGGTCCCCAATTAGACTCAATCCTTCGCATCGGTCGTGCTCCAATAGTGCTAGTACTCGACGCGTTAGATGAATCGATTTATTTTAGTCGGCAGGGCGGCATTCAGTTATTGTTCAATCACATTCGGGACTACCGAGTGCCCGTCGTTCTTCTTGCTCGGGAAGAGTTTTGGGAAGGCAGGCAGGAAGACTTCCTAACAGCCTACGGCCAACCAGCGATAAGACCAGAAAGACGCGTGAGACAACCCGTTAAAATTGTTCGACTTTTGGATTGGCAACCGGAGCAAATGGTCGAACTCGCTAATCGATATCGGAACTCTCTCACGCATCAAGCAGTGCTCAATATAGAGCAGTTTATCGACCTAGTTCGAACGGACGGGTACGAAGACTATTACGGTGACATACCCCGTCGTCCATTGTTCCTTCGTTACATTCTGGAGTCTGTCGCCGAAGAGGGAATAAAGCGCGTAGGAAGAGCTGAATTATTCCAGACTTGGGCCGTTTTGAAGATCCGGCGAGATGTTATGAATCCGTTAATGGCTGGTGGTGATGGACGAGTGGGTATTCTGAAACAAGAACTTGAGACAGAAACCATAATTCGTCTCGCTTTTCAGGCAATGAAATCTGCTGCTGCTGAGATGACGGTTATAGAGAATGGCTGTGTGGAGCTTTTGCCTCAATGCGATCTCGACAAAGTTACTAGGGACGATCCAAAACTAAGCTTAATCTTAGATCCAACAGGTCTTTTCCTTCATAGCCTCCTTGTGCCCACAAAGTTTACTACTGATAAGGTATTTGTCGGATTCGCTCATCGTACCTTTCAAGAGTTCTTTCTCGCACGGTATATCAAGGATAATCCGGAAGGCTTCCTGGGTAGCAGCCTGCCTTTTTCGGTTCAGACCCATCTTCAGGATATAGAAAAAGAAAACTTGCCAGGTCCCAACTAGAGCTGCTTCCAAGACAGCATCTACTCGCTGAGATCGCACTGCGTTTAAAATTCAATGCGATAAGCAAGTTAGCTCTACAAAACGGAATTCTACCGTCGACCTACAAGTTAGCCTTTAAACCGTTTAACGCGCCATTCGATGCTAATTCTCTGAAAGGGTTTTGGGATGTGGCTTCACCTTCGGTCGAGTTTAAACGATATGTTAACGGGTATAAAGCTCGCAACGACGCAGAAGTGGTCAACCTTTGCTACTATTTCACGACATTGCGAATACGGCGGCGTGGTCCCAATCGAACTAACTAAAACGGTTGTGCAGACCGCTTGTGATGAAAAATTGAAAACTCGTGGACATTTCGTAGACAAACAGCAAAAGCGACCATCTCTGGCCGCTCTAAAGTGTTGAAAAGATTGGAGGCGGTGATCGGAATTGAACCGATGAATAAAGGTTTTGCAGACCTCTGCCTTACCACTTGGCTACACCGCCTTTTCTAAAGGAGAAAGGATAAAGGCGAAGGGAGAAAGGTAAAAACTTTATCCTTTATCCTTTCGCCTTTATCCTTTCAAGAATTGGAGCGGGAGACGAGGGTCGAACTCGCGACTTCGACCTTGGCAAGGTCGCGCTCTACCACTGAGCTACTCCCGCATGGCAAATGATAATTTTACCGTTTGATACTAGATTGTCAAGCCGCTCTTTACAGAAGCATGCACTATTGCAGCGTGATGTCTTTCAGAAAGCTCCAATCGCCGCTGCCGCTCATCTTGACGTTGCCGATGCGTTTATTCGAGACGACAATATTTGCCGGATACCAAAGCGGCAGGAGGGGCAATTCGGAGCTGACTAGATCCCACGTTTTACCGTAGAGTTGTTTAGCTATGTTCTTGTCTGTAGCATCGACGGCGTCAGCAACGAGTTTATCAACTTCTTGATTTTGATACCTACTTCTATTAAATCCCACCAATGTTGGGGTTGGTATCTTTGTCGAACTAAATAAATCACGAAGAAATATGGGGTCCTGGTTGCCACCAACAAACACACCCGTGTACATCTGGAATTGACCCTGAGCAAGCTGCTGTCGAATTACGTTTACTTCTAGCGTTTCGATTTGAACATTCAAACCTATGTCAGTAAGTGCACTCTGGATAACCTGTGAATATTGGTTCACGGCAGCATTCCCGGCCCCATACTTAAAGATAATCGGCTCATTCTTATAGCCAGCCTCCTGCAATAACTGCTTTGCCTTTGCTTTATCAAAATCATAAGGAGTACCTGCAGTATAGGCCCACGATTGAGATGGCAAAATTGAACTCGCGACCTTTGCCTGACCCGAAAGTAATTCGGAAACAATTTTTTGACGGTCAATAGCATAGCCGATCGCCTGACGGATCTTTGGGTTATTTAGGGGAGCAGATTGAGTATTGAACACCAAATACTGGATATTAGACCCATCAAATTGATCGACCTTGAGATTCCCGCCGGTCATTGTCTTAAGCATATCGGGCGGCAAATTTGATGGATTTGGTGCGATGTCAACCCCGCCCGACTGTAATTCGGCTTGTAGGGAAGTCGCATCGGTCACGGTCTTTACCCTGAGTTTCGCTATTTTAGGTGCTCCGTCCCAGTAATCTGTGTTTGCCGTTAACTCGACAGTGTTTTGCGATGCATCAAAGCTCGCAAATTTGAATGGCCCCGACCCGATCGGGCTATCTTTTAGCTGTCCGGCAGTACCTTCAGCGACGATGGGGATGGCAACTAAATTAGATAAGAGCTGATTTACTAACGCGGGTCTGGCAACCTTAAAGATCACAGTCTTTGGATCCGGTGTTTCGATCGACGTAATGTGCGCAACCCGTTTGGTTTTTGGTTGTTCCACAGGATTGGCAGCTGCGTTTGCATTAGAATTGGCATTTGCCGCGGGCGATGCGGTCGGAGAAGCAGGCTTTGGAGCTTCGGCCCTGTCTAGCGGGACGGTATCAAAGAAAGCTCCAGATTTGAACGATACATTTTTGCCATCCGTCTTAAACAACTCATCAAAGGTATATTTCACATCAGCCGACGTAAAGTACTTTCCGTTATGAAATTTGACACCATCCACAAGAGTAAAGGTGACGGTAACCCCATCGGCAGCGGTCTTGATATCTTTCGCAAGTTCACCGACGTATTCAAAATTCTCATTCTTTTTCACTAACGAATTAAAGATCAGATTCTTAACTCGCTCAGCAGAAGCGTCTGGGGCAGCACTCGAAGTTAAAGTATCGAAAGAACTGAATTTCTCAGGTAAAGCCACCGTGACGACATCGCTGCTGCGTTGACGACAGGTTGACGCCGCAGCGAAAAAGGAGAGGGCAATAACGAACAATATCAATTTACGCATAGGTTTTATGATTCCTTAATCATGAGCGAGATCTGCACTAAATGCGGCGACCTCGTCCGACAATTTGCTGATCCTGTCCGCATCAAATTCAAGCGGCTCAGCCAGATCATTCTTTAACGCAGCGATACGAACAAGCGACTCATCGATGCGGTTCTCGGTCAATTCACCCCTCGTGACAGCGGCTAAAACGGCTTTATATCCCTCGCGGATAGCTTGCGGGTCGGCACAAATTGCGAGCATATCAATGCCCGCACCAACTGCCATTTTACAGGCGTCGCCGATGCCGTAGTTTTTTACGATCGCTCCCATCTCGAGATCGTCCGTGATAGCAAGCCCGTCGAAACGAAGCACGCCGCGAAGGAGGGTGTTGATAAAATTACTACTCAACGAAGACGGTAAAAGTTTCCCATTTTGGTCAGTTTCCTGCAAGCTAATGTGCGGAAACGCGGTGTGCGCCGCCATCACAGCCTTAGCCCCGCCGCGCGCAAATAGTTCGCGATAAGGGTAAAGATCGATCTCGTTCAGCTCATCTTCGGAAACATTGATCTGTGGTAATTCTTCGTGCGAATCAACCCTTGCGGAACCGAGGCCGGGAAAATGTTTGAGACAGCCGATGATGCCGTTATCCTGCAGCGTGGCGAGAAATGCTCCGGCCATTGCGACAACATCTTCTTTTGAGCGGCCAAATTCGCGGGAAAATAGGCCGTTGGTGTGTTTTGCCCTCTCATCGTCGATAACATCAACGACCGGAGCAAAATCCATATTAAACCCGAGTACGCGAAGCGTTTCGGCAATGATCTCAGCAAGCCTTATAGCATCCTCAGCATTTCGCATCTTGTTCGCCGCCGGCATCGGCGTCATTATCCGTCGCAACCGGTCGACAAGTCCGCCCTCTTGATCAATGCTCAGAAACGGCGTTACCTTGCTGATATCGCGGATGTCATCGAGCAATTTCCGCGTTTGAGCTGCCTCGCGGACATTTCTCGCAAACAAGCAAACACCGCCGGGATTGATCTCGGACAACAATTCGCGCGTGGCATCGTCCGCATCCGGGCCGGATATTCCTATAAAGAATAATTGTCCGATTTTTTCTTTTAGCGGCAGGGCTCGCAGTTGCTCGATCATCGACAAACTCTCAGAAAAACTAAAACTTGATTTTAACAGCCCCGCCAAATTAAACAAAACCAATGATTCTCGACCCGGTTTCGTTCTTTTCTTCCTTTGCGTTCTTAGCGTCTTTGCGTTAAATTCCCCGAATGAGTGACGATTTTTATTGCGACAATGTCCTGTGCGGCAAGGTCGAGGTCAACAAGGTCCATGAAACTGATAATGTGCTTGCGTATCACCACACGCAACCGTTCTGGCAAACTCATATTGTCGTCATTCCCAAACGCCACATCTCGTCACTGCTGACGCTCGAAAGCTCGGACGGTACGTTATTGTTGGAGTTATTCGAGGTTATTCGAAAGGTCGCCGATGCTGTAGTTGCGGAAAAAGGAGCGGCACGAGTACTGACAAACCTCGGCGAGTATCAGGACTCAAAACATCTGCATTTTCACGTCTATTCAGGCGACCGCGTCTAAAAATGACTCTTGGCTTTAATGACTGTCCCGTTAGGAAACTGTGAATTAGTTACCGAATAAGTAAACCCTTTCACAACCGAAAATGCGCCGACCTCGCCTTTTTTTGAGATCGCGACGAAGCCGACTTGCAGCTCTTTTGCCTTTGCCGGATCGCGTTTTACGACACGCATAACGGCCTCGCGACAAGCCGCCTCTGGCGAGCGTCCCATTCGCATTTGTTCGATAACTGTGTGCGTACCGAAAATGCGGACGACCTCTTCGCCGACACCAGAGCTTGTTGCTGCACCAACTTCGTTATCAACAAAAAGGCCCGCACCGATCACCGGTGAATCGCCAACGCGCCCATGCATTTTAAACGCCATCCCGCTTGTTGTGCACGCTCCAGACAGGTCGCCGTTCGCATCTAAGGCGATCGTTCCCATAGTGTCGTGATTTGCCGTGCCGTCGTCAAAAAATGCCGGAGCCGACGGGGAATTGATGCTCACGGGCCTTCGGTTCTCGATATTTATCACGGGCTTGTATTCCGATTTTTTGAGCCACTCTTTCCAAGCCTTTTCCGCGTCCGCCGAGAGCTTTCCGGGCATGAATTCGAAACCATTCTCAACCGCAAACTGCATCGCCCCGTCACCCGCGAGGATCACGTGCTTAGTCTTCTCCATCAACAATCTCGCGACCGAGATCGGATGCTTGATGTGCTGTAAATAGACGACACTGCCGCAATTAGCTTTGTGGTCCATGATCGACGCGTCCAGAGTGACGAAACCGTCACGGTCGGGATAGGCGTCAAGACCGACGCAGCAGCTGGATTCGTCCTCAGCCGAACGAGCAGCCTGCTCGACACCGTCAATCGCCTTGCCGCCTTTTTCCATCACTTTCCAGGCCGCGGCGTTCGCCCGCAGGCCGCTGTCCCACGTCGAAACGACAACAGGTTTCTTAAACACCTTCCCAATTGTTTTCTGCGCTGCGGCTTCTGTTGCCACCAGCAACGGCAATCCGGCGAGTGATGTTTTTAAGAACGATCTGCGGTTTGTCATATGATCTTTCCTTTTATTTTCGAGAGTAGCTCTTTCGATTCGTCCGCCGACAGATCTTCGACTTTCACGCTCCGAAGCTCATCTATCGCGGTCTCATTTGTCACGGCAAATAACGATACTTGCGAGGCAACACGCCCGGCGGCAGCCTTTGCCAAGCCATCTTTTTTCTCGTCCGCAAAAACCGCGAGCTCATATTTTTCAAGCTTTTCAAGCACACTTTTTGCCCGCTCGATAACCGAAACGGGAAGGCCGGCGAGTTTTGCTACGGCAATGCCATACGATTTTGAAGCCTTTCCGGGCTGCATTTTGTGGAGGAAAACCACATCGCCGTCGCGTTCGGTCGCCGTTAGTTGATAATTCTTCGCACCGGGCAAGTTTTCCGCAAGCTCAGTCAGTTCGTGGTAATGCGTTGCAAACAGCGTTTTTGCCGAATGTTCCGGCGAGTTATGCAAAAATTCTGCGACCGCCCAGGCGATCGAAAGTCCGTCAAAAGTAGATGTCCCGCGACCGATCTCATCAAGCAATATCAGGCTCTTCGGGCTTGCGTTGTGGAGGATCGCCGCCGTCTCTGTCATCTCAACCATAAAGGTCGAGCGTCCCGACGCAAGATCATCCGACGCCCCAACACGCGTCCAGATGCGGTCGAGCACGGGCAATCTCGCCGACGTTGCCGGAACGAACGACCCGATCTGCGCGAGTATTTGAATTAGAGCGACTTGCCGCAGAATGGTCGATTTTCCACCCATATTCGCGCCCGTCAAGATGAGCAAACGGTCGGTCGAGTTGTTCATCAGCGTGTCATTTGGAATAAACGCATTTCCCATCGCCGCTTCGACGACCGGATGCCGACCGTTCTTGATCTCGATCTCATCACCGTCGTGCAAAACAGGGCAAACAAAATTTCGCCTTGACGCCGTCTCCGCAAGCGCACACAGAGCATCGAGGGTCGCAATTGCCCGAGCAGTCGATTGAAGTTTGCGAGTTTCTTCGCAAACTTTTGCCTTAACTTGAGCAAACAACGCCGCTTCGATCTGAGCGATCCGCTCCTCGGCACCGAGCACCTTTTGCTCCCATTCTTTTAGCTGCGGCGTGGTAAAACGCTCAGCGTTGGCAAGCGTCTGACGACGTTCATAATCGTCGGGCACGCGGGAAACCTGACCCTTTGAGATCTCGATGTAATAGCCAAAGACGTTATTGAACCGGATCTTAAGATTTGCGATGCCCGTCCGTTCTTTTTCCTGCTCTTCGAACGCAGCAATGATCTGTTTTGCCGAGGTAGAAATGACGCGTGTTTCATCAAGCTCTACGTCAAACCCGGTGCGGATCACGCCGCCGTCGCTTACGTTTACCGGCGGTTCGTCCGCGATGGCACGTCCGATCAGATCACGGGTTTCCGGTAATTCAAAAATATTTTCGGACAAAACTTGTAGCAGCAGCGAACTAACGTCTCCGAGAGTTTGGTTAAGCAGCGGCGTCTGATCCATTGAACGCTTTAGAGCAATCAGGTCTCGTGGTGTTGCCGTGCCTAGATTAAGGCGGCCGACCAGACGTTCGAGATCGCTGACCTCTTTCATCAGAAACCTCAGCTTTTCGCGCAATATCAGATCTGACAGTTCGGTCACGGCCACAAGGCGCGTCTGTATCTCGTTGCGTTTTAGCGAAGGTCGCTGGACCCATTGTTTCAATAGACGAGAGCCCATTCCGGTCACCGTTTCGTCGATCACACCAAAGAGCGTGTTTTTACTTTTGTCGCCGCGAGAATCAAAGATCTCGAGATTTCTGAGGGTCACAGCATCGAGGATCATCGCATCCGACGGCTCAAGATAGCTGATCTCGGTAATATGTCCGGCGGTCGCTCGCTGCGTGTCCTGAGCATATCTCAGACACGCACCCGCCGCGCCGATCGCGGCGCCGTGTCCGTCGAGGCCAAAGCCAGCAAGGTTTGCGACCTCCGTCTGATTCATCAACAGGGAAGTGCAAGCCCGTTCATCAAACGACCCATCATCAAGCGGAGTCAAAGTTATTGCATTTGTCTGCGCTGACTGTTCGCGTTCGGCAAATAATCCAGCAGAAATATTTCCGCCGCCAAATGTGCTTTCGACAAGTTTTTCGATGCTGCAGGGATATAGTAATTCACGGGGTGAACGAGATTCGATCTCGTCACAGATCTTATTCCACGCATCTCCGCCGCTGATCTCCGTCGCCGCAAAACTGCCCGACGAAGTTTCGAGAAAAGCCGCCCCGTAGGTATCGCCGCTTCCGCAAATGGACGCGAGATAAACCGTATCTTTTGCCTCGACAAGCTGCGGATCTATCGCCGTGCCCGGTGTGATGACACGGACGACCTCGCGTTTTACGAGCTTTGTCCCCTTTGTCGGAGTTTCGGTCTGCTCGCAGATGGCAACGCGATAGCCTTTGCGAACCAATCGGGCGATGTAATTCGGAGCTGCGTGATAGGGCACACCACACATCGGCACCGGATTTGGCGAATCTTTGTGCCGGGCGGTCAGCGTAATGTCGAGTTCGCGAGAGCCCGTAACCGCATCCTCGTTAAACATTTCGTAGAAATCACCCAGCCGGAAAAACAGTATCGTTCCCGGATGGAGCTTTTTGATCTCAAGATATTGCCGAAGCATCGGCGTCGCGGTTTCCATCAGTGTGTTTCAAAGTTTAGCCAATTTGCCCTCATCGTTCAAAGCATCTGTTTTCAAACAATTCGGCATTTGCTAGTATTAACCTTTGCCAACGGCAAATTTATCAGCGATCTCAATAGTATATGGGCGGGCAATCGAGGGTTTTGGTCACAGGTGCGGGCGGCTTTATCGGCAGCCATCTCGTGACGTATCTGCGTGCTCGCGGGTATTGGGTCCGTGGTGTGGATATTAAATTACCTGAGTTTGGCCCGACAGACGCTGATGAATTTGAGTTGCTCGACCTTCGGCGTTGGGAAAATTGTCAGCAAGCGACAAACGGTGTCGATCAGGTCTATGCTCTCGCCGCCGATATGGGCGGAATGGGATTTATCTCAAATCATCACGCCCAGATCCTTTACAACAATTCGCTTATGAATCTGCACACGCTGGAGGCGGCCCGCGAAAACGGCGTAAAACGGTATCTTTACACAAGCTCTGCGTGTATCTATCCCGAACATTTGCAAGAGGAAACTGATGTCGCTCCGTTAAAAGAAGCTGATGCATATCCCGCTTATCCGCAGGACGCATACGGTTGGGAAAAGCTGATATCCGAACGTCTGTGTATGCATTATATGCAGGACTATGGCATAGAAACGCGAACCGTTCGTTTCCATAATATATTTGGCGAAAATGGCACATGGGACGGCGGCCGGGAAAAAGCTCCCGCAGCTTTGAGCCGCAAGATCGCCATCGCGAAGTTCACCGGCAACCACGAGATCGAGATATGGGGTGATGGCGAACAAACCCGTTCGTTTTGTTATATCGACGATTGCGTCGAGGGCATTTATCGCCTGATGCAGTCGGACTTTTCCGAGCCGATAAATCTCGGCCAGGACCGGATGATCTCGATCAATGAACTCGCCGATATGATCGCCAACGCCGCCGGCATTGAGATCACAAAAAAACACATCGACGGGCCGCAGGGAGTTCGAGGGAGAAACTCGGACAATTCTAAGCTGCGTGAAGTACTTGGCTGGGAGCCGTCTGTGTCGCTCGAAGACGGTATGGCAAAAACTTACGCCTGGATCGAAGATCAGGTAAAGGGCAGCGGATTAAATGTAGCGGCGGGCCGATAAAATATGATCGTATTTACAAACGGCTGTTTTGACATCATCCATCCGGGCCACGTCGATCTGCTTGCCCGTGCAAAAGCTCTTGGTGACAAACTCATAGTCGGCATCAACAGCGACAGATCGGTCAGTTCGATCAAAGGGCCGCGGCGGCCTTTGCAGGATCAAGAGGCTCGCAAAGCCGTGCTGTTGGGCTTGTCATCGGTTGATGAAGTAGTGATCTATGATGAACTCACGCCGGAGGAAACGATAAAACGGCTCAAACCAGATATCTTGGTAAAAGGGAACGATTGGAAAGAGGACGAGATCATCGGAGCAGATTTTGTAAAGTCCAACGGCGGAAAAGTTGTATCGCTGCCACTCGTGCCGGGTTTTTCTACAAGCTCGATAGCTGAAAAAATGGGTCAAAGTGAAAATAAGGCAGGAGATCTTGGCAGTTCGTTAGCGGCAAGATCGCTGAACGAGCACCTCGGGGTTGTTCAAGCGGTTTTAGATTCCGGCGAAGAGACGATCAAAGCATGCTCCGATCTATTGCTGGATACCTTTAATAAAGGTAATAAGGTTCTTATTTGCGGCAACGGCGGCAGTGCGGCCGATGCACAGCATATCGCGGCGGAGTTTGTCGGGCGTTATGAGACCGAAAGACGTGCATTGCCAGCGATCGCTCTGACTACGGATACATCGGCTTTGACCGCTCTCGCCAATGATTATGATTTTGAACGAATATTCGCCCGACAGGTCGAAGCTCTAGCCGTCGAAGGCGATTGTTTGATAGCGATAAGCACGAGCGGGAATTCTCGAAATGTCATTGCGGCAGTAATGGAAGCAAGGCGAAAAAACTGCAAAGTGATCGGCATGACCGGAGCGGCGGGCAAAAAGCTGGCCTCGCTTTGTGACACGTGTATTATGGTTCCGTCCGAACGTACCGCACGAATCCAAGAAGCTCAGATAACTATTGCTCATATATGGTGTGAGACAATTGACGCCGCCTATCCTGCAAAATAACCTTTGATGAATATCCTAGATCGTTTTACGAACATAAAGGTCCTCGTGATCGGTGATGTGATGCTCGACCGCTATTGGTGGGGCAGCGTCAGCCGAATCTCACCTGAGGCTCCGGTGCCCGTCGTTAAGCTGGATACTATGACGCTTGCCGCCGGCGGAGCGGCTAATGTTGCGGCGAACGTTGCCGGCCTAGGAGCAACTCCGGTATTAGTAGGCGTGATCGGTGACGATGCCGAAGGGGAAGTATTTCCTGAGGTACTCAGCAAGGTCAGAGTTTCGCACGAGCACCTTATTAAGATTACCGGACGGCCAACAACTGTTAAAACACGCATCATCGCCCACAGTCAGCAAATGGCTCGCATCGATCAGGAAACTGATGTAAATTTGTCGGCTAGCGACGAGGAAGCCGTTTGGGCAAAGATCGAGCCTCTAATAAAGCTAACTAACGCCGTCGTTGTTTCAGATTACGCCAAGGGTTTTTTGAGTGACGCTTTGTTGAGGAGGATCATCGACGCGTCTAATAGTGTCAGTGTTCCGGTTCTAGTCGACCCAAAGGGCAAAGATTACAAAAAATATCGTGCTGCCACATTATTGACACCAAACCGCCGCGAAGCAGCCGATGCATGCGGGCTCGAAGAAAATACACAGCAGATGGTAGATGTCTCAGGAAATAAATTGCTTGCCGACCTCGGCCTCGGTAGCGTCCTTATCACACAGGGAGAAGACGGAATGACGCTGTTTCGAAAAAATGGCGAGCCGTTTCATCTAGATACGCTCGCCCGCGAAGTTTATGACGTTACCGGTGCAGGCGATACTGTGATCGCATCGCTTGCTGTAGCGATCGGTTCGGGAGCCGATCTTGAGACCGCTGCCAAGATCGCCAATACCGCCGCCGGACTAGTTGTCGAACAAGTCGGCACAACGGCCATTTCGCTTAACCAATTACAAAGAGCGCTATCTAACAATATTTAAGCCCATGAAAGTAATGACCGTCTTTGGCTCAAGGCCGGAGATAATCAAACTCAGTCTGATCTTAAAGGTGCTCGATCAGCACGCCGAACACATCGTTGTTCAGATGGTGGCGAATGCAGAGAGGGAAATGTGCGACGACCTGATCCGCGATCTCGAGATACGTCAGCCTGATCATCAATTGGTCATCGAAACCGGCTCAAACAACGGTGATCAACTTTCGTCACAATTAAAGAGCATTATTACCGACCGCGATCCGGACCGGATCTTGGTATCCGGAGGCTCGACAGCCGCGCTTGCCGCAAGCTCCGTCTCTGGCAGATCAACACCCGTCTTGCATTTGGAAGCCGGCACCAGGTCTTTTGACAACAACGCAGACGAAGACAACCGCGTATCGGTCGATCACACGAGCTCGATCCTTTTACCTTATACAACCAGAGCAAAGAGCAATCTGATCCGAGAGGGCATCGAGTCAAAAAAGGTCTTCGTCACTGGTAATCCAGTAAAAGAGGTGCACGATAGCTTTGCCGACAGAATAGAATCGAGCGCCGTAATGAAAGGCCTGGGGGTTAAGCCTTTCGACTATTTTCTTGCAACACTGCACAGATCTGAAAACATTGATAAAAAAGAAAGTATTGAAAAGGTTTTTGAAGGGTTCGCAACCGTCGCTACCAAATTCGACAAACCGGTGCTGTTGGCTGCCCATCCTAGAACTGCGGAAAAATTACAACTTCACGGCATACGTCCGACATCGCCAAATATTCGTCTGCTAAAAGCCCTAAGCTTTTTTGATTTTGCTAAGCTCGCGAAAAACTCGCTTGCCGTTTTGACCGACAGCAGCAGTGTTCAGGTCGAGTGCTGTATATCTGGAATTCCAAACGTGACGCTTAGCCGCTCGACGGATCGCCCGGAGACGATCGACTGCGGAAGCAATATTCTCAGCGGTTTGGAACCTGACGACATCGTGCAGGCAGTCGAGCTTGCCATCGCCCAGCCTGCGGCTTGGACCGTACCCGCAGAGTATATGGTTTCTAATGTTTCACAAACGGTGAGCAGGATAGTTTTAGGACAGATTAGAATATGACCCCCGCCTCGACCCAAAACACGGTGACATCCGCACACCCATTCGACTTTGAGTGTTACGGAGTTCACATCCGTATCGAAGGCAATGACCAGGCAATCGTAGATGAGGCCGAGAGGGTTACCCGCAAAGCATTGCTAAATGATCTGCGTCTGGTCACGTCGGAAAATTTTGATACCGTTTTTACTTTTACCGTCGACCCCAAAGGCATGATCTACCTCGCACACGATGGCGAGACGATCGAATGGGGCGACGTTCCCGAATATTTTTTTGGTCATTTTAATAGCCTGATCCGTGTAGCCGTTGCAGAGGGTGCGGCGGATCGGCTTTTCATTCACGCCGGAGCAGTCGGCTGGAAAGGAAAAGCGATCATTTTGCCCGGCACCAGTTTTGCGGGGAAATCGACTCTGGTTGCGGAACTGGTGCGAAACGGTGCGACCTATTATTCGGACGATTATGCAATATTTGACCGAAATGGGTTGCTGCATCCGTTCCCGCGAACATTGTCAATGAGGGCGGACGACGACCATCACACGCGATTCGACCTGACCCCGACAGATCTCGGTGGTGTGACCGGCACTGAACCGCTTTCGGTCGGGACCATACTATTAACGGAATACAAACCGGATGCTCAATGGGATCCCCGGACACTGTCGATTGGCAAGGGCGTACTTGAAATGGTGCCCTTTACATTTTCTTTTGTGAACAGACCGGATTTCTCGCTTGGCGTCTTGAATAATATTGCAAGCCGTGCCATAATCGTTTCCAGTCTAAGAGGTTCCGCTGATAATTTTGCTAAAACCTTACTCGATTTCGTTGACAAAAGCGTAAATTGAGTTAGAATGACATTGAACAGTTTTTTGTGTTATCTCACTATCGTTGACAAAAGCGAAAATTGAGATACAATTGCATTACCTAAATTGTGCTTAACTAATTACCTAACGCTTGGAGGAGAAGATGAACAATCCGAATAATACGCAGAATCCGATGGCCCGACATAATGGTCTAGTGGTTCAAGAAATGCCCGACGAGGTACTCGTCTATGACATGGACACCAACAAAGCCCATTGTTTGAATCAGTCGGCTGCTTTTGTTTGGAAATCGTGTGACGGTAACAACACGGTTGGAGACATTGTTAAGCAGTTTGAAGCAAACGGAAATGGCAAGGTCACCGAGGATTTCGTGTGGCTCGCGATTGACCAGCTAAATGAGAACGGTCTCATGGACAGCAAGATCGCTCCTCGCTTTGAGGGTCAGTCACGCCGTCAGGTATTAAAGACCATTGGCTTGGCCTCGATGGTTGCTCTTCCGGTTATCGCGTCGCTGGTCGCTCCGCAAAAGGCCCTCGGCAGTGCGTCTTGCACTTGTGCCGCTGCTCCTTGCCCGGCATCGGGATGCCCAGGTACAACCTGCACTGCTGGCGTTTGCGTTGCACCATAACACACTAATTAGTTTTTAGTTAGAGATAATAAAGAGTAGTAAGGATGTAATATCTTTGCTACTCTTTTTTATTGTGACACAAGCCCAGCAGCCCCAACACTCAATGCTCAAGGATCCGATCCGGTGGGGCCTTATAAAGACCAAAGCCCTAGAGGCTCGCGCCTGCCAAGCCTTTGACCTATTTCGTAAAAATGGGATCGAACCAATACTCGTAAAAGGATTAGCAGCCGGCCTTTATTACCCCAAAGATATTTTTCGAGATTCCATCGATATGGACATTGCCGTATTAGCTACGGATTTTGACGCGGCTAAGAGTGTCGTCGGATCTGGCGCAGCAAACGGTCTTGCAATTGATCTGCATCGCGAGTTGCGGCACCTCGACACTCTCGAATGGCAGGACCTTTTTGCAAATTCCATGCTGATAGAACTAGACACAGGCAACATTCGCATTCTTTGCCCCGAAGACCATCTGCGTGTGCTTTGTGTTCATTGGCTCACCGACGGGGGATCAAACAAGGATAGGCTTTGGGATGTTTATTATGCTATCGAAAACCGGCCCCCTGATTTTGACTGGGACCGTTTCATAAATGTTGTGGATCAAAAACGCCGGCGATGGATCATTTGCGCGATCGGATTAGCACACAGATATCTCGGCTTAGATCTGTCCAGTACTCCGATCGAATCCGAAGCTAAAGATATCCCAAAGTGGATAATAAAAACTGTCGAAAAGGAATGGTCGACCGACACTCCTTTTAAGCCGTTATTTGCGAGCATGACCACCCCTAAGCACTTTATTGCTCAGTTAAAAAAGCGTCTGCCGCCAAACCCCATCACGGCTACCGTGCTAGTCAACGGCAGCTTTGATGCCAAAACACGGATCTTTTATCAGATCGGCACGTCGTTCGCCCGCATCGGCCCGTCTATTGTTAACACAACGAGAGAAATATTTGCGAGGATAAAATGAACCAGCCCCGCATAGTACTTGCCATCGAATCTGCAATTAATGGCGGCAGCCTCTCATTATTGCAAAACGGTGTAGAAATATCGCATTGGATCGGTTCGGCAAACGTATCAAAGGCTGAGGAGCTACTTGTAAATATAGACGCAATGCTAAATTCCACGGGCGTCGCGAAGAACGAGATCAATATGATCGCCGTGTCTGCGGGGCCGGGTAGTTTTACCGGAATAAGGATCGGCTTGGCGACTGCTCTGGGTCTAAAGAATGGGCTAAACATAGAGATGTCTAGCGTATCTGCACTTACCGCAATTGCAGCCGCCTCTGGTGTTCAGGGAACTCTATTCGTCGCGGTTCCAACCGGGCGCAACGCTGTTTGCATACAGCGGTTTGAGAACAGCGGCACGCCAGCACCTGTTTTAGAGCCGCAAACAATAGCCGAAGCAGCTTTTTCGGAAATGCTCTGTACCCGAACGAACGCACATTTTGTTTTACACGGATCTTTGCCTTCACTGGTTGATCCAGCGGCCCCGTTCACAGATATTGGAGTAAATATCGCTCAACTGGTCGGGATCTACTGCTCACAACATCCCGCCGCTGTCACCGAACCACTTTTTATCAGCAAAACTTTTGATGCCTGATCAACCTGACAACATAAAAGATGAGCTGCGGATCCGTGCCGTAGATCGTTCGCACATTGCGGATCTGATCAGGATCGCCGATGAGACAAATCTCAGCTCTTGGTCCGCACAAAACTATATCGACGAATTTCAGATGCCGGGGTCGATAATGTTGCGTTTAGAGTCTGAGCCAAATATGACCATTGGGTTTGTTGTCGGCAGAATTGTCGAAGGCGGGATAATAGAAACTGAACACCAAGCCGAGATCTACAATATCGCTATCGACGGGCAACATCAGGGCAGAGGCTTTGGCCAGATGCTGTTTGATGCATTTCTCGCAAAATGCAAAAAAAATAAAGTGGTAAGTATCTGGCTCGAGGTACGCGAATCAAATGAAAAAGCGATAAATTTTTATAAAAGCAATGGTTTTGAACACATCCAGAGCCGTAGTAATTTCTACAACAATCCCCGTGAAGCAGCACTTTTAATGAAACTTATTCTGAAATAACAATTCGCTTGATAATTTATGTAGTTAGGTCTAGAATTGACCTTAAGCCCGTTACAAATTTCTTAAATCTGCACCGGGCCCAGAAAACTTTGATAAGTGAGGAAAAAACGCTATGGACATGTCAATAGCTGATCCGGTGAGAGACGAGTTGCTAAAGAGCAACAACGCCTTTCGCGAACTGGTACATCAGCACGAAGACTTTGAAAAAAGATTAAGTGAGCTAGCTCATCTTACATATCCAAATGATGAGGAGCAGTTAGAGGAGACCACTCTTAAGAAAAAGAAACTTGCGATCAAAGACGAAATTTATACAATGATGCAGCAGCATGCCGTTTCACATTAGAAACAGTTTTGCTGCTTGATTTATTTTGAACAGACGGTGCGAACCTTGGTTCGTGCCGTTTTTTATTTTGTAGGACAGCCGCCAAGACTGTGGGCGTAAGCGGCGCTATCTGTGACCGTAATTAAAAGCCCGCCCATGGTTATCGGGTCGGCGGCAAGTGTTTCCTCGGCTCCGAGAGCGATCTGTCCGGTAATTTTTCCTTTCACAAGCTCGATCAAGACTACCGAATGCTCATCTACCGCCGACACCATAATGTATTTATCGTCGATCGCGGCCAGGTGAGCGACGCGCCCCGTGAGCCGTCGTTTCCACGCGAGGCTTCCGTTACTTGCGTACAGAAGATACGCAAAATTGTCGTGCGAAGTAACAAAAACATTGCCGCCAACGGACAGTATCTTTGACACCGCACCGCCGCTGCGAAATTTCCACCAAGGCTTGTCGCCGCCATTAATAAAAAGGGAAGTATTCCCGACCTCATCACCGATAGCGAGTTCGCCGTTTGCCGCTCGTCCAACCGAAGTAACGCTTGCCGTAAGCTTTCGCATCGAAAGTATCTCGCCTGTTGCGGGTGAGATGGTGAAAGCTTGTTTCGCCGTCGAACCCACGACGATCGCAACTTCGGTAAATCTCGGCTCGGCGGTAAAGCCCTCCGCGATCTCGCGTTTCCACTTCACAGCCGCGTCTTTGATATCAAGCAATTGAATGACGCCGCTGCCAGACACCGCAACGACCGCGTTTTGATACCGGTGAAGAAAATGCCTCTCGGCAACAGGCAGTTTCGCCGTCCAGATCGTTATACCGGTTTCCTTACTAACAAGCCGGAGCAAACTCGAGGCTTTTGCAGAGTCGTCGGAAACAGTTGTCGTCACCATCAAAACCCCCGCGTCCGTGGGCAATAGATTTGAATTGATATCCCCGCCAAACTCCGTCGCCCACATCTTTTTGCCATCGAGCGACAGTGCCTCGACCTTTGCCCCCGAACTGCCGACATAAATGCGGGAATCATCCGCCGCAAGCTCCGACGCAGTGTTATCGCCAAGCGGATACGCCCAACATTTGGCAATGTCGACCTCGCCCGCGGGCTTTGTCTGGCCAACCACAGTTAGGCTGAGCAATATGAAAACTATGATCTGGGAAAGTACCTTGCGAAGCATTACCTGTTTCCTTGTTATTTGACCGGCAAAACAAGGATTTTAACACACGCCCCTTGTCGTGTTATATTGATGCCTATACCAAAGTCAAAGTTTGACCAAAACTGGATCCGATCTCGTTTTTTCTTACTTGGCGTTTTCTTTGCGAACTTTGCATCTATGCAGGAACTGATCCCGCGAAGTTCGCGGAGCAAAAGGGTATTAATAGCTAAAATTACACAAAAGAGGAAACAGTATGTCATTTAACAAGATCATTCTCGTAGGCAATCTCGGCAAAGACCCCGAGCTCCGCTACACACCGCAGGGAACCGCAGTTTGCAGTTTTTCGATGGCGACGAACGAAAAACGTCGCGATAAATCAGGCGAATTTCAAAACATCGCGACGTGGTTCAAAGTCACGCTTTGGGGCAATCAGGCCGAAACAGCGTCAAAATATCTGGCCAAAGGCCGTCAGGTTTATATCGAGGGCCGTCTGCGGATCGAAGAATGGACCGACCGCGATAACAATCCCCGCCAATCGCTTGAGGTCAACGCGACGGATATGCAGTTTCTCGGCGGACAGGATCGCGGCGAAGGCGGCGGCGAATACAGCGGGGGTGGAGGCGGCTATCAGGACGACACCCACTCCGGCCCGCCCGTCGAACGCTCGTCAGGAGCCGCTTCGGGCGGTGGTTCCGCCCCGGTCACTGCCCCGGCCGGTGACGACGACGATATACCTTTTTAGAAACTGAATAAACTTGGGCAGAAGCCCGCACGAAGTAAGGGCGTTACATCCAACTTGAGAGTAACGCTTTTACTTCATGCGGGCTTTCGCCAACTAGAGTAATGCTTGGTCCACCCTGGTCCACTTTGGTCCGGACCGGACCAAGATCGGCGAAAATCAAACCCACTCGCCCATCTTCCGAAACTTTTTGTAACGATTGTCGAGCAGCGTTTTGGTGTCTAATGCGGTCAATTCTTTGACCTCGCGGATGAGCGCCTTTCTTAGGTTATGGGCGATGGTGTCGTAAGCGGAGGTAGCTTTTTTATCGCTTTCGGCGGCGACGCACCATGGTTCGGGTTCGGCGACGATCTCGTCGATGATGTCAAACTTTTTGAGATTGTCGGCCGTCAGTTTCAGGCCCTCGGCGGCGTCCGGAGCACGCCCGGCGTCTTTCCACAGGATCGCGGCACAGCCCTCAGGAGTGATGACGCTATAGACGGCGTTTTCCATCATCAGCACGCGGTCGCCGATACCGATCGCAAGCGCCCCGCCCGAACCGCCTTCGCCAAGCACGACGACGATGATCGGCACTTTCAAGCCCGCCATTTCACGTAGATTAAATGCGATAGCCTCAGCCTGGCCGCGTTCCTCGGCGTCGATGCCCGGATACGCTCCCGGCGTGTCGATAATAGTTATCACCGGACGGCCGAACTTTTCGGCCATATACATCATCCGCAGAGCCTTGCGATAGCCCTCCGGCTTTGACATAGCAAAGTTTCGGTGACGGCGTTCGTTTATGTCGCGCCCTTTCTGCTGGCCGATAACGCATACCTCGGTCCCGTCGAGCCGTGCAAAACCCGTTATCATCGCCGGATCGTCAGCAAAACGCCGGTCACCATGTATCTCCACAAAATCGGTAAAGATCGTATCGAACAGATCCTGTGCATAAGGCCGGTCAGGATGCCTTGCCGTCTGTACGCGTTCAAATGCAGTAGTCGCCATAGGTTAATGATAAGGCTTTAACGCGAAGTCGCAAAGAAGCAAAGTCGCAAAGGAAACTGAAAAGGGTTTGACAGTTAATCGCTTACTTATCTTCCTTTGCGGCCTTTGCGACTTTGCGTTATCAATCTTAGTGGATCCATTCAACGCCAATTCCACGCTCTTCTAGCTCTTGCTGTAAGGTGCGGCTTGCGTTGACACGTAGCCCCTCGGCGTAGAGTTTGACCTGTGTCTCGTCGGCGTACATCGTCAACGAAACCGGGCAGCGGCCGTGTTCGCGTTCGAGCAGACGATAAAGCTCTTCGAGATATGCCTGATCGACGACGCCGTCAGGGATCGAGATGTTCATCTCGCGTGCCTGCGATGCCTGAGCTTCGTCAAGCGATTGCAGGCTCGTGACCTTTAGCGTCGGCTCCTGTCCCTCAGCCGCCTCAATATTGCCCTCAGCGACAAACATCGCGTCATCCGCTAGAAACTGGCTCAGCTTGTTAAAATTATCGCCGAGAACGACGCCTTTTAGCCCACCCGAGCGATCCTCAAAACGAAACTGCGCAAAGCGGTTGCCGCGTTTGCTAGTGCGGACTTGCAAACCAGTGATCATACCCGCGACACGGATCATATCGCCTGATTTCAGATCGTCATACTCCGCGACATTTTTGAGCTTCATACCGGCAAGCAGCTCTTTGTAGCCGTCAAGCGGATGCGTCGATAAATAAAAACCAACTGCGGCCTTTTCGCGGGACGCAAGCTCTGCCTGCGGCCACGGAGCGACATCCGGCAATTCCTGAGCACCATCATCATCCTCGACCGCGCCAAATAGTGCACTCTGTCCGCGCAGCCTATCCTCGGACATCCGTTGTCCTTGCGCAAGAGCAGAATCTATCGCCGCGTGCAGCCTTGCACGCCACGAACCCGGGTCGCTTTCGTCCGGCTGCATCGAATCGAAAGCCCCGGCAGCTATCAGGCTCTCAAGCCCGCGACGATTGACCATGCCGGAACCAAGCCGTGCGCAAAAATCAAAGATCGAGGTAAATTTGCCGTCTTGTCGGGCCGCAACTATCGCCTGAACGCTCGACGCTCCCATGCCCTTGATCGCGGTCAGGCCGTAGCGAACCGTGTCGTCGATAGGCGTAAATCCTTCGCCGCTCTCGTTGACATCCGGCGGCAGCAGCGACAGTCCCATCGATTTTAGCTCGGTCGTGTATTTATAGACCTTTGCCGCGTCCTGAGCTTCGTGCGAGAGCACAGATGCGTAGAAATATGCAGGGAAGTGAGCCTTTAGATACGCCGTCTGAAATGCGAGTACAGCGTATGCCATCGAATGCGAGCGGTTAAATCCGTAATCGGCGAATTTCGCCATCAGTTCAAAGATCTCTTTCGCCGTCTTTTTCGGTATCTTGTTGGCAACGGCTCCGTCAATGAACGTCTGTTCGTGAACGGCCATCTCCTCGATCTTTTTCTTACCCATCGCCCGCCGCATCAGATCGGCCTGGCCAAGGCTATAACCCGCAAGCTTTTGCGCAAGCTGCATGATCTGTTCCTGGTAAACCAGCACGCCAAACGTGTTGCCGAGAATATCTTCCATTTCCGGCAGCAGGTATTCAGTAGGTTTTAGTCCGCGATGACGGTCGATAAAATCATCGATCATACCGCCGTCGAGAGGTCCGGGGCGGTAAAGAGCGTTCAAAGCAGAGAGATCTTCGAGTTCTTTAGGTTGCAGTCGGCGGCACATATCGGCCATGCCGGACGATTCAAACTGAAATATTGCTTCCGTACGTCCTTGCCCGAAAAGCTGCATCGTCTTTTCATCATTATTTGGGATCTTGGTCCAATCAATCTCGACACCGAGCCGCTCTTTCATCGACGCCAAGCAGTCGCTAATGATCGTCAGCGTCGTTAGGCCAAGGAAATCCATCTTGAGCATCCCGACTTTTTCGAGATCGCCCATCGGATACTGACTCGTGAGTTCTTCTTTGCCGGACATCGCCACCGGCACAAGCTCGTGCAGCGGACGCGGGCTGATCACAACGCCGGCTGCGTGGACCGACGTATGCCGCGAACAGCCCTCGAGCTTCAGCGCGAGATCGACAAGCTCTTTGACCTGTTTGTCCGAATCAAACGCTTTCTTTAGCTCAGGAACAGTTTCGAGCGCCTGCGAGATACTTACATTCCGGCCACGGATCGGCGGCGGGATGAGCTTTGCGACCTTTTCGACCGCTCCGAACTCCATACCCAAAGCACGCCCAACGTCTTTAATAGCCGCCCGCGACGCCATCGTTCCAAACGTGATGATCTGACAGACTGATTCCTGTCCGTAAAATTCGGTCACGTGATTGATGACCTGTCCGCGGCCGCGAATACAGAAATCAATGTCAATATCGGGCATCGAGATTCGCTCGGGGTTCAAGAACCGCTCAAACAGCAGATCGTATTGCAGCGGATCGACGTCCGTGATCCGCATACAATAAGCCGCAAGCGAACCCGCAGCCGAACCGCGTCCCGGCCCGACCGGAATGCCTTGTTCACGGGCGTATTTGATAAATTCCCAAACGATCAAAAAATAGCCGGGAAAGCCCATTTTATTGATCGTTGCGATCTCTATATCGAGCCTTCTTCGATAGTCTTCGATCGGGTATTTGAGCGTCCCATTGGCGATCCGCGGCTCCCATTCTTCTTTCAGCCGCTCCTCAAACCCCTCTCGTAGGATCTGTTCAAAATACTGCTCTTCGGACAAACCTTGGATCGGAATAGGGAAGCTCGGCAGTTGCCGTTCGTCGTCGCCCTGCGGGATCACTAGGTCACACATTTCGGCGACTTTGAGCGTGTTATTCAGCGAATCCGGCAGTTCATCGCCAAAAATATCCCACATTTCTTCGGCCGAGCGGAGATAATTGATGCCGTCGGCACGAACCGTCGGCGAGATCGTTCGCCCCTCGCCAATACATATCAGCATTTGCTGGGCACGAGCATCATCTGCATTCAAATAATGAACGTCATTTGTCGCGACGAGCGGAATACCGCTCGATTTTGACAACTCGACCGTATCTTTTATCAACTGCTTGCCCTGATCGGTCAGACTGTCAAAGATCTCAAGGAAAAAATTGCCTTTTCCAAGGACATCTTCCAGAGCTTTAGCGTTGATTAGAGCCCGTTTTTGATCGGCGTTGTAGAGAAAATGTCCGATCGGCCCCGACATACCGCCCGAAAGCCCTATCAAACCGGCACTTCGCTCGGCCAGTAGCTCCACATCTATTCGGGGCTTGTAGTAAAAACCTTCCGTGTAGGCCTTAGACGCTAAATATGCTAGGTTTTTGTAACCCTCGATGTCCTTTGCCAGCAAGATCAGGTTGTAATAAGCTCTTTCACCGGCCTGAATAGCCGTCGAGCGTTCCAAACGGCTGTTAAAGCGAAAATACGCTTCGTAGCCGATGATCGGCTTGATGCCGTTATAGGTCATCGCGTTATAAAACGCGACCGTGCCGTACATATTGCCGTAATCTGTTATCGCACACGACGACATTTCCAGTTCGTTTAGCCGCTTCGCGAGAGGCTTAAGTTGGATTGTGCTTTGCAACAGGCTATAATCTGAGTGCAAGTGCAGGTGGCAAAAGTCTCGTGTTTTAGCGGGTTTTGAGCTGTTATCTTGCGGCATTAAATGAAAAAGGTCTTTGTCGAAACTTGGGGTTGTCAGATGAACGTGTCCGATTCGGAACGCGTCACGACCACTCTCGCTCGTGGCGGATATCAGGTGACCGCTGACGAAAATTCGGCTGATATAATCATACTCAATACCTGCTCAGTACGCGAGAAAGCCGAACAGAAATTATACTCGCGCGTTGGGCGTATCCGCCACACGGATAAACCCAAACCTGTGATCGGTGTTATGGGCTGTGTCGCCCAATTAGAGGGCGAAACGCTGTTTAATAAGATCGAAGGCGTTGATTTTGTTCTTGGAACACGTGCCGTAGGCCGTGTTGCTTTGGCAATTGACGAGGCGATTAAAAACGACCGCTATTTCGACGTTGGCGAACGCGAGGATGAATACGATTGGACTGTCGCTGATACTCACAGACACTCGCCGTATGTCGCTTTTTTACCTATTATTGAGGGCTGTAACAAGTTCTGCACCTATTGCATCGTCCCATTCTCACGGGGCAGGGAACGCAGCCTTGAGGCATCTGAGATCATCCGCCAGGTGCTCGAATTACGCCGAAATGGCGTTAAAGAAGTGCATCTGATCGGCCAAAACGTCAATAGTTACAAGCCTGAAACAGAATCGGGTTTAGAAGGATTTGCGGGGAAGTCGGCATTCTCGAGGCTTTTGCGGGCGGTGGCCGCGACAGGGATCGAGCGCATTAAATTTAACACCTCATTTCCCCGCGATTTCAATGACGATATCGTTGATGCGATCGAGAAACACGAAAACCTGTGCAATTGGGTGCATCTGCCTGTACAATCGGGTTCGAGCCGGGTGCTTAAACTTATGAAACGCGGCCATACCATCGAGAAATATCTCGGTAAGATCGACCGGATAAAAGCCTCAAGCCGTGATATCGCCCTCACAACTGACATAATCGTCGGTTTTCCTGGTGAAACTGAGGAAGATTTTCAAGATACAGTCAAAATGGTCAAATATTGCGGGTTTGATATGGCCTATATCTTCAAATATTCTCCGAGACCGGGCACGCCCGCTTTTGACATGGCGGATGACGTCTCTCATGCCGATAAAACAATTCGTTTCCTAGAGCTTGAGAAAATCCAGAAAGATATACAGAACAATCAGTTACAGAGATATCTTAATAAAGTGCTTAAAGTATTAGTTGAAGGTGTCTCGAGCCGTTCAGAAACGAGTCTGACCGGTCATTCGACCTGTCACAAAGTTGTAAATTTCAAAGGCTTTCGCGAGCAATTGGGAAAGATCGTCGATGTTCGAATTACCGATATTAAGGCAAATTCATTATTTGGTGAGGTTCAATAGGTTTTCATGGATATAGACCGTAATTTGATAGAGGTTAAGATCGGTGCATTAATCATGGATCCGAATACAAATTCGCCCATCGTAGTGCTTAAGGGTATCGAGTCTGAGACCGTATTGCCCATCTGGGTTGGTGCTTTTGAGGCGAACGCGATCGCCCTCGAGATCGAAAAGGTCGTCCCGCAACGTCCGATGACACATGATCTGCTCAGAAACATCATTATCGAGTGCCGACTGTCCGCCGCAAGCGTGATAATCACTGATCTGCAGGACAACACGTTTTATGCTCGCATCGAGCTCCTCGATCGTGGTGGTGACGCTGTATTGCTCGACGCTCGTCCATCAGATGCGATAGCACTCGCCCTGCGTATGGATTGTCCTATCTACGTTGAGCAAAAGGTAATTGACCTGTCCGCGTCGTCAACCCCGACCGAAGGCCCGGCAGACGATGCCGATACGCCCGTGGATGAATGGCCGGAGCTTATTGGATGACCGCCCGATTGCTTCGCCACTCGTATTACATAATCTCTATTATCAGACGCACTCAATGTCTAGAACCCTGGATGCGTTTATCCCGATCGCCCGCTTTGGCGTGGTCCCCTTTGACACCTTTCTGGTAAAAAGCTATCATTATCGTTTTGTTATCTATCATAGATTCCAATTAATACAACCCTATAAAAGGAGTTACGTAAACAATTGAGTAACGGAAATTTTCTATTCACATCGGAGTCGGTGACCGAGGGTCATCCAGATAAGATTGCGGATCATATAAGCGATGCGATTTTGGATGCCATTTTGGAGCAGGACCCAACCGCCCGCGTTGCGTGTGAAACGCTCGTAACCACTGGCCTTGCGGTCGTTGCCGGTGAGATCACAACATCGGCAAAGGTTAATTACAAGCAGATCATTCGCGAAACTATCGAAGAGATCGGCTATAACGATGCGACCTATGGCTATGATTCGAACACCTGTTCGGTCATCGATGCTATCGGCACGCAGTCGCCTGATATCGCACAAGGTGTTGATACCGGCGGAGCGGGCGATCAGGGACTGATGTTTGGTTACGCTTGTAACGAGACGCCGGAGCTGATGCCGATGCCTATCCAGATGGCACATAATCTGACCCGTAAGCTGAGCGAAGTTCGCCGTGACGGCACGATTCCCTATTTGCGTCCTGACGGAAAATCGCAGGTCTCGATCGAGTATCGTGACGGCAAACCGTTTCGTGTTGAGGCAGTCGTTATCTCGTCGCAGACGGCGGATCTGCCGATCGAACAGATCCGTGCTGACATTCTCGAAAAAGTCATCAAACCTACTATTCCGGCTGAATTGCTTGACGAAAACACGAAATATCACATCAATCCGACCGGTAAATTCGTTGTCGGAGGCCCGATGGGCGATGCCGGTGTGACCGGGCGTAAGATCATCGTCGATACATACGGCGGATATGCCCCGCACGGCGGCGGTGCTTTTTCGGGCAAAGACCCAACAAAGGTCGACCGCTCGGCTGCATACATGACCCGCTACATTGCGAAAAACATCGTAGCTGCGGGCCTTGCGGATAAATGTACTGTCCAGTTGGCTTACGCGATCGGTGTTGCCGAGCCTGTATCGGTTTTGGTCGATACGCACGGCACCGGAACGATCGATGACAACCGTATTGCCGAGATCGTCAAAGAGAATTTCATTCTCAATCCAAAAGGCATCATCGAAACCCTCGATCTTCGCCGTCCGATCTACAAAGCGACCGCACGTTTTGGACACTTTGGTCGCAAGAACGACGAATTTTCGTGGGAAGTTACAGACAAGGCCGAGGCTCTGCGTTCGGCTGCCGAAAGAGGAGCTGCTGCTTAAGCGCTTGCAGAACAAACAGTTATGACAACTCCAGGTACTTCAATGGAATACGATATCAAGGACATCAACCTTGCCCCGCACGGCAAGCAGCGCATCGAGTGGGCCGACCGCGAAATGCCGGTTTTGAGGCTCATTCGTGAGCGTTTTGAGCAGGAAAAGCCTTTGACGGGTGTCAAAATGGTCGCGTGTGCACACATTACGACCGAGACGGCTAATTTAGCACGCACGTTTCAAGCTGGTGGAGCCGAGGCTCTGCTGATCGCTTCGAACCCGCTCTCAACGCAGGACGACGTTGCCGCTTCCCTAGTGGCTGATTGGGGCATCCCGGTCATGGCTATAAAGGGAGAATCGACAGACACTTACGTCCGCCACGTTAAAGCTGCACTTGATACAAATCCGAACCTCATTATCGATGACGGATCCGACGTTGTGGCAACGATGATCAAGGAAAAGCCTGAGCTTATCCGTAATCTCATCGGCACGACCGAAGAAACGACGACCGGTATCGTTCGTCTCAACGCAATGGTCGCGGCAGGTGTGCTCACCTTCCCTTCGATCGCGGTTAACGACGCTCAGACCAAGCATTTCTTTGATAATCGTTATGGCACGGGCCAATCGACGCTCGACGGCATCATCCGGGCGACCAATATCTTGCTCGCCGGTAAGACGCTTGTCACAGTCGGTTACGGCTGGTGCGGTAAGGGCGTTGCAATGCGTGCCCGCGGTATGGGTGCGAATGTCGTCGTCTGCGAGATCGATCCGATCAAAGCTATCGAAGCCGTGATGGACGGTATGCGTGTCATGCCGATGAAAGAAGCTGCCAAGATCGGTGATTTCTTTGTCACCGTGACCGGCAACCGCCACGTCATCGACCGCGAGCATTTTGCGGTGATGAAAGACGGTGCGATCGTCTGCAACAGCGGCCACTTTGACCTCGAACTCAATCTTGACGCACTTCGCGACCTGTCGCAGCCGGCCGTTACACGCCGTCCGTTCGTCGAAGAGTATCGCAGCAAAGACGGCACTAAGAGCGTGATCGTACTTGGCGAAGGCCGCCTGATCAACCTCGCCGCCGCCGAAGGCCATCCGGCCAGCGTGATGGATATGTCGTTCGCCAATCAGGCACTGTCTGCCGAATATCTGGTCAAACAGAAAGGCAACCTCGCCGCTGGCGTCCACGTCCTGCCTAAGGAAGTCGATCAAGAGATCGCCAGCCTCAAGCTCCACGCAATGGGCGTAAACATGGACGTTCTGACCCCTGAAATGCTCGAATATATGACGAGCTGGGAAACCGGCACGTAAGATAGTGAATAACTAATAGTGAACAGTGAGCAATGGTCAGAACCGAGAGCGGTAGCGACCGGGTTCCTGTAACGATAACTAAAAAGCCTCGTCATTTCGGCGAGGTTTTTTTTGTGTGAGAGCAGATAGCCCGAGCATCGGAAATACTGTCACTAGTCAGATCTTATGTCTCTAACTTCCCTTCTGTTGTCAGAATAGTCCAATTCCCTCTTTTGAGATCGCGTAGTAAATACCGTGCCATTTGTATTGGACGCGAGTTCTGAGATGACGATGTTTGATCGTTGATGAAAGCACTGATCTCAGATATCAATTGCCTCCGGCTTTAGCCCAAATATTCGGCTAAAGCCGGATGTGGTTATGAGACTTTATCCATGCTCTAAAAGAGCGTTGCAATTGAAAATGCCACGCAAAATCAGCTAAACCGAGCAAAATCGGCATAACCCGCAAAATAGCATTTCAATTAGATATAGATTGCGGTAATGTCGCTATCTATGAAAAAAACGGATGATTTTGTGGATGGAGATTGGCTGGTGCTGCCGCGTGGCGATGTGGCACCGCATTGGTCGGGATTGTATGTGACGATGAACAAGATCGGCTCGATCGTTTTGAGCCGCGTGACGCACGAACGCCTAGGTTCACCAACTTGTTACCTGATATTGTTTGACAGGTTTAGGCGAAGGCTAGCTCTCAGGCCGTCGGTGCCGGGTACGCGTCACGCCTATCCGGTACGGAAATACGGAAAACGAGGTTAGTGCATTATTAGGGCCTACCGGTTGATCGCCGATTTTGGCATCCGCCCGCCCGACACCATCGAGTTTCTAAGCCCAAAACTCGACCCGGACCAAAATCTGATCCTAGATCTGAACAATATCCGCATCTCGCCAAAAGCCCATTCGCAATGCCGCGCGAAATCTTGATCGGCCGGGTGTGAAAGCACAAAAGCATCGTGACTTGATGTCTCATCGCAGTTCGTTCCACTCGTCCGCCGAAATATCACGACCTATGATCGATGCTGCTTCGCGCAACATCATTCTTAGTTGCGGGACTGAATATTCTGAATTTGAAGGAATGGTGAGCCGGTTTTGGCCGAATATGAGAAATTGGTGTTTAGATCCGGAATAAGGGCCATCAAACCCGAGCTTCCTGAGCCGTCTTACAAAATCGCTTCGCTTACACGGATTCCACTGGCTCATAGACAGGCATCGTATTTAGATTGATATTACCCAGTGTTGGCAGATCGTGTCCGAGTTTGAGGCCGACTAAAACCCAGTCTTCCAAGGTAGAATGCAGCTCGATCTCACACTCGCGTAATGTCATGCCAAACGCAATAACCCCTTTGCAATCAGGGATCCGTCCGGAAAATGTCCCATCTTCGAGCTTGTCATACTCGGCTCGGGTCATGGCCTGCTCAACATAATCGGTCAAGATAAATGAATTATTCACGGGAATATAATAACATGGCGGCGATAAAAGGGATTAGATAATAATTCTCCAATGATCTAAAGCGTTACGGCTCGACGTAGTATGAGATGAATTTAAACGTGTTGCCCGACTTGATAAAAGTCAGGTGCGAAGCGCTTTCGGTTGAGATGGTGTAGGTTTGGTCGTCACCACCTTCGAACCACGGATTTTTGCCCATTTTATACTCGCCAAAGAAATCGCCGGTGACGTGCTTGAAGTTCTTTAAGAACTGCGTCCGCGTGTACTTCCCTTCGTCGCCCGCGTCATAGCCATACGCAAACGGAAACCGCGTCATCGCCGCGACCTGAGTTTTATCTTTCTTCTCAACCGCGCGGCGAAACTTCGCAAAAAACACCCGAAACGCCTTCGGAGCGGAATCGAGCCGTGCCCGCACAGGCTCCGGCGCATTCTGTGCCGCTATTGGAAGCGCGGTTAGCAAAATGACGATTGCGGTGATTATTTTAGTTTTCATGAATCCTTTCTAGCCTAGAATGCCCCGACGTACGCCTTAATACTCAATCTTCATCTCTAATTGTTATACCGCATATGAAAATCATCTACTATTTCGGGCAGTTCCATCAATGGGCTGAGTGGCCAATCTTCGGGAGCATCGTTGAGGTCGTGAAAGCCAAAGGCCCTAACTTTCATAGCACAATCGTATTCGCCTAGCAGGTGTTCGATAAGGATCATTCCGAGACCGAAAACTTGGCGTTCGTCTTTACCGCTAATATTTTCCATATAAATGAAAACATCTAGGTCGCCTTCGATCTCTCCTGCGGCGAAAAACATCTTTTCCGAGTCAAATTCGAGACCGTCGTCTCCCTTAAGAACCGAGGCTCCGGCTATTCGTGGGCGAAACGCGGTGACCGTCCAATGTTCGAATTTTGGAGCATTTTCGACGATCTCAGTAACGATCGGAAAGAGGTTGCGGTCCCCATTCGCTGATATAACGAGATCTCGCACACCCTCAGCATCCCGCCGTGACATCTCAACAGCCAAACCTGAGGATATGCCAGTCACACGCTGAAAAAGAGGATCAAGATTTTCTCCGATTCTTTCGTCATCCATCTCTTCGTATGACGTCCGATTCTTTTCGAACCACTGCCATAGATCTTCGATTGGGTCTTTTTTCTTTAGGAACTTGAACATAACGAAACGAGTATAGCTCCAAATTCTAGAGTAGTGAAGAGCTGACGGGAACGACGACATAAACTCCCCTCCTTACGAAGGAGGGGTGGCACCCGCTTCGGGTGACGGGGTGGTTCTCTCGCACTATTAGCATTCACTCATCATTTGTGGAAACCAAGACCGAGAACCACCTCCCGGCTAACGCCGTACTTCTCTTTCGTGAGGAGAGCTTTGATTCTCAAGGACTTGGGATACATCAGTGTTGGATTCCTAATCGTCCGTTAGAGAACCACCCCGCGGCTACAAGCCGCACCCCTCCTTCGTAAGGAGGGGGGTTTTGATTTGCAAGGACTTTGGACACTTCAGTGTTGGATTACTATTCGACTTTTAGAGAACCACCCCGCGGCTAAAAGCCGCACCCCTCCTTCGTAAGGAGGGGAGTTTTAGGACTCGTCTGTTGGGCTTTTCTTATTCCAACCGAAGTTGCTGCGGATAACATCTAGGATCCATTGGGTGTCTTCGAATACTCTTTTGTTTTCAAATCGAATTACCCGGATCCCATGCGACTCTGCGTATTCACGTTTGGTTCGGTCATTTAATGCGGGATGTTCGACGAAATGGACTTGTCCATCGAGTTCGATCGCGAGATTTTCGGACGGACAGTAAAAATCGAAGATGCAGTTGCCGATGCTGTGCTGGCGGCGAAATTTGCGTCCGTCGAGCTGAGAATTCTTTACTAGGTTCCAGAATGCGGCTTCTGCAGGTGTCAGAGTCTTGCGTAACTTATCGCGGTATTTGGCAACCGAGGGTAAAGAGTGAATATCGGTTTTGCTTCGTTTGAATGTCATACAAGGTCACCCTTCCCTTACGCCTAGAGAACCACCCCGTCCGCCGAAGCGGCGGCCTCGCCTCCCTCGTAAGGAGGGGAGCTCTTGGGAATTATTCCTGATAAACACACCGCAGCGTACCGATGTTTGTTGATTTTTGGGTGTCGAGGTCGAGTTTTTTGCCTTGGACCCAGCCGACGGTGCCGCCTTGGCGTTTCCATTTGGCGGCTTCTTTGCAGGTTGAGATCGGGCCTTTTTTTGTTGAGGGAGCGTCGAAATAGAGGTAGCGGGCCGATTCGATTCGCGGGTCGCTACTGTTTGCGAAATATTCGACCTGAGTAACCGGTTTGCCGGAATCGGTTTTGAAAACCTGCAGCGTTCGCGAACCGGCGGAGGTTCCCTGATCGACGAAAAAGTAGAATTGCGATATGCCGTAAAACGAATTATTGTCGGAGTTTTTGATCGAGTAATGCGGGTTCGTGCCCATGCGGCATGCGTCGGTTCCCTTTGCGGTTCCTTTGCGGAGCCAGACATTGACATCGTCGCCGCCTTCGTCGGTCGGCTCGGAGATAACGATATAGGTTTTGAAAACAAGGCACTGACCATGGTCGCCTGTTTCCTCAAACTCCGGCGTTGCCGAGCCTTTCATTGGCCGAAACTGATTATCCTGGCCAAACCCGATGCCGCCGACGGCAAACAAGCACGCACACAAAAACACGATCATTTTCATAGGATCTTCCGCACGTACGATTATGTTACCACTAGTCTTTGTCTGAGAGCAGCCAGCTTTCGGCTGAGGCGATGTCTTCAAAATCTGCGTAGTTGCCGCCGCGATTGTGGCCTACTGTTACGCCAAATTTTACTTCTTTGTCGATGCCGGAGTGAGGATTAACTAGGGCGAGTTTTTTGCCGCGAAACGATTCCAGCGATTCCCTAACGGTGAAAAATGTCTCGGCTTCGGAGAGCACGGCGGGTATATCGCGATATAACAAAATGCTTTGCAATCCCGTAGCATTGCTCTGCTCAACGATCTCGGCGACATACGAGCGGATAATTTCGACAGAGATCGTGTCGCCTTTTAGGTGAGCATAGAGATAACCGGGGCGCATTTCAAACCTAAGTTCGTATGGCTCGGAGGGTGTAGTCATAGATCTCAAAGGAAATGTAGCACACAATTGGTAAAACCAATAGCGGACAGGAAATAACCGCCCGAAAACAAAAAATTTTCCTTGTTACCGCAACCATTCTACTTTCGTCTTCGTAGTAAGAGAGTGCGTTTGTGACCAGAAATAAAAATCAGTCATTTTTTTCTGATTTCTTGTCACGAAAGACGCAGCGGCGGTGTTTCCCTTTCAAGAAGCAATTCTGCCATAAATTCATACCAGTAATACGGCGATATTCAGCAATACGGAGTACGCGAAAAATGCATAATAAAGTAGTACGTTTTATATCAATACCTTTTATCTTCGCTTTGATCTATGCCCTTTCGGTAGCGAACATCCATTCACAGACACCGCCGCCCCCTGCGACTGATGCCGGCCCGAAAGAGGTCGTTAAGGACACAACGCCTGTGACATCGGCAGATGATATGCCCGGTTCGCTGTACGTTAAGAAAAATGCGCCGGTGAACATTCCCCGCATGGCGACTCCGCCGGTGATCGACGGCGTACTGAGCGACGACGTTTGGAAAAACGCCGCTGTTTTCGGTGATTTTATCCAGATCCAGCCCGGCGACAATATCGCCCCGAAACACCCGACCGAGTTTATGATGGCGTACGACGCCAAGAACCTGTATTTCGCGTTTCGCGTGAAACAGGACAAAGCGACGGTGCGTTCGTCGGTGTCGCGGCGCGACAATATCTTTAATGACGATTACGTGCTGATATATATCGATACTTTTAACGACAAGCGTCAGGCGTACATTTTTGCGTTTAACCCGCTTGGGATACAGGGCGACGGAACCGTGACCGAGGGACGCGGCGAGGATTTTAGTATCGATCTGGTATTTGAATCAAAAGGCGTGCT
Organism: uncultured Chloracidobacterium sp.; assembly: GCA_964543865.1. Classification (GTDB taxonomy): domain Bacteria; phylum Acidobacteriota; class Blastocatellia; order Pyrinomonadales; family Pyrinomonadaceae; genus OLB17. The sequence continues at coordinate 124,037 of CAZIZR010000003.1, forward strand.
GACCGAGGACGGCTTTACGGTCGAGGCGGCAATTCCCTTTAAGTCGCTGCGTTATGAGGCCGGCAAAGGCAAACAATGGGGCTTGCACATTTTTCGCCGCGTAAAATACAACAACAACGAGCTCGATTCGTGGATGCCGGTGAGCCGTGCGATCAACGGCATGCTCGGCCAGACCGGCCACATCACAGGGCTCGAAGAGATATCGACGACGCGACAGCTTGAGATAAACCCGAGCTTTACGGTAAGCCAGACGGGGCGGCGGTCCCGATATACGTTTAACAACGACCCGAGCGGCCGCTATGTCAACGAGGGCGTCAAAGGCGATTTTGGTATGACCGCTAAGTTTGGCCTGACGCCGACGATCACGCTTGATTTTGCGTACAATCCAGATTTTGCACAGGTCGAAGCAGACGCGCCGGTCAGTACCGCAAACGTCCGATTCCCTATCTTCTTTGCAGAAAAGCGTCCATTTTTCCTCGAACGCATAGACATTTTCCAGAGCGGGCTAAACCTCGTCAACACTCGCGCTATCGTCGATCCTGACATTGCATTGAAACTGACAGGCCGCCGCGGGAAAAATACTTTTGGTGTGATGTACGCCTCTGACAACGCTCCGGGCAACTATTCTGTTGACGAACGCGAGAGCCTAAAAATATGTTTGGCCCAGCGGCTGATCAATCCCGCGACCGTGTGCAGCACCGAGCGGTTTATGGACAAAAATGCCGACATCGGTGTGCTTCGCGTAAAACGCGACATCGGCACGCAGAGCAACCTCGGATTTTTTGCGACCACCTATAATTTTCCCGGTAGGCATAACCACACGGCGTCATTTGATGGCCGCTTTAAGCTCAGCCCAAGCACCGTTGCGGAGTTTCAGGTTGTCGGCACTAACTCAAGACGTACTTTTTACAATCCTGATATCAATGCGAACCAGTTTCGCACCGGCAATGGATTTGGCTATCGTGGCTATCTCGAACGCTCAGGACGTAACCTGTCAATGAATTTCTCAGCATCGGGACGCACGCAGGATTATCGTGCGGATGTCGGGTTTACAAACCGTACGGATACAAACTACCTCGGCTCGTTTATCCAATACCAGACCAATCGGGACGCCAAGAAAAAGATCATTTCCAAACGCTTATTCAATCAAACGAATATAACTTACGACTGGAAATCACGCTTGCAGGGCATGCAGTCGAACACTCAAGGCATGATCGCCCTGCAGCGGCAGATCTATATCGGGAGCGGGCTCGAATTTGGTTACGAACGTGTCTTTGAGCACGAATTTGGGCCTCGACGAACGGCGACACAACAAGGTGCTTTTTTCGGCCCTAGCTCAGAACGCTCGGCAAATCGAAAAGAGGTGTATGCCTTTATCGAAGCCTCGCCGTCCAAGCAGTTGTTTTTCTTTGTGTTGCTTAGCCAAAATTTTGGCAGCCTCGATTACGATTTTGGAGCGGGGCCAAAATACCCGCGGGTCAGCGCTCCTTATGTAAATTGGTTCAATACGTGCGCGATCGTGCCCGGCTGCACCACACCTGCTCCGCGTCAGGATCCCGGCGCGGGTAATATGACGTATTTCGAATCGTCGGTCCGCTATCAGCCGACGACAGCTTTTCAGATACAGATCAACTACAACCGCACGAAGCTCACGCGTGACGATACTAAGCTAGTCGCGTTTGATGACAATATAATTAGCCTGCGATCGACGTATCAATTTACACGCAGTATTTTTGCACGGCTAAGGGTCGATTACTCCAACATCTCGACGCGGCTTCGCCCTCAGTTCGTATTTGGTTGGACCCCGAGTCCCGGCACGGCCATATATGCCGGATACAACGACGACCTGAATTACAAGGGCTACAACCCATACACGGGTGCTCAGGAACCGGGCTTGCAAGGCAACGGCCGCAGCTTTTTCATTAAGATGTCGTATCTGTTTAAGCGGAGTTTTTAGCGGATCAGGTGCGGACCTTGGTGAGCAGATAAACGCCGAACATCGAAAAAATGATAAGCGGCGACCAGATCGCTAGCGTCGGAGATAGAACGCCGTTAAGGCCGAGCTGCTCAAAAACGCTGGTTGTCCCGGTGAACAGCAGCCACAGCCCGACAGAATAGCCAACCGTGACCACATTTCCCTTGCGGCTCAGGCTGAAAGCAAACGGAGCGGCGAATAAGGCCATAATAAACGGCAAGAAGATCGTCGTATATTTCTTTTCGAGAGCAACCGAAAGATTGCGGCGCTCAACATCAGATTCACTAAGCGTGATCTGCCTATTGACCTCACTTGCACTCGAGTGGCTGGGCTTTACCCTGATCCCGACAAACGGATCCTGCGCTTCGGCCAGTTCCCCGCCCGTCGAGTTTTCCGTCTCGATCCGGCCATCACGCATGTAGCTTTTCTCAACCGGCCCGCTAAAAGAGATCTTTCCGCTCTGCCAAACCGCCTCTTTCGCGCGGTACACGGATTGCAGTGCAGCCCCCTTATCGTCAAATTGATAGATCGCGAGATCCCGCAAGCATCCGGAGGAACATGAAGCAGCCGCTATCTCGTTATCAGACGCAGAGCCGGCTGTTTTGAATGAAAAAATGCGGTCGTCACTCGCGATCCAGTTAATGCCGGCGCGATTCTCGATCTTTCCAAGCGACCTGATCCTCGAACGCATATCGTCTTGGAGCCTATTAGCCTTAGGCAAAATAAGTTCCTGTATGCCCCAATTGAGCCCGCCGAGCATTGCCATCAACACAAAACACGGCAACAACAGCCGATAAACGCTCTGCCCGGCAGACGTCCAGGTAACGATCTCATTTTGCCGGGATTTGATCGCATAAGTTGCAAGTACGCCGATCATCGCAGCGGACGGTATGATCTGGATATAGATAAATGGCACCAGATACGTCAGATATTTGAGCAGCATCACCAAGCCGCCATCCATCGATCCGGCAAATTTCCAAAGCTCAAATGCCGTAAAAATGATAAATATCACCGTCATAAAACACAGCGTGAGCAGACAGTTTTTCAGCAGGTTGCGGATAATATCAAAATCACGAAGCCCGGTCGTCAGATCTACAAAAATATTGCGAAACTGTATCTTACTTTTTGATCTCTTTAGCCCTGTCAACACCGCTTTTAGGCGCTCCAGAGGGATACTCCAAAAATCCAGCCGCCGCGAATAATTGAACCAAACCACGGCGATCGCACTTGCGATGATAGGTATGAGACTTCCCTGTCTGACGCTGAGCGCACCGGTGCGGGCAAGCTGTTCGCCAAGAAATGACAGCAGATAAAACACGACAAGCACGGCCAGAGCAACCGCAATTCCCCGCCCGCGACCGCCGCGGTTAAACCGCAAAACCATGACCGTACCGAGCACACAAAAGATAAACGGTGTGATCGACAGCAGCAGTCTTCGCTGCCAGATCAGTTCCGCTTCGATGCGATCTTTGCCGTCTTTTGACGCGGCGTAGCTGGAAAGCTCAGCCAGACCCAGTTCCTCCGGCGTTATCTCGGGACTCTGCAACTTTCCGATGAGATCGCCGCGCTTCGTTTTGATACCGAGCCTGACCTCGCCGATGCTTTCCGAAACATACTTCCCCGCTCCCGGCGTCATTGGCAGCGTCGAAACCGATGCGTTTTCGAGCACCAATTCCGACGTTTCGTCCGAAATATCAACCCGGCCTTGCGATGACGTTATCAGACGCACGCTGTTATTTGCCGTATCTTCGCTGTAGATAAATATGTTTTTCCAGCGGCCGGTCTCGATGTCGCCGCCCTTAACATATATGGTGTACCCGGCGACCTCGGTATTAAAAACGCCGGGTTCGAGCGGCGATTCGAGCTTTTTGATCGCAGTCTGAAGCGCAACGTTTCGAACAAACGACGCGGCCATCGGTACGCCTTTGAGATTGACGAGAAAAGCAAAACCCGATAACAGCACGCCGAGTATCATGATCGGCACGGCAATTTGCAGATTGCCCACGCCCGAAGCCCTGATTGCGACGAGTTCGCTGTCGCCCTGCATTTTCGAAAGCCCGATGATCGTGCCGACAAGCATCGCCATCGGACATGTAAAGGCAATAACATTGGGGATCAGGGCGATCGTTAGCTGCCAAACTAGGTTGGTCGGAATATTTGCGTTAAAGAATATCTCCGAATAACGCGTCGCTTGTTGAAAGAACAAGATAACGCTCAGCAGCATCCACGCCATACCAAAATACGGCAGGATGACCCGCAGCAAATATGTCGAAATTAGCCACCCGATGCGTTTCATTTATCCTTGTGTCTTAATCGCCAACGATTTTTCGCCGGTCACTTCCCTGCCGATCGAGCTTGATACGATCATTTTTAGGATACCCGATATCGCGTCCAATCTGTCGTGCTCGTCAGCGGTAAATTCGGCAAACTTGCCCGGACCTAGTTTTCTCGCTGCTGCGGCTATTGCTCGGCTCGTTGCGTCAAAAGGCCTCGTCACCGGCCCGCGTCGGCATGTCGAACAGATCAGATGAAAATTTCCCTGCAAATTTGCTATTTCCGTGTCCTCAAAATCTCGCCTGCAAACATTACAATGCCCCCAATCCGGCAAATAACCCGCGAGCCGCAGCATCCATAATTCGAAATAAACCCCCGTGCTCAGCAGAGCCGAACGGTCAGCCGACGCCGTCTCGACACACACCTTTACCATCCGGTAAAGCGTTTCGTTAGGGTCGTGCGGCGGCGATAGCGTCAGGAGCAGATCGCCAAGATATGAAAACTTTTGCAGAAAAGCAGGGTCGCTGGCGGCTTCGAAATTTGACTGGATCAGATCTGTTTTCTGTATCGAGACCAGCTCGACCGCATCTTTTTGAAAATACTCTGTCTGAACGACCGAAAAGGGCTCCAAACCACTGCCAAACTTGCTCTTTAGCCGCTTTGCCCCCTTTGCTACACCCCTAACGACACCGTGATCACGCGTTATCAGGACGACGATACGGTCAGCTTCGGCCAGATTGTAGCTCTTTATTACAAGGCCCTCGGTCTCAACAAGCGGCATTTCGTTTATATGACCCGATCTTGGTCCACCCTTGGTCCACCCTTGGTCCACTTTGGTCCACTTTGGTCCACCTTGGTCCGGACCGGACCAAAGGTACGATATTTGAGGGAAACTCGCGGTTTCTACCAGGGAATAAAATACAGTATCCACGCCAGCACGAGGCTGATCAAGGTAAACTGCAAAAACGTTTTGATACCGTAAATTACTCGCTCCCGCGTCGTGCCATTAGCAAAAATGGCAAATGCGACGGAGACAAAGAGTGCAAATCCGACTAGGTAAAGAAAATGGATCATTTTTTCCTCCCGAGCGAGATATCGACCGCATCGACCGTCGCAAGATAATTGAGCAGTCCCGCAACCTCGAGAAATCGTCCGCCATATTCAAATGTCGCGAGCGCCGCAACCTGCGGCGAAGGCGTACCGGCCATGATAAAGCTGACGATCGCACCTAAACCGTTGCCAAAACGGGCAAATACATTGAGCAAATACAGCAGCGTGCCGTCTTTGAAATCAAAGCCCGGATAATGTGCCCCGCCGCTCATCAGAGCGATGACGAACATTGCCCAAACGACAATGGCAATTATCGCCCCGCGAACCACGCGCCCCTGCATCAAGTGCCCGAGTCCGGGTACGAACCATGAGATTATTCCAACTAAAACCGGATTATCCATCAATATTTGCTCTCAATTATCTACTTTAGGTTTTACCCGTAAGTTTAATAAATAAATATATTACAGCACCTCACAAACCACTTTAACTATTATTGTCCGCTCACTTCCGTTAATTAGTACGAATCCGCAGATCGGAAGTTACGACTTTCTACACTTATCAACAAAAAGCTCAAATATCTCCTGCGAAACTGCGTCGTGAGAAGACGTCATCTCAGGGTGCCATTGAACCCCCATCATAAAACGACCTTTTCGCGTGTCTTCGACACATTCGATCACGCCGTCTTTTGCCCAGGCCGTCGCTTTCAGGCCTTTCCCGACCTTATTCACTGCCTGATGATGCGACGAATTGACACGGATATCGCCCTTTACACCTTTTACCGACGCAAGGCCCGCTAAAACACTGCCTTTTGCGACACGCAGACTGTGCGAGTTTCGCGTATGCGGTGCACCTTGTTCGTGCTTATGACTTCCCTTTACCTGCGATTCGATATCCTGTATCAGCGACCCGCCGCGATATACGTTCAACGCCTGCATACCGTAGCAGATACCCAAAACAGGCAGACCAAGCTTTTCAGCCTCAGCGAGCACCAATTGATCGGTCTGATCCTTTTCCGGTATGACTGTTCCGAGCCTGTGGTGCGGCTCTTCGCCGTAGTAATGTGGATCGACGTCGGTATTGCTTCCCGGCAGCAAGATGCCGTCCAATCCGGCTACGGCCTCGACAATATATTCCGCTTTCGGGATCAACCCTATATGCACAGGAACACCGCCGTAAGCCTCAATCGCCTTGCTATAATCACGTCCGAGATAAAAACGGCCGGTTTCGATCTCCAACCGCATCGTGATGCCTATTCGCGGACGTTTTCCCATAAACCCTTTAATGTTCAAACATATCGACCATTTATGTCAATTTGAGATTTCTTTCCTTTGTGTACTTTTGCGCCTTTGCATGAGAAAAATACCGCTTTCACTCAAAACCGCAAAGGACGCAAAGTGGCATAAGGTATTCTTCGAGGGTTTGAGCATTGTAGCTGAAACGCTTATCATTTGGCTTAATGAGTAACAGAATTCGCTCAACAACAGTTCTGCTCGTCCAGCGTGACGGCAATGTCGCGATGGCGGGCGACGGCCAGGTTACGCTTGGCGAAACCGTCATCAAAGGCAATGCCCGCAAGGTCCGCCGCATATCGAACGGCAAGATATTAGCAGGTTTTGCAGGCTCGACAGCAGACGCTTTTTCGCTGCTGACCCGGTTTGAGACAAAGCTTGAGCAGTTTCAAAACCAGCTCGAGCGTGCCGCGATCGAGCTTAGCAAAGACTGGCGAACCGATAAATACCTGAGAAATCTCGAGGCTTTGCTGATCGTGTCCGATGGAAAAGACGCTTTTCTCATATCCGGCAAAGGCGATGTGATCTCGTCAGATGACGGCTTGCTGTCAGTCGGTTCGGGCAGCATGTACGCCCTTGCAGCGGCACGTGCTCTGATGAAACACACCGAATTATCAGCCCGCGATATCGCCGAAGAAGCCCTGCGTATCGCAGGTGAGATCTGTATTTACACAAATTCAGATATTGTTGTTGAGGAGATATAGTGGCGATCTATCTGGGCGGTGAGACCGTCGAAAAACCAAATCTTGACGACCTCACGCCGCGGCAGATCGTAGCTGAGCTGGATAAATATGTCGTTGGTCAAAACGCCGCTAAAAAAGCCGTTGCGGTGGCTTTGCGCAATCGTATTCGCCGCCAAAAACTGCCGCCCGAGATGGCAGAGGACGTTTTGCCAAAAAACATCCTGATGATCGGCTCGACCGGTGTCGGCAAGACCGAGATCGCCCGTCGGCTCGCACGGCTCGCAAATTCTCCGTTCATCAAGATCGAAGCGTCAAAGTTCACTGAGGTCGGCTATATGGGCCGAGATGTCGAGAGCATGATCCGCGAGCTTGCCGATGTCGCCGTCGAAATGGCAAAACAAGCCGCTTTTGAGGACGTAACGCCGCGTGCTGAGCAAAACGTCGAGGAACGCTTGCTGGATATTCTCTTGCCGCCGTCCGATCTCAGCTATCAGACTCAGGACGACTATGAGGCAACGGAAACGCCGCAATCTATTCAGCGAACCCGTGAAAAGCTTCGCGAGCAGCTCAGAAACGGCGGGCTTGACGAGCGTCTGATAGATATCGAGACGACCGATCGCGGCAACGCGACCATTGATTTTATTGGCGGTCAGGGCATGGAAGAGATGGGCGTCAATTTCAAGGATATGTTTGGAAATATGTTTCCAAACAAAACGGTCCAAAAGAAATTGACCGTCGGCGAAGCCCGTAAATATATGCTCCGCGACGAACAGGAACGCCTCGTGGATAGTGAACAAATAACCCGACAGGCACTGGAAAAAGCGGCGTCATCCGGCATAATTTTCCTTGACGAGCTCGATAAAGTCGCCGGCCGCGAGACAGGAGGGAATCCGGACGTTTCACGCGAGGGCGTCCAACGTGACCTGCTACCGATCGTCGAGGGCACCAACGTAAACACAAAATATGGCATGTTGAGCACTGATCACATCCTATTTATTGCCGCCGGTGCATTTCACGTTTCCAAGCCATCCGACCTCATCCCTGAGCTGCAAGGCCGGTTTCCGATTCGTGTCGAACTCGAATCGCTGACGATCGACGACCTTAAGCGGATACTCGTACAGCCAAAAAATTCGCTCATTAAACAGTATCAGGCCCTATTAAACACAGAGGGAATCGAGCTTACTTTTACCGATGACGCCATTGACCGCCTGGCAGAAATGACCGAGGAGATCAATAAAACAACGGAAAATATTGGCGCACGCCGTCTGCATACTCTGGTCGAGAAATTGCTCGAAGACATCAGTTTTGCCGGCAGCGAATTGGAAAATAAATCGCAAAACATCGATGCCGCTTATGTCGATGAACACTTAAGCACCCTGATCGAAGATAGGGATATGCGGCAGTACATTTTATAGTTAATCAGATGTTAAACATTGTCGGGCTGGACAGCAGATCATTAAATAGCGGGGTTAAGCACTTTTCGGTTAAAGCACCATTAGCGTTTATAGCGCTTGTTGTGCTTATAAGCATCGGGTGCGGTAAGCGCGGTGCTCCGGTACCGCCGAAAGAGCGTGTGTTACAGCGTGTCGAGATTTCGGGCTTTCAGCGTGGCAATCAGGTAATTCTCACTTGGCAAATGCCAGTCAGCAATGCTCCGGTCGGGAATGTGCAAAATATTAGCCGGGCAGATATCTACAGACTGGCTGAACCGGTGACTTCCCCGCAAGCTCTTTCGGAAGAAGAATTTGCCAATCGCAGCTCGCTTATTACGGCAATGCCGATCTCTGACAACGATTTTGGCAATAAAATACTGCAATTTAAGGATAACCTACAATTTGCGGGACAAGCGGCACGTTTGAGGTACGCGATACGTTTTGTTAATTCGTCAGGGCAAAAGGCAGCATTTTCAAATTCGCTGCTGATCGAGCCCGCATCAAAGGTCGCGAACGGCCCGGCTTCCCTGCTTGCCGAGGCTTCGCAGGATGCGATCAGGTTAAAATGGCAGGCTCCGACGGCGAATATTGATGGATCGCAGCCTGTAAGTTTGCTTGGGTACAATGTTTACAGGTCAAATTCGGAAAAGGAACCGGCAAAGCTATTGAACAAAACTCCGATCACAACAACTGAATTTGAGGATGAGTTCTTTGATTTTGGTAAGGATTATTTCTACTTTGTGCGTGCTGTTTCGGTCGGCGTACAGGCCGAACCTGTCGAAAGTGTTGAGTCGAACATATTGAAATTCAAGGCCGTTGACACTTTTGCACCGTCTGCACCGTCGGCGATCACTGTTGCCGCTGCTCCAAATGCGATCTCGATATTTTTTGCCGTCAACCCGGAAAAAGACATCGCGGGATACAAGGTCTATCGTTCTGCGGACAAGGATCTGGCAAAAGACAAATGGGAGTTGCTGACGCCGCAATTATTGCAAACAAATACGTTTCAAGACACGAGAGTAGAATCCGGGAAGACTTATTATTACTACATCACTGCGACGGATAAGACCGGAAACGTCAGTGAAATGTCCGAGGTTGTATCGGAAACAGTGCCCTAAATTATGAAGATCGAGCTTTCACAAGTTCCCTTTCCGTCAAAGATCGTCTGCGTCGGACGCAATTATGCCGAGCACGCTGCCGAGCTTGGAAATGACGTGCCTACCGAGCCGCTTTTGTTTCTAAAAGCACCGTCAGCACTGATCCATAACGGCGAAGATATAGTGATACCCGACCAAAGTGATCAGGTTGAGCATGAAGGTGAACTTGCTGTTGTTATCTCTAAGACTTGTAAGGGGTTAACTGATGCTGATAATGTACATGAATATGTCCTTGGCTATACTTGCCTAAATGACGTGACCGCGCGGGATATACAGCGAAAAGATGTCCAATTTACACGCGGAAAATCGTTTGATACGTTTTGCCCGATCGGGCCGCATATTGAGACAGAGCTTGATGTGATGGATATCAGTGTTGCGGTGCGGGTCAATGGCGAGTTAAAACAGAGCGGGCGAACGTCCCAAATGGTCTTCCCGGTTGACTTTCTGATACGATATATCTCAAACATGATGACGCTGAATGCTGGGGATATTATTGCGACCGGAACCCCATCGGGGGTGTCGAAGATGAAGCCCGGAGATGTGTGTGAAGTTGAGATCGAGGGCATCGGCGTGCTGGAAAATCACGTAAAATAGGAATTTTTAACGCAAAGCCGCAAAGAACGCAAAGAACGCAAAGGAAGAAATAATAAGAACAATTGCCATCAGCTACTAACACTGACGACTAAATACAATAATATTGATATGAAATTTTTTATAGATACAGCAAATCTTGATGAGATAAAAGAAGCGAATGAGCTTGGGCTGATCGACGGCGTTACGACCAATCCGAGTTTGGTTGCAAAAGAGGGTGATGTTGATTTCAAAAAGCACATCGCAAAGATCTGCAAACTGGTCAAAGGCGATGTTTCTGCCGAGGTTACGGCTCTCGATACCGAGGGAATGTTGAAAGAAGGCCGTGCTCTGGCAAAGATCGCCAAAAATGTCGTCATCAAGGTTCCGCTGACGCTTGATGGCCTAAAGGCTTGTCGTGCGTTTCGTGCCGAGGGCACTAAGGTCAATGTGACGTTATGCTTCTCGCCGGCACAGGCGTTACTTGCGGCTAAGGCGGGGGCATCGTACATCTCGCCATTTATTGGAAGGCTTGATGATATCGCGCAGGACGGGATGCAGCTTATTCGAGACATTGTGCAGATCTATGATAATTACGGGTTTGCGACCGAGGTTTTGGCTGCGTCGATCCGTCATCCGGTGCATATTGTAGATTGTGCGTTGGCTGGTGCAGATGTAGCGACGATCCCATTCAAGGTTATACAGCAGCTCGTCAAACATCCGCTGACAGACAAAGGACTCGAAGGCTTTTTGAACGACTGGAAAAAGAGCGGACGGTCATAGACAAATAAAAAGGTAAAAGTAAAAAGGCCGTGGGCATAATGTTCACGGCCTTTATTTCGTCAATTCCCTTTTTTGGTCCGGTCCGGACCAAGGTGGACCAGAATGGACCAAGGTGGACCAGCCGTTATCAGACGCTAGGCCGATCCCATCAACGATCGAAGTTGGCTGTGAAGGCCCGCTGCATCGGGATCGCGTTGGATGGCAAACTGATATTTCGCCCTAAAATACTCGTCCGGCTCACGCATTTCGACTAGTTCATTTACCTTGTCGAGATTAGCCTCGATCATGCCCGGCTCAATTCCCTCTTTTGTCGCAAACATCTCGTCGACCTCGACGATCAGTGTCGAAAACTTACGCAGCCAGGCAAAATCCTCGTCCTCCATCAAAAGATTGACAAATTGCACGGGAGTTAGCTCGCCGTGGATCCCTTCGTAGATCTCCCTCTCTAGGTCGAGCAGCGATTTGTGGAGTTTAAGCAGAATATTGCGTGCATTTTTGAGCTTTTCAGCGTTTTCCATAAATTAATCTTAGCCCACTTTGGTAATAAAACATATCGTGCTAATTTTTAATTGTTAGCATACTAATTATATTTAGTTAGCATACTTACTATTGAATATCAGCTGGCTAACTAAAAGAGATTGCCCTGCTAATTGTTTAAGCTTAAGCGTATAAAACAAGGGTGTTTTATGAAAGAAGAGATCGTTTTTCAAAAGACCATCAGCTATCTTTTGGCACGAGTGACGACCGCCTACAAGACCGTGCTCGAACGTCACATGGGATTGATCGGGCTTCACGCCGGACAGGTTTTTCTGCTGCTCGAATTGTGGAACGAGGACGGCTTGCGTCAGGTCGATCTCGCGCGACGCTTGAACCTCGCTGCCCCGACGGTCAGCAAGATGATCAAAGGGCTGACCGAGGTCAACCTGATCGAGACCGAACGCGAGGATGGCGACGGACGTTCGACCCGCGTCTATCTGACCGATCAGGGACACGCGATCCGTGACGATGTAAACGCGCAGTGGCTCGAACTTGAGACGAACTATCTGGCCGACCTCAATGAGACCGAACGGCTGATATTGCCCGAATTGCTTACAAAGCTGCGAAAAGCATACACCGGAACTGCCGATACCGACCCTGACGAAGAATAGAAATATGGCCGAATGTCAGATCACGATCAATTCGCGAAAATATGACGGCCACATCCGCAGGACGTGGCCTGGCGGGCTTATCAGCGAAAGTAAAGATATGCTCGTCGTCGTCGGCCGGTTTCGAGAGGACATCCAGCACGACGATCTTGGCCTGATAAAACAAGGCACGATCTCGTTTGAGCATTTTTGGTTTGACCGATGGTATAACGTCTTTCGCTTTCACCAACCGGACGGCAGCTTACGCAATTATTACTGCAATATAACGATGCCGCCGAGTTTTGCGGACGATGTGCTGGATTATGTCGATCTCGATCTGGATGTGATCGTCTGGCCGGAACGCGGGTATGAAGTGCTGGACCGCGATGATCTGGAAAAAAATCGGATCAAATACGGCTATCCTGATGATGTAGTAGCAAATGCCGAAAAGAGCCTCGCCGAGTTGATCGAGCTTATCGAAAGCGGCTCGCTTCCCTAGGTCAAACGGTCAAGATCCTGAGAATATAGCTGCAAACATTGAGCGGAACGCCCGGTGTTACGGCGATTCGTTGACCCGCCGGCAACTCTTGATTGTTGATCGCGGCGGGGTTTTTGCCTTCGTTCACCGCCCAAAAACCACCGATTCCATCGGTTACAAGCGTCAGATGCCGACGGCTGATCTCGACATCTCCCGAAAGCGGTATATCGACAGGTTTTGAACGCGAACCGCGCCCGACCGAAACCTCTGTCTGAAAGATCGGTATGACATTTTGCCTGACGCCGCCGCGCCATATCTCAAGCCTGTAAAGCTCGGTCATGCGGCTCTTGACGTGCGTCATCTCTTCCCTGTCCTCAGCCGGGATCGGGACAGCCTGATGGATCTGTTGTATTGGGGCAGCCGATGCAGTCGGAATTGCCGGTGTGGCGTTTGGCAAGGTTGGCGGCGTCTGAACAGCCGCCGGAGTCGGTAGGTTCGGCAAGGATTTCGGCCGCGTCAACACGCCAGTCTTATTGCTCGCCGAATCTTCCCAACTATGCTGGACGCGAACATCGCCCTTTTCCATGGTGCCGTCGATCCGCAATTCGATTACAAAAGACTTTGTCTCGAGTTTTTTCTTACCCGCCAGCTCTTTAGCACGCTCGGCGAGTATATGATACAAGCCCTGCTCGAGCCCCTTTCGCTTGACGCCCTGCCACTCTTTGTCGTCATCGCTGCTGAGAAAAATGATGTATTCGCTAGGGATTATCGTCGTGCCCTGGGGCAAAGCGATGATCTCTTTTTGCATTATGCTCTCGACCTCGCGGGCGATCTTGACGATAAACTCCTCGGCCTCGCTGCGCGGTTTGACCTGGGCGTCGCGAGCCGCTTCTTCGAGAACCATTTCGGACGAATCACCGTCGATCCAGCGTCTGACTTTGTCTAAGATACTCATTTTGATATTGGTTTAGCCACAGAGAACACAGAGACCTCGGAGTCTATCTTTAAGTAGTACAAGTCGTTTTCTACCATGTGGATCATAACCCATGTTTAGAACGAATTTTGTCATACACCAACTGCTTTCATTTGCTGCTCAATTCCCCCTGTGCGCCCTGTGATCTCTGTGGCTACTCCTATTCTTGCGAAATATCGAGATACTTTCCATTTAGCCAGCCGCGTGTGGCATTGGCGTCGCCTGTGCGGGCACGTCCCTGTTCGACGATATCAACTTGATACCAGTTATTTTGCTCATTTACAATCCGAACCTTTGAATTTTTGGTCACGAGCCCGATCTGATCGTTTCCGGCATCAGGGCCGGAACGCAAATAAATGTCGGTTTTCGCGACAGCTGTGCGAGTTTTGAACGGATTTGTAACATCGGGTATCAGCCCGCGCCCGCGCATAAATGTCGCCGTGCCGTAGAGTATGCCCGTGAAAATCCCGATGATCAGCAAGAACGTGACGAAACGCCGCAACGTTTTCCGTTTTCGGGTCTTGGCAACGACCGGTGATTCGGCGGTGATTGGCACAGGCTTTGCGGCGATCGGCACCTCAGCGGTTATCGGGATAGGTTTTGCGGCGTTTGGGGCTGAAACGCGACCGTGAGGAAGCGTGCCAACTTCCGCAAACTGAGCACCCTGGCTCATAATGATCGGGGCGTGATCTCCACCCGAGTAGGCACACTCGTTAACATTCGCGTTTCTGCCCTTTTCGACCGGAGTTTCCGGGATCGGTTCAAAATTTGGCTGTGCGGGCGGCAGGGGCGAATAGCCACGGGCGACGTGTGGTTGAGGTGCTTCGACGCGCGAACGAACCATTGTGCTGTATTCACCGTCGGCGGCGATCTGTCGCACGGTGGCAAGGTCTGCCCAAAATTCTTCGACGGATTGGTGACGCTCACGCGGATCAGCAGCGGTCGCACGCGTAAAGACCCGCAGCAGTTCATCCGCCCATTCTTCGTCACGGACGGATCCGGGCAAACCGGTTATCGGTTCGTGGGCGTACGCTCGCGGAGCTTCACCGGTGATCAGCGTATATGCCGATTTTGCGAGTGAATAGATATCAGCGGCGGGTGAGAGACGCGAATATTCGAGATTGCCCGTTTGGCCCGCGAACATCGGGCTGTGCTCAGGTGGAGCGTAGATATTTGTGCCGACGCGGGTTATCGGAGAATCAGTCAAATGGACACGAGCAACGCCAAAATCCGCTATCTTTACGGTCGAACGGTCAGCATTTAACAGCAGGTTTTGCGGCTTGATGTCGCGGTGGATGATGCCCTTTTCGTGCGCATGTCCCAAACCGGCACAGATCTGCTCGATAAAACCCAAGGCCTGTTGTAGTGGAATTTGTTGTTTGCGAACAAATGCCTGCAGGTCGCCGCCTGAAAGATATTCGAGGACGAGGTAATGAAAGACAGTTCCCTTTAGATCGCGGGCAGTGCCGTGGCCGATGCGGCTGATGATGTTTGGATGGCGAACGCGGTCAAGAGCGACGGCTTCGTTCTGAAAATTTTCGACGAGAGTTCTTTCGAGATCGGCGTCGAGATCGTCCTGCAAAAAGACGTTGAGAGCCTTGATCACGACTTCGCTATGGGGTGACTGCGGCGAAGCGGCCGTGTCACGCGCCAAAAAAACTTCGGCGTAGCTGCCCTTACCCAATTGGTCGTGGATGTCATATCGCCGGTCAAGCCGGCAGTTGATCAGGACAAGCTCTTTCATCGTTTAGGGTCATGCATTTTTGCAAACTCAAACCTTAGACCCAATACGATATTACACCGACATAGTTCAAAAAACGACGTGAAATGTTAGGACAATGGTGCTGCAGACGTAACCGAAATACTGCCGGCAGCGACGGTACACTGGGCGTTACCCGCGTCGGTCGAATCTCCGGCGTACATCACGCCGTCTGTAGCGACCGCAATATTGCGCAAGCCCGTCGCAAAAGGTCCGCTGCCCGTAACCGGCACGGCCCGCAGACAAAAGCTGGCTGGCGATGCCGCGGACGGGTCGACCTTACCGCCGGTGAACATAAATCCACTCTTTAGCCCACTGGCAAGCTGGGTGTCGATAATGCCGTTGGCTCCAAGTTCTGTAAAAGCTTCAAAGTTGACGACCGAGCTCGTGTTGCCTGCGAACAAGCCTCTGCCAAGAGACGACGCAAATGTCATCTGTGCCCCGTGCACCATGCGAAGATCTGAGATCGCCGAGCCCTCGTTCGCCGAACGGCGAGATGCGAGCAAATTTGGTATCGCGATGGCGGCAAGAATGCCGATGACCACGACTACGATAAGGAGTTCGACCAAGGAAAAGCCTTTGTTGTTAGCAATGTTTTTCATATTTATGTTTTTCTCAAGGTGGGTATTAGGGCGGGTACGTAGGGCGGGTACGGACTGCAACCATGATGGTTGCAGCCCTTTTTTTGTGGATAACTGTCAGTTCAAGTGACTAGTTGTTTGTCTTTTCAAAGCCTGTCGTCTGAATGTATTGGAAATACGGCGTACCGGGCGGCAGGCGGTCAGGATCGAGGAATGTACTGTCAAAAACCCAGTTACGGAACGGCGGGTTATAAACAGTATTACAGCATTTGAAAGTGCCGTTGTTATTTTGCGAGACGAACAGATTAACGAGCGAACCGCTAAAATCAAGACGCTGGCCGGACCACGTCTCGAGGTAACGTTTGAAGTTGTGCACTCCGCCGTTAAGATTTTGCCATGGGCCGCTGCCGCCCTGTCCGGGCGAAACGTCCTTGTTAGCAAGTGTATCGCCGGCAATCATCGCGAACCTGACGGTCGTGTTTGACGCTACACGCGAATCTGCATCATACGGCGTCGCAAAACTCTCCGCATCGTTCCATGAATTGGAAAGGATCGTCACCGCATCGCCAACGATCGAGGCAGGTATATGCATCGCCGTGTTAAAGGGCCGGTATTCGGAATATGCCGAGTTGCCGGTGGACGGCACGCTATTCACACCCGTCGCATTATAATTTCCCAGAACATAGACGCCGTTTTCCGATGCAAACGTGAATCCTCTGGTATTGGCAGGTGTCGTCGTGTTGTAGATACCTGGGATCGTTGTGCCGTTGATCAGCCTAACGCCGCGGCGAAAGTATTTTTGGTCATCGACGGCGGCAAAATCCGGGGTAATAGACGATGAATATTTTGCTGCCTCGCACGTTGTCGCAGGACTAATGCACGATTCTGATGTATCGCTCGAGTAGTATTTTGCATCGAGTACGCCGTTGCCGTTCACGTCCTCGTTTATCTGCATTACACCATCGTTACCGGGCGACCCGCCATATACGTCTTCCATATCGTATTGGCCATCAAAATCCGCGTCTCCGCGACGGTCAGATACGTACATCACCCAACCCTGACGCTGCGGGATATCAGTGCTGCGCAGGCCGGACGGGAAATTTGTTGTCGGCCGAAACAGCCCGTCGAAATCACCACGCAAAAACCGCCGCAGATTTGCAACATCGATATCGATCATGCTCATTGTGCCGTTTTGCGTGACCTGACCAGCCGTGTATCGAGAGGCATCATCATAATACTCGCCCTCGCGCGAATCAAACATTTCGATCGGAAACGGGACAATGGCCTCGTCCGCCACACCGTTTACAGTACCCCTGTAAAGATGGGCGTAATGTTCGAGCCCCGTGTTCGGATTTGCATTGCGCGCCGTACACCCGGAGGCACAGCCAGCAGCGGCTTCTGCTGCAGTAACGCCGCTAAATCGTCTTACAACGTTTGTCGCTGTCGAGCCCGAACCAAACGAATATAGGTAATTACCTGTGTTAGGGATCGCCGGCCCAAGTATCTCAAATCGCTGTAACTTGATCACCGCACGGCTGTCCGGATACGTCGTTGCGGTTTGAACAGATGTAGCCGTGATGTTAGCACTCGGACTTGTTGCTGTACCATTGTCGACTCTTGTACCGGAATAGGCGGCGAGATTGAGCGAGGCCGATGCAGCTTCGGTGATACCCATGCTTAAGAAATCTTCGGTAATGTCTCGGGTTGTAACGACCCCGGTTCCGGCATTGCTGTCAACGGTCTCGACCTTGATCCATACCTCGCGTGTGCCGCCTGTATAGAGGCGTTCACCATTCGCTCTGGTCGGGACATACCCGTATGTTGTCGCCGCAGAAGTGAGCTTCATACCCAGCGGTTGATACCCACGGGCACGATCGGGAGTTGCCGATGGGGTTGGCGATGGAACTGCTCCCGTACCGGCCTTATTGCCATCGAGCCGTACTCCGCAAGGCCCGGTTACTGCAGTTGTCCCGGTTCCGGACGCGCAACCGGGCAGTTTTGCTTTGCTGTCAGCAAGTGAGATGCGGATGCCGGGTTTATTGGCAAATCGCTCTTCCTTGAGAATATCGGAATCAGCGGTCGCCGCCGTCACAGGTGCAAGCGTACCGGCAGAATTGGTGAACAGGTCACCACCCGCCGAATCGGCAATCTTTTTTGGACGCTTGAGCATCTCGATCAGGTCAGTCGTATCGCTGTCGATCTTGATCGGCAGTTTTAACGGCTTAACGAGATTTTGTAGGTTGCCGTCAAAAATACTACTTTGCGTTGCAAAATTTGTGTTGATAGCGCTTGGCGGCATCGAGGGATCACTTGCGAATATGTTATTTGCCGCGCCGGCCGTTGTGTTCAACACGCTACCCATCGTTGGCAGCAGTTGTTGATCAACGCCTGATGCGTTTTTAATGTAGGTTTGGTTATTTCCGCTGTCGCCAGTTGACCAGTTGCGCCACGATTGGGTGACCAAGTGGCCGACTGTCGTGACTCGCGAATTAAAATAAACGCCTTCGCCGCCCGGGGACAAAAAGAAATTACGGTTTGAATGTACACGTCCACCAAAACTGAACCTCGGGGGGCGGAAAAGCTCGAGATCATCGTCGTAAAAGATACCAAACTGAAAGATCGGGATACGATTATTGAGTACGTTTCGGGTCAACTGAACCTGAACACCGATATTGTTTGTCGCCGTCGTACGCAGACGCCAGTTATCGCGTACCGCATAAAGACCCGCAAAAGGGCCGCCCGAAAGTACGACGTTTGTACGAGTAGATGTCTGATCGAGTTCCTGGGTGAACGTATATCCGGTCAATCCGGCCACTGAACCCGTGCGAACCGCATCGAGTTCAGTCGCAGTTGGGTTGAGCCTGACCTCAAAAACCTTGTTAAAGTTTCGGGTCATCGTTTCGAGACTTCCCTGCGCCGCATAGAATGTGCGGCTCTCCGCCGATTCGTTACCCGAAGCAGCGGCTTCCGCCGATGAACGCGACAAAGCCAACGCCACGAATACCGTTATCAAGGCCAATACAAATAGCGAAATGACGATCGCCGAGCCTCTTTGGCCCGGATCGTTTTTCAAATCATTAATATCTCGCAATTCTGATCGTTTCATATCCCTTAACCCCAATTTCTTAACTCGCATCGTATCCAAGATTTCGTGTGCTAAATGTCGCCGTCAGCGATTCTCTATATGGCTGATTATTCGACATTTTCTCGATCGACCGGACGCTAACGGTAACCCTTACTTGCCTCACGGCGGCAAGATTTGACTGCGTATCGTCAGCCGTTCCCGCAACGCCGTCCGGGCCGGCACTTGGATTGTCCACGACCGCTCCTGAATCCATCACATATTTGATCTGAAAATCTTCGACGTTATATACAAGCGGCTCATCCACAAATGCTCCGGTTGATGCGTTTGCAAACTCTCTGCGTGTGAGTGTTCCGTCAGCCGTGACGAAGTAAGTGACCATCAGAACCCTTTGAATACTGGCTGGTACCGTTATCGAACGAAGCGGCCCGGAGGATCCTGTTTGATTGATCGCAAGTACATCGCCATTGGAAAATTGCACAATGTTTGTTCCGCTCAGAGCTGTGGCAACACCAAGTGTCGAGCCAGAATTCCCCGTTATCAGATAGATATCGTTCACGCGGCATAGCGTATTGCTGCCGGAAAGCGGGATTATTTCGTCGATTCCGCTGCCGTTCGTAGTAGCGGCGTTAATGCTAAGCGGCTGTGAAACTGCGGCAGCTCCCGTACCGACGAGGTTAAATGTCGAGTCTTTGAAAAGAAACGTGACCTGATCCGTGCGTATATTCGTAGCAGTATTAAAAGTGTTGAGCGTGATATTGTTACCCGCGATTATCGGCGGAACGGTGTCACGCGTTGAATCGGTGTCAACCGGAATTCCAAGCAGTGTTGATATGCGATTGTCAGGCAGCACTACAGTATTTCTGAGCGGATAGCCAAAACCGGCGTTGTACGTATCACGGCCGATCAGGTTTAGGCCAAGACGTACATTTTTTTGCAGATCGACCTGTTGGTTGACTACCGAACGGCTCATCTGCGCGGCACGCAAAACACCCCAGACCGCACCTGTGACGATCATAAATAACATCATCGAAACGATGAGTTCGAGCAACGAAAAACCTTGCTCGCCATAAGATCTCCGGACATTTTGATGAACTTGTTTCATATTGCTCTAGTTGTTTGTAACCGCGTAATCCGTGAGCACCGTTTGCAGAATTTCCTGACGCTGAAACGACCCGACAAAATACCGGACTGTGACCGTGACGGCTCTAATGCGGATAGCAGACGTGCCCGGCGGGCTGCATATTAGCGAAGGACGATCAGGGTCACAAACATCTGTAATGGCGATGCTTCGCTGCATTGCCTGGACCTGCGTTCCCGTATCGTCTGTTGTTCCAATGATCTCGTCCGGCCCCGGGTCCATATATACGTCTCTTAATCCGGCCGGAAAAATGCCCTGATTGACACCGTTTTCATCCGGATTAGTACCAACATTGCCGATCGCTCCCCACCCGAGTCTGGTCGGGTCGGTTTCCTTGACCGCCATGATCGATTCCATGGTCGATGTGGCGATCTGTTTTGCCTCGAGTTGCTGCTCGTGACCTTTTGACTGAAGTATCGACCCCGAAATGCCGGCCAAAAGCGCTAACACGCCGACCATTAAAATGACCAGAGCGATCATTACGTCAATATAGGAAAAACCGGATTCAGATCTGAGTTTCATATACTTTTTCCGAGGTTACTGGTCAGCAACGAGGCCAACGCCGTTGTGTTTCCAATATCTGATAGCACCGCTGCCGCCAAATATGGTTATCGCCCGGACCTCTGTTTTGTTACGTGGTGTGGTGCTGCCGGGGGTTTGCGGCGGCCAGATATAAATATTTGCGCTTATGGGATTATTGGCGGCGTTTACGACCGAACCGTCGCTACGAAATCTCGCTGCCCAGACATTGTGTCCAGTGACGGTGGTCGAACCTTCGAGATGCCCGAGTGTATCAACTGCAAATGAAATGTCAGTGTAATTTGGCGGATTTGGTTTTGTAACGCCAACCGGGATCATATCGACCCGGACCTCTTTGGTCATCTCAAGCGGCACGCGCTTTATCATCGCATCTGCGGCAGTTCCGTTTTCGTCAATGATCAAAACTTCGTTATCTGTCAGGTCGATCTCAAATCGGAACGTCCGGCGTTTTTGCAGCGCCAGCTGCCCCGTCTCACGCATCAGATCGATGATCTTAAATGTTTGATCTTCAGACCTGTACCCCTTTTTATAATTGACAAGATACGGGATCGAGATCGCCGCCATGATCGCGATAATGCCCAAGACGACCAATAGCTCGACGACCGAAAATCCTTTCGCCTTTCCTTTTGATCTGTCTTTTACACTCTTTGTTATATTGTTTATCGTTCCCGTACTCATACAATTCCTGCAAATATGGGGGCGCTAACTAATGAAAGTAGAAATGTATAAACATTTCCAAAAAAGATTTTACATTGTTTAACTTTAGATTGCAATGATTTCATTTACTTTTCTTTAGGGGCGAAGTTGGATAGAATTAACGCTGAACTTTCAGCTACTTTGTGCCGTTTTTATATCGGTAAATGACGGAAAAGATACCATCAACAAAAAAAGGGTTTTCCGCGGACTGGCTAGTGGCCGGAGCCCTCACGAAAATTGGCGACACTTTTGATCGCTTGACCGGGCGTAAATGGACCCCATCAAGCAGTATAGCCACCAGCGAGTTGATCGATCGGATCAAAAAACTACTCGACGCTAAGGCACAACAGGTTCCCGGCAAGGGCACTGTTGTGCCGCACAATATCAAGCTAAAAGTTCAGTGGGACAAGTTTTCGACTGATTCCGAAGAAGCCATCGAGCGGCTCGAAAGCGAATTACTCGTCGCCACGGCTGACCACATAAACGATTCGCTTTACTACACGTATGCTCCACTAACGTTGAGCCTCAAAACTGATTATTTTGTCGAAGGTGTAAAACTGTTTGTAAGTTTTGACAAATTTAATGACGAGGAACGTGACGTAGAGATGAACGTTACCTTGCCCGCCATTAACGTTGCAGACGTGGTCGCCGGCTTGACCAAAGAACCCTCGATAGCCGTAGATATATTCCTCGCAAAATTTGAGACAAAGGGAGTTGTTCATGAAAAACGGATCGAGATCCCGCTGACCGGCAGCATCTCGGTTGGCCGCATAGGCTCAAATTCATTTATTATTGATGACCCCAGTTTGTCTAAGATCCATGCCTCCCTCTCGGTCGATCAGGAGAGCAATCTTTCTGTCGCTGACACCGGCTCGACAAACGGAACCTACATCAATGACCACCGTATTGCTTATGGTAAGGCGACACGGTTTAACGCGAACGATAAAGTTAGATTTGGGACGGTCGAGGTCACGTTTGAATATATCGAACGTCAAGGAAGCATCGAACCTGACGAAGCTGATGTTGAGGATAATGGCGACACGGTAAAGATCGACGGATTTGAGTTCAAAGGCAGGGTTTCGGAGGACGCGACTCCTGTTCCTCAAACTAGGCCGGCTATCAAGGTCGAGTTGCCTGCCGAAGAGACAATGGACGAGACGAAAGGTAAGGTGGACGAGACGGAAAGCAAGGTGGGCGAATGAGACTCTTATCGCTATTGCTAGTTGATTGGTCGAAATGGAAGCCCGAATACCTTTTCGGCGGACAGGTACTCGAACGCACACCGGCCGGGCTTTCGATCTTTTATTTGATCGGGCTTGGCATTCTGATCGGATTCTTGGCCATTACCTTTCTCGACAATTTTCGACGTCCAAAGTACATTTTTGAGCAAAACCTGCCGAAAGCGGTCCGGCGACGGCTGACGCAGGCCGTGGCAAATCGCGGACTGTATGTGTGGCAGGTCTTCTTTGCGATCATCGCTTTGGCCGTTTTTGGTTTTCAGGTCTATTGGACCTACTACGCCGACGATTCAAACGAGCAATTTCAAGCTTTGAGTTACAAGGACCTGCGAACACGCCGGACGAACGCAGCAACATTACGCGGATGGATGCTCGACCGCACAGGAAAACTCGACGCGGCACTTGCCCGGTACAAAGTCAACCAGAATGGTGAGATCCAGCGTTCATTCCCACTCGAAAAGGAGATGGCCCATCTTCTCGGGACAGAACGAGGCACACCCGGACTCGAACGTACTCTTTACAAAAGAGACGCCGATCCGATGCCTGAGGCGTGGGAAATACTCACCAAATACCGCAAACCCGAACCTGAGCAAAAGGATGTAAGGACAACCCTCGACCGTGATCTACAGGCATATTCAGCGACGCTTTTAGAAGGTAAAAAAGGGGCGATCGTCGTTTTGAACCCACAAACCGGCGATGTGCTGGCGATCTATTCAAATCCATCTTACAAATTATCTGACGCCGAGGGGCTCGAAGGCTATCTCAAACTCGAAGCCAATCGGGCGGAACAGCCTTTGCTTAATCGTGCGACCCGCGAATTTTACATCCCAGGCTCGACTTTCAAAACATTTACGATGATCTCGGCGTTTCGGGCGGGACGGGAAAATACGATGCTGGTCGCAAAGCCAGCCCCCGAATGCTATACGCCGTTTCGTGGTTCAAAACCGATCTGCGACGCGGGCGGCAGTTGCCACGCTTGCGGCGATGTCTATCTAAAAGAGGCGTTCAAAATATCGAGCAACCAATATTTCTCGCAAATGGCAAACTACCTCGGCCGCGAACGGATGGCTGAAACGGCACGTTTATTGGGTATTGCACCGGTTGAAACGGCCCCCGCGGCGCTCGCACAGGGCTTTTTCCCCGACGTTTGGAATGCCAGCAATCCGCGCATCGCAAATTCAATTTCGCCTGCCCGCTCGACCATTGTCACCGGAAAAGACCTGTCTCTCTACGATTTTGGTGTCGAAGGAATGGGCCAGGGCCTGGCCGGGCAGATGACTCCGTTGCAAATGGCTCTGATCGCCGCGGCTCCGGCTAATATGAGAGGCATGCTGATGAAGCCAAAGATCGAGGCTGATATCCCGCCGCAGATGTTTTCGCAAGTGTTGACACCGCAACAGGCGTTTTCGATACGCGATATCATGTCAACGGTGACCGAGGAGCCGGGCGGTACCGCAGGCGTAGTCAGATCAAAACTTGCGGGCACGGGGATCGTCACTGGTGGTAAGACAGGCACGGCGGATAAGGACGGTGTACAGGTTTACAACCCGGACGGCACCAAAAAGACAAGGAAAATACGAAAAATGGTCAACGGCCAGTCTGTTGAGATCGACGAGCCCGTTAAATTTACACGCTGGGACGGCTGGTTTCTTGCGATCGCTCCGCTCGAAAACCCGCAGGTTTCGATCGCAGTTGTCGTCGAGAATATCGGCGGCTCGGCTTATGGCGGAACGACCGCAGCACCGATCGCGGCGGCGTTGATACTAAAGGCCCGCGAACTCGGGTTGTTAGGCGACAAATACAAACCTGCAGGACCGGCAACAAAAGCTCCTAAACCCGCACCGAGGCGAAGATAACGTGAAAAACCGAACATCATCACATTTCTTTATCCTCGTTTTGATCGTGTTTATCACGGCCATCTCGCACTATTCGATCTACTACGGAGCTCTCATCCGTGGATATGAGACATCTTCGGCAACTGCTTTTCGGAACCTCTTTCTCCTTTCTTTACTTGCAGTTATACCAATATTATTAAAGCGGTTTATTAGGTTTGACGGTAATTGGACGCTGTACACATCGGCGGTGCTGCTCTTTTCGATCGGTCTGACGGTTCAGTACCGTCTGTTTAGCGACCCCGAGTACACTTCGCGAAAGGACAAGGCAGAAGCGAGACAGGAAAAATTAAAGACTCTGCAACTCCGTTACATTCAGGAAAATTATTCGCCGGAAAAAAAGCAGATAATGGGGTTGCCTGCCACGCCACCCGCTCCGGTTGACCTGTCGGCGGAAAAACCAAGGCCTGCACCGGAAACATTCAGCAGCGTATTGGTTTCGGGCAGGACCATAAATCCGCTCCTCGCGATCTTTGGCTTGATAGCGGCATTTATCGTTATCCGGCGTGAGGACGTTCTTAAACTACTGCAAAACAACGGTTTCCTGATCGTCCTGCTGACGCTCGGGCCGCTTATTTTAGCGGCGATCACTTCGCGGGCGGGCAAATCCATAGGCAATATGACGCCTTGGGAACCCGCCAAAATTCCCTTTCTGATAGGTTTCGCTGCGATCCTGGCTGTACTTTATCGCAATCTCGCCCGAACTTACTGGGGTGTACCGCGTGCAAAGGACGTGTTGCCGCTCGTTTTTATGGCGGCATTGCCGTTCCTGCCATTCTTTCTGCTCAAAGACTTTGGGCAGATGATGGTTTTTAGTTCGGTGTATGCAACGTTGTATTTGATCGCGGTGCGTAGATTTGCACAGCGGTTTGTCCTTGTGGGCAGTGTTTTACTGGTCGTTTCCATACTTGTGGTCGGAGCCTTGCCGCCAAGTACGCAGGAAAAGATCCCGCTGTTACCAACTGCGGCTGCCCCGGTCAAGAAGATATTGCCCGACCGCATCCAACAACGGTTCCACCTTTGGCTTGACGGCTTTAACCCGCCCGATCCGCAGACTGACTGGTGGAAAGAAGATTATGACGATTACTATAAAAAACTCGTCGAAAAAGACCCAAATCTGCCGCAAATGCTCGCCGAAGACCCGGATTTACAGCGGACGATCAATATCGATGCGTGGTTTGATATATTGGCGTTTCAGCCCGCTCAGGCGACGTTTGGGCTCGCTTCGGGCGGCACGACAGGACGCGGTTTGGGGCTCGGATATCCGGAGCTGATACCAGTCGCTGATTCTGACTACATATTCTCTGCTTTAGCCGAAGAACTTGGACTTTTCGGGGGTTTGTTGGTAACCTTTGCGCTGATCGTGTTTGTCAGTGCCGGCGTACAAACCGCCCGCGAATCGCGTGATATGTTCAGCAAATTGTGCGGCATCGGGCTGTCGGCGTTTATCGGGTTTCAAGCTCTCGTAAATATTGGCGGCATCACGCGGGCATTGCCAATGACGGGCATTACGTTGCCGTTTGTGAGCCATGGCGGATTTAGCCTGATCACGAGCTTTTGTATGTTGGGGATGCTGATGGCATTTTCACATCGAAACGCGATGGACCGCCGCAAAGATCAATTTGAAGTAAAGCCTGAATAACACAGGCGTAAGTTATAGATACATATAGTTTTGGAGAGTGCCTTGATGGATAACAGCACCCGCATTTTGTCGGCCGCCGTAAGTGATCGCGGATTGAGTGAAAAACGCCCTCAAAACGAGGATTCATTCCTCGAAATGAACCAGAGCGGCATATTTGCCGTCGCGGATGGCGTCGGCGGGGCACAAGCCGGTGATGTTGCGTCGCAAATGGCGATGGAGATCCTCGGCGAAGCGTTTATCAATCTGCCGTCCGGTGCCGATGTCGAGAGCGTGATGCGAACCGCAATTGAGCGTGCAAATACCGCTATCCATCAAATGGCTCACGAGTTGCCGCAGCTTTCGTCGATGGCGACTACGATCGTTGCTTTGCATCTTGACGGCCCGGTCGCGACCATTTGCCACGTCGGCGATTCGCGGCTGTATCGCGTCAATCGCGAGGGCGAATTGTTTCGCGAAACTGACGATCATTCGGTTGTTGCGGACGAGGTTCGCGCGGGCCGCATGACCGAAGAACAGGCCGAAAATCACCCGAGCCGCAACGTCATCAGCCGTGCCCTCGGTGCCGAAGCCACCGTCGATGTAGAGATCAAAACGATCATGATCGAGCCCGGCACATCGTTCCTGATATGTTCCGACGGCATTACGAGGCACATCGCGGACGCTGAAATTAAGGGCGTTCTGACGTTTGGCGGCGATCCGGTGGATATTTGCGAATACCTCAAAGGCCTTTGCTACGAGCGCGGTGCCGAGGACAATCTGACAGCCGTCGTTGTCAAAATCCCTGCAACCACTGCTGCTCCGGTCGATTCGACCGCCGAGACGATCCAGTTCACTGCCCCGCTCGTCGCTCCGGGTGTCATGGACGAAGACGAGCCGACCGTCGCAACTGCAAGATCTGCGTTTGACGAAGTTGCAGTCGAAGAAGAACCCGAGCTGCTCGAACTCGAGACAAAAGAGCTCGAAATGCCCGCCGTTGCTGAGCCTGATGTCGCATCTGCTATCGAAGGAAAGCTGTCCGAACCTGTCGTCGAGCACGGGATCGGGCCCGAACCTGCGACCGAAACCGCTCCTGAACCAACACCGGAACCACCGCCTGCCGTTGCCAACACGCCAGCCGCAGAACCTTTTTCAATGTTTGGCGGTGACGCTGCCCAAGACGCAACAGAAGAACAACCCAGTTCACTGGGCCGTATCGCGACGGCGGTCGGGATGCTCGTGATCGGGAGTGCGATCGGGCTTGGGGTTTATCATTTTGCCCTCGCACCAAAAGCCGCTGACACGCCGCTGCCGCAATTATCTGAAATGCAAAGCGGAAACCAGCCTCAGACCGCGTTCGAAGAGAACCGGCGTAATGTTGACCGCGATCCAACGAGTGCTCTGGCTAGATTTGGGGTCGATCCTCGTGACGCCGAAGATTATTTCCTAGTCGGCAGGGCCAATATGCTGCTCGGAAAATATCCCGAAGCCCGGAAAGCGTTTGTCGAAGCACGTGCACGTATCGCCGCAGGCGACGTTGATCCAAATAATGCAAAGACGCTGGAGACCGAGATCGCCATCGCTTCGGCGGTGACAAGTGATACGACTGTTCAGAGTATCCTCAAAAAGGAACTTGAGAGTGCGAAACCTGCCACAAACACAAACGCAAACACCAAGACCAACGCGAATCGCTGATAAGATTGGATCTCTTAACGCAAAGGCCGCAGAGAACGCAAAGATTCATTGCTATCGATTCTTTTCCTACTTTGGATTTCCTTTGCGGCCTTAGCGACTTTGCGTTAGAAACCGCCGTCTTGCCTCAAACATTATGATTCCGGCGGAAACGGCAAGGTTCAGGCTCTCGACGCCGTCGGCCATTGGGATGAGTATCGCATTATCCACGCTTGCGAGTTCCTCGACGCTCAGGCCGTGTGCCTCGGACCCAAATATCACTAAACTGGGCTTGCTCCAATAGGTATCCGCATAGCTTGTGCCGCCCGAGATGTCGGCGGCGATCGTCGTCAAACCTAACCGGCGCGCCCATTCAATTCCCTGCTCAAACGTCACGCCGTCCCACACCGGCACGCGAAAGCTCGCGCCCATCGCCGCACGCGTAGCTTTTGGAGAATGCACATCCGCCGAGCCCGTTGAGACGATCACACCGGAGACACCCGCCGCCTCAGCCGTTCGCATTATCGCACCGAGATTTGCGGGGTTATTGATCTCTTTCAAAAACAGCACGAGCGGTAAGCGGCCGTCACCCGCTCGCAACCGCTGCTCGATAGTTTCGCGGCTGTTTGTAGGACGTTTCGCGATCAGGATGATGCCTTGCGGGGTTTTAGTGTCCGCTATCGTGTCAAACAGCTTTTGCGAAAGCTCAAACGTCGCACCCGCCGCCGCCCTCGCCGCTTGGGCCCGTTCGTCATCGACCGCACCGCTCACAAAAAAGCACTCGTTGATCACCAGCCCCGACCGCAAAGCCTCCGCCGCCAGCCGCTTGCCCTCGACAAATATCCGCTCGCGGTCATGCCCATCCCGCACCTTCCTCGCCGCCACCAGCCGCTGATTGTCCCGGCTCGTTATTTTCTCGTGTCCATTCATCGCTAATCAATTTAATCACATATCCCGGAGGATTTTGAAAACCCCCTAAAAATCGCTAAACTTATGCGATATGCAGCCGGAATCGAAAGTTAAAAGCAAGATCGAACAACTCAAGGAAAGATCGCAGGTCGCCGAACTGGGTGGCGGCGAGAAACGCATCGAAAAACACCACTCACAAGGCAAGTTGACCGCACGCGAGCGGATCGATTTTTTCCTTGATGACGGCAGTTTTGAGGAGTTTGACAAGTTTGTCGTGCATCGCTCGACCGATTTCGGGATGGAAGAGCAAAAGTTCCCCGGCGACGGCGTTATCACCGGCCACGGACTGGTCGATGGCCGCGAAGTCTTTGTTTTCGCACAGGATTTTACAGTGTTTGGCGGCTCCCTATCCGAGACGCACGCCCAAAAGATCTGCAAGGTCATGGATATGGCGATGAAGGTCGGTGCTCCGGTCGTCGGGCTCAATGACAGTGGTGGCGCGAGAATTCAGGAAGGCGTTGTTTCACTGGGCGGTTACGCCGATATCTTTTTGCGAAACACGCTTGCGAGCGGTGTCGTGCCTCAGATCTCGTGCATCCTCGGCCCCTGCGCGGGCGGTGCCGTTTATTCGCCTGCGATCACGGATTTTAACGTGATGGTCTCCGGTACGTCGTATATGTTCATCACCGGGCCGGACGTCATCAAAACCGTCACGCACGAAGACGTTACCAAGGACGAGCTTGGCGGTGCGATGACGCATAACGCCAAATCCGGCGTCGCGCATTTTGCGGCTGACAACGACGAACACGCCCTGCGTCTGACCCGCGAACTGCTTTCGTTCATGCCGTCAAACAACATGGATTCCGCGCCCTTCGTTGCCACCGCCGACCCTGCGGATCGTGCCGACGAGAAACTAAATTCCATCGTCCCCGAATCACCGACACAGCCATACGACATCCGCGACATCGTCCACAATGTCGTCGATGACGAGTATTTTTTTGAAGTGCAGGAACATTACGCGCCAAATACCGTCGTCGGTTTTGCACGTCTCGGCGGGCATTCGGTCGGGATCGTCGCAAATCAGCCGGCGTATCTTGCGGGCGTGCTCGACATCGATGCTTCGGTCAAAGCCGCGCGGTTCGTGCGGTTTTGCGACTGTTTCAACATACCGCTGATCACGTTCGAGGACGTGCCCGGCTTTCTGCCCGGCGTTAATCAAGAGCATCTCGGTATTATTCGCCACGGTGCGAAGCTGCTCTACGCGTTTGCCGAGGCGACAGTGCCAAAGATAACGGTCATCACCCGCAAGGCCTATGGCGGAGCCTATTGCGTGATGGCTTCGAAACACATTCGCACGGACATTAACTTTGCCTATCCGACCGCCGAGATCGCAGTTATGGGCGCCGAGGGAGCCGTCGGCGTGCTTTACAAAAAAGAACTGCTCGACACGACAAACCCCGAAGAGAAGAGGCGGCAGATAGTCGATGAATTTAACGAAAAATTTGCAAATCCGTATGTCGCCGCCGAACGCGGGTTTATTGACGAGGTCATCGAGCCCAAATTTACGCGGCCAAAGCTGATCCGTGCTCTGTCGCTGCTGCAAAACAAACGCGATACAAATCCGCCGAAGAAACACGGGAATATACCGCTTTAGACTGGAGAGGCAAGCATCTTGCTTGCCCAAACGCAGAGCGTTTGCAATTCTTTTTGTTGGATCATAGGTCGTGTTATTAGAATGCTCCGCATCCTGGCAAGCAGGATGCTTGCCGCTCCAGTCGATATGTCGCTCAATCAAAAACGCCCAACTGCCGCCATCATCGACCTAGACGCTCTTGCCTTTAATTTTCAGTCTTCAAAACAATTCATCGGCAGCGGCTTGAAATACATGGCCGTCGTAAAGGCGGACGCTTACGGGCACGGAGCGGTCGAGTGTGCTCTGCGGCTTGAGCGTGAGGGCGTTGATTGGTTTGGCGTTGCTATTCCAGAGGAAGGCGTCGAGCTGCGAAAAGCAGGCGTGACGAGGCCGATACTTTGTCTCGGTTCGTTTTGGCCCGGACAAGAGGAATTGATCGTCGAGCATCACCTGACACCCGTTGTCTTTGACGAGCACATTGCCGATCTGCTCAATAAATACGCCGCAAGAGTCGGCAATGACATTGATATCCACGTCAAGATCGACACAGGTATGGGCCGCGTCGGCGTCAGATACGAACGTGCGGCTGAGTTTGCTGAAACGCTCAAACAATTTGAGAATCTGCACGTCAACGGATTGATGACGCATTTCGCATCTGCGGAAGATCCGGCAGAGAATCAATTCACCGCACTGCAGATCGAGCGATTCAATGCAGTCTTAGATCGATTTCGTGACGCAGGACACGCACCCGAGTGGATCGATCTCGCAAATTCGCCCGGAGCAATACGGTGTCCTGATTCACGCGGAAATCTTATTCGTCTCGGCGGCGCTTTATACGGGTTGCTCGATGATATTTTAACACCAGACACCGCTCGGCCAGACTCAAAGCCTGTGCTCTCACTCCGTTCTGAGATCGCTCATATCAAACAAATACAGGCCGGTGAGAGCCTCGGCTATGGACGCACGTTTACCACAACGCGCGATTCGCTGATCGCACTCGTCCCGGTCGGTTACGCCGACGGTTATCCGCGAACACACACGAACCAAGGACGTGTTTGTGTTAACGGCCAAACAGCACCGGTCGTCGGTCGTATTTCGATGGACTGGACGCTGATCGATGTTACGGATGTCCCAAATGTAACTGTTGGTGATGAAGTTCTGCTTATTGGTTCGACAAACGGCTGCTCGATAACGGCGGCTGATATTGCAAAGGAAATTGACACTATTGGGTACGAGATCACCTGCGGCATAAGCCCGAGAGTGCCGAGAATTTTTGAGGAGAAATAAATGAACTATCCGTTAAACCTATCATTCAAACTGCTGGCACTCGCAAGCCAGATCTATGTTCGCGATGCCAATGGCAACCTCATCGGCTATGTAAAGCAAAAGCTGCTAAAGCTGAAAGAGGACATCAACGTATTTGCCGACGAAGGGCAGACACAGCATCTCTTTAACATTAAAGCCGACCGTATTATCGATTTTTCGGCCAAATATAATTTCACCAGTGCATCAGGCCAGCCGCTCGGCTCGATCAGCCGGAAAGGTATGCGGTCGATATTTAAGGCCCATTACCTGATCTTTGACCAAAACGAAAATCAGATAATGGAGATCCACGAGGAAAACGGCTGGGTCAAAGTGGTCGATGCCCTACTCGGTGAGATCCCGATATTGGGGATGTTCACCGGATATCTTTTCAATCCGTCATATATCGTTTCGCGAATGGATGGTGCTCAGGTTGCACGGCTCAAGAAACAGCCCGCGTTTTTTGAGGGTGTATTCCAACTTGAACCGCTGACACAGATGGGCGACGACGAAGAGACAAAGGTGATGCTGTCGGTATTGACAATGACCCTGCTCGAACGTGCCCGCGGATAAATTGAATGGCAGCGGCAAAAGCATTTGAATGGAAGCGATTTTTCCTACTGCTCTACGAGCGGTCGTTTGACGCCGACATTTTTAGCCGGGCGGCTCAGGTCGCTTTCTATTTTTCATTTGCGCTGTTTCCGCTGCTTTATTTTCTGGTTAGTTTGTTCGGTATCGTTTTGGAATCCTCGGCGGGGCTTCGCGACGAATTATTTGTTTATTTGCGGCAAATAATGCCGCTTACGGTCTTTGAGCTGGTGCGAAAAACCATTGACGAGATCGTTGCAAACAGCTCAACAGGCAAGGCGACGATCGGTTTGGTAATCGCTCTGTGGTCGGCGTCAGCGGGTGTTGATGCGATACGCAGCGCTCTGAATTCGATCAACGGGCTGAAAGAAACGCGACTGTGGTTCAAGACAAAGCTCCAGTCGATCTTGTTCACATTTCTTGTCACACTGCTCACGATGGTCATGCTGGCGATCGTGTTTTACGGCTGGCAATTAGTACAGCTTGGGCTTGCGGGAATTGGTGTTGAGGTGACATCGCCGCTCGTGTTGACCGTGATCCAGTGGGCGTCGATCTTGATCGTGATGCTCTTTGCATGTGAGATCATTTACAACCTGTTGCCGGATTTTCGAACGTTCAAATGGATCTGGATCACGTACGGCTCGCTCGTCGCTATCGTTTTGTGGATCGTACTGACGACCGGATTTAGGACATATCTCAGTTATTTCAACTCCTATAACAAGGCCTACGGTTCGCTCGGAGCCGTGATAATTATGATGCTGTGGCTGTATCTGACGGCGGTCGCCCTGATGATCGGCGGCGTGATAAATGCTGCGCTTGCCGAAATGGACGTCAAGAATCTCGAAGAAACATTGAGCTAGATTATGGATATAAAAATAGGTGATAAATTTTCAAAAACGCGAGTCGTAACCGACGAATTAATACGTGCGTTTGCCGAGGTTTCGGGCGATTACAACCCGATACATCTTGACGAAGAGTTTGCCGCGAACACTCGATTTGGCAAGCGTATCGCCCACGGGATGCTAAGCGGTGCGTTTATCTCAGCCGTGCTTGGATACGAATTCGAGGCAAGAAAAATAGTCTATTTATCGCAGACGATGCGTTTTGTGGCACCCGTTTTTATTGACGACACGATTACCACCACTGGCACAGTCACCAATATCCGCCAAGACAAAGGTATCATCACGCTCGAAACCGTCTGTACAAATCAAAACGGCGAAGTGACACTAAAAGGCGAGGCCGCTGTGATGATACTGCCGTAAGTTATTTATCCGCAACGGGCGATGACGTTAAAAGTTTCCAGATATCTATTCTTGCTGCTGGTCTTTTCGCTACCGCTCGTTCGTCCGTTCAATTTCAGACTTTTTGGATTGCTGGTTCCGTACACGGATCTGATCTTTATGGTCAGTTTTGGCATCTGGTTAATAGCGATCATTCAGCGTGAGGCAACCATTCGTTTCGACCGACTGTTCATATTTGTCGGGCTGTACGCTGCTACATTTACAATCTCGTCAGTTCTGTCAGTCGATCCGACAAAGAGTTTTTATAAGCTGCTAGGCGAATATTATCTATTTGCACTCTGTTTCCTGACATTTAATTTAGCGAGCGAGCGGCAGTTTCAAAAACAGATAGTTTTCGCATGGCTGGCGGGTACAGTAATAACGGCCCTCGCATCGATAGCAGGGTTTTTGTTATTTTACGCCGGGTTTAAGACGAATTTTGACAACTATTTCTTGTCACATTTGGGCAGCCTGCCCGCGGGAAATTATCCTCGAATCCACGCATTATTTGCCAATGCAAATATGCTCTGCACATATCTTAATGTCAGCGTCGTGTTGATACTGTTAGGGGACCAAATCGGTTGGATCAAACGGCGGACTGCCGTCATTTTGGGAGCCGGGACAATGTTCGCGGCGCTGGTTTCGATCTCACCGGGTTTGGGCGGCATCGCCCTGAGCATTGGAATTTGGTTTTGGGTCGTACGGCAAAAGAAATGGTATGCAAAACCAGCCCTGACTTGCGGCATCATTCTCGCGGTATTGGCATTTGCCGCGACGCTTGTTTCACCCGATACGAGTAATACTTCGCAGGAGATCTCGTTGCCTTTTGTCGAGAAAAAGCTAGAACCGTCGGTACGTGTCCTAGTCTGGCAAGACACTTTGCAGACCGTTCGTGAGTATCCTTGGTTTGGCAAAGGCACGGGTCTGGATGTCGCAAACACGCGATATGAGGTGCTATCGGGTATGCAGCAGTTGCTGGGTGATGCTCATAATATGTGGCTAAATGTTTTGGGGCAAACGGGAATGGTTGGACTCGCCGCGTTCGTTATGTTGCTTGGATATTTGATAAATCGAAGCAGATTTAGCGTCGATAATGTAGATGAGAAACAATGCATCCATGTTGCGCTATCGGTGGCTTTCGTCGGGGTATTTTTGTACCAAGGGCTCGGAGGTTCATACGAGGATGCTCGGCATTTGTGGGTTTTAGTCGGCTTACTCGGAGCCGCATCTGTTGCCGGAGCTAACGCACAAAACGACACTTTACCAGCGTCCACAGAGCCTTGACGCCGTCTTTCCACTTGATCTTTTTTCCCTCAAGCGTTGTTCGCGGGCGATACGAGATCGGCACCTCAACGATCTTATAT
Organism: uncultured Chloracidobacterium sp.; assembly: GCA_964543865.1. Taxonomy (GTDB): domain Bacteria; phylum Acidobacteriota; class Blastocatellia; order Pyrinomonadales; family Pyrinomonadaceae; genus OLB17. The sequence goes on from CAZIZR010000003.1 coordinate 159,120, forward strand.
CCCAGACGAGCAAACTTCGCAGTGATCTCCGGCTCGATATCAAAACGGTTTGCTTTTAGGCTCAATTTCCCTGCTGCCTCTCGCGTAAAAACCTTATACGCCGTTTCCATATCGGTCAAACGCGTCCGAAAAAGCAGGTTTGTCACAAGCGTCAGCATCTGATTTGCGAGCAACCTGATATGCGGCACATCATTTTCTTTCAAAAACCGGGACCCGTAAACGACCGATGAATTGCCGGCTAGGATCGGCTCGATCAGCTCGCAATACTCATTAGGGTCGAGCTCAAGATCGGCATCTTGAATTAGGATAATATCGCCAGTTGCTAGCGTCAGGCCAATACGAACTGCAGCACCCTTGCCAATATTTACGGGCGTGAGATACGTGTGAGTCAGCTTTGCACGGCTTAATTCGAGAGCCTCGACCGTGCCGTCGGTCGAGCCGTCATCGACGACGATGATCTCAAGTTCGAGCGGCAGATCGACGCGTGAAACCTTGTCGATCACCTCGGTAATGGTCGAGCTTTCGTTATAAACGGGGATTATGACCGAAAGTAATTTGTATGGTCCCGGCATCGCTTCAGTTGTTGAGGGCATTGAGCAAAGCCTCGCGCATAGCCCCGGCTGTTCGCCAACGCGATTCAACGTGTTTTGAGAGGGCGGTTTCGATCACGGCGGCGACCTTTGGCGGGACGTGCGGTTCGCGGGTGAGGATCGGGATGATGGGTTTTTCGAAGATCGCTTTGACCGTCTCAGCAATTCCCGCCTTTGGGCCGATATCGAGAGCGTTTGCACCGGTTAGTAAACTATAAGCAGTCATTCCGACTGCGTAAATGTCCGACGGCGGCCGAACGTCCTTAAAATCCCGAACCTGTTCCGGCGGCATATACGCGATCGTCCCGGCGACATCGCCGACCATCGTCACGCCGCTCATTCCGGTTTCCTTAAAGCTTTTAGATAGTCCAAAATCCGTGAGTTTTGCGGTCGAATTTGGGTATTCGCCTGTAACGAGAATATTCTGCTCTTTAATATCGCGATGGACAAAGCCTTGGCTGTGCGCAAAATCGAGGGCGGAAAGAGTCTGCTCGACGATGCGAGCCATCTCGCGGTAATCGAGCTTGCCGCCGCGATGTTTTGCGAGGCGTCCGGCATCCATTCCGACAACAAACTCAGTGATCAGATAGACGAGCCCGTTATGCGTACCATTTTCGACAAACTCAACAATATTGGGGTGTTTGAGGGCAGCCGCGACGTCTATCTCACGCATGAAACGTTTGAGTGATTGCTCACTGACGGCGACCTCGGGCAGGAGCGTTTTGATCGCCACCGCCCGTCCGTCCTTATCAGCCCTAGCAAGCATAACGCTGCCCATACCGCCTTGACCGATAACGCGGATCATTTGATAATTTGGGATCGGCTGTGGATTTTCCTTGAGCTTTTCGCGGCAGCTATCGCAAATGAACGACATGCTCGCATCAGGCTGATCCGCCTCGACAGTGACGGGAATACTACAGTTTAGGCATTTGACGGAAACCAGTGAGACGTTAGTGCTCGTCGCACCTTTTAACGTACTATCAAACTCCTCAAGCCCCGTCGAGACCTCGACTTCGAGTATCGTCTCGCCGCCCTGTATCCGGTCGCCGCTTTTGAGATACGCAGTATCGACACGCATCCCGTTTACAAACGTTCCGTTGGTCGAACCGAGGTCCCGAATAAACGCCTGCGGCGGTGCTATCTCTAAAATGCAGTGATGACGGGAAAAAAAACGGTCTTGCGGCAAGCAAAATTGCGCGTTCTCGCTCCGCCCGATCATGAAAGTATCGTGCTGATCAAAGGTAAAGGTGCGTCCTGTTTGGGGACCCGCTACTACGTTTAGATTGACGCGCATCAGATGAAAAATCTGCCGGAGATATTGAAAATACTATCTCAACCCGCCGCTCAGTATCGCAGCACCGTAGATAAGGATAATCAATGCCAAGATCGCAAAATATATTATCCCGGTAACAATGCCACCAATGGCGAGGCCGCGAGCCGGATAACGTACCGGGTCGGCTTTGTTTTGCGAAAGGTAGATAAACCCCGTGATCATCGCCGCCGGAGAGAGTAAAACGCCGAGATAGCAGCAGAGCCCGATAGTCATGCTGGCTATCCCCAAGCACAGAGACGTGACCGCCAATCCCTGACTCTGCATCGCGACAACCATCGGCTGCCCCTGCTGCTGATACGGCACGGGCGATTGCTGCTGCCAACCGGATGCGGGCGGTGTATTGGGCCAGTTCGACGGGTTTGTCACCCTCGAAGGGTCCATCACCATCGTCGGGGGATCGTCTTTATATCGCGCCGGCGGCGGCTCGGACACAAAACCCGTCAGCATCTCGCCGCACTCAAGACAAAAATTCAGATTGGCGTCAGTGTACGTCTGAAAACATTTCGGACATTGCTTCATAAAATTTACGCGACCAGTTACTTTCTGATCTCAAGATTCTTGAACGCGATCTTTACGCCGTCGCCGGAATACAGTCCCGGAACACCGCCCGCGTAGCCGTAGGTGTTCGTAATGCTCTTGACCATCGTGCCGTTGATGTAAAGCTCGATCTTATCAGCGAGATCCCGCACCTCAAGCGTGTTTTCCTCCTTGCCCGGATTGATCGCCGGTGACGAGGTCCAGGGCACGTCCGTTTTCTCGTTCTGCGGCGTGTGATGAACTACGCGAAACTTCTTGGTCTTGGTATTGATCAGGAACGCATATCCCTGCTGTAGCGGCGTCGGGTTACTGTGAAAGACGAGCCCGTAACCGAGACTCGAAGCCGCGTCGTCGATGTTTCGCAGCGTCACTCGCGTGTCGCTATCGTCGGTCGTGTATTCGTCAGGGGCGGCCAGCACATAATAATATCCCTTTTGCTTGGCACCCATGATCAGCTCGCCGCCGGTGAACTCAGTCGTACCGTAAACCGAAAATTCCTTGACCCATTTCGAAACATCGATGGTCTCCAGATCGGTCCGGTCCGAAGCCGGAGCGGTCGAAGTCGTAGTGTTTGTCGCGGTTTTGTTCGCGTTGGTCGAAAATGAACTATTGCTTTTTGTAGGCGGCGTCGAACTGTTTGACAGGTTCGAATTTTTCTCCACTTTCGACCCGATGTAGATCAGCCCGCCAAGTCCTCCGCCGCACAACAAAACGAGGGCTCCTAATATCAACAGCACCCACACCCAAGCCTTAGATTTCTTGGCCGGGGGCTGCATCGAATATTGCTGCTGTGCACCTGTGTTCCATTGCGGTTGTCCGCTAGGTTGGCTCGGCAGCGTCTGCTGAGGCATCGTCGGCGGAGCCTGATTGATCATCGTCGGCGGCGGCTCGGCAGCGGCGGCCTGAGTCAGAACGGAACCGTCCTCAAGGCAGAAATTAAGGTTATCGTCCGAATATGTCTTTTGACAGCGAGGGCAAATTTTCATCTTTTTTCACCGGTTGTAGAAAGATAATTCCAAGATGAAATCATTATAACCACAACCCGCCCAAAACGCGACTGTTTTGGTTACGCATATTGCCAGAACGGTGTTCCGGGGAAATCTTGACGCTTTGAGTCCCGGCTTCAGCCGGTCTTTGGTCCGGTCCGGACCAGGTGGACCAAGGTGGACCAAGGTGGACCAAGATGGACCAAGATGGACCAGCAAAACTCGCATAATACGACAAAATCGGAAAAATACGTCATTTCGCGAAAGATCCACATCATCCAAGGGTTTGCGTTTTCGCAAATTGGTGCTACTATGTCCAAACAACAAATAAGCTATCCCAAAGCAGTCTTTTGGAATAACTCACGGCTCACACCAAGGAGAGATATTCACATGGCGATCACTCGCACCACCGGCGTCGCAACAAGAAACGGCTACAAAAGGTTGATCCGTCAACACACTGTTAACAACCCTGTTGGCTACTCCGAAGCTGGCTTCTCGTTGAATAACCGTCGCCCAACTCGGAAAGTCTCGATCAAGAATAGCTGCACCATCCGTAAAATCGATGGAGGGATAGTCTATGCATAACCGCTTAATTTATGTTGTATTGACACTGTCTATCTTGATTTACGTTTCATCATGCAGCTATTTTGACCCTGAATTAGAGGAACTTAGAACGAACCAAAGTGAGTTGTCAAAGGAAGCTAAGAACGAAGAAAGGAAGAAAATTGTTGATGGCTACAAATTCATCGCTGATGCGTCGGACGGTTTGAATAGTAGAGGCTTACTGATTATCGCGGCTACTATTGGAATGATCGTGGGTACATCACATTTACGTCCTCGGCGAAGATGGTCTCGCGGAATATACTTGCTTTTCATTCCGGGCTGGTTGTTTATTGCCGTTTCCGCTTTTTTTAGTTTCAGGATCACTCGCGGTTATGCCGGACTGCCGTTGGGCAGATTCGATTCGCTAGGTGACGCCCAGAATCTCATTCACAGCAATTTATGGTGGCAAATGTTCTTTTTTCAGTTAGGGTTTGCTTTTTTTGCTTTTTGGTTAATTGGGTTTCTTTTGCTGTGGATATTTGACGATGAATTCAGTTCAAAAAATACTAGGTGATTCAATGAAAAAGATAATAGCTATAACAGCCTTGATCCTTACTTTTGCCTCCATAAGCTCGTCTCAAACGCAGGCGGAGATTTGCCGACCAAAATGTGCCGCTGGCCCACCTTATACTCCGTCAGAATGCCGCAGTTATTGTGAAGAAAATTCAGTGATGCCCAGTTTGTTGAACGCGACTGTTCTGGAATTCCGTTTTTTCTTCAATGTGAGCAAAGAATCAGCTGAAAAACTTTTGAAATTGAATGTAGAACTAAAGAAGAACGGAACATTACCGACCCGGGAACTTTATACTTTGGAGCTAAAAGAGGATGGGATCAATTTTAACCAGAAGTTTGATTCACTTGATAAGGTTTCTACGCAGTATTTGCTTCTACCGGCCAATAACGAAATTAAGATCGAAAAACGGGCATTTCTATTAAAAGAATACCAAGATAAAGACCTAGACGTATTTAAGCGCGAAGAACGATTCCGGAAAGATATCCAACTAGAGTTTAAAAAAGATCTTCAAAAGGACCTTCAAAAGGATATCAAAAAGGAAACTTTAAGCCCTCTTAAGGACAGCGAAGGACAAAAATAGAGGTACGAATATATTCGCCAGTTGATTATCACTTCGTCTCTATTACTGAGTTGTTTCGAAAAAAAAGGCTGATTCCTGTTGACGACGAAATAGATTTTGCAAATTTACTTCAGTGAAAGAAAGAGAAGACTCTCATGCCATATATTTTAATTCCACAGATCGTTACAACAACTACTGCTCTGATATGGGTCGGCGCAGTCGGTGAGAATGTGAGGACGGTCAGTACTTTTTTGAAATACAACATCACTGACCGCCCGGAGACAAGCAAGGATATCGAATTATCGCAATCAGAATGGAGAACGTGGAAAACGCGAAATTCGTTAGAGCGAAGCGACGAAAAGGTAGAGATCAGTATAATCCACTACCAGCGGATAAAAATTGGGTTACAGAAACCGCTCGAACCTCGCCAGACATATACGATCTGGCTCGAAACCGCCGACCCGAAATCTAAAGAAGAAAAGCAAAAAGCGGTTTCTGAGGACTATAACCGAAGAGATGACATGGCTCTAACCGAACCAGTCGTTGTTGCGGCCGATGTCACTTCGGAGGTGGCTGACACGTCGGCAAAGGGTGATAAGGATTACCTGACCAAAGCCACCGTTACCACTTTGCCGGCTGAAATCCCTTCGAAATCGCAAAAACCTTTCACGGTGATGTTGGGTTCGTGCTTTTTTCTGCCGACCGACCCTCACGGCATGGTGGGGCATACTTATCTCAATTTACCAAGTGATTCACTCCCGGATATTAAATTTCTCTGCGGCGATCAAGTCTATCTCGACAACCCTTGGAAAGCACCCGAACTATTTAGGCCTTTTCTCACAAAGGACAAGTTTCGTGATTTTTTCTTTCAAAAATACCTAAGGACATGGACACAAATCAGAAAGGCCGACGTCATGGACTCCGACCACGTCGTAAAAAACAAAGTTATTGGCGGCTTCAATGCACTTCTGCGAAATGGTGCCAATTATTTCTTATCCGACGACCACGAATTTTGGAATAACGGGCCTAATTTCGGGGGTGTCGGCCTTGCCCAAACCTTTTTGCTGTCGCAACGCAGATGGTGGTTTAGAGAGGCAAGCGAGCTATTTCGTGTTTTCCAATCACTTTCCCCGTGGATGACTTTTGATATCGATCCGATCTCCTTTTGCATTGCCGACACACGTGTAAATAGAACACGCCGCAGTGTCTTTAAGACTGGTAATAGTGACGCTCAGTTTATGGAAACGGACGATCTCAAGGCGATCGGGCAATGGATAAATAACTTAGACGGCCCGGGAATATTAGTCATGGGCCAGCTAATGATGTCGGAGAAAGCTAGGCCTTGGAAAGATCTGTTGAAACCGGGAAAGAGGTCTCGCTGGTCGCGATTTAAGGACAAAGTTACAAGTTACTTTGATTCCGGTTTGCCCGATTTTCAGAGCCAGTATGACGAGTTGCGACGATACATCAAGGCTTCAGAGCACTCTATTGTATTCCTGACGGGTGACGTTCATTACGGTCGCTTGTCAGTCTGCGATCTCGACGCTGGCAGAGGAACGAAGTTTGTAGAAGTCATTTCGTCTCCATTAAGCGTCGTTTCTGTGTCAGAAAAAGTAATGGGCTTTGGAATTTACGAAGATGCTCCAAACGTTCTTAGTGCTCCTGACGTTAAAAGTGTTCCTATAGGACAAAAAGATGGTGATAAACCGTCGGCAGAAAACCATTTTGTTACATTGGAATTCTCAAAACACCCAAATGGACCTAAAACAGTCGAGATGAAGGTGCGCGGCTGGGAGATAGTAAAGGCAGATCAGATCCTGCAAGGCGATCAAAAGGTAACACCTATCGAGATCGATACCATTACGCTTAGTTAATGGCCGTTAACCCGTTATGTTACTGCAGGGTTAATCCGCAGCGGCCGCAGAATTTTATGTGGGCGGGATAGGCGTTGCCGCAGCGGCTGCAGAGGCGTTCGGCCTGGGGCGGGACGGATTGGTGTGGCGTGGTGAAATTTGCGGGCGGGTTAGTAGCTCCGAGAGAACCACCCCGTCCGCGAGACGCGTCCACCCCTCCTTCGTAAGGAGGGGAGCTGATGTTAAGGCCACAGCGGCCGCAGAAGCGCGCCGTTTGAGCAAGCGGAGCGGTGCAGCGTGGGCATGGATACGTGCCGATGGCGGCTGCGATGACCGGGGCAAAACTGCCATTACCGCAGCGGCCGCAGAACCTGACACCGTCGGCAAAACGGGTTTTACAATTGGTGCAAGCAACAACACCGGGCAGGACGCTCGACTGCGGGGCGCCGCTTGAGCTTGGCCCTTGTGACGAAGACGGCTGGCTGGAGGTGCCGAGCGGCGGACGAAGCTGGGCTTGGATGACCTGTTCGTTGGCGCCGTCGCGGATCTCAATGACGCGTTCGTCATCGCGTTCGCCAGCCTTTGACACACGCAGGATGTGGCGTCCCGCAGGAACATCTGTCAGCACAACACGGCCTGAGCTGCCGATACTGCCCTTTCGCTCATCGTTGACATAGACCTCGGCACCGAGCGGGGCGAGCACGACAAGCCGCGAGAGCCCTGCGCGTTTTTTGTCATCGATATCCTCGGCAGCTTTTTCTAATTCGGCGATCCACTCAGAGACGGAAGCGGGGCGGTCGTTCGGGTCGATCTCAAGCGCGTGCATGATCACGCGATCAACATCCGCGGGAACGTCCGACCTGATCGACGTGAGCGACGCTGGTTTATGCATTATCTTCTGCATAATGAGCTGCATCATATCGCCGGTGAACGGCGTTTTGCCGCCGAGCATCAGATACGCGATGGTGCCGAGAGCGTAGAGGTCCGCACGTTTGTCGACGCCCATTTCGGGCTGCATCTGCTCGGGCGACATAAACTCGGGCGTTCCGATGATGCCGCGCGAAGACGGCGTGGCGTTTGACGACGTGTCGGTGATCGTCTGGTTGACGATCTTTGCGAGGCCAAAATCGCCGACTTTGACAAAACCGTCGCCGCCCTTGCCCTTTTGCATGATGAAGATATTTGCGGGCTTGAGATCACGGTGGAGAATATTAAGATCGTGTGCCGCATCGACGCCGTCGGCGATCTGTCGCAGCAATCGCACGGCTCTTGGCACGGGCAGAGTCCCCTCGCGGCGGAGCAGCTTGTGCAAAGTCTCGCCTTCGACGTATTCCATCACGAGATAGAAAATGCCGTCAGCCGTCTCGCCAAAATCCGTGACGCTGACCGTATTGGGATGCTGGATCGACGCGGCCGCCTGAGCCTCCCGCTCGAAACGGGCGATGGCCTCGCCCTCGGCCATGTCGTCGCTGTTCAATATGTCCTGACGGACGGTCTTGACAGCAAGTTTTTTTGTCGCGAATTTCTTATCTTTGGCAAGATAAACCTGCCCCATCGCACCGCGTCCGAGACGGCTTTCGAGCAAATAACGGTCAGCGATCGTCTGCGAACCCGGCAAAGACAACCGTGTCGGCGTCTCGTCCGCCGGACACACCGCTACCTCGTCTTCGTAACAAACCTCGCATTTGGGGCATTCTTTCATCGCTCTAAGATATTTTCAACGCTAAGACGCAAAGGTGCAAAGACGCAAAGGCATAATGAGTTAAGTTGCTAAAAGTATTTGTATTCGGAAGACTTTGCGACTTAGCGTCTTTGCGTTAAAAATCTTGTTTGTTATAATTCAGGTTCGCTTTTTGGGTCGATAGCTCAGTCGGTAGAGCAACGGACTCTTAATCCGTGGGTCGCAGGTTCGATCCCTGCTCGGCCTACCAAAAACGAAATGGAGAATTGATAGTGGAGAATGGAAAATTCTCCGGATCAATTCTCCATTTTTCATTCTACATTCTCAATTCGTTAAACCTGATCCCGCCACTTCAGCACTTCATCCCGCAAAATTGGATTTTGCTGAAAGCTGCCCGTCTGGCCTTGGGCAGCGGTCGCACGCTGGATGTGCCAGTAGCTGAGGCCGAGTTTGCCGATCGCACGGATGTAGCGGCTGCGGGCTTTGAACTTTCCGCTAAACAACCCGCCAAGCACCCAACCTGAGCTCTTGAACGCAGATGTTGCCACCTTTGCATGCTCCTGTGGAATAAGGCCTCGGGCGATATCGATGGCGAGCATTTCGTTGAGGATCTTGTTTTGCCGCCGCATGATGTAGAGCGAAAATCCGATAAAGATCAGGAAAAACGGTATCTCGAGGATGAGATAGCCGACAAGGAAGCCTTGCAGCCCACCTATGACAGCCATGCCGTTCCACAGAGCGTGTAAAGCGACCGCACCGATATAACCGACGACCGGCATCAGGAATCGCACCGCTTTGTTGTGCGATTCGCGGGCGATACCGCAGCCAATGCCCGTCATCGCGGTAAAGCTAACATGAGCGAACGGCGACATTATGCCGCGTAAAACAAACAACATCGCCAGCCCTTCAAAACCGCCACCCGCGAGGCCACGTCCGTAATAAAGTACATTCTCGACCGTCGCAAACCCAAGTGCGATGACACCCGCAAATACGATGCCGTCGAGGATATCGTCAAAATACCGGCGAAACGCGATAAGCAATATCACGAGGCCAATGCCCTTTGATCCTTCTTCGAAAACAGGAGCAGATATTACGGCGCCGACAAATTCACCGGCCTCGGGTGATACGCCAATTGCGAACACAACGCCGATGATCGTATTAACAATAAACGACACCACAACCGCGACCAACGCTCCCCACGCAAACGCTGCGGCGAGCAGCCACGCGGGCTCAGGATCATATCTGTCGAGCCACATGAGCGGCAAAATATATATCGCCGCCGGAACGAACGCCACGACCGCAGCGATCACGGCCGGCACGATACCTACGCTTGCAAACATTAGCAGAGCGACGATGATCGAGAGAAAAATGGCGACAAAGATCGCGATCGCGATGCCGATATACTGGCCTGTTTTGCTCGGCTCAGGCTTAACAGCGGCCATGCTGTTGAGGCCGAAATTAGACAGCGATGCCTGTAAATTTACCGGTTCCTGTGCAGCAGTCTGATTAAATTGCTGTAATTCGAGATCGCGATAATTTTGCTGTGAGCCCTGCGAATCGATCCGCACGGTCGCCGTCGTCCCATTCGCGCCAAACTGTATCTGGTCGCCGGAGTTGAGCTTTGCGGATTCGATCCGCTGGCCGTTGACGAGCGTGCCGTTTGTGCTCTGATTATCGCGGACGTAGAATCCGTCAGCCTTTGCCTCAATAAAAGCGTGCTGTTTCGAAGCAATACGCTCTGACATCGGGTCAAACCGGATGCTGCACGTATCGCTGCGTCCGACGGTCAAAAAGCCGGTTTCGAGTTCAAATGTCTGGCCCGCGAGCGACCCGCTGTTAACGGTCACGAATATTTTCATACTGCAATAATAGAAACAAAAAGCCCAAAGTCAAGCGTATCACCTGACTTCGGGCTTTTAGCTTATGCAATTAAATGCTACTGAGGCTGGATCGATGCCGGCGACGGCACGTCACCCGACTGTCCAAAAACCCTATCGACAGTGCTGCCGTCCGAACTATTGACCCTCAGCCATTGATTCGTACTAGGCCTGAAAACTGCAAAATCAGACTTGGCATCGCCGTCGTAATCCGCCGGGATTGGTGTGTCCTCGGGAAGTCCCCAAGCAAAGCTGGTCGATAAACCTGTGCTTGGATCGCGGAAATACCATGTGCCATTCGACGGGCGATACACAGCCATATCAGTAACGCCGTTACCGTCAAAGTCGGCCGCGACCGGCTTATCACCGTTCTGGCCGAGAGCCACAGTCAACACTATCGACGAGGAACTTTGCTGAACGTAGAAAGTACCCGTGGACGGCCGCCAAACCGCAAGGTCGATCTTGCCGTCGCCGTCATAATCACCGACGAGCGGTTTGTCCGTGCTCTGCTGAGGCACGCCGGAAACAAACCAAGCAACATTCCTTACACCCAATGTACTCTGCCATATCTGCCAGGCACCCGTGGAGGGACGCCATTGGGCAACGTCAGTCTTACCGTCAGCGTCATAATCCGCCGCGACGGGTATATCACCCGGTGATCCATAGACGCCGTTAATAAGTAATCTGGCCGGCCCAAAAGGACGAATGTTTCGGACCATCCACTGTGCGGTTGACGGGCGATATGTGCCGATCTCCGAGACACCATCGCCGTCATAATCACCCGGAACGATCATATCGCCGGTTGGAGCCCCACGCATCTTGACCGGCATCGCCAGTCCATCAGAGCTTCGCTCTATCTGCCAGCCGCCGTTTGACGGGTGAAAGACCGCAAAATCAGTCCGTTTATCTCCGTCAAAATCCGAGACGACATTTTTGGGAGATGTAGCCACACCGGTTACGTCTAAAACGACTAATCCATTTTTCAGATCTCCGGCCAGAACCTTATTTTGACCAAGGAAAGGATAAACCGCCCAATTTCCGTCATAGCTACTCGGCAACGCATTTTGAAGATTATCGGCGCCACAGAATACGTCCCACGGTTCGTTGTCGGCAAGAGATAATTTACCGCCGGTTTGTTTCCTTGTAGATGTATCGGTAGCGACAAACTCGGTATTGTAAGTGTCATATTGGCCGACACGTTTGGGGACCGCCGGATTTGATAGCTCAAACACCTGAATTCCCGCCTGATACCATGCAACGTACAAGTAATTTCCGAACACGACGGGATTGTGAGGAGCAATAGCATTCAAACCGTACGAACTGGCTTTAATTGTGTTGACTAAAACGGGAACCGCCGGATCGTGAATGTCGTAAACGCGCAAATCACCATCCAACAATTCGCGCGCGCTGTATAGGTAATTGCCGTCTTCACTCGGCCACGCGCTGTGCATTCGGTTTCCAGCCGTCACATCCGCGGAGGGATCTGATACAAATCCAAGAAGTGCCGGAGCCTGAGTCGTGATATTTGATATATCGTAAATCTCGGTTCGTCCTCGATTTGTGCTGTTGCCCCACCCGGACGTGAACATTCGGTTCCCTTTCACCACCATTGCATGAACCCACTGCGGGTCCGTAGGGATAATATCCCGGACAAATACCGGTGAGGTTGGGTTTGTGACATTAATTACTTTTAACGTTTTGTTTGACGTGCTATTAAAATTCTCGATCAGAAAAATAGATCCACCTTGATTAATGACCACCATCTCGTGGATGTTGTTGTGGCCACCACCGGATGTAGAATTGACCCGTCCCAAAAAGATCGGATTGGTTGGAGTTGAGAGATCAACAATATATACTCCGCCGCCGTTGCCGCTACCAAAATATCCCCGATTACCAACGACGATGGCTTCAAGAAACTGTTCCTTCGTACCGGCAGCAGCCCCCGGCCTGTCGGGATTGTACCAGCTAGATAGCACAGGAGCGTCCGGATTTGATATATCAAAAATAAATGCCCCCTTGCATCCATAACTACCCATTACCGCAACATTACCTTCGCCAAAGATATCCGCAAATTTTGCATTCGCCCCAGACGAACTTGTGCAACTTGGGGTGATCTGGGCACGGAGGCGGACCTTTTGGGCCGAAACGCCGTCAACGACAATGAGCAATGCAAAAACTAACGCAGAAAATCGCAAAGCTCGCATAAATAGATTTGGGTTAGAGGACATTATTTTCCGTCTCCAAAAAGGTTATTCGCAGATAAGATCTAAACTCTTTTTTTACACGCATTTGCCCAAAAATGCAAGTAAAAAGCCGAGTGTCGCTACGGACACCCGGCCAAGTAAAATTGCATTTTGTCTATGAAGCGACTTGTATCGCCTCTCGCATCACGAGGTCAAATGTGCCCGGATCTACTTTCTTAAAGCGTCGGTTGCGGTTTAGCGAAACGGCGATCGAGATCGTCGGATTGTTTCCCTTAAATTTCATCCCGCCCGAGATGAGCATGTTGTACAGCTCATTTACATGAAGCGGGCCGCCCGCTTCGCGCAGCAAAAGCGTACAAGCCTGTGTGATCGTCCGGTCGTTGAACCGGTTGCTGACTGCTCCGGTGCTATGCGTTATCGATGGAATACTTCGATTTGTTCCGATATATGTGACCGGATTCTCGCTCTGATAGGTCCTCGGGGCAGTTTCGCGATATGGAACCGATGCCGCGGCTCTTTCACGTTTTGTACTGACCGGCACATCGGCATCCTCGATAGTTATCGACTTGCCAATGTTCATCGAACGCGTACCCGATCGCCGTGTTACAAGCAACCCGTCGATCATCTGCTCGGTCTGCGATGCACTGTGTTCGAGTGCACCGATCTCGTTGCGCAGCATATCCACTTCATTTTCAGCTTCGCGAAGACGCGCCATCAGGCGGTTTTGCTCATTTCGCGTTTGCTGCAAAAACTGTTCAAGTGTTGCTATAAGATTTTCGTCTAACATACTGTTAACAAAAAGGTTGTGGGGATCACTGATTTTGGATTTTCGATGTGTAACGTGCGGATGAGATCAACTGTTTCTCTTTGTTACAAAGTCCAAAGTCTCCTCCAAACAAGAACGATACTCTGATTTGGCCAAAACATCAAGACTTTTTCTCGCGAGGTCGATATGGGTTTCGGCAACGAGTTTGATCTCTTCGAGAATGCCGTGAGTCATGAGCCGTTCTTGCAGCTCTTCGCGGGTGATGTCGTTGTACGCTCCGTCGAGCATTACTTGTTCAAGCTGCGGCCTCAGTTCCGGCTGTTCTTGCAGCAGCGAGATCAGCGGCAGCGTCAATTTGCCCTCAAGCAGATCAGTTCCTGCAGCTTTTCCAAGCTTTTCGGCATTTGAAGTAAGGTCGAGGATGTCGTCGGAGAGTTGAAATGCAACGCCCAGTTCCATACCGTACTCCGCCAGAGCCTCCTGCTCTTCGCGTGACGCACCGCCAAGGATCGCACCGATCTCACAGCAAGCCGAAAATAAATACGCCGTCTTTCGCTGCAGAATATCAAAATAGTCGTTTTCAGTGATCGTCAGGCTGCCGATCAGAGTCATCTGGATCAGCTCGCCTTCGGTCATCTTTCGTGTCAGCCGCGTCAGAATATCGAGTATCTCCAGACTTCGCTCCTGCAAAGAAGTCTGAAACGCCGACATATACAACCAATCGCCCATCAGCACCGCCGTATGATTGCCAAAACGCGCGTTTATCGACGTACGGTTTCGCCGCACATCGGCGTTATCAATAATGTCGTCATGCACGAGCGTCGCCGTATGCAGCATCTCCATCACCGTCGCCATCCGAATGACATTTTCCGCATTTCCCGCACCGCCAACGGCATAACTCGCAAGGATCAACAAAGCCGGGCGCACACGTTTCCCGCCCGACGCCCGCAGATAATCACCGAGATAGCTGATCACCTGAATATTCGAGCTTACCTGTCGTTGAAATTCAGTCTCGACGAGTGACAACTCGTCGCCGATCAAGCCAAATATCTGCCTGGCCGCTATCGCGGGTAATATCTCTTGTTTAACTGAGGCAAATCGCTGCATTTATTTTTTTGCCCACTAAATACATGAAACGCACAAAAAAATGCTCTTACCTATTTCGTGTTTTTAGCGTATTTCGTGGGAAAACTCTTATCTGTAGTTGTCGAACTGCATATCGATGCCAAAATCTTTTGCTTTTAGCCGAGAGATCGTCTCTTGCAAAGTATCTCGGTCTTTGGAGGAAACGCGGACGGTCTCGCCCTGAATCGACGCTTGGACCTTTAACTTGCTGTCTTTGATAAACTTAACGACCTCTTTGGCCTTTTCGATCGGGATGCCCTGCTGGACTTTTACTAGCTGGCGAACGGTTCCGCCGGCGGCAGGTTCGATGCGTTGATAATCAAGCGCCTTTAGCGAAATGCCGCGTTTGACGAGCTTGCTCTGCAAAATGTCGTTCATATTACGCAGCCGCGTCTCGTCTTCGGCGGCGAGCATCAAGTCCTTTGCCTGCATCTCGGCGGTCGCCTTGCTGCCCTTAAAATCGAACCGCTGCGAGATCTCTTTCGCGGTCTGGTTGAGAGCATTGGTCAGCTCGGCGTAGTCAGTTTTTGAAACGATATCAAATGAATTTTCTTTAGCCATACAAATATATTAACGCAAAGTCGCAAAGTCGCTTAAGACGCAAAGGTAAAACAGAAGGGCAAATGTAGAAACTTTGCGTCTTTGCATCTTAGCGTCTTTGCGTTAAATTTCTAATTTAAAAAGTGAAAGGAAGTTTTGCGTCGTGTGTTCGGCGACGGTCTCGACCGCTACCCCATAAAAGTCCGCCAGAAACTGTGCCGTGTGGACAACAAAACTGGGTTCGTTGCGTTTTCCGCGAAACGGCACCGGCGTCAGGAACGGGCAATCGGTCTCGATCAGCAACCTATTAAGCGGCACAACGCGGGCGGCGTCACGCAGATTGTCAGCTTTCTTAAACGTCACATTGCCCGCAAACGAGATCAAGAACCCCAACGACATCAAGGCCTCGGCCATCGCCGCCGTGCCGCCAAAGCAATGCATTATCCCAACTCTTCCATTTTCCGTTTTCCGTTTTCCGTTTTCCGTTTCTTCGGTAAGTATCTCGACCGTCTCGTCATCAGCATCCCGGCTGTGGATTATGATCGGTAGATCGAGTTCCCTTGCGGTCCGTATCTGCCGCCGGAAAACGTCACGCTGCACGTCCCTCGGACTGTGATCGTAGTAATAATCAAGCCCGATCTCGCCCCACGCGATCACCTTTTTGCTTTTTGTGAGATCGATAAGATGCTGCTCGGCTTTGTCATCGTACAGCTTTGCGTCATGCGGATGGACGCCGACCGACGCGTAAACATTATCGTATTTTTCAGCAACCTCTACCGCCCGCCGAAAATCGTCCGAGTGCGGATCACCAGTGCCGATATTTAGCATAGCCGCAACGCCCGCCGCCCGAGCACGCTCGACAACCGCATCGCGGTCCTCGTCAAACTGCTCGCCGTCTATATGGCAATGTGAATCTATAAATTGCATTCAGAGAAAGAATATTTGGATTTCAGGGCAAAACTAGTTCCAGGTCGGAATAGGCGACCAACTCCCCGTTTTCAACAACAAAACATGTCACACCACCATCTTGGGAAACCGTAAATGCTCGTGAATCAGGATTTTTAAGCACGAAACGCGCAGCCGAAAGATGTCGTTTACCTCTAAATTGTGACGTCAACGGAAGATTTTGTCCTTGGCTTTTCCCAAACGAATCCTCGTAAGGATAAACGCGTCTAACATATTCTTCCTTTTTGTTTTCGAGCCTCTCAACAATTTTTAACCCGAATCCTAGTACATCAAAATCCATATTGGAGACTACCGCACCATCAACTGCGGACAAATACGCTAATGTACGAGCTGCGTCTGCTTTAAATCTACTGAAACGGGCATCTCCTAAGGTTTTCATCGCAGTTTCCCATATATTCATAGGCTCAGTGGATGTATCAGATTTATCGTCCGATAAATCTGGAAATCGGCTTATCTCTGATCGAAGCCCATCCGCTAGGTGACGCAGCCCGTTGTAAGGGTGTAGTATTTTCGGCAGTCCCGACGATTTCTCTACGGACTTCTCCCATTTGGTTTTGCTCTTTACAAAAATCAAAGTTCCGCCATGACGCAACAGCCTTATGCGCTTTAGAGTCTCTCCCATCATGGAACCGTAGAGAATACTGAATAATCGTCCTTTTTGCTCGCTGTCAGTGTCCGAACTATAGGTTGATAGTAGTTTCCAAGCCCGACGGTTCCAATCGTCATCAATAAAGCCGTAACCAGCGGAAGTAACTTCAGCCACGATTTCATTCAGTGGAAATCTAACAACCAAACGGGCGGGCTCTAGAACTTCGAATTCGACAACCATTCCGTCTTGGGTGCCAAGTCCTTCAATATAGAGATTCTTTTTAGAGAATCGAGGATCATGCGGATCGCCAGAATTAACAAATATTACGCCATCCGGCGGTGCTACTGCGGGGGCCAGTCTGCGTAACTCTTCAGCATTCCATGGTCTAAAGCTTTCAAAATCAAACGAAAAACCCAAATGCTCTGGCGTCAAAAAAGCAATGTTATATGCTACCTTGAATTGCAATGGCCTCCCTTCTTCGACTTGGGTGCTTGCCCAAAACATTTCTGAAATAATCTGCTCAAGATGAGACCTTGAGGGGATTGACGCGAAACCAAACCGCCGAAACTTTTCCCCTAAGTAAGATTTATTTATCGTTTGCAATCTTCGATGAAGCTCTGCAATAAATTTCTTATCTAATTTAAAAGGGGCAGTTGCCATTTAATGTCTTTCGCTATTTAAGTCGTGCACCAATCTCGACATCTTCAATAAAAGTCGCGAGTGCGGGTTTTGGACCAGTGTTGTCTTCGAGCGAGGCTGCGCAGATCATGCCTTGTGACTCAAGCCCACGCATTTTGCGGGGTTTGAGGTTGGCAACGACGACGACCTTGCGGCCGATGAGTGTTTCCGGGTCATAATATTCGGCAAGTCCCGCGAGTATCTGACGCGGCTTTTCTTCGCCAAGATCAACCTCGAAACGCAGCAATTTATCGGCGTCGGGGATACGTTCGGCAACCTTGATCTCGCCAACACGTAGCTCGACTTTGATAAAATCGTCTATTGTGATGAAGTTTTCTTTTTCCGCTTCAACTTGCTCTACCACCGCTTGTGACCCAGTCGCTACCGCTCCCGGTTCTGACTCCTGGCTTCTGGCTTCTGACTTCTCTGCTATCTCATTCATAACTTTATTCTTATCAATTCTCGGGAAAACACCGACGGTCTCACCGATCTTTGTACCGGTCGCTAGGTCGCCCCACTTTAAATTTGCCGGATCCAGCTTCCAGATATCCTGGCTAAGCCCGATCTGGCCATAAATATTCTTTGTCGCCTCAGGCATCACGGGTTGGAGCAGCACGCACAGCCAACGCAGCGTCTCGCACGCACGGTAAAGCACGGCGTTGAGCGTTTCGGCCTGTTTTTCATCTTTTATAAGTTCCCACGGTTTGGCGTCGGAAATAAGCTTATCGACACGTGCAATGACCGTCCAGACCGTTTCGAGCCCCAAGCTAAACTCAAAATTATCAAACCGCCGTAAAAACGCATCGCGTGCGTGTTCCATTACGGAAACAAGTTCCTGCTCATCGGGGTTTACACCGGCGCGTTTGGCATTAATGTAATTTTCCTCGGCGATCTTGCCGCTTGGGATCAGTCCATCACGGTATTTCGTGATCATCGAAAAAGTGCGGCTTGCAAGATTGCCAAGACCGCTAGCGAGATCAGCATTTGCCCGGTCGATCAGATTTTCGTAGCCAAACTTGCCGTCCTGGCCAAAAACCATCTCGCGAAGCAAGAAATATCGCAGAGCATCGACTTGAAAATGCTCATGTAATACATCAACTTCGATCACGTTACCTATTGTCTTGCCCATCTTTCGTCCGTCAGCATCAAGCCACATTCCGTGAGCATAAACCGTCTTTGGCAGCGGCAATCCGGCTGCATGCAGGAACGAGAACCAATAGACCGTATGAAACCGCAGGATGTCTTTTCCGACAAGATGCACAGCATTTTGCCAGTATTTTTCGAATCCGACCGACGCCTTTTCGGCGTTGCCATAACCAAGTGCGGTAATGTAGTTCGATAGTGCATCCAGCCACACATACATCACATGATTGTCATCGTCGGGAACCGGAATCCCCCACGAGACCGAGCTTTTCTGCCGACTTATTGAAAGATCCTGCAGTCCACCGCGTATAAACGACAAAACTTCATTTTTTCGGGCATCTGGCCGCACCAAACCATCTTGCTTTTCGATCAGATCGATCAAAAACTCGTCGTAATCTGACAGGCGAAAGAAATAGCTTTCTTCGGCGACCTTATCGAGCGGGCGTTCGTGAATAAGGCAATTCGGAACGTCCGTGCCTTCGACCACGACATACTGCTCCTCGGTCTTAAATTCCGCACACGGAGCGCAAAACCAGCCTTCGTAAAAGCCTTTGTAGATCGTGTCGTTCCCTTTCGGCGTCTTATTTTTGGCGATCTCTTGCCATAAATGATGGACACCCTCGTAATGAAACGGCTCGGTCGTCCGCATAAAAACGTCGTAACCGCCATTTTCGGTGTCGAGACGGAAATCGTGGAACATCCGCTTTAGCTCGCCGGAAATGTAGTCAACCTGCTCTTGATTTGTACGCCCCTCTCGTTCGGCGGTCCGCTGGATATTTATGCCGTGCTCGTCCGTTCCGGTCAAAAAATACGCATCAAACCCACGCTGTTTCTTGCTCCGCTGGATGACATCCGCAACGATCGTCGAATACAAATGCCCCAGATGCGGCAAGCTATTCGCATAATAGATCGGCGTTGTGATGTAAAATGTCTGTGTCATTCGTTACCCTTTGATCAGCGACATCGCCTCGGCCCGGGTCCGTGGATCTTTGCGGAAACCGCCTAAAACCGCCGATGTTATCGTTACCGCACCCGGTTTCTTGACTCCTCGCAGCGTCATACAAGTATGTTCCGCCTCGACGACGACCATCACACCGATAGGTTCCAGTTTATCGAAAAGGGTTTGAGCGATCTGTTGCGTCAGGCGTTCCTGCACCTGTAAACGGTGGGAAAACACCTCGGCAATACGAGCGAGTTTTGAAAGTCCAACGATACGGCCGTTTTTCGGTATGTAGGCGATATGGCATTTGCCGGTGAACGGCGCCAGATGATGCTCGCAGACCGAAGCGATCGCGATGTCCTTGACGATCACCATTTCGTCATGACTGTCGCCCGGCAGCGGCACGATGTGCTCGCTGGCGTCGATCCACATGCCTTCGGTCAGCTCGGCGTAAAAATCCGCGACGCGCTCGGGCGTTTTCACCAAACCGTCACGATCAGGGTCCTCGCCAATGCCCTCAAGCATTAGCCTCACGCCGTCGGCGATCTTTTTCAGATCGATCTTTCTCTTAACCTTTTTTGCCATATCCCGCGTTTTTCCCAAACGTTTGATTTTAGCGGTTTTATCGTAAAAACCAAAGGTGACATGGAGTCGGTTCCATTGCTAATTCCAATGCCTAAAGTCTATAATTACCGTTTGTTTAACTGATCCGACAAAACTCTAATGACCATTACTGAGATCCAAAAAACACTTCGCGAAACCGTCAAGGCCACGGCCGTGGCCAAATTCGGCGTCGATTTAGACACAATTGTCACAGAAACGCCGCCAAAAACCGAGCTCGGCGATGTCGCATTCCCTGTTGCATTCGAGCTTGCCAAACAGATCAAGCAGGCGACGGGCGAAAAGAAGAATCCGCGTGAGATAGCCGAAACGCTCAAAACGGAACTGGAAACGGCGGCTTTGGTTGGCAAAGTAGAGGTCGCGGGGGCCGGATATCTGAACGTTTTCTTTGACCGAGCACGCTTTTTAATGGAAAACGCGGCATCTGCTCCGTTGCCAAATACCGGTAGAAATGGTGCAAAGGTCTGCGTAGAGCATACATCGGTCAACCCGAACAAGGCAGCTCATATTGGTCACGTTCGAAATTCGGTGCTTGGCGACACGTTTCAGCGCATTTTGAAAGCAACCGGAAAACGGGTCGAAGTGCAGAATTATATCGACAACACCGGCGTTCAGGTCGCCGATGCTGTAGTCGGCTTTTTGTTCATCCAGCAGATGAGCTTAGACGACATAAAGGCTCTGGATACACAGCTTACGTTGGATGGCATTAGCTTTGATTATTACTGCTGGGATCTCTATACAAAGGTCGGCGTTGAGTATCAAACAAACGAAGAATTAAAGGAAAAACGTGCAGAGGTCTTGCATCTTGTTGAAGAAGGCGGCAACCCAACCGCGAAGTTGGCAGATTATGTCGCAACTCGCAACGTCGAGTGCATACTCGACACGATGGAACGGCTTTCGATCAGATACGACCTGCTCCCGCGTGAATCCGAGATATTACATCTGCATTTTTGGGATAAAGCATTTGAGCAGATGAAGCAGCTCGGTGTGATCCATTATGAGTCCGAAGGCAAACAGGCCGGATGTTGGGTAATGCCATTCGAGGAACATACCGGCAACGAAGATAACGAGGGCGACAAGATCCTCGTAAGGTCAAACGGGACAGTTACTTACACCGGTAAAGATATCGCATATCAGATGTGGAAACTTGGTATTCTCGGCCTTGATTTCAACTACAAGCATTTTCACAATTACAAAAGCGGACAGGATGTTTGGATAACGACCGCTGATGATAATTCGAATGAACATCCTGCGTTTGGCGGTGGAGAAACGACCTATAATGTGATCGATTCGCGTCAATCGTATCCGCAAGATATTGTACGTAAAGGAGTTGCGGCGATATCACCCGAACGAGGGGAAAAGGCGAGTATTCATCTGTCTTACGAGATGGTCGCGTTGTCGCCCGCTGCTGCGGAGGAACTTGGATTCAAGCTCTCCGACGAGGACCGCAAACGCCCTTTCATTGAAATGAGCGGCCGCAAGGGCCTTGGCGTAAAGGCCGACGACCTGATCGACCGCCTCGAAGCAAATGCCCTAGCTGAGGTCGAGGCTCGCCATGCCGATTCGACCGACGAAGTAAAACGACGCATCGCACACCAGCTTGCGGTCGGTGCCCTGCGGTATTTTCTGCTTAAATTTACGCGAAATACAGTGATCGTATTCGATTTCAAAGAGGCTCTGTCTTTTGAGGGCGAAACAGGCTGTTTTTGTCAATATTCAGCAGTCAGAGCAAATTCGATCTTTCGCAAATTGTCTGAAAATGACAATATTGACGCATGCCGTTCGCGGATAGCCGATCTTGGCGGCGTTGAAACCATACTTTCTGCCGAAACGGGCAACGACATCTGGGCAATGGCGGTTTTGGCGGCCCGCTTAGAGGAAACTGTCGAGGCAGCGGCAAACTCTAACGAACCCGCAATTCTTGCAAAATATACGTTTACGCTTGCTAAGGCATTTAATCTGTTCTATCACAACCACAAGATCTTGATCGAGGCGGATGACACCAAACGCGCTCTGTTGATCGTCGTCGCTGACATGGCCAGACGTGCCTTGACCTCAGCCCTAGATACTCTTGGGATCGAAGTACCGGACAAGATGTAGGTTGACACGGCCTTTCGTTATCTGATAAAACCTCTGTAATGAATTTTGTTCAAGCAAACATCCAAACGACTGCTGATTGGCGAACTGACTTAGGTTGGTGGCGATCAGCGGCGCAGGTTGGGTTTTGATTTGATGGATCTTTAACAGGGATCGAAAACCGTTTTACCAGACGCCGTTCGAAATAGCTTCGAGCGGCGTTTTTCTTTTCACGGCAGAGGACACAGAAAAAACAAAGTGATTTCATCGGGAGCAAATAAAATAAGAATTAACGTCGTGCCGGTCGTCGAGACTATGCCTGCCGATCTGTTAACGCCGTTGAGCGTGTATCTAAAACTGTCTGCAAATATGAAAAACTCCTTTCTGCTCGAATCGGTCGAGGGCGGTAAGAGTCTTGCGAGATATTCATTTATCGGAGCGAATCCGGAAACAGTCTTAGACGCGGGCGGCGAAGATACGTTTGAGTTTTTGAAAAGACATTTTGCGGAGTTACATGCTGTGTCTGATCCCGACCTGCCCTCTTTCATAGGCGGTGCTATAGGTTATCTCGGGTTCGATTGCTCAGAATGTTTTGAGCCGTCGCTGCGAGATAAGAATACCCCAGCAAAAGACGCGGCTTTTATGTTTTTCCGCTCGACCGTGGCGTTTGACCACGCAAAACAGGTCATCAGGATCATCTCGCTTGTTTTCACGGACGAAGCTGAAGACGAAGACGATCTGCAAAAACTTAATAACGCTGCGAGAGAACGAAATCGAGAGATCAAAGAGCGGTTAGAACATGGCGATCTGCACATTCCGCTAAATACCAACAGGACAATGAATGGGGACGTTTCGTCTAACTGGAAACGCGAAGATTTTGAATCGGCGGTCACGGAAATAAAAGAACTCATAAATGCAGGCGAGGCTTATCAAGTAGTACTGTCACAATGCTTTACAAAGCAGACAATTGCGTCGCCAGTAGCGATATATCGTGCGATCCGCTCGATAAATCCGTCGCCGTATATGTTTTTGCTGCAATTTGAAGATAAAGCCATCGTCGGTGCATCACCCGAAATGCTTGTTCGCTGTGAAAATGACCGCCTCGAGTATCACCCGATCGCCGGAACGCGGCCGCGAGGCAGAACAGCGGCTGAGGACGATGCCCTCGCAGAAGAAATGCGGATAGATAAAAAAGAGGTTGCCGAACATCTGATGCTCGTTGATCTCGGCCGCAACGACCTCGGCCGCGTTGCTGAATACGGCAGTGTTAACGTTGATACGTTGATGAGCGTCGAGAAATATTCGCACGTCCAGCATCTCGTCAGTTCCCTTTCTGCCAAACTTAGAAAGGGCTCTGATCGATTTGACGCTCTTGCGGCGTGCTTCCCTGCGGGAACGGTTTCGGGCGCCCCAAAGGTGCGTGCGATCGAGATTATTCGCCGACTTGAACCGACTCCACGGGGTGTTTATGCAGGAGCCATCGGATATTTTGATTACGCGGGCAATATGGATACCTGCATCGCGATCCGCACGCTGGTGCTCGAGAACGGCGTTGCAAAGATACAAGCAGGAGCGGGAATTGTTGCGGATTCCGTACCGGAGCTAGAGTTTGAAGAAACGGTGAACAAGGCAAAGGTTTTATTAAAAGCAATAGAGATCGCCGAGGGCGGCTCAGTGTAGATGAACGACAGGATACTAGAACATTATCTCGAAGAATTTACGCTCGGCGCTGACGTACCGTCCGACGAGGCAGAGACTCTTTTTGACGCGCTTATAGGCCACGATGATGAACGGTTGCTTGCTGATGTGCTGACAGTCTGGAATGAGAAAGGTACGACCGAAGACGAGCTTTTTGCATTTGCTTCGCTGATGCGAAGCCGCATGAAACGGATCACATCGCGACATGAGACTTTCGTGGATATTGTCGGTACGGGCGCTAGCAGTTCGAAATCTTTTAATGTCTCGACTGCCGCTGCATTCGTTATTGCAGGTGCGGGCGTAACCGTCGCAAAACATGGAAATCGAGCAGCAACAAGCAGTTCGGGCAGCTCTGATGTGCTTTCTGAGTTGGGCGTCGAGGTCGATGTCGATCCGTCTGTTTCGCAGCGAAACATTAATGAACATGGGATCTGTTTTATGTTCGCCCCGAGGTTTCATTCACTGTCGCCTACGCTTGCAAAGGCGCGCCGTGCGGTTGACAGGCCGACGATCTTTAACAATCTCGGCCCGCTCTGCAATCCGGCGTTGGTACCACACAGCGTAATCGGAGTGTATGACAAGCATCTGCTTGAGAGCACGGCGAGTGTTTTGGCGAGGCTTGGAACACAGCGGTCGTGGATCGTTTATGGGGAAAATGGTCTGGACGAGATCGCATTAAAAGGGACGACGCTCGTGGCGGAAGTCGAGGGTGAAAATGTGAATATTTTTGAGATCACGGCGGCCGATCTTGAGGTTTTCACGCTTGGCAAAGATATACCGTCAAAGTGCACCGCCGTGCAGAGTGCGATGATGATCAGCGACATTCTGCAAAATAAAATGAAAGACCGCGACACTGAGCGGTTGGTATTGATAAACGCTGCGGTGGCGATATTTGTCACTGGCAACGCGGCAACTTTGCCTGATGCGTATGCACAAGCCGAGGAAAGTATTCGCAGCGGTCAAGCTTTACAAAAACTTATGAAGCTGACAGGGGGAGCTGGAGATTGAGCGAGACATTTCTACAAAGAGTGGTTGCGGAAACACGGCAACGTGTTGCTATGGCTCAGACGAGCAGTTACTCGTCAAAGCTAAAAAAAGTAGCTGAGATGGCCGCGTCGCAGAATGAATCTGGCAGATTTCGTAAAGCCATTTCTCGGCCGGAAAGCGTAAATATTATTGCCGAGATCAAGCGGTCTTCGCCGTCAGAAGGAGTGATAAGATCTGAGGTCGATGTAGTTCAAACAGCCAAACTCTATGCCGTAGGTTGTGCAGCCGCCATCTCCGTTTTGACAGAACCAAATCATTTTGACGGCTCGATATCCGATCTGGTCTCGGTCACAGGATCTGTCGATCTGCCGGTATTGCGAAAGGATTTCATTGTCGATGACTATCAGATCATCGAGGCCGCCGCCGCGGGTGCGTCGGCGATACTTCTGATCGTGGCGGCTATGGATGTCGATGAGTTACGTGTGCTGCATAAAACAGCGGTGCAATATGGGCTTGATGTGTTGGTCGAGGTCCACGATGCTCGCGAACTTAACACAGCGATCGAGATCGGAGCCGGCATCATCGGCGTAAACAACCGCGATCTGCACTCTCTCGAAGTTTCACTCGATACTTCGCGGCAGCTTATCGAACGGCGTCCGAATGGCGTCCTGATGATCGCCGAAAGCGGCATAACGACCCGCGACGAGATCCATGAGCTTCGAGGTCTAGGATATGACGGTTTTCTGATCGGCGAAACCTTGATGCGAAGCCCAAATATTGTCGAAACTCTAGGAGGTTTGATCTGAACAAACCGCATTTAAGATACAAAGATCAGACGCCGCGTGAACGCACGTGGACGATCCACTTTATCTCGATAACCAAGGTTGTCAAGGGGCTGATCCTCGTCGCCGTCGGCATCAAACTGCTCACACTGCTCGGTCGCGATGTCGAGGCTTGGGCAACAGATTTTGTTACGCGTCATGGTATCGATCTCGCAAACAGATACGTTCAAGCCACGATGGAAAAACTCTCGGGTGTCGGAGATACGCAATTGATGCAAATTAGCGGCGTCGCGTTTGGCTATTCGTGTCTGCTCTTTACCGAAGGCGTTGGTCTGTGGCTGCAAAAACGCTGGGCCGAATACCTAACCGCGATCGCGACTTCCCTGTTTATACCGCTCGAGTTATACGAGATCTATGAGCGGTTCACTTGGGTGCGGATCGGCATATTGGCACTAAATATATTTATTGTTTGGTATTTGGTGACACGATTAAAGGATGAAAAGAAAGAGGTTTTGGCCACAAAGCACACAGAGCGGTCTGAGAAAGATAGAGTAAAGGTCAAGATATGCGGAATCACCGGATTCCCTGACGCACTATATGCTGTCGAGAAAGGTGCAGATGCCATAGGTTTTAATTTCTATACGGGTAGCAAAAGATATATTTCGCCACTGGAGGCTGAATCGATCTGTGAACGACTGACTGTCCCAGTATTTAGGATCGGCGTTTTTGTAAATGCCTCGACTAAGGAAATTGTTGATGCAGCGGGCATAGTCGGGCTTGATGCTATCCAACTTCACGGTGACGAAACTCCTGAGTTTATTGAAAAGCTGCGGGCACAAACAGATTCGCAAATAATTAAAGCAATAAGGGTCGAAACAAATTTTGAGCCAAACGATGTTTTGAAATACAAGGCTGACGCAATATTGCTAGATGCATTTTCAAATAATGAGCGCGGCGGCACCGGGAAAACTATTGATTGGACCATCGCCGGACAGGTCGCAGAAATCGTTGACGAACTATATCTTGCCGGCGGGCTGACTCCGGAAAACGTCGCAGAGGCGATAAAGATCGTGCAACCATATGCGGTCGATGTCGCAAGTGGCGTTGAATCGTCGCCCGGCAAGAAAGACCCGAAAAAGGTCGCGGCGTTTATCAAAGCGGCTAAGGAAGCAATATGAATTACGAGCCGGACGAAAAAGGTTATTGGGGCGAATTTGGCGGGCGTTTTGTTCCCGAAACGCTTGTTGCTCCGCTCGATGAGCTGACGACGGCATATTATGGCGTTCGTGACGATGCTGCGTTTCAGGCGGAATTTCACGATCTGCTCAAAAATTATGTCGGCCGCCCGTCGCCGTTGTATTACGCAAAGCGGCTCACGGAAACACTTGGCGGTGCAAGGATCTATCTCAAACGCGAGGATCTAAATCACACTGGTGCACACAAAATAAACAACTGCATTGGCCAGGTCCTGCTTGCTCGAAAAATGGGGAAAAAGCGGATAATCGCCGAGACCGGTGCAGGGCAGCACGGTGTTGCCACAGCAACGGTCTGTGCCCTGTTCGGACTCGAATGCGTCGTTTATATGGGCACCGAAGACATGCGTCGGCAAGAGGTCAATGTATTTCGGATGCGGCTGCTCGGTGCTGAGGTTCGCGCGGTTGATTCGGGTTCGCGGACGTTAAAGGACGCTATAAATGAGGCACTTCGCGATTGGGTGACTAATGTTGAGACCACATATTACCTGCTTGGCTCGGCACTCGGGCCGCATCCTTATCCTTTGATGGTGCGTGATTTTCAATCTGTGATCGGCAGTGAAGCTCGCGAACAGATATTAGAACAGGCAGGCCGTTTGCCTGATGTTCTCGTTGCCTGCGTCGGCGGCGGATCTAATTCGATCGGACTGTTTCATGAGTTTTTGAACGACGACGTAAAGATGATCGGGGTCGAAGCAGGCGGGCGGGGAAACAGTATCGGCGAACATGCCGCGAGATTTATGGACGGCGGCAATGTCGGCGTGCTGCAAGGCACAAAAAGCTATCTATTGCAGGATGATGACGGTCAGATCGCTCTAACACATTCTGTTTCTGCTGGTCTTGATTACGCCTCGATCGGCCCGGAACATGCATTTTTGCACGATAGTGGTCGAATTGAATACGTTTCAGCCAACGACGATGAAGCATTATCGGCTTTCAAAACACTGTCAGAGACCGAAGGAATAATCCCGGCTCTAGAATCGTCACACGCGATAGCTCACGCGATTAAAATTGCTCCGGTGCTATCCCGAGATCAGATCATGATCGCTAATCTTTCCGGACGCGGCGATAAGGATATTAATACTGTTCGAGAGGTGCTGGGAAGCTAATGAGCCGAATTACGCAAAAACTGAAAAGCGAGCACAAAGGTTTCATTCCTTTTGTGACTGCAGGAGATCCCGATCTCGACACTTCGCTTTCGATCATTTTGAAGCTTGCTGAAATGGGCGCCGATGTGATCGAACTCGGTGTGCCGTTTAGTGACCCGATGGCCGACGGCCCTACTATACAGCGTTCGTCGCAAAGGGCTCTGGACGGCGGCACGACATTGCAAGATGTGTTGAACCTCGGAAAAGAGTTTAGAAAACAGAGTGATGTGCCTGTAGTCTTGTTTAGCTATTACAACCCGATAATGCGTTTTGGTATCGACAAATTTTGCGCCGCCGTCGCTGACGCCGGAATTGACGGGTTGCTACTGACCGATGTTATTGAGGACGAGGCGACAAATATATCGACAAGCCTGGTCGCAAAAAATATCGACCTTATCTCACTGATCGCTCCTACGACCACTGACACTCGGCTAAAAATCATCTGCGAGAATGCTCGAGGATTTATTTACGCAGTCTCACGTGCGGGAGTTACCGGAGCACAGGAAACGACAAGTTCGGCGGCTGAGAAATTAGTCGAGCGGGCAAGGCAATTTACCGATCTGCCGATAGCGGTCGGGTTTGGGATTTCGACGGAGAAACAGATAGAAGACGTCTGGCGATTTGCTGACGCGGCGGTCGTTGGTTCGGCCATCGTCGCAGAGATCGAAAAGGCAGATTCGCCTTATGATGCGGTATCGAATGTAGAGGCTTTTCTCGGACAATTATTGCCGCAAGTTGCAAAAAACGGTGCTGAAAACTAAAGTTAAAGTTTTGCACCCTTAGGGGTTTATTTACTTATGCTGATCGTAATGAAACCGGACGCGCTGGCGTCGGATGTAGATAAGGTTCTTGAAGTGATCGAGACACTTGGGTTTCGCGGGCACACGCTACCGGGCGAAAACCGCACCGCGATCGGCGTGACGGGTAACAAAGGTTCGATAGATCCGGCTCATTTTGAGAACTTGCCCGGCGTCGCCGACGCGATCCGCGTCACCAAACCGTATAAACTCATTTCCAAAGAACTTCGTCCCGAAAAGTCGGTCATCACGGTCGGCAACGCAACCATTGGCGGCAGCGAATTAGCGATAATTGCGGGGCCTTGCGCACTCGAAAATCACGATCAAGTATTTGCTGCGGCTGAGGCGGTTGCAGCGAGCGGTGCTCGATTTTTTCGGGGTGGTGCGTTCAAACCCCGCACATCGCCGTATGCTTTCCAAGGGCTTGGCGTTGACGGATTGAAGATGCTGGCTGAGGTTCGTGACCAATTTGGCCTAAATATCGTTACCGAAGCAATGGACGAACACGGCGTCGATGCTGTTGCCCAATACGGCGACTGCATACAGATCGGTGCCCGCAATATGCAAAATTTTTCGCTACTGCGTTACGCTGGTCAAACAAAAAAACCGGTCCTGCTAAAACGCGGATTGTCAGCAACGCTTGATGAACTGCTGCTCGCCGCCGAATACATTATGTCGGAAGGCAATTACGATGTCATCCTTTGCGAACGAGGTATCCGCACCTTTGCCGACCACGCCCGGAACACCATCGATCTGTCGATCGTACCGGCCGTCCACCGTTTAACGCATCTTCCGATCATCGTCGACCCTTCGCACGGCACCGGACATAATTATATGGTCACGCCGCTTGCTAGGGCTGGTGTTGCGGTCGGCGCAGACGGGTTGATAATCGAGGTCCATCCGCATCCGGAGCAGGCCCTTTGCGACGGAGCACAGGCGTTGACTCCGGCACAATATGCGGATCTCGTAACGCAGGTCCGGGCTATTCACGGTCTGGTGGCCGAACCAGTCCATGCTTTTGTTGAGAGTAATTAGGCATTTTAATAACAAAAAAGATCCGCGCATGTTCCCGAAACACGCGCGGATCCTTTTTTTACCTCTCGCTTGGCGCCTTTTGCCTATTTTGCCAAGCGGAGTTTCATCAGGCTGTAAAACTGAATGTAGCAGCTGACCATTGACGCCAGGATCAAGAATGTCATAGGCACGTATCGCATCGTTTCGGGCAAGATCGAGCCCGTACTCTGATTTAGAGCAACGCCGAAGATCATCCCCAATAAGGCAAATCCGCCGCGGGCAAGTATCCAGTTAGAAAATGTCGGGCGAGCCGTAGTTGAGGGCAGAAAATATGGCAACGCGAGCATCATCGTCATCGTAATTCCCATCAAAAGCCCGTCCATCGAATAAGCCTGGACGGCACGTCCGTATTCGACTGCCAAAAAGAACAACACGATCATCGTGTCCGATCCGTATCCGCGAGCAATGCTAAAAGTTTTGTCTTGTGTGTGCGTCATATTATGTTCGTGGTTTGATAATGATCTTATCTAATTCTTATTTTTTGTTGGTCGAGCCGCTGAATTGCTGATATGCGACGCGGAAAAGCTCTGACAAAGCGTTAGCCGTCTCGGGCGTTAGGTTCTTGTCGGCACGCAGGTGAGCTTCGACGATATCGGCGGTCGCTTCGTGCGGGTAATAGATGACCGGTTCGATGTTCGCACTTGAGTGTTTCATCAAACGATCGACCGGCATATCCAGCCACTGTGTCAGACGAGCGATGTTGTCCGCGTCCGGGCGGCCTGTTCCGTTCTCGATACGCGAGAGCGTCGATGCCGAAACCTCGGTCACATCCGCTACGTCACGCAGGCTGAGCCTCAATTCTTCGCGACGGCGTTTGATAGCCTTTCCAAGTTCTACGGTGTTAATCAAACTTTCATTTTTGAATCCCATAATTCTCCTTTTTCTCCATGAATTTATCGTGTCATAGATACACTTTGCATTTCACAGATAAAACATATCACATCATTTTTTTAAATGCAACACTTTGTTTCGCACTTGCAACAAATAAACTATTCTGATACCTTGTTTCATAGATGCAACGTCTTGAGTAAAAACATAGCATCTTTGATAACTAATAACTGAGTCGTGTGGTCTGACACGCGGCGAACAGGGATCGGCAGACACCAGTAAATATCGGCACTTCAGACGAGTCGGTTTAAACATTGCAGGCATTCAACCGATCCGGTAACGAACACAGGAGATTAAAAAATGAAACGCAACACTATTAACGAAACGCCACAGACGGAAACCACGGAAAATTTATTTTCGGCAGAGATCACAAATAATGTGCTCGATTTTTCGACGACTCTGAAAGAGCTTCGCAAGACAGTCGACCCAAATCTGATCCGCCAGCGTGCCGGTCGCCGCGACCGTGACGGGCATGTCCATATGGTCGAATATGTCGAATGGCACACCGTGGCCGACGTTCTCGACGACAATGCTCCAAACTGGGCACACACGGTAAAAGACATTCGCTCGATCGGCGACATCGTCACGGTAACGGTCGCGATAACAATCGACGGCGTCACCCGCGAAGGCATCGGCACAGGAAAAGCGATCAGCGAAACGGGCATCAAGAAAGCCGAGCACGACGCGCTGAAGCGTGCGGCAGTAAAATTTGGCATCGCCCGCGAACTTTATAAGAAAGAATTTGATGCTATCGAACAGACTGACGAACCACAGGTGTTTGAGCCAAAAGCGGCGGCTGATCCGATCGCAAAAAGCCTCGGCGATATGGTCACGGGCAAACAGCTCGGCATGATACGAGCTATCGCACGTGAAGCCAACCTCGACGCGGAGGCAGAGTGTTCGCAAATGATGCGATGCGGCGTGGGTGAGCTTTCAAAACGTGCGGCGTC
This sequence comes from uncultured Chloracidobacterium sp., assembly GCA_964543865.1. Classification (GTDB taxonomy): domain Bacteria; phylum Acidobacteriota; class Blastocatellia; order Pyrinomonadales; family Pyrinomonadaceae; genus OLB17. The sequence goes on from CAZIZR010000003.1 coordinate 190,878, forward strand.
TGACCTGATCGAACATCTACAAAATCTGCAGAGAAATACCGTGACGCCGATGCGCCGCGTCGGGTAAGCTAGGTTCCCTGCTAACCGGTGTTTTGAGTTGTGATAATAAGCCATCCGCTTCGTCTCCATGAGCGGCCGCTCCCGCAGTCACAACTCAAAACCCTCATTTTTCTCCCACATAAAACATTTCCCACAAACGTGCGTAATAGCTGATATTGGACTAAGATAATTTCACATTTTTTAATAAGGAGAACCCCTCTATGTCACAAGAAGCAACTGGTTTTGCAGGACCGGAACCCGGCAGTTTTTGCTGGACCGAGATCGCAAGCAACGATGCCGCAAAATGCAAAGCGTTTTACACAAACGTATTTGGCTGGACCTTTAAAGATAGCAATGCGACAGATGGCGCATTTGCATATCACGAATACTCGACCGGCAGCGATTACCCGTCCGGCGGGCTGTATGAGATCACACCTGAGATGTGTCAGGATGGCGAGCCTCTGCCGCCGCCGCATTTTTTGACTTACATCGCCGTCGCTGATGTCGATGAAAATGCGCGCCAAGCTGTTGAGCTTGGCGGCGCGATCATCAGACAACCAATGGATATTCCAAATACGGGACGCTTTGCCGTGATCGCGGATCCGACCGGAGCGATGTTTGCAACATTTAAGATGGCATCAGGAGGGCACAATGGCTGAATTTAACATACCGAGCCCCGGCGAAATATGCTGGCGTGAATTGAGAACAAAGGACCTCGGAGCGGCGATGGAATTTTACACAAAGCTCTTTGGCTGGGAATTGCCACAGACAAAAGTGTCGCCGATGGATTATAAAGAAGTTGTCGTTGATGGAGTAGCGTACGGCGGAATGATGCCAATGCAAGGCGACGATTGGGGTGATGCTCCGTCGCACTGGGCAACATATATTGCTGTAGCAAATGCCGATGAGACCGTCGCGAGCATTACCGAAAACGGAGGCAGCATTCGTGTCCCACCGTTTGATGCTCCGGGCGTCGGCCGCATGGCAATGGTCGCCGATCCGTCAGGAGCGGATTTCGCGATCATCCAATTCATCGAACCTATGTAAGATATTTTGCCCACGAAATACGCGAAACTCACAAAAAAAGAAAGTTTTTCCTTTTTAGTGTCTTTCGTGCATTTCGTGGGCAATTCTTATTTCCTATTTCCTTCTGTGTCGAAGATCTCGCCCGTCGCAGCGTAGTCTTTCGCCTGCGGCAAAACTTCGTCGGCATCGCCGACTATCACTATCGCCATCTCGTTGGGGCGGACGTATTTGACCGCGACACGTTGGACATCGTCCGCTGTCACGGCGCTTACATTGTCGCGATAAGTTTGTAGATAATCTTCGGGAAGGCCGTAGAGATTCTGGTTGACGATCAGATTGGTCAGCCCCTCTTGGGTCTCGGCACGCAGCGGGAAAACGCCGGTGAGAAAATTCTTGGCATCCGCAAGCTCTTCGTCGCCGACTTTTTCATCGCGAATCCGTCCGAGTTCGTAGAAAAATTCCTTGAGCGAATCTCCCGTTACCTCGTTGCGGACCTCTGCGGTCGCCTCGATATCGCCCGCAAGCTGTCGGGTATTTAGCCGGGTGTAGGCACCATATGTATAGCCTTTTTCTTCCCGCAGATTCATAAATACACGCGACGAAGCACCCGCGCCGAGGACCTGATTCATCACCAACATCGGGAAATAATCAGGATCATTACGGTCGATGCCGAGATTTGTAATGACGATATTTGACTGTGCCGAACCGGGCCTGTCAACTATGGTCAGGCTGCGGGCATCCCGCATCGGCGGTGTGTCGAAACGTTCCTCCGCAACAGTTCCCTGCTGCCAGTCACCAAAATGCTGATCCAACTCGGCAACAAATTCGTCCCGCTCCACATCGCCGACGACGATGAGCATTGCGTTGTTTGGGATAAATTTTTCCGCGTGAAACTTTGCAATATTATTGCGATCAAGCTTTTCGATATCGGCAGCACTTGGCGACACCGTCGCATAGGGATGCGTGCCATAGACAAGTCTGGCGGCCTGTTCGCTAGCGAGAAAGCCGGGCTGCGAACGTTGAAACTTAAGACTCTCGATCGTGTTGCGGCGATACAGATCTAGTTCGTCCTCGGGAAAAACCGGACGCAACACAACCTCGGCAAGCAGGCCGAGTATTTCTGAACAATAAAGCGAAAGCGACGAAGCCGAGACGATCGTAAAATCGTCCGACGCATTCGCACCGATGCTCGCACCAAGCCGCTCGACCTTTTCCGCAAGCTGCAGGCTGGTGTAGTTTTCCGTGCCTTCGGTCAACATCGATACCATTGCCGAAGTGATGCCCTTTGCATCCGAAGGATCGTTGATATCCCCTGTCTGAAACGCGAGCCGCATACTGACGAGCGGCAAACGGTCCTCTTCAAAAATAACTACGCGGAGGCCGTTGGCAAGCGTCGTCTGAAACGGTTTCGGTATGTCAAACGATGTCGGAGCAAGCGGCTCAGGTGCTGATCTTCGTAATTCTGGTGTCATAAAAAGTAATCAACCACAGATGAACACGGATAGACACAGATAAGATGTGTCGAGCTGATTTTTTTTATCTGTGTTTATCTGTGTGCATCTGTGGACTAAATCCTTAACCCTGTCCGGCGGGGACAACATCGAGCAGCGAACGGTTTTCAGTGTTGAGATACACGCCGACGGCGTTACGGATCTGATCGGCGGTGATAGCGAGCAGCGTATCGAGATCGGTGTTTATCAATGTCGGATCGCCGTCGTAAAGAGCGTATTCTGCAATTGCCTGTGCCCGCGACATCGACGACTGACGCATACGGACCGCGTCGTTAATTAGCTGGTTTTCGATCTTTTCCATCTCCTCGGCGGTCGGGCCGTGAGCCGCAAGGTCTTGGATCTCTTGCATTATTGTCTCGCGGATCTTACTCAGATCTTTATCCGGTTTGGGGATCGCACCGACAAAGATGCTCGATGGGCCACGTCGCTCGTCGGTAAAACCAAATAGCTGAATGACCGATTCCTCACCTTTTACAAGCTTTTGATACAGCCGCGAGCTGTCGCCATCATACAGCACTTTGCCGGCAAGATACAGAGCGTTAAATTCCGGTGTGCGACGTTTTGGTATCTTCCAACCGATGAGAAAAGCAGGGAAAGGAGCAAGCGGATCTTGCCATTCGCGGTAGTTTGCCGCAACCTCTACGGGTTCACTCACATCAAGCTCCGGCGGCAGAGCCTGTGACGCGATATCTCCAAAATATGTCTCGATCAGTTGCTTTGCCTCGTCGGTTTCAAATGCACCTGACAGCACAAGCACAGCGTTATTTGGTGCGTAATAGATACGGAAAAATTCCTGCACGTCCTCGACCGATGCCGCGTCGAGATGCTCCATCGAGCCGATCGTCGAGTGCGAGTTGGCAAAATTCTTATAGATCATCTCGTTGATGAGATCAAAGATCTGTCCGTAG